>JACKOX010000006.1 GCA_024233975.1 Rhodanobacteraceae bacterium
CTGATGGCGCAGACCGTGGCCGCCTTCGCCGGCATGGGCTGGGGCGGTTTCAGCACGCCCGACAATCTGCTGGACAGTTCGATCCTGGTGCTGTTCATGTGCACGATCACCATCGTGCCGCAGATGCTGGTGGCCGCAACGCACCAGAACCGCGTGACCTCGGCCCGTCTGCTCAGGCGCGCCACCTTCGATTCGCTGACGAGGCTACCCAACCGGACCGCATTCGGGCAGATGGTGCGCGACCGCGTGGCCAATGCCCGCACCGGCACCGAAATGGCGCTTGCCTACATCGACGTCGACCAGTTCAAGGTGGTGAACGATATCGCCAGCCATGCCGCCGGTGACGAGCTGATCCGCGTCCTCGCCGGCGCCCTCGGCAGCCAGCTGGAAGACGACGAACTGCTGGCGCGGATCGGTGGTGACGAATTCGGACTCCTGCTGTGCCGGAGCAGCCCGGAACGCGCCAGTCAGCGCATCGAGTGGATGCGCGAACACGTGGCGGAACTCCGCGTGCCGTGGAACAGCGACGTCATGTCGACCAGCATCAGTATCGGCCTGGTTCCCTTCCGCGCAGCCAAGCAGACCTTCAGTGAGCTGCTGGCGCGGGCCGACGCCGCCTGCTTCACGGCCAAGGAACTGGGCGGCAACCGGGTTCAGCTCGCCTCCCTGGGCGACGCCCGCAACAACGAGGAAGTCCACGCCCGCACCTCGGCAATGCGCTGGGCCATGCGCCTCAACACGGCACTGGAACACGGGCACTTCCGCCTGTTTTGTCAGAGCATTGCGTCACTGCATCCCAGCAACATGCACGGACGGCACTTCGAGGTGCTGATCCGCATGCACGATGTCGAGACCAACACGCTGCTGATGCCGGGCTCGTTCATCCCAGCGGCCGAACGCTTCAACCTGAGCGCCCGCCTCGACCGCTACGTGGTCGAGCACACGCTGAACTGGCTGGAATCCCACCCGATCGATGCCGCCGATGTCGATGCCTGCTGCATCAACCTGTCGGCCGCCTCGGTGAACAGCGACGACTTCGAGCGTTTCCTGCAGCAGCGCATCGCGGCAAGCCCACTGTCGCCACGGCAGATCTGCTTCGAACTGACCGAAACCAGCGCGGTGCGCGACCTCGCACGCGCCCAACGGTTCATCCAGACCGTGCGCGGCCTTGGCTGCCGATTCGCCCTGGATGACTTCGGAACCGGCTTCTGTTCCTTCGCCTACCTGCACGCGCTGGATGTCGACTTCTTCAAGATCGACGGTGGCTTCGTGCGACGACTGGTGGACTCGCCGCTGTCACTGGCCATCGTCCGCTCCATCGCGGACATCGCGCGCGTGATGGACAAGCAGACCATCGCCGAATGCGCCGAAACCGACGCCATTCGCAGCCGCCTGGCCGAACTCGGCGTCGACTATGCGCAGGGCTATGCCATCGACGAACCCCAGCCCATCGACGCCTACTTCACCAAGGCCATGCCGCGACCGGGCGACTGAGACCAGCCTACCCGGTGAACCTACTTGGCGTTGCCTGTGTTGGCAGTTGCGTCGAACAGCAGCTCACTACCGTCCGACAGCTTCACGTGCAGCTTTCCGTCGTCCACGCTCATCGCGTCAACCTTTGCCATCGCAGCAAAGAAGCTCGATTCGATCTGACCCCGGAGACCCACGCAGCCACGCTTGGTCGCCGCCAGTGGGGAGAGGGAAACAGAATCCCCCTCAACCGTCATGCGTCCGTTATAGCGATTGCAGCCACTGTTTCCGCTGATCGCGCCGTCAGCCCCGAATTCAAGCGTTACCTCGGCCGCCGGCGGCAGCTTCACATCAAGCCCTGAACTCAAGCGCCACTGCGTACCGGTTTTCGGCAGGCTGCTGCCTGCATCCTGACCGGCGGCTCCACCGCTCTGACACGCCGACAGCAGCATCGCCAATACGCCACCCAGCAACAGTTTCGTACGCATCTCAGCTCCCCTTGTTCTTGCTGACCAGGCCATAGATCACCAGCAGGATGATCGCGCCGACCACGGCGCCGATGAATCCTGCTGTCTGGCCTGACTGGTAGATGCCCAACTGCTGTCCGCCATAGGTGGCCGCCAGCGAACCGCCAATGCCCAGCAAGGTGGTCCAGATAAAACCCAGCTTGTCGTTGCCCGGCTTCACCGCCCTGGCGATGAGGCCGGCCACGAAGCCGATGAGGATGGTCCAGATGATCGTCATGCGATTCCTCCAGAATCAGCAGTATCGAAACAGGGTTAGCAACAGCCGTGATCGTGCGACTGCACGTCACCAGCCTTGACCGCCACGCCCTGGGTCAGGCCCTTGCCGCTGGCAACGAAATGCTCGGAAACCACCTGGGCCACGCAGGCGGTGACGCGTTTGCCGGTCGGAATATGCAGGAACTCGTTCGGCCCGTGCGCGTTGGAATGCGGACCCAGCACGCCGGTGATCATGAACTGGGCGCCGGGGAACTTCTCGCCCAGCATGCCCATGAACGGGATCGATCCACCCTCGCCCATGTACATCGCCGGCTTGCCGAAGAACTCCTCGGAAGCGGAGGCGATGGCGTCGCCAAGCCATTCGGACATCGGCGGTGCATTCCAGCCGGTGGCGGCCTTCTCCAGGTTCAGGCTGACCTTCACGCCATATGGCGGGTCGGACAGCAGCACGTCGTTCAGCACCTTGCCGGCCAGGTCGCCATCGACGGTTGGCGGCAGGCGCAGGCTCAGCTTCACCGCCGTATGCGGACGCAGCACGTTGCCCGCACTGTCCAGCGACGGAATGCCGTCGATGCCGGTCACCGACAGGGCCGGTCGCCAGGTACGGTTCAGCACCAGCTCGGCGTTGTCCTCGTTCATCGGACGCATGCCCTGCAGCACCGGGAATTTGTCCCACACCTCGTTCCCCAGCACGGTCGCAGCCGCTTTCGCCTGCTCCAGACGGTCGGCTGGCACTTCGGCGTGCAGTGCCTCGGGAACGATGCGGCCGGTGCCCTCGTCCTCCAGTCGCGACAACAACGTGCGCAGCACGCGGAAGCTGGAAGCGATCACGCCACTGGCATCACCGGAATGCACGCCCTCGTCGAGCACGTCGACACACAGGTTGCCACCGGCCAGGCCGCGCAGCGAGGTCGTACACCACAGCTGGTCATAGTTGCCGCAGCCGGAATCCAGGCACACCACCAGCGACGGCTTGCCGATGCGGTCGGCCAGATGGTCGACGTAGTGCGGCAGGTCATAGCTGCCGGATTCCTCGCAGGCCTCGATCATGACCACGCAGCGACTGTGCGGGATGCCCTGCTCCTGCAGCGCGCGGATCGCGGTCAGCGAGCCGAAGATGGCGTAGCCGTCATCCGCACCGCCACGGCCATAGAGCTTGTCGCCCTTCAGCACCGGCTTCCACGGACCCAGGTCGTCGTCCCAGCCGGTCATTTCCGGCTGCTTGTCCAGATGGCCATACAGCAGCACGCAGTCGTCGCCCTGTCCCGGGATGTCGATGAAGATCAGCGGGGTACGCCCTTCCAGGCGGACTACCTCGACGCGCATGTCCTTGATCGGCTGGGACTTGGCCCAGGCCTCCATCAGCGCCACGGCCTTGTCCATGTAGCCGTGCTCCGCCCACTTCGCGTCGAACATCGGCGACTTGTTGGGAATGCGGATGTACTCGACGAGCTGCGGAACGATGTCGTCTTCCCAAGCCTGCGCCACGAAGCGGAACAGTTGCTGCTTGTCCATGCGGGGTCCTTCCTTCAAAGCGAAAGGCGCAGTTTACCAGCCCGCCGGGCGGCCACCTGAAGGCGCGACAACGCCGCCACGGCAGCGAGGACAACAGCGGTAGGAAAAATCCTAGCCAGCATCGGTCGGAATCCGACCATCGCATGCGACCTGCGCCGACATACCGGGCAAAGCCCCGAACCTAATCTGTCCCCGTCGAGAACGACACCGCCGATCACGGCCCCGCCGATGGCGCCGCCGCATCGACGACAACCACGCCAACCAAACTGAACCTGGAGAATCCAAATGATCCGCATCAACACCCTGATCAAGTCGCTGTTCCTGTCGCTGGCCCTGTGCGCCTCCGCCTTCGCCGCCGACCGCGTCGACGTCAACCACGCCGATGCCGCCGCCATCGCCGAAACGCTGAACGGCATTGGCATGACCAAGGCCGAAGCCATCGTTGCCTGGCGCGAAGCCAACGGCCAGTTCAAGAGCGCCGACCAGCTCGCCGAAGTGAAGGGCATTGGCCTCAAGACCGTCGAGAAGAACCGCGACCGCATCCTGCTGGCACCGCCGACCGAATAAGTCGTCGCCAGCGACCCCTTTGCCCCGGCCCGGCCGGTGGCTGCTTCCCCCGGGGCAGCCATCGACCGTCGCCGGGGCTCTTCGCCGTGAGCGGTATGCATGCACTTTGCCGGCAGGGCAAACTGGCGCCATGCATGCCGAACTCCTGCCCGCCGAACATTTCAAACGCATGCGCTGGCTCAACGGCGCCGGCTGGACACGGGAGATCTGCCGAGAGCCGCCGATGTCGGAAACCTTCGACTGGCGCGCATCCATCGCCGAAATCGACGGCGACGCCGCGTTCTCGCCATTCCCCGGCTACCAGCGCCATCAGATCCTGCTGCGAGGCAATGGCTTCCTGCTGCATTTCGACGACGACATGGCCTCGCTGGAACCGCCGCATGGCCAGCATCGCTACGCCGGTGACATGCCGGTGTCGGCACGACTGATCGATGGTCCCGTACATGCCTTCAACCTGATCTGGCGACCACAGGCAGTCAGCGTACGCGTGCTGCATCGACCGCTGGTGGGGGCGACCCTGTTCTTCCCCGAACCTGGCGTGGAGTGGGTGATCTACCTCATCGCCGGTCGCGCGCGGCTGCGCCGCCGCGAGACCGATATCCCGATGGAAGCCGGTGATGCGCTGCGCCTCAGCATCGCGACCGGGGAACCCTCGGATGCCGGTCGCTGCGTGCTGGATGGCAATGGTGAAGCGCTGGTGGTCCGTATCCAGCGTGAAGCACGGCACAGTTGAGGCTGTCCAGGCCCATCACTTGATCTGGGTCAAGCAAACGGCAACGTCTGCACATAGTCTGCGCCCAGGAAAAATCAGGACACGCGCATGGCGACCACGCTCTTCGAACACGGCAACCACCGCTGCATCGCCTTCAACGACCTCGTACGCGGTGACGATGGCGTCCAGGCCAACCAGTTTCTGATCCAGCATGGCGACCACTCCGCCCTGCTCGATCCCGGCGGCGCCCTCCTCTACACGCCACTATCAATGGCGGTGTCGCAGTTCATCCCGCTGAAATCGCTGACCTACATCCTGGCTTCGCACCAGGACCCGGACATCATCGGCGCGGTGGATCGCTGGTTGATGTATACCGACGCCAAGGTGGTCTGCTCACGACTGTGGGGCCGCTTCGTGCCGCACAGCGTGCCGCACTACCAGCAGGGTTCCAGCAATGATCGCTACGTGCTGCTGCCAGATGCCGGCCAGCGCGTGCCGCTCGGCGACAGCCGGATCGACGCCCTACCCGCGCACTTCCTGCATTCGGTCGGCAACTTCAGCTTCTATGATCCGGTGAGCCGGATCCTGTTTTCCGGCGACATCGGCGCGTCGATGATCGACAGCAGTGTGACCTATGCGCCCACCGAGGATTTCAAGGCGCACCTGCCGCGCATGGCCGGTTTCCACAAGCGCTACATGGCATCGAACCGCGTCGCCCGCCTGTGGGCAGCCATGATCCGCGAGTTGAATCCCGTCATGATCGTGCCCCAGCACGGCCTGCCGATGAAAGGCGATGCCATCAGCGACTTCCTCGACTGGCTGTCGGAACTGCCATGCGGCGTCGACCTGATGGACAGCCGCGACTACCAGCTGCCGGATTGATCAATCATCGCGGTCGTCGCGGGTCCAGATGGCATCATCCTCACGCTTGACCGGGAACTTGGCCACCGGCTCGTAGGCCGGCGCGCACAGTGCCGCGCCATCGCGCACGTCGAACCTGGCGCCATGCAGCGTGCACTCGATGGTGCCGGCCGCCGCGTCAAACTCCCCGGCGGACAGCTCGAAATCCTCGTGGCTGCAGCGGTCTTCCAGCGCGTACAGCTCGCCATCGAGGTTGAACACCAGGATCGGCGTGTCGCCATCCCAGGCCACCGTGGATTCGCCCGGCAGCAGTTCGGACATGGCGCAGACGCGCACCCAGTTTCCAGCACTCATGATCTTGCCGCCCCCGGTTTGTTCAGTGGTTTTTCCAACACCTCGAAGCGCAGGTCGTCGCGCCTGGGCAGACCGAATCGCGTATCGCCATAGGGGAACGGCTTGAATCGCCCGGTGCGGACGTAGCCGCGGCGCTCGTACCAGGCGATGAGTTCATCGCGCTGCACGATCACGGTCATGCGCATGACGGGCAGCTGCCACTCGTCGCGCACCACACGCTCCGCCTCGGCCAGCACGCGGCGCCCTATGCCCGCATTCTGCAGGCCTGGACGCACCGCGAACATGCCGAAATACCCTGCACCGTGCTCTTCGGCGATATGCGCACAGGCAAGGACCGACTCCGCGCCGCCGCCTTCCAGTACCAGCACCCGGCTTCGCGCGCGACGGAGGTCCTCGCGAAGCACTTCGGGATCGATGCGCTCGCCGTCGAGGATGTCGGCCTCGGTGGTCCAGCCCACGCGGCTGGCCTCGCCACGGTACGCCGACGTGACCAGCGTCACCAGCACGGGGATGTCGTCTTCGGTGGCGTCGCGAAAATGCAGTTCAGCCTCGGTCATGCTCGGTGTCGTCCATCTCGATCTGTTGAAGTGCGGCCGAGAACGCCTCGAAGGGCAGCAATGCACAGCGACGGCGTGACGGTAGTTTCTTGAGTTCCGCGAATGCATCGAAGTCGGCACGGCGGATGATATCCGCGGGTGGCCCGCCATCATCGCGATTCAGCCAGTCGCCAAAAGCATCTGCAAGGGCAATCACGCCTGCAACCGGGTGTGTAAGGGCTGCCTCGCCCAGCATCGACGACGACGCTAACGTCATGGCGCAGGCATCAGCTTCGAACCCAAAGGCAACCACACGATCCGAATCAACGCGAAGGCCGATGGCAACTTCGTCGCCACAAAGCCGGTTGCTCGCCTTGCCAACAGCACAGGGCAATGGCAGTTCACCACGACGTCGCGGGCTCCGCGCGTGATCGAGCAGGCGTTCGGTGTACAGCGCTCCCACGTTCAGCGTTTCATCGCTCAATCGGGCGCACTCATCGAAAAATCAGCCACAGCAGCACGCCAATGGCAACAAAGATCAGCGGGAGGACGACCATCATCGCGCGGCGTGCGTTGGCCATGATCGCCGCGCTGCGGTCCTGCAGTTGTTCGGCACGATCATTCAGCTTCACGGCGCGCTGGAACTGTTGCTCGGCCATATCGAACTGTCGGCGCTGCATGGCCAACGCTTCATCCTGCTTGGCCAACTGCTCGCGCTGGCCTTCGCGGATCGCGGTCAGTAGTTCAACGATGTCGTCTTCACGCGCCATGGCCTTCTCCCAAGGGAACGCGAGGGCATCAGGCCAGAAGGCCGCGCACCTTGTCCAGCGCGGTGACGAAGCGGTCGATATCCTCGCGCGTGCTGTACAGCGCCATCGAAGCACGACAGGTGGCCGGCACCCCGTAGAACTGCATCAGCGGATGAGCACAATGGTGGCCGGAACGCACAGCGACGCCTTCCAGATCCAACAGTGTGGCCAAATCGTGGGCGTGCGCGCCGTCGACCAAGAAGGAGATCACTGCGGCGCGTTCCTTCGCCTCGCCGATGATGCGCAGGCCTTTCACCGAACGCATGGCGTCGAGTGCATAGGCACAGAGTTCGGACTCGTGCCGCTCGATGGCGTCCATGCCGATAGTCTGGAGGTAGTCGACTGCCGCACCCAGTCCGATGAAGCCGGCGATGTTGGGCGTGCCCGCCTCGAACTTGTGCGGAGGATCGGCAAAAGTCGTTCCTTCGAAGCTGACCTCTCGGATCATCTCGCCACCACCGAAGAACGGGGGCATCGCTTCCAGGAGCTCGCGTCGTGCCCAAAGCGCGCCGGTGCCGGTGGGCCCGAACATCTTATGACCGGTCAGCGCGTAGAAATCGCAGCCGATCTTCGGGACATCAACGGCACGGTGCGGCAATGCCTGCGAACCATCGATCACGGTCACGATGCCGCGCTGACGCGCCTCGCGGCAGATCATCGCTACCGGATTCACCGTACCCAGCACGTTGGAGACGTGGGTGACTGCCAGCAGCTTCACGTCCGGCGTCATCGCCGCTTTCAGCGCATCGATGTCGAGTTCGCCGTTCTCGTGGATCGGCGCCACCTTGATCGAAGCGCCGGTGCGCTCGGCGACCAGCTGCCACGGAACAATGTTGGCGTGGTGCTCCATCCGCGACACCAGGATGCTGTCACCGGCCTTGAGCCGCGGCAATGCCCAGCTGTAGGCGATCAGGTTGATCGACTGCGTGGTGCCGGAGGTGAGCACGAGGTCATCCGCTCGTGCGCCGATATGCGCGGCGAGCTTGCGCCGCGCGCCTTCGTAAAGGCCGGTTGCCTCTTCGCCCAGCGCATGCACGGCACGCGCGACGTTGGCGTTGTGCCGGCGGTAGTAGTCATCCACCGCATCAATAACGACCTGCGGTCGCTGCGCGGTGTTGGCGCTGTCGAGATAGGTCAGCGGTTTGCCGTGGATCTGGCGCTCGAAGATCGGGAAATCCTTGCGTAAACGCACTGGATCGAAAGTGGCATCCATGGTCATTGAGCAGCCTCGTCGAAACGGTCACCGCGCGTGTTTGGTGCGGAGCAGAGCAGGAAACGCAGGGGCTTGGCCTCGTCGTTGGACAGGCGATGACGCTGGCCAGGCGCGACCTGTGCGCCTTGTCCGACAGCAATGCGCAATACCGTGCCGTCAATCTCCAGCGTCGCCACGCCGTCCAGCACGTAGAAGAACTGTCGCGACGTCGCATGGTGGTGGCGTTGCTCGGCGGCGCCGGGAGGCACCTGCTCTTCGATCACCGACAGACCCGGCTCGTCCAGGAGTCGCCAGCCATCGCAATCCGCGCCCCAGCGATAGTGCGGCGCGTTGCTGCTGTCGAGAACAAGCGGAGCGTCGACCGATGACGTCACGCCACGGCCTCACCGTCGTTGAACAGACTTTTCTTGACCACACGCTCCAGCTGCGACTGCAGGTCGGCATCGGACACACCTTCCAGCAGCGAACGACAGAACGCAAACACCAGCAGGCGTCTCGCCTCGACTTCGGGCAGGCCGCGCGAGCGCAGATAGAACAGCGCGCGTTCGTCCAGCTGACCGATGGTCGCGCCGTGGCTTGCCTTCACTTCGTCGGCGTGGATTTCCAGCACTGGCTGCGCGTCGATCTCGGCGCTGTCAGTCAGCAGCAGGTTGCGGGTTTCGAGCTGGGCATCGCTGCCATCCGCCCCTTCAGCGATCAGGATGCCGCCGTGGAAAATCGCCCGCGAACGGCCACCGGCGATCGCGCGCCACTGCGTATCGGAACTGGCCTGCGGCGACTGATGGCGCAGCATCAATTGGGTATCGACGTGCTGGCGTTCACGGCTGCGCACCAGACCACGCACCTCAGCGCGGGCGTCACAGCCCTGCAGGTCGATCGCGAGTTCATGTCGCGACAACGCAGCGCCAAGCTCCAGCGACAGCAGCCGATAGGTCGCCTCCTTGGCCAGCACAGCCTCCGTGCGGGCGATCAGCGATGCACCAGCGGCGGCGCGCTGCACACGAACATGCTCCAGCGCCGCACCAGGCTTCAGGTGGACGTGGCTGACGCTGTTCAGCAGCGGTCGCTCGCCACCCTGACCAACGTGATGCTCGACCAGCGTGGCGCGCGAACCTTCGCGTAGTTCGATGCGATGACGCAGGTGCACGCCCACGTCCTGTCCTCCCGCCGTGGTGACGAACACCAGATGCAGCGGCGCATCGACTTCAACGTCCGGACCGATGCGCAGCAGCGCGCCTTCCACCGCCAGCGCGGCGTTCAAACGCCAGAAGCCCGCGTCGTCCTCCTCCCAGCGACGACCCAGCACATTCACTTCGCGCGGATCGTCGCCCTGCAGGCCCCGGGAAAGTGGCTGAAGCTCAACACCCTCCGGCAATCCGCGCAGATCGGACCGCAGGACATCAAAGGAACCGTCGACGAACACCAGACGCGGCGCCAAAGGAAGCTCGACGTCGACATCCGCCACCGTTGCTTCGCACTGATACGGCAGCATGAATTGCCGCTGTTCCAGCGCCCGCAGCGAGGTGTACTTCCAGCGCTCCTGCCGCGATGTCGGCAAGCCTTCCGCGACCGCGGCATCCAGTGCCTCGCGGCGCGACGCGCCAAGACCCAGCGCATCACGCCGCGGCAGCTGCTCGAAACCAGCGGCCAGTGAATCCAGCAACGCGCTCATGCCTCCGCTGTCTCCGGGGCAATGCGGTCACGAATCCAGTCGTAGCCCTGCGCTTCCAGCTGCAACGCCAGCTCCGGTCCGCCGGTTTCGACGATGCGACCGTCAGCCAGCACGTGCACGACATCCGGCTTGATGTAGTCGAGCAGGCGCTGATAGTGCGTGATCACGATGAAGGCGCGCTCCGGCGTGCGCTGCGCATTGACGCCTTCGGCGACCGCCTTCAGTGCGTCGATGTCGAGACCCGAATCGGTCTCGTCGAGGATCGCCAGCGTCGGCTCCAGCACCGCCATCTGGAAGATCTCGTTGCGCTTCTTCTCGCCACCGGAGAAGCCTTCGTTGACCGCGCGATGCAGCAGATCATCCTTCAGGTGCAGCACCGCCAGTTTCTCGCGAACCAGTTTGAGGAACTGAACCGAGTCCAGCTCTTCCTGCCCGCGCGAGCGTCGCTGCGCATTCAGTGCGGAGCGCAGGAAGTAGGTGTTGTTCACGCCGGGAATCTCGACCGGGTATTGCATGGCGAGGAACACGCCGGCGGCGGCGCGCTCTTCCGGCGCCATGTCGAGCAGGTCGACACCGTTGAAGCTCACTGAACCTTCGGTGATCTCATAGCCATCGCGACCGGCCAGCACGTGGCCCAGCGTGGATTTGCCGGCGCCGTTCGGGCCCATGATGGCGTGAACTTCACCGGGCTTCACGGTCAGCGTGAGGCCCTTGAGAATGTCGCGCCCTTCGACGCGGGCGTGGAGGTTTTCGATCTTCAGCATGATGACGATTACTTTCAGATAGGAGTTTTCGACGACGCCATGGCAGTGCCGAAAGCTGTTAGAACAGGGTGCGAGTCTCGCTTATCCCACCGCGCCTTCCAACGACACGTCGAGCAGTTTCTTGGCCTCTACAGCGAACTCCATCGGCAGTTCCTTGAAGACCTGCTTGCAGAAGCCATCGACGATCAGCGACACCGCGTCTTCTTCGCCGATGCCGCGCGACCGGCAGTAGAACAGCTGATCGTCGGAGATTTTCGAGGTCGTCGCCTCGTGCTCGATGATGGCGTCCGGTCGCTTCACCTCGATGTACGGGAAGGTGTGCGCGCCGCAGCTCTTGCCGATCAGCAGGCTGTCGCACTGGGTGTAGTTGCGCGCGCCCTCGGCGCCTTTCTCGACCTTGACCAGGCCGCGATAGGTGTTCTGGCCACGGCCGGCGCTGATGCCCTTGGAGATGATCTTGGACTTGGTGCGGCGACCGATGTGGATCATCTTGGTGCCGGTGTCGGCCTGCTGGCGGTGATGGGTCAGCGCCACCGAATAGAATTCGCCAACGGAATCGTCGCCGCGCAGCACACAGCTCGGGTACTTCCAGGTGATCGCCGAACCGGTCTCGACCTGGGTCCACGAAATCTTGCTGCGCGCGCCGCGACAGTCACCGCGCTTGGTGACGAAGTTGTAGATGCCGCCGACGCCATTCTCGTCGCCCGGATACCAGTTCTGCACGGTGCTGTACTTGATGTTGGCATCGTCCAGCGCCACCAGCTCGACCACCGCCGCGTGCAGCTGGTTCTCGTCGCGCATCGGCGCGGTGCAGCCTTCCAGATAGGACACGCTGGCGCCTTCCTCGGCAATGATCAGCGTGCGCTCGAACTGGCCAGTGTGGCCGGCGTTGATGCGGAAATAGGTGCTGAGCTCCATCGGGCAGCGCACACCCCTGGGAATGAACACGAAGCTGCCGTCGGAGAACACGGCGGAGTTGAGCGCGGCGAAATAGTTGTCGGCCACCGGTACCACCGAACCCAGATACTTCTGCACCAGCTCGGGGTGCTCGCGAATCGCTTCCGACATCGAGCAGAAAATCACGCCGACGTCGGCCAACTGCTTCTTGAACGTCGTGCCGACCGACACCGAATCGAACACGGCATCGACGGCAACGCCCGCGAGCTTGGCGCGCTCGTGCAGCGGTACGCCGAGCTTGTCGTAGGTATCCAGCAGTTCCTTCGGCACGTCGTCCAGCGAGGCATACTTCGGCCCCTTGGGCGCACTGTGGTAGCTCAGCGCCTGCAGGTCGATGGGCGCGATGTTCAGCTTGGCCCAGTGCGGCATCGGCATGTCGAGCCAGCGGCGATACGCGGCCAGACGCCATTCGGTCATCCACTCCGGCTCTTCCTTGATCGCCGAGAGCGCGCGAACGATGTCCTCGTCCAGGCCGGGCGGCAGCGAATCGCTTTCGATGTCGGTGATGAAACCGGCGTCGTAGCGGCGATTCAAGCGTTGTTCGAGGACGTCCTGCTGCGTAGCCATGATGTTTCCGTCAAATTCGTGGGCGCGCCTGGATGGCGCTCAGCCCAGTACCTGCACGGCAATGCCGCGCTTGTTCATTGGCGCCTGCGTTGGCGCCAGCAGGTCAGCGACGCTGACCGTCGTCAGCGCCGACTCGATGGCCGAACTGACGCGCTGCCAGCCGCTGCTGATGCCGCAGTGCGACTCGTGGCCGCATTCGCCGGCGTGGACGCTGCATTCGGTCATGCCGATCGGGCCTTCGATCGCGGTGACCACGTCGGCGAGACTGATCTCGCTTGCCGGCCGCGACAGTCGATAACCGCCGGCGGCGCCGCGCTGCGATTCCACCAGTCCCGCCTGACCCAGCTGCTTCAACACCTTGCTGGCGGTGGGTGTCTCCAGCCGTGACTGCTCGGCCAACGCCGTGGCGCTCTGCAAGCTGTCCGGTCGCCGGGCGAGCGCGGTCAGCAGCATTGTGGCGTAGTCGGTGAGTCGGCTGACCCGGAGCATGGTGGCGTCGCGATGCATTGAATAAGGACTAAAATTGTACGATTTAACGGATCGACGGGCAATCCGGCGGTTTGGCCCCGGTTGGCGGCACGGCGACGGCATCGCGTCGCCCGACCTCAATGCCTACACTTCGCGTATGAGCAACGCAGTTGATTCCATGACCACGATCCGCCCCAGCCGTCGCGACTGGCTCGAAGCCACGCTCGGCCACTCCGTCGATGAACCCGTCGCCGCCTCCGCTGACGCCAGCTTCCGCAGCTATTGGCGGGTGCCGGTCGATGGCGAATCACTGGTGCTGATGGACGCGCCACCGGATCGCGAGGACATCCGCTCCTGGCTGGATGTCGCCAAGCGACTGGCCGCCGCCGGCCTCCGCGCCCCGGCCATCCGCGCCGACGATGCCGAACATGGTTACGTGCTGATGAGCGACCTTGGCTCGCAGACGCTGCTGCCGGCGCTGAATGCCGGTAACGTCGATGCCTGGTACGCACAGGCCATGGACGCGATCCTGCATATGCAGCGCGAGGTCGCCAGCGACGACCTGCCGCAGTATGACGAGCAGCGGCTGATGGACGAGCTGGAGCTGATGCCGCGTTGGTTCCTCGGCGAGCACCTCGGTTTCACGCCGAGCTGCGAGCAGTGGGACATCATCGAGAACGCCCACCGCGCACTGATCAACGCCGCGCTGGCGCAGCCCAAGGCCTTCGTGCATCGCGATTTCCATTCGCGCAACCTGATGATCGACGGCAGCATCACCGATGACGTCCGCCTCGGCATCATCGACTTCCAGGATGCGGTGCGTGGGCCGGTGACCTACGACCTCGTTTCGCTGCTACGTGACTGCTACGTCGAATGGCCGGAAGACCGTGTCTACGACTGGGTCGATAGCTACCGCGAACAGGCGGTCGTCGCAGGACTGTTCGACGCGGACGTCGGACGCTTCCGTCGCTGGTTCGACCTGATGGGCCTGCAGCGCCACATCAAGGTGCTCGGCATCTTCTGCCGGCTCTGGTATCGCGACGGCAAGGCCGGTTACCTGGGCGACCTGCCGCTGGTCTGGCGCTACACGCAGACGGTGGGGAGACGTTACCCGGAGATCGCGCCGCTGATCGCACTGATCGAATCCGTGCTGGGCGAACGCGACATCACGCAACCGCGCGTGACCGCCGAATGATCCGCAGAACGGCAAGAATCGTCGTTTTGATCATCCTGGCTGCATCAATATCGGGTTGCAGGATGCTGTTCGGGTGCGGTGATGCCGAGGCGAAGAAGGCGATGCAGCTGGATCGCGAATATCTCGCAGCACTATACGGCTACGTAGCATCGGGTGAATGTAGCAGGACGTGCCGAGCACCGATCCTAGATGGCTTGAGAGGCATAGGAAACCGAGGGCCGGTTCTGGAATATCATCGGCGCGGGAGCGCGCAAGTCAAACTCAGCGTCTGCGTTGATACCGGTGCGATTCTGTACTTCCGCAACATCGGTACGCCTGATGGCCTCATCGAAGTTGCATGGAACACTGACGGGCTCAATTGGAGAACGAAGACTCTATGGACTGTTAGCGAACCTGATGACTCAATCCTGGCCCAATAGATGCCTTATTCCGCAATGTTGATTCCGCAATGAAAGCCCTGATCTTCGCCGCCGGCCGTGGCGAGCGCATGCGGCCGTTAACGGACACCACGCCCAAGCCGTTGCTCCCCGTCCGCGGCAAGCCGCTGATCGTCTGGCATCTGGACAAACTGGCGGCGATGGGCGTTGGCAACGTGGTGATCAACACGTCCTGGCTGGCCGCGAAGTTTCCGGAAACATTGGGCGACGGCAGCGACCTCAGCCTCAACATCCGTTACTCGGTGGAAGGCGATACGCCGCTGGAAACCGGCGGCGGCATGCTGCATGCGCTGCCGCTGATGGGTGACGAGCCTTTCCTGCTGATCAACGGCGACGTATTCAGCGACTACGACTTCGCCCAGTTGCCGCGAGAACCGGAGGGCATGGCGCATCTGGTGATGGTGGATCGCCCCCCCGAAAAATCGCGTGGCGACTTCCTCCTCGACTCCGACGGAAAGCTGCACGACGGCGGCGAAGACGCACTGACCTACGCCGGCATCGGCGTATATCGCCCGCAGATCCTCGACGGCTGGCAGGATGTGATCGGTGGCGCCGCCGGAGCCAGCGAAGATCCACCGCGTTTTCCCATCGCCCCCATCCTGCGCGCCTGGATGCGCATGGGCGCGATCAGCGGCGAGCACCATCGCGGCAGCTGGACCGACGTCGGCACGCCGGAGCGGCTGAGGCAGCTCTGAACCAGCACCTGCCGCCACCGCACGCATTTCGTGCGGATCAAGAGACGTCGGCAACATCGACAATGCCGGCGCGATGCTTGCTCAGCATCTTCCCCGAGTTCCAGATCGGCACATCGCAGCGCCATCACAAGCACAGCCTGAAAACCAAACGGCAGATGAACAGGCCGGATTGAAGTTGTGCGATCCCTCTCGGTGACGCGTTGGGTTCCGGTGAATCTCTCATCGGAGCCGGTACATGTTGCGCAATCTGCTTGTTCTATTCGCCATCCTTTTTTTCTCGCCCGTCCAGGCCGCCGTCCACTGCGTCAGCAACGCGACGGAATTCCAACAGGCGCTGGATGCCGCAGAGGCGACCAGCGAAGCGGATGACATCCGTCTCCGGCCGGGCACCTATGTCGCGCCCGCTGGCGGCTTCATCTACCTCAACGGCTCCACTGAAGAGACCGAGCTGCGTATCAGCGGTGGCTGGTATGACTTTTTCGGCACGGCCTGCGGTATCCGCCTTGACCTCGATGCCTTTTCCACCACATTGAGTGGCAGCAACAGCTCGCGCGTGCTGCGGATCCGCCTGGACCAGGCCACTGACCTGACTGTACAGGGACTGACTTTCGTGGCCGGCAATACCGTGTCCGAATCGCTGGCGCAGGGCGCAGGCCTGAAAGTGGAGAGCTTCGTCGGCTGGACGGGCAACGTGAACATTCTCGGCAATGCCTTCATCGGCAATACCGCGGATGATTTCGGTGGTGCCATCTCGGCCAGTGCGGGCGGATTCCTGATCATCAACAACAATCTGTTCGTCGCCAACCAGGCCTGTCATAACGGCGGCCTGACATTGACCTACAGCAGCAGCAAGACCGCCTACATCCTCAACAACACCGTTCTCTACAACGGCATCCGTGATGGCTGCCCGCCCTTTTCAGGCATTCGTTCCGGCGGCCTGCGCATTGGCGGCACCGGCAACATCGTGCTGCTCAACAACCTGCTGTGGGGCAACGAGAACATCGACCTTCACCTGGATTCTTCCGGGATCAAACTGATCGCCAACAATTACGAAACCCTGCTGGGCACACCCGGCACCGGCAGCGGCGTCAACTTCCATATCGAGCCGGTATTCCGCAACCAAGGCTTCTTCGACTACCAGCTTGACAACCATTCGGCGCTAATCGATCTCGGCGTGATGCCGACACAGAACTCAACCTGGCAGTTGCTTACCCACGATATCCAGGGACTGCCGCGCGTAATCGGTGAACGCGTGGATATCGGCGCCTACGAGAACCAGGATCACATCTTCATGGATGGATTTGAAAGTTGATCAGCTGTCGAAGGGCCGGCAATCCAGCCCGTCAACAGATCAAACAACGGCATCCGCTCCAGACCAGCGTCCCGCATGAAATCGTGCGCTGCCTGCAGCGCTGGCAGAGGCTTTTCAACCTCGCCCTGGCGATATCGGCAATACGTGTCGGCAACCTCAAAAAAGGGTCGCAACGGAGTCTGGCGGTCGGTGATGTGTGCGAGTACGGATTGCACTGCGGTTTCCGCCTCCGACCAGCGCTCGGCTCGCAAAAGGGCTTCGGCGAGGTAGCGTTCTGAATTGAGCTGCCGCTCATCGCCAAGCCCCGGGCGAGCCGGAATCGGTTGCAGCAAGTCGACGGCGGCCTCAAATTCGCCAGCCTGCATGTAGATGCGGGCCTGAAGGATGTCGAGCGATGAAAAGCTGCGGTGTGTCGGCGGCAGGTTGCCAGCGTATATGCGTCGCGTCTGGTCCAGGGCGTCTTGTGCCTCTTTGATGTTCCCCCGGAGCATCTGCGCCATGGACAGACCAAACAATGCATAACCAAGTCGGATCGAGCCCTGATCGCCATCGCGACGCAGCAGGTCGATGGCCTTGGAGGACTCGTCGACGGCTGCATCGGCAGCGCCGATCTGGCTTAGCGCCATGGACAGGTTATGGTGATCCACGGCCACCACCACATCGTTTTCGCCATAAAGGCGCTGCCGATCCACCAGCAAGTCGCGCTGCGCTTGGACTTCCTCCCGCCAATGGCCCTGATCCCCGAGCAGAATGGCCAACTGGTTGCGTGCATTGAGCCGCCCACGAATGGTCTTCTCGGCATTGGCGTCCAAGTGTGTCAGTGCTGCGAGCGCATTGTGTATCGCTGCCTCGGCTTCCGCATTGCGTCCTGCTCTGGCACGGGTCGCCCCCAGCAACAGCCAACCCTCGCTTTGTCCATACCAGTCGTTCGGACTTACCGCCAGCAGCTGTCGCATGGCGGTTTCGGCGATCTGCAACCCCTCATCCACATCACCCAGCTCGGCAAGGCCTGAACCAACCACCAGCCGAAGGCTTGCCTGCGCACCGGGATAGGCCGTCAAACGGTCTTCGCTGTTCTCCGCCAGACGTTCGAACAAGGACTGGATCGACACCGGCCCGTTCTGCATGATCGGCAGCGTGTCCTTCACCGCATCAACCACCACATCCTTTACCAGCTCGGTTCGCTGACGGCTTTGTTCTGCGCTGAGATAGGCCCACCAGCCGGCCAGCGCGGTGAGCAACAGCGCGACGATGACCGTGGCGACCAGCATCCGCTTTCGCCAGCGTCGACCTGCGTTGGCCATCGCACTCACTTGCCGATGGAGCTCCCTGGCATCCGGTCGCCGGCCCGGATCGTGCGCAAGCAGGGCGCGCAACGACCGGCGCCAGCGCAGCGGAACGCCGCGCATGGACACCGGCTCGCGCCGATGATGCAGTGCCTCAAGCGCTTCCAGGCTTTCCGCGTGGCGCGGATAGCGCCCCGTCAGGCAGCGATACAACACCACGCCCAACGAATACATGTCTGACGCAGTGTCGCAGGCACCATGAAACCGCTCTGGCGCCATGACCAGCGGCGAACCGGCCCGCTGGCTTCGGTCGGATGCATCAATGGCGGCACCGAAATCCATCAGCACCGGAGCACCATCGCCTTGCAACATGATGTTGGCCGGCTTGATGTCGCCGTGCACCATGTCCTTGCCGTGGATGAGAATCAGTGCCTCCGTCAGCGGCAGGGCGAGCTGGATGGCCTGTCCGCTGGAAAGTGCACCGTGCTCGGTTAGCGCCTGCTCCAACGTACTGCCTTGCAGAAGATCAAACCAGATGCCGACTTCGCCGTTCTCCTCGTCAGCACCATGAACGGCAAGGATCGCAGGATGACGCAGGCTGGCCTGGCTTCGCGCTTCGGCCACGGTTGCTCGTGGGTTTCTGACTGAACTTCGATTGCGCGCCAGTTTGAGCGCAACCTCGCGGCGCAGCATCGGATCGAAGGCGCGGTAAACGATGCCGAAGCCTCCCTCACCCAATTGTTCAATCACCTTCAGGTGCCGCCATTCGAACAGGATCGGCAACGGTGTGCTGCCCGAATCCTGCGCTGAGCGTTGAGATTGACGAAACGCCGATACGAGCGTGCCCAGGCGCTGCAATCCCGGATCATCGGGGGCATCGACAGCCTGACCACCAGCCTCACCCCCGTCGGCGAGCTGCGCGACCCATGCCTGCCGCTGGTCTATTCCGCCAGCCATGTTGCGATCTGGTCCAGCGCCCTCGTCACCATCATTCGCGCCGCATTTGCGGATGGCAGGGACAGCTCTTCGGCAATCTGTGCGTACTCAAGATCGAGCTCGACCCGCAGGATGACGGCTGCACGTTTGACCTCGGGCAATCGCAGCAGCGCCCCTTCATAGGCTGCCAGCGTTTCCGCGCCGACCATGCTTTCCACCAGCGAGGGTTGCTGCGCGGGCATTGAGACCACCAGCGAAGTTGTTCCGGCTCGCACCTGCGAACGCCTCAACTCCTCGCGCAACTGGTTCAGCAGGCTGGTCCGGAGATAGGCGAAAAAAGCTCCCGGATGCTCGGATTCGAAATCATCCAGCCGGCCAAGTACCCGCAGGAAACAGGTTTGCACCAGATCATCGGTTTCGGCCAGGTCACGCGCGTTCTGCGGCAGCCGTCCATGCGCCCAGCGACTGAGCTGCGGCAGGAAGCGCTCAAGCAGGCGGTCACGCGCCGCCATGTCACCGGCGCGACAACTACGGATGAGTTGCGTGGTGTTTTCCACAACACCGACCTTGTCTGCCTCGTTCGCTGGCATTGTCGCATTGCCGGGAGATGCCGGCAGGACAGCCCCTCGAAATTGCCCAAGGGAAACCCCGTTCATCATTTCCGTTTTTTCAACGCGCCGGAACGACTGGCGGCACGCTGGGCCCACAGCAAAGACCAGCCGCTGGCGTCCGCGAACCGCTCGACATAAGGTGACGGCTGGATCGGGGAATCGGGGCGAGGTCATGGCATCTGCGACGATGGCGACCGCTGGGGTCCTGCGCCGGCTGGCGCTGCTCATCCTGCTGCTGGGCCTGCCGGGCTTCGCGGCGGCGGTGGACTGCGATCCCGGCTATGGCGACGACAATGGCAGTTGTGCGCTGTGTCCCGCCGGATCGTTCGGCATCGGCGGCGCGAACGCGCCTCCCTGCGAGCCCTGCGCCCCCGGCAGCAGTTCACCCGAAAGCGCGGCGGCCTGCTCAGCCTGCCCCGAAGGCACCGCCAATGCCACGCCCGGCGGTCTGTGCCTAGCCTGCGATGACGGCTTCTACCAGCCGAATACCGGCATGACCCAATGCACGGCCTGCAACCCCGGGCAGACATCGGATGCAACCCACACGACCTGCGTGCTGTGCCAACCGGGAACCGCCAATCCGGACAGCGGCGGGATCTGCGCGGCCTGTTCGCCCGGCACCTATGACGGCCAATTCGGTGCCACCCAATGCAGTGCCTGCACACCGGGCAGCTACAGCACCGGCGGCGCCACGGCCTGCTCGCTGTGCGATCCCGGCACCAGCTCGCCGGAAGGCGCGAGCCAATGCAACGACTGCCCGGTCGGCACATCCTAAACTCTTTGATATGGGCGGCATCGATTGCCTGGCGGGAATATTCTGCAGCCGCTGCAGGACAGACCAGCTGCCTGGCTCTGCGCGGCTGGCGGCACCTTCAGCAACGGTGGCGCCACCTCGTGCAATTGACTGCGACCCGCACCCAGCGCCATATCAACAGCGCAGCGGCGTTCGTGATAACCGCCGTGCAGGCACCTTCAATCGCGTCATGGCGGGCTTTGCCAGACTTGCAGCGCGGAAGCTACAGTCTGAAGGAGCGCCTGCTTGCTCCAGCTGCGATCCTGGCACCAGTTCGTGCCGTGCGCCGAACAGTGCAGCGACCGCCCGGCCGGTCTTTACAATCCCAATGTCGGCGGAACCTGCCTGTCCTGCGCGACCGGCAGCATCAGCGCCGGAGGTGCCACTGAATGTACGAACTGCGCTGCCGGCCGCGAAGCCAACGTCACGCTGACCGAATGCCCGCCTGCAGTCCCGGCACGGCTAACCTGACCGCCGGCGGCAGCCAGAAAGCGACTGTGATCCCGGGTAGCGCGCAACCCGATGCCGGACAGATCAGCTGCCCACTTTGTGGACCCGGCACCTATGCCAGCCAGATCGCCGCCAGCGCCTGCCTGGAGTGCCCCCTCAACACCTACGCCAGCGAGTACGGCAGCGAAAGCTGCATCAGCTGTCCGACAGAACCGTGACGGACAAACCGGTGCCAGCGAATGCCCGCCATCGATGCCTTCTTCGATGGCTTCGAAGAGGTCATCACGCCGATCCGCTTCTGGGTTCCCGCCGACGAAAAGCAGGCGCTGGGCAACCCCTTGCGCGATGCCATTGAAAGGCGGAACAGTCTTTCCGAGAAATCATTGTCTAATGATCCCGCCCATCCGCCTGCGTGGGAATCCCATGCCTGATGCCGACCTGATGGAAACTGTCGAAAAGCCATCGCGGATGCAGCGCTTCCAGGACTGGCTCGCCGTGATCGCGAACCTTTCGGTACCGGGCCGGCATCACGTTCAAAATAATGAACTGCAGAACACTACGGCGATCGAAGCGCAGACCCGCGATTCGATTGCCGACAAGCAGATGAACTACTACGGCATGCTGGCCACCAATCCGGAGCTTGCCAGCGTGGTGGTGACCGCCACCAGCCAGGGCATGGATTCACTAGACCCCGTGCAGCAACGGATGTGGATCGGCTTACCTCGGTGGTATTCACCGAATGGGAGAACTCCCAGCACGAAAATGGCTACCTGTTTTCCACCGACGAGTTCGATGGCCGCATCGCCAACATGCGCAAGATGATGGCTACTCCCGGCTTCCGCGCCGCCTGGAAGAACGAACGCCTGAAGTTTTCCTCGAACTTCCAGTCGCTGATCGACCAATGACGGCGGACGATGCAAGGATGCGGAAGCAGTAGAATACTTCGGCGTCGGTTGCTCGCCGCTCATCTACAGGGGAATATGCATCTTCGGAGACTGCGCCACCCGAGTAAGAGAATGATGGTTGCGCGCCAAAGCAGCCAGAGTCGCGCCCATCAATCGCGGCAGAATCCGTAATTTGCCGTGCTACCCTGAGCGAGGAAAGCCGGCGATTCAGAGCAGGCGGAACAGGCATCGCTGTTCTCTGGACGCCGGTTGACTGCGAGCGGTTTCACTGGCAGAAGTCACCTTGTCCTGCGCGACAATGAGGCCTTAATGCATTAGATCAGCAAACGTCGGAAAAGATCGCCCATTCTCGACAAAGCGAACTGCGACGTGGCAGTGCGCTTCAATCTCGACATCGACGGAAGCTCCAGCTCACCGCCCCAACCGAAGCCGACACCAGCTCGGCAGAAACCGCTGCGAACGGCATGCGATACGGAGCGGGGCGCACGGCATGACTGGTCGCGCCGCAGACGGGTGGACCTCTGACCAGACCTTCAAATCAGGGAGCAACCCTCAAACCGTTACCAAAGGCGTAAACAGGCCACCACCGACATTGGCGATGAGTTCGGCGTCGGCGGCGAAGAGGCAAAAATGACCCAACCACCCGGTTCCGTTCGATGGATCGCCCACTTGCCGCATCGCTCACATGTGGTGCCGGAGCTGGAAGCCGCTGATCGGTACGGTTATCGTTGGGCGCCGCCAGATCACGGCGTCAAGGGAATACCGGTAATCATACCGCTTGTCAGCCGGCAAAAAGCGCGACGCTATCCGCCGTCACCCGGCATTCTGACGCAGGCGGAGCAGTACTGTTTGATCAAAATACGAAGGCGCGCCATTGTTACCATCCGACAATGACCGCTGATCACCCACCTTCACCCGGCTGATTAAAAGCGCCGATCCACGACGCCAGCGGCCGCACCGGCATACCCCCAGCCACAAGGCTGTAATTGCCATCGAGCAATAACCGGATTCCGTAACCCTGACTGGAAGAGTTCAATCCATTCCAAATTGTCGCTGAACTGGACTGGTCGTATGTATCACCTTCACCGAGGACTTCTGACCAGTGGCGTTGGCGGTGGCAAGGCTCGCATTTGGGTGTTGGTGCCAACGATGCTCCAGCCCATCTCATCCCGGCACCAGCGAGCCGCCGGAAGGCGCATCATCTACGATCTGGCAAACAACCGCACCCGTCGCATCAAGAAGTCCGCCGTCGTTGGTGTCGCTGCAGATGACGGGTTGCCACGGGGCACCGTCGCGCCATCTACTGCCGCCGCCACTGGCCGGTCAAACAGGGCGATCCTGTCCGCAGTCGCACCCGCGTTCCCTGCAGTGCATCGGGTGAAAAATTGACTGCCAGCGTCGAGCGCTTTGGACTACTGTTATCAGCGGATGTCGTGGGCCACCAGCACGAAACTGTACCGGTGGATACTGCCCAGAAGGTCCAGCTGACCATAGGTGTAGTCGCGCCCCACCCCAGCCAAGACTGTGGTGACCGTCCAACATGATGTCTCCCCGCTCCAGTGTTGTAGAGCTCAACCCATCTGTTGCTCGTCGCCCTGCGGGATCGTAGAAGACTCCCTGCGATTTTCAACCGTGGGCCTGAGGGGGCAGGCGCTATTAGAAGCTGTCGCTGCTGACAGCAGCAACATCGAGCGAGAGCCCGAATATCCGCATTCATCTGCCTCCATCATTGAAGACACTGCATACGGGTTCTTGGTGCCCGGTTGCAAATCGGATCGTTAGTTCAGTTCGCAGAAACTGCCGCAGGAACGGTACGGGTGATACGGCGCTGGTGGCGAGGCTACCTCGTCGAGGCGTTCGAGCAAGGCTGTGGAGGATGACAGGTCGCGGTCGAAGCGGCGAAGCAGGTAGTCGATCACGGCGTCACCGAGCTGCGCCACGTGCTGTTTCTGGCGACGACGCAGGAGTTCGCGACGGCCGTCGTCGTCCAGCGGCTTTCCGAGGCCCAAAGTAGCAAACGCTGCAGTCGCGAACGCACGGGCAATGCCAGTGGCAGCGCGTGAAGTATGGCGTGCGGCGTAGAGGATCGCGCCGCCTGCGGCGCGGCAGCTGGCCGTGCAGGTCGAACAGCGCAATCTGGTCTGGGCGCCCTGGGCTTCGATCGCACTCGGTAATGCCGTCGAGAGATCGTCGGGGATGGCGATCAGGTCGGCGTGTCTGCGCACTGATGACGGCATCGACCTGCCCGGCCAGATGTCGCAACGGCAGATAGACGCTGCGATGACCGGCCGCGTCGGCGGCGGCGCAGGCGGCAAGCAGCAGATGCGTTCTGCCGCTTCCCTGTGGCCCCTGAGAGTACGCACCGTCATCATCGCGCTTCGCCGCTGGCGCGAAGAATGGGCGTTAAAGCGCGACTTCGGCGCTGGCGCCAACGAAGGTGGCAAAGGCCGATCCGGCGGAAAGCGCAGGCTGTTGCAGCTGCGGGTGGTTCATGCGGTGCGGTCGATGTCCGACTCGTCGGCGTTCTCATGCGACGGGGCTGCTTCGGTGGCGGACGCGACCAGCGCGGCGGCTTCGTCCTTGGCCTGCGCGGCGGCATCGACGCCGCTGGCGGACGTGGCAGACGGGGCTTCCGTCGTCAGCTGCACCGCTTCGCCAGCGCGGTACAGCTCGCTGGCACGGTACTGCTCATGCGCGTAACGCAGCAACACCATGATCACCGCCGCCAACGGCAGTGCCACGAGCACACCGAGGAAACCAAACAGCTGGCCGCCGGCAAGGATGGCGAAGATCACCGCCACCGGATGCAGGCCGATGCGATCACCCACCAGCCACGGCGTCAGCAGCATGCTTTCCAGCGTCTGGCCGACGCCGAAAACCACCAGGACGAGGATCACGTGTGTCCAGTCGCCGTACTGCACCAGGGCGGCAATCAGGCCGGCGCCGATGCCGACGATGGCGCCGAGGTAGGGAATGAAGCTGACCAGTCCGGCCAGCATGCCAATCAGGAAGGCCAGGTCGATGCCGACCATCCAAAGGCCGAGCGAATAAACCGTGGCGAGCGCCAGCATCACGCTGATCTGGCCACGCAGGAAGCCGCCAAGCACCTCGTCCGATTGCCTGGTCAGGCTGCTGATCGTCGGCGCCACGCTACGCGGCAGCAACTCGTGGACGCGGGCCACCAGCGAGTCCCAGTCGCGCAGCAGGTAGAAGGTCACCACCGGGATCAAGGTCAGGTTGCCGATCCACGCCAGCAGCACCAGACCCGATTTCGAGATGCCACCCAGCACACTGGCGGCGATGCCGCCCGCCTGCTGCCAGTGTTCCTGCAGCAGCGCGAACAGCTTGCCCGGTTCGAGACTTTCGAGACTGAGGCCGGTGCGCTGCTCCAGCCATGGTAGGGCCGTGTCGCGGAACCAGGCCACGTAGCGTGGCGCCGAATCCGAGAAACGCTCGATCTGGCTGCCAAGCAGTGGTATCAGCAGCAGCACGACGCCAACCATGGCCAGCGTCATCAGCGAGAACACCACGGTCACCGCCCAGGTTCGACCGAGGCCACGCTTCTCCAGGCGATCAACCAGCGGATCGGCCAGGTACGCCAGCAGTGCCGAGACCACGAAGGGCGTCAGTATCGGCGCCAGCCAGTAGAACAGCGCGCCCACCAGAACGGTCAGCGCCAGCAGCTGCCAGCGCAGGTGGACCGACAGGCTTGGCGACGGTGGCGGCGCGGGTGATGTGGTGTTCGGGGAAGTCATGCGGGTCGCTCCGGCCAGTCCTGCCGCGCACGGCGGCTCCACTGGATGACGTAGTGCGCGCCACTGGCGACGGTGAGCACGGCGGCCAGCATCAGTAGCGGCTGGATCAGCGCCATCGGCGGCCAATGCCAGGCCAGCCGGGTGAGCACGGCCAGCACCAGCAGGATCTGCACCACGGTGGTCAGCTTGCTGAGCACGCTCGGTGACGCATTCAAGGGTTTCACCAGAAAGTGGTAGGCAGTGGCGCCGCCAAGGATCAGCAGGTCACGCCCGACCACCAGCAGGGCCAGCCAGCCGGGCAGCGCCTCGATGCTCCACAGCGCCATCACGCAGGCATTGAGCAGCAGCTTGTCGGCGATCGGGTCCAGCAGGCCGCCCAGCCGCGTGCGCCAATCAAATTGCTTGGCGAGAAAGCCATCGATGCCATCGGAAGCACCGGCAACCAGTGCCAACCAGAAAGCGGAACGATAGTCCGCCTCATGCAGCAGCCACACCAGCGGCGCGACCAGCAGGATGCGCGCAATCGTGATGACGTTGGGCAGCTGGCGCAGTGTCATTGCTGGAGGCGGAACCTCGCATCAACCGGCGTCGCGCCTGCGGCCATGCCGCTCTCTCCACTATCCATGGCCTGCAGGACGTCACCCATGCCGATCATGTGACGCAGGCCATCCATGGTGCTGGCCAGTTCCAACGACAGCTGCAGACTGTCGCCACTGGCTGCCGCCGGTGTCGCCTTGCGCACGATGCCGAGGCCACGCAGGTAACCAAGCGCGCGCGCGAAGTCTCCGGCATTCGCGATGCCTTCGATGGCGATCCGGTAGTGGCCGGGCTCACCAACAAACACCGGTGTCGCGTAGCGCGAAGCCAGCGCGTCCGTGCCGCGATCAACCGCCGATACGAGCAGCCGCGACGGATCGATGTCGCTGTCCTGCCAGGAATCCAGCACCTCGCCGCGCTCGCGCAATTGCCAGGCGGTTCGCCAGCCGCTGGCGCCACGCACCAGCTGCCCGACCAGCTGCACCTTGGCGGCATAACGCTGGGCCGCGGCATCGAGCAGGTCACCGCGCTGCGCAAGCACATCGTTCACCGACAGTTGCCCGCGATCCTCGGCATCCAGCAGCGGGAAGGTCAAGCTCAGGCCGCGGCGCTCGGCGGCGGCGGTCAAGGGCGTCAATGAGCCTGACTGCGCACTCGACACCAGCCGCGCACCGCTGCCGTCATCGATGGCCAGCCACAGCAAGGGCGAAGGCCGCGGCGGCGCCCACAGCGGCAGGCCGGTCTCGGCCATCAGCGCATCCACGCCGGGCTTGTCGAAACCGGCGATCAGGTACAGACGCTGCTGCATCTGCCCATCGACATTCACCAGCGCCTGTCGATAGCGGAACTCCTGCATCAACAGGTTGGCGTCCGGCAGGCGCGCCTGAACGGACGGCATTCGCGGGGCATCGGCATCGCCGCTGAGCTTCACCAGCACCTGCGCCAGCGCCTGCGAGAGCACGGCACCACGCTCGGCATCGCTTTGCGTGGTGACCGCGACCTCGCCCTCGTAAAGGCTGGTCTGGGCCTGCGCCACGCTGACGGCAGAAAGGGCGAAAAGCAGTAAAAACAGTGACTTGAAAAACATCAAACAACCCGGAATGCGGGAGATGGAGCGCATGGGCGACTTCCATGGACAAAACATCCGACCATGTTGCCGAAGCTGGCCGGCGGCGTCCATGCCGCGCGGCTTCGGCGGCCGCTGCCTGCTATCATTCGCGCCCCGCGAAACGCCCTTCCCGAGCCACCAGGAAACCGCCGTGAGCAGCGACAAGACGCCCCTGACCTACCGCGACGCCGGTGTGGACATCGATGCCGGCAACGCCCTGGTCGAACGCATCAAACCGCTGGTGAAGCGCAGCTTCCGACCCGAAGTGATGGGCGGCCTCGGCGGATTTGGCGCGCTGTTCGACCTCTCCAACAAGTACCGCGTGCCGGTGCTGGTCTCCGGCACCGACGGTGTCGGCACCAAACTGAAGCTGGCGCAACAACTGAATCGGCACGACGGCATCGGCATCGACCTGGTCGCCATGTGCGTCAACGACATCCTGGTGCAGGGCGCCGAGCCGCTGTTCTTCCTCGACTATTTCGCCACCGGCAAGTTGGACGTCGATACCGCCACGGCGGTGGTCGGCGGCATCGCCAATGGCTGCACCGAGGCCGGCTGCGCGCTGATCGGCGGCGAGACCGCCGAAATGCCGGACATGTACGGCCCCGGTGAATACGACCTCGCCGGCTTCGCCGTCGGCGGCGTGGAGAAGGCCGAACTGCGCGACGGCAGCGGCGTGCGCGAAGGCGACCTGCTGATCGGCATCGACAGCAGCGGCCCGCACTCCAACGGCTATTCGCTGATCCGCCGCGTGCTGGAGCGCTCCGGCGCATCGCTGGACATGGACCTCGACGGCCGCCCGCTGGGCGACGCGCTGATGGCGCCGACGCGGCTCTACGTCAAGCCGATCCTGTCGCTGCTCGGCGGTGAGCATGGCGCCGCCATCCACGGCATGTCGCATATCACCGGCGGCGGCTTGAGCGAAAACATCATCCGCGTGGTACCCGACGGCCTCGGCATCGACATCGATGCCGGGAGCTGGACCCTGACCCCGGTGTTCCAGTGGCTGCAGCGCGAGGGCAACGTCGCCCGCGAGGAAATGTGGCGCACCTTCAACTGCGGCATCGGCTTCGTGCTGATCGTCGACCCGCAGGCCGCATCCGCACTGGCCGACGCACTCAATGCCCTCGATCTCGGCAATCGCGTCATCGGCAAGGTCGTCGCCCACGGCGACGGCGAGCGCGTCCACATCGGATAGCCGCCGGATTTGAACTCAGTGTTCCATTTTTGAGCATTGTGGAACGGCTTTGGCGCGGATAAGGTTCGTTTGAGGTCAGAAAGACCGTCAACACCTTCCCCAGCGGGCGCCACAACGCCCGCTATCGCCATGGAGCCGTTTCAATGACAACCCGTTTCCGCGCCTCACTGCTGGCCTCCGCTCTCCTTTTCGCCGGCAGCGCCGTCGCCGCACCGGTCACCTACACGCTGGACCCCGGTCATACCCAGGTCTTCGCCACATGGACGCACATGGGCTTTTCCAAGCCCAGCGCCGGCTTCCCGATCGGCAGCGGCACCCTCAACTGGGACGCGGAGAACCCGACTGCATCGTCGGTGAGTGTCGAGTTCCCGATGGGAAAAATCACCACCCTGGTGCCGAAGCTGGACGAACACCTGTCCGCCGCGGATTTCTTCGACGTGGCGCAGTTCCCGAGTGCGCGCTTTGAAAGCACTGCCGTCGAGGTCGCCGATGGTGAAGGCCACTACCGCGTTACCGGCACCCTGACGATCAAAGACCAGAGCAAGCCGGTCACGCTCGACGTCCAGCTCAACGGCAGCGGCGAACACCCGATGCGCAAGGTGCCGGCCATTGGATTCAATGCCACCGCCACCATCAAACGCTCTGACTTCGGCGTTGGCGCCTATGCCCCGGCCGTCAGCGACGAGATCGAGCTGCACATCACCACCGAAGCCGTGGCGGCCAAGCCGGCTCCATGAGCGATGCGATCCAGCAGCGCATGCCGGGGCACCGGCACGATGTCGGCGGCGGTTTCAGCGTCCATCGCGTGCTGCCGGGATCGCCGCGTCGCGCCATCGGCCCGTTCGTCTTCATCGACTACTTCGGGCCGACCACGCTGCCGCCGGAGCGGCCGATGGACGTGCGTCCGCATCCGCACATCGGCCTGTCCACGCTGACCTACCTCTGGCAGGGCCGCATCCACCATCGCGACGGGCTGGGCTCGGATGTCCGCATCGAGCCCGGCGCCGTCAACTGGATGACCGCCGGCCGCGGCATCGTGCACTCCGAACGCACGGCGGAAGCGGATCGCGGCAAACCGCTGCCGATCCACGGCCTGCAGCTGTGGCTGGCCCTGCCGCTGGACCAGGAGGAGGTCGAACCGGCGTTCTCGCATACGCCAGCCGACGCGCTGCCGAGCTTCACCGTGAACGACGCCCGCATCACGCTGGCGGCGGGTTGCCGCACCGGGATCGGCAGCGGTTCGCACTGGAGCAATTGTTGTTGATCAGCCGACCTGCGCATCCCGGCGGGCGCACGGCTGCACGTTGCCGCAGGACGTCGGTCAGCGCGCATTGATGGTGATCGACGGCGAGGCGGACGGCGAATGGTGAGGGCGCTCAACGCCGGTGAACTGGCGATCTTCACTCCCGGCGAGGCGTGGTTTCGCCGGCGCCGACTCGCCGCCGTGCGAACCGTAGCGGCTCATCCGCTGGACGCGCTGCGCGCTACCTTTGTGGAACTTCGTTTCCAGCCGCGAGGCGCGCATCCAGCAGGCCGTGACGAGTGGCAGGCGAAGCACTACGCGATGGTTGAAGGCGACGGAAGAATTCATCCCACTGCCAACCAGAAACCCTCGCCGCACGTCCACCGGTGTTGCTGAAGCCTGAGTAGCTGTCCGCGTCAAAGCGCGAACAGGCTGACGCCCGGCACCAGCCGCAGCGACAGCGACGCCAGCGCGGTGCCGATCACGCCAGCCGCCAGCACGTCGCTGGGATAGTGCAGCCCCAGCACCACGCGCGAAGCGCCCACCAGCACGGTGAACGGGAGTAGCAGCCAGGCCAGCAGCGGCTCATAGGCCAGAGCGACGAGGGTGAAGCTCACGGCATGCAGCGTGTGACCCGACGGGAAGCTGAATTCGTCCAGCGGCGGTACGCGGGCGATGATGCCTTCGTGCTCGCGGAATGGACGCGGCCGCCGCGTCCAGCGTTTGAGGCCGCGATACATCAGCAGCGCAATGCCGCTGGTTGCAAGCATGTGCAGAGCGCCCTGAAGCCCGCGGCCGCCACCAAAGAGCGCCATCACGGCCATCAGCGAGTACCAGAACACACCATCGCCGAGTCGGCTGACGGTCGAGAACAGCGCCGTCGCCCAGCGCCGCGCGGCCCAGCGGTTGGCCAGCAGGCAAAGTCGCCACTCGCCGCTGTGCGCGGTGAGACGCTGCCAGCTGCTCATCGGTGACATCAGCGAGGGCGTGGGCTTGTTCATGCGGCACTGGCCCTAGCTTCAACGAGTTCGTTCAGCAATGCATCGAAGTGCTCGGTCACCGCGTCCGGGGTCAGCTCCCTGACGCTTTCGAAGGCGCGCTGACCCATGGCGCGGCAGCCATCGAGGCTCGAACCGACATGCAGGACGGCATCGACAAAGGCTTCCTCGTCGGCGAATCCGACCGTGCGCCCGGTGTCACCGCTGTCGATGTGTTCGCGCGCCGCGCCGTAGTCGAAGGCGACCACCGCCAGCCCGCTGGCCATGGCTTCCATGGTCACGTTGCCGAAGGTTTCAGTCAGGCTCGGGAACACGAACAGGTCGCCGCTGGCGTAATGCTTCGACAGGGCCTCGCCGCGAAGGGCACCGGTGAAAACAACTTCCGGATTGGCCCTCTGCAGCGACTCCCGCGCCGGGCCATCGCCGACGATGACCAGCTTCAGTTCCGGATTGCGCGCCTTCAACTGCGTGTAGCTTTCCAGCAGCAGCTCAAGGTTCTTTTCCGGCGCCAGTCTGCCGACATGCAGCATGACCAGCTGGTCGGGACTGACGCCCCAGGAGGCACGCAGGGATTCGTCGCGGTGCGACGGATTGAAGGCAACGGTGTCCACCGCGCGACGCAGCAGTCGCACGCGGCTGAAGCCCGAATCCGTCAGCTGCTTCTGCAGCTCGCCGGTTGGCACCAGGGTGGCGTCGCCGCGATTGTGGAAGCGACGCAGGTAGGCAAACACCGACGAGGTCAGGAAGCCGACGCCATAGTGGCGCGCAAAGTCGTCGAAACGCGTGTGGAAACCAGTGGCGGCAGGAATGCCGCGACGCGCAGCGGTCTGCACCGCGCTGCGGCCCAGCGGACCTTCGGTCGCCACGTAGATCGCCTGCGGCGGATCCACGCGCCAGCCGCGACTCAGGGCACGGCCGGCTGGCAGGCCGAAGCGCAGCCCCGGATAGCGCGGCAAGCCGAGTCCGGGCAACGCATATTCGCGCCAGCCGTATTCGGTGACCGTCATCGCCTCGCCATCACCGCGCTCGCCCGACTGCCGCGGCCGCCACACCGCCAGCTCGTGCCCACGCGACTGCAACCCGCGCGCGAGGGCGTGCACGGTCAGGGCAACACCGTTGATTTCGGGCGGCCAGGTTTCGGTGACGATATCGATGCGCATGGTCAGCGGTCTGGTGAACTTGGCTGCCATGCTGGCCCGCCTGCATGAAAAGCAGTTGGCGAAGGGATGACGTTTGTGTGACGCCATTCCCGCCACGACAGCAATCCGCTCGCCGTGTCAGGGGATAATGTGGCCCCAGTCCCCACTGTTCACGCGCATGCCCTCGATGTCACCGCCCCGCCGACTGGCCGTCCTCGCCTCCGGTCAGGGCAGCAATTTCGCCGCCGTGCTCGCCGCCATCAACGACCAGCGCATCGCGGGCGAAGTGGTTGGCCTGCTCTCCAACAAACCCGACTGCGGCGCCGTAGCCATCGCACGCGACGCAGGCATCCCGATCTGGAGCAGCCGGCCGGCGGACCACGCCAGCCGCGAAGCCTTCGATGAATCGCTGTTTACGGAACTCGACCGCATTCAGCCCGAACTCATCCTCTGCGCCGGCTACATGCGCATCATTGGCGATTCATTCGTCGAACGCTGGACCGGCCGCATGATCAACCTCCATCCGTCACTGCTTCCCGCCTACCCCGGCCTGCATACGCACGCGCGTGCGCTGGCCGACGGCGTGCGCGAACACGGCGCCAGCGTACATTTCGTGACGCCGGAACTCGACGGCGGCCCGGTGATCGCGCAGGCGCGCATTGCGGTGACCGAAAGCGACACGCCCGAATCGCTGGCCGAACGGCTGCGCCCGCGCGAACATGCCCTGTTCTGCGCAGTGACGTCCGCCATCTGCGATGGCCGCGTCGGCTGGGCGAACGGACAGGTCAGCCACCGCGGCAGCGCCCTCCGCGCGCCACTGCTGCTGGATCGCAACGACCAGCTCGCGGAGCAGCCGGCATGATGCGATTGCCGGCATTTCTCGCTTCACTGGTGATGGCCACCGGCGCCATGGCCGCCGACACGGCTGCCACGCAAAGGATCGTCATCGAACCGTTCACCGCGCACTACGCGGTCTACATGGATGGCCAGCAGCGCGGTGAAAGCACCATTCGCCTGGAACGCACCGACCGGGGGAGTTGGCGCTACAGCGTCTCGGCCGAAGGCACCAGTGGCATGGCTCGACTGGCCGGCTTCGAAGCCGACGACCGCAGCGAGTTCGACATTGGCGCTGATGGCGAACTGCGCCTGCAGTGGATGGAAAGCCGCAGCAAGGCGCTGTTCAAGTCACGCAAGGTCAGCGCTGATTTCGACTGGAGCGAGCGACTGGCAATCTGGTCCGGCGACCTCAAGGATGATCGTCGCGCGCCCACGCCGCTGTCCGACAAGGCGGTGAACAGCTCGCTGCTGAATCTCGCCCTGGCCCTGGATGCGGCGAAAGCTGGCGACAACCAGGTTTTCCGCTACCAGATGCTCGACCGCGGCAGCAGCAAGGAGGTCGAGTACGTGGCACAGCGGATGGCTTCCGTCGAGGTGCCAGCCGGACGCTTCGAGGCACGTCCGATGCGTCGCGACCGCCGCGACAAGGATCGCGTGGTCACCGCCTGGTACGCGCCCAACCTGCCGCCGACACCGGTTCGCCTGCTGCAGACCGACAACGGCAAGCCGCGCTACGAGCTGCGACTGCTGCGAATCGACTGATCCAGTCCGAATTAACCCGGCCGAAGTGCCGGCACAGGCGGTCGCTGACGCGCCGCCTCGGCTACCATGCAGGCAGAATTCTGCAACGGAGCACACCATGTCCACGCGTTATTTCATTCGACTGCCCGATCCGGAACAGGCCCGCGGCAGCGACGCAGAGCTTTCCTTCACCGCGCACGGCGCCGACGGATTTGCCGAACAGCTGCAGGCCGCGCTGCGCAGTGACGCGCTCTACGAGCGCTGGAAAACCCGGCAGCCGCGCGACGAGGACGAGGATGCCGATGAGGGCAGTGATCCGCTGGCGGCCACCGATCCTGGCGCCACCGTCAGCGGCGAACAGAGCGACCTCTCGATCGACCTCGTAGTCACCACGGCGCTTTCCGGTCATGTGCTGAAGCACCGGCTGCGCATCCTTGCCGGCTCGCACTGGGAGCTGCGCGACGTCCGGGACGCGTGACGACAAGAGGCGTCGCTGGAACCGGGCTGGACCGGGAACGGCTCCACAACGGGAAGGCGAAAACCAAGGGCTCGATCACGTCCCGCCGAGGCGTGAAATCAGTGCTTCGCGGATTCCCCGGAGGAGCCCGGCGTTTTGACGGGAGCCTCGACCCACAGCAGACCACGCAGGCTCCCGGCGGCAAAACCGGTTGCCTCGTCGTCCGGATAACGCGAGCGGATCCGCTCGGTCAGCTCGGCGCTCACGGAAGGACCGTGGCAGATCAGGCAGGGCCCCTCGGTCTGGAGGCCTAGCGCCGTCCGATAGCTGGAACCGTCAGGTGCAAGGGCTGCATACCGCATATCCCCTGCCGGCTCGCCATCCGCGACTCGGCGCTGGAAGTCCCGTAACGCGTCCGCAGCCCACGCCGGACCCGCGTTGGCCGGGTTGCGCAGGCGAACCCCGACACGGCCGAGCGCCACATCATGCGCCGACCCGACTTCGGCCGCGATGCGCGGCGCATCCTGATGACACACGTCGACAGCCGCCAAAGGCCCACCCGACTTCATCGCGCTCATCAGCGTCTGCCGCAGGCGCGTGGCGAATTCTGTCGCCGCAGCCTCGGCGCGCACATGCTCCGATTGCTGATCGACCGCTCCCGGATGGACGATATAGTGCTGATGCAGTGCTTCCAGCCGGCCGTCGGCACGCATGGCCTCGAGGCCGCGATTGAAGGCGGTGACGATCGCCTCCGTACGCCGTGACTTTCGCGAGAATGCGACGTGCAGGGGAAAGTCCCGCAGCACCGGAAACATCGGTTCGATGAGTTCGGCGTAGTCCGGGTAGTGGTTGCGGATCAGGTATTCGGCGACGCGAAGATCGATGACCGCGAGGTCGACCTGTCCGTCAACCAGTTCGCGCAGCACGGCGGCATCGTCGTTGACCTCCTCCCTGTCGAGGTAGTCCGCGGCGTCCAGCTCCGGCGTGTTGAGGTAGCCGCGGACGACGCCAACGCGCTTTCCGCTCAGTCCGCGCAACGCCGCTTCCGGGTCAACGCCGGGATCGGCGGCGAAGGCGAGGTCGTCGCCACGACGCTTGTACATCACCAGCGGCCCGCCGGGGAACGGATCGGAGAACTGGAAGCGGTCGAAGCGGCTGGGCTGCAGGTAGGCCGGCATCAGGCCATCGACCTCGCCGCTGGCGACCAGATACAGACCACGCGTCCAGGGATAGAAGTCGATCTGGACCGGCAGCCCCTGCTCCTCGAAAACCGCGCGCACGACCACCGCGGCGTAACCCTGGTCCGGCAATCCGGAACCGACATACGGCGGCCATTCCAGCGTCGCGAGTCGTACCGGAAGGTTGGCCGGGACCTCCCCGGGCGCGCCGTCCGGGGCTGCACCCTCGGCCCTTGTGGCAGCGAGCAAAAGGGCGAATGCGCACAATGGAAACAAGGCAAGGACTGGTCGCGGGATGTTCATTGTCTATCCAGTGTTCTGCACGCCCGCCGAGATGCCGTTGACCGTCGCCGCCAGCGCTTCGAACAGGCTGGTGTCCTCGCGGCCGCCCTGGCGCCAGCGACGCAGCAGGTCGACCTGCAGCAGGCTGATCGGGTCGACGTAGGGATTGCGCAGGCGGATCGACAGGGCGAGGCGATAGTCCCTGGCCAGCAGCGAATCCTCGCCCTTGATGCGCAGGATGGCGTCTCGGCAGCGCTCGAACTCGTCGCGGATCAGCGGGTACATGCTGGCGTGCAGGTCGCCGGCCAGTTCCGAGTAGCGCTCGAACACATCGAGATCGGACTTCGCCAGCACCATCTCCACGTCGTCCACCAGCGTGGCGAAGAACGGCCATTCGCGGGCCATGGTCGCCAACTGTTCCTCGCCGAACCGTTCGATGCCCTGCGCCAGCGCGGTGCCGACGCCATACCAGGCAGTGAGCCCGGCGCGATTCTGCGACCACGAGAACACCCACGGAATCGCGCGCAGCGAGGAAATGCCCGCCTGCTCGCCGGCAGCACGCTTGGGTGGTCGCGAGCTGATGTTGAGGCGCTCGATCACATCGATGGGCGTGGCTTCGCGGAAATAACGCACGAAGTCCGGATGCTCGTGCACCAGTGCGCGGAAACAGTCGCGCGACGCATTGGCCATCACCGTCATTGCCGCGCGCCACTGCACTTCGCGCGGCTCCGGCGGACGCGGCCGCAACGTGGCGCGCAGGACCGCGCCGGTGGCCTGCTCCAGGTTGCGCAGGGCAATCGCGCGGATGCCGTACTTGCGGTGGATCACCTCGCCCTGTTCAGTCAGGCGCAGATAGCCATCCACCGAGCCGCGCGGTGCGGCGATCACGGCGCGCTCGGTCTTGCCACCGCCACGGCTGATGGAACCGCCGCGACCATGGAAGAAGGCAATGCGGATGCCGCGCTCGTGCGCCAGCGTGGTCAGTGCGATCTGCGTCTGCTGCAACGCCCAGCGCGAAGCCATCAGGCCGCCGTCCTTGGCGCTGTCGGAATAGCCGAGCATGACGACCTGACGATCACCGCGTGCACGCAGGTGCTCGCGGTAATGCGGATCATCGAACAGCGACACCAGCACGTCGGCGGCACCGTTGAGGTCATCCACGGTTTCGAACAGCGGCGCCACGTCCAGCGGCACGCGATCGTGTGCGTCGGCAAGGCCAGCCAGTCGCGCCAGATAGAGCACGGCCAACGCGTCGGCGGCACTGCGACTCATGCTGACGATATAGGGACCCAACGCTTCGGTACCGTAGCGCTGGCGCGCCTCGGCAACCTCACGGAAGACAGCCAGCACGCGATCGGACTGTTCGCCGGGTCTGGGCTGCTGCGACGCCGTGTCCAGCAGGTCACGCAGGCGACCGGCACGCTCGCCTGCGTCGCGCTCCGGCCAATCGGCGTCGCCGGTCTGTTCGGCCAGGGTCAGGTCGTGGATGCGCGAATCCTGGCGCATGTCGAGCGTCGCCAAGTGGAAGCCGAAACAGGCCACGCGACGCTGCAGCCGGCGCACGGCGAAACCACCGGCATGCAGCCCACGGTTCTGCTGCAGGCCGTCAGCGATCAGGTCGACATCGGCACGGAAGGCGCGCGCATCCGGATACGCCGCGGCATTGCCTTCCAGCGTGGCATGCAGTCGCGCCCGCATCAGCGCCAAGAAGTGGCGATAGGGCATTTCCTGGATGCGCGGGTTGTCGCTTTCCACGGCATCCGGCAACAGGTTGGAGTATTCACGGGTGCGCGCCTGCAGCGCTTCGCTGACATCGACGCGGCTGGTGGACTGGCTGAGCAGCTGCGCCAGATGCGCCAATTCGCGGCTGTAGTTGGCGATGACCTGCGCGCGCTGGTAACCGAGCGCGGCGCGGATGGTGTCGGCGCCGACATTCGGGTTGCCGTCCATGTCGCCGCCCACCCAACTGCCGAAGGCAATCATCGGCGGTAGCTCGCCAATGTCACCAAAGCTGTCACCGAGCGCGTCGTCGAAGACTTCGTGGAACACCGGCAGCACGCGGTAGAGAACGTCGGACAGGTAGAAGCCGACATGCTCCATTTCGTCGGCGACGGTCGGGCGCGTCGGTGGCGACTCCGCCGTCTGCCAGGCCGCCGTCAATGCCATGCGCATGCGTTCGCGATCCACGCGGCGCTCCTGCGGCGTGCGGTCGCCATCGATGTCGGCCACCAGGCATTCGACGATCAGCTGCTCCTTCTCCAGCAGCGCGCGGCGCAGGGCCTCGGTGGGATGGGCGGTGAACACCGGCTCGACGCGCAGGCTGGCCAGGCAGTCGCGCAATTCATCAGCCGTCACACCATCATTTTTCAGCTGGGTCAGCACCGCCTGCAGCCCACCCGGCTGCGCTTCGGCACCGGCCTTCTGGTAGTCACGGCGTCGGCGGATGCGGTGCACGCGCTCTGCCAGATTGACCGCACCGAAATAGGCCGCGAAAGCACGCACCAGCGCGGCGGCTTCGTCCTGCGACAGATCGGCGATCAGCCCGGCGACGTCATCCATCGGTGCGCCGCGCTCACGCCGCGCGATGGCCGCACGGCGCAGCGCTTCCACGCGCTCGAAGAAGGCTTCGCCGCGCTGCTCGGCGAGCATTTCGCCGACCAGGGCACCCAGTCGACCAACATCGCGCCGCAGGGCGACATCGGTTTCGGCGAAGCGGATTTCACGCAGGGCGTCGGCATCACCGTTGACCTGCATCGAGTGGTTGCTGTTGTCAGACTGCATGTCGTTGCTCATCCGCGAAGCCTACAACGATTGCGCGAAACCGCGCTTGGCGTTCGTCGATGGCGCGCTGACGCTACACTGCCGGGCACCGCACGTGGAATTCGGCTTATGCACTGGATTTTTGCCCTGCTGGGCGCGTTCTTCGGATACGCCATCGGCGATGCCAGCGAGGAGCTGCTGGGACTGGTTCTCGGCGCCCTGGCGGGCTGGCAGGGCGCAAGACTGATCGAGCTGCGCCAGCGACTGGCAAAGCTGGAGCGCGAGCGCAGCCTCGCCACGCCAGCGCGGCAGGCGGCCAGCGTTGCCGCCGCACCCGCCACGACAGCGGCGCCGGAACCGGCCATTCAGACGGCGCCAGATACCACGCCAGCACCGCGGCCGGTCACTCGACCCGAGGACCTGATCGCCAAACCCGCGCAGCCAGCCATTGCGACGGTCGCCGCACGCGCCCCCGCGCCCAAGCCGATCTTCGACAAGCCGGCCGCGCCGCCGAAGGATGGCCTGGACGTCAAGATCACCGCCTTCCTGCGCCGCGCCTTCCTCGAAGGCAACGTGCCGGTGAAGATCGGCGCGCTGCTGCTGTTCTTCGGCGTGGCCGCCGCGCTCAAGTACGCCGCCGACCAGGGCTACTTCTCGCTGCCCATCGAGTTCCGCCTCGCCGGCTTCGCCGCAATGGCCGTCGGCGCCCTGCTCTGGGGCTGGCGCAACCGTCTGAGACAGCCGGCCTTCGGTCTCAGCCTGCAGGGCCTCGGCATCGGCCTGCTGCTGATGGTGGTGTTCGCCGCCTTCGCCTACTACCACGTGCTGCCCGCCGGGCTGGCCTTCGCACTGGTGCTGCTGGTCGTCGCCACCGCGGCGATGCTGGCCGTGCTGCAGAACGCCATCTGGCTGGCCGCGCTGGGCTTTGTCGGCGGCTATCTCGCGCCCGTCCTGATCAACACCGGCAGCGGCAATCACGTCGCCCTGTTCAGCTATTACGCGCTGCTCAACGCTGCAGTGTTCGCCATCGCCTGGAAGAAACCGTGGCGGCTGCTCAACCTGATTGGCTTCGCCTTCACTTTCATCATCGGCGGTGTCTGGGGCTGGCAGCACTACGAGCCGGAGAAGTTCGCCACGGTCGAACCCTTCCTGATTCTGTTCTTCCTGTTCTACACACTGATCCCGCTGCTCTACGCCCTGCGCCAGCCAACCGAGAAGCGCGGCATCGTCGATGGCACGCTGGTGTTCGGCACGCCGCTGCTGGCCTTCCCGATGCAGGCCGCGCTGCTGGCCGATGATCGTTACGGCCTCGCCTTCAGCGCCATTGCCATCGCCACGCTGTACGCGCTGCTGGCCTGGTGGCTGATCCGTCGTCGCCAGCTGGTGAACCTCGGCACCAGCTTCGCGGTGCTGGGCGGTGGTTTCGCCACGCTGGCTGTTCCATTGGCCCTCTCGGCCAACTGGACGGCCGCCACCTGGGCACTTGAGGGCGCCGCGCTGGTCTGGCTGGGTCAGCGCCAGAACCACCTGCTGCCGCGCCTCACGGGTCTGTTGCTACAGATCATTGCCGCTGGCGCCTACGCCTTCGCCGTGTTCGACGGCCTATGGGACAGCAGCGCTGGCGAACTGCCGCTGCTCAATGGCCATGCGCTGACGGTGCTGTGCCTGACCGGCGCCGCCGGTTTCATCGGCTGGAGCTACGACCGTCATCGACCGATGCCATGGCTGTCGGTGCTGGCACTGACCGGTGCGCTGTTCTGGTGGACGGTGTTTGCTGCGCGAGAAATCGACGCCTTCGGTCGCCATCTGCCGGAGTGGATCGGCGATGAGATGCCGCTATGGCTGCTATGGCTGACTGTCGGCATGGCGCTGGTGGCGATCCTGCGCGCCTGGCTGCCGTGGTATCGCATCGGCTATGCGCTGTTGCCGTTCATCGCGGTGATCCCGGTGTTTACGTTCATCGGCTACGGCGAGCACTCCGACATTCTGGGCGGCGCCAATCTGATCGCCTGGCCGCTGCTGTTCCTGGTGCTCGCCTGGGCGCTGAACCGCTTCCGCCAACCGCAGGCGCGCGGCATTTCCTGGATGCATGTCGGCGCGTTGTGGAGCGCCGCCATCGTCCTCGGACTCGGACTGCTGCAATGGAGCGAACGCGTCGAGCGACTCGGCGACGGCTGGTCGTGGCTACTGCTGGCGCTGCCGCTCGCCGTTCTCCTGTTCGGCAATGCAGGCCGCCCACCGCGCTTCGCCTGGCCGCTGAGCGACCTGTTCGACGGCTATCGTCTGCGCTGGCTGATTCCGGCGAGTGCGGTGCTGGGCCTGCTCTGGCTGGGCAGCCTGTTCAACGCCGGTGACGCCGAACCGCTGCCCTACGTTCCAGTAGTGAATCCGCTGGAGCTGATGCAGTTGGGCCTGCTGCTGTTCGCAACATCATTGATACTTCGCAGCCGTCGCGCCGACAGCAGCGCCGAGCTTCGCAACATCACCGGCATCGGACTTCCGCTGGCCGCCTTCGCCTTCGTCACCATGGCCTGCCTGCGCGCCGTGCATCACCTGCACAACGCACCGTGGAGCGAGCGCATCCTGCAGGACAACGTCGCGCAGACCAGCCTCACCGTGGTGTGGAGCATCATCGGCGTGGTCGCCTGGGTGATCGGCTCGCGCCAGCGTCGCTGGCCGGTGTGGCTGATGGGCGCGATCCTGATGGGCGTGGTGCTGGTGAAGCTGGGACTGGTCGACCGCCACTACCTCGGCAACATCACCGGCATCGTCAGCATGATGGTCGTCGGCGGCCTGCTGGTGCTGGTCGGCAAGCTGGCACCAACGCCGCCGCGCGATACACAACCGGATGATCCCGAAGGAGACGCCGCATGATCCGCACCGTCCGTCGAAGCCTCGGGCTGTTCGCCCTCACTGCCGGCATCGCCATCGCCGCTGCGCCCTCACTGGAATGGCAGTGGCCGATCGATGGCGGCAACGGCGTGCTGCAGGTCGAACTGGACGAGTCCGTGTATCGGCACATCCAGCGCGACGACCTCGGCGACCTGATGGCGCTGGATGCCGACGGCCAACCGATCCCGATGGGTCCACTGTCACAGGTGTGGACACCACCCAGCATCCGCGAACTGCCGATGCAGCCGGTGCCGCTGTTCCGCCTGCCCGCGAAGACAGGCGACACCGGCGGCGATGCGGTCGAACTGCATATCCGTCGCGACGATGACGGCCGCCTCAGCGCGCTGGATGCCAGCGTCACGCCCGGCAGCGGCGGCAACGATGCCTCATCCGACATCCTGCTCGACCTCTCCGCACTCAAGAGCAGTTACGACGCCCTGCAGCTGCACCTCGACCTGCCGGATGACGCCAGCTTCGACGCACGCCTGCAGATCGACGGCAGCGACGACCTTAGTCATTGGCGTGCGGTCGGCGGCGATCACGCGCTGCTCTACCTCAAGCAGAACGGCTTCGAACTGGTGCGTGATCGCGTCAGCCTGCCGCGCGTCAGCCATGACTACCTGCGCCTGCATCGCGCCGACGGCGGATCGCTGCCGGTCGACATGATCGAAGTCCGCACGCTGCCCGCCGTGGAAGTCACGCCACCGCAGCCGCGCAGCCTGCGCCTCAGCGGCGAAGCAATGGATGACGAGGCCGGCGCCTTCACCTATCGCAGTCCGGGGCCGTTTCCGGTGTCGCGACTCGACCTCGAAACCAGCGGCGACAACGCGATCAGCGCGGTGATCATCTCCAGCCGCAGCGATGACAAACAGGCCTGGCGCGAACGCGGCCGCTTCACTCTGTTCGACCTCGAACAAAGCGGCGCACGCCTGCACAACGACAGCCTGATGCTGCGCGGCGACTCGCGCGATCGTCTGTGGCGCGTGCAGACGAAACCGGCACTGCGCACCGCGCCCATGCTGCGCCTCGACTACGTGCCGGATCGCTTCGTGATGCTGACGCAGGGACCAGCGCCCTATCGCCTCGCCGCCGGCAGCGCCACCGCCGTGCGCGAGAACTATCCACTGCCGGCGCTGCTGTCCGAGATCCGCCGCAACAGCGACGCCGACTGGCGGCCACCGCTGGCGAAGCTCGGCGAAGGCAGCGCACTGGCCGGCAATGCCGCACTGGAAGCACCCAGCAAGCCACTACCCACGCGGCAGATCGTGCTGTGGGTGATTCTGATCGGTGCGGCGTTCTTGCTGTTGTTGCTGGTGGGGAGGTTGTTGAAGCAGCCGCCAGAAGGTGGCGATTGACTGGGCAATCGCAGGGTGGGTTGTGGCGAGCCCCAACATCCTTGCGATGACAGAAAATCAAAGGCTTTCACTGCCCCTTCGGGTCAGCGACCTACTTTCTCTTGCTTGTCCAAGAGAAGAGTAGGCAAAGAGAAGGACACCCCACAAGCGCGCCCTTCGGGTTCGCGAGTCGCGACGGGGTTTTTCGACAGCACGTCCCTGTACTGGCGAAAAACACGACCGCATCCATGCGGTCGTCCCTGCGGGCTGATCCGTCGTGCCTCGCCGCGCTTCAGGGGCCCAGTGGAAGCCCCGCTATGGCTCGGCTTCAACGCTGTCGACCTCGCCTGACTTGGCGCCTTCCAGCCTCCAGCCATCTGGGGCCTTGTAGGCAACAACCAGTCCACCCAAAGTTGCCTCGGCCGCGCCCTCACACTCTCCAACCGTGATACTGCCGATCCATGCGCGCAGTTCCGGCTGTCCGCGCTGTTGCCGGGCGGCACGTGGACGAACCATGCCGCCACGAAGATCGCGTCATGTCCGCCAGCTTGGCAGAGGCCTGCTTTGTTCCGAAATCCGAGGGTCGTGCGGATCCGGCACCGACAGGCGCTGCGGATATATGCGATCCGCAATGTCTGACCTGACGCATGCCTAGGCAGCTTGAGGTCGCCGACCAGATGAATGTCGCGGATCCGCAAGATCGAAGCCACGCAAGGCTCGCGCTCCGGCGGCCGCGGTCAATGCCAGATGCGACTTTGTACCGTGGGAGCGCGTTCGGTGCGGCAGGCATCACTACCGTCCAACGGATCAGCTGCCGACCGATGAAGCGCCTCGCGGCGGACGATCACCGCTCACCATCGCGCCCGCGGCATGCCGGCTTCAGCCGCCTTCGCGATCACCCGGTTGCGGCCGGGCGGTACGGCCCGGGCTGGCTGGTCGGGGTCGGCCAGCGGCAGGTGGCCGACGCCGCTTTCGGCGTCGCCGCAGGTCCAGCGAGGCCGCGGTCAGGCCCAGCTTGACCACGGTGTCGCCGTAGCGCGAAACCCCAGCCGTCGCCGCCGTCGTCGGTGACGAGCGGCGCTGGCGCGGACGGTGGGCTGGTAATCGAGGATCGGCGGGCTGACGCGCACGTCGGCGATGCGGCAGCGTGCAGGACGCTGCGCGCTCAGCAGGCTCCACCGAATCTCGCCGGCGTCGACGAATGGTCAGTAGTCCTGCCGGTTTCCAAAATCGAAGCGCGCCGTGCACGGCGACGGACACACGGTCGCGCCCCTGCTCGGCCTCCAGTCGCCGCGATTCGGCCGCCGGATGCTTGAGGATTTCCAGCCCGGACGGCAGCGCCATCGCCGCGCCGCCAGTAAGAGCAAAGAGGGAAACGAGCACGAAGCATGACATGGCCCGCCAGAAGGAAACTTCGGCGCAGTATGCCGCCTTTGCGCTGAATCGCTACCCGTAACGACGTCAGCGCGCCTTGACGGACAGCACCACCAGCTCCCGCAGCACCGCCACATCGATATCCGACAGCCGCTTGACGTAGATCCAGGCTCTTCCCAGTCTTGAACTTGCTGCCGATGGCACGAACAGCGCGTCTGCGCCATCGCCTTCACAATACGTGCCCATCATCGTAGATCGTGGTGCCGCCTTGCGTGGCGAGAAGCCGGCGACGCAGAATCACCTCGCGACCGGATTCGTAGCGGTAGTGGTAGCTGCCGTGCTGCCGACCATGCTTGCACCCCACATCCGCGCTGGCTCACCGGTGACGTCGGCCATCAGCGCCGAAAGTGCCTCGCAGTCGGTACGGCGCTCGGCGGTTCGATCGCCGCCATGAACGTCGCCACGTCGGCATCAGTCTGCTGCGTCGCAGTTCTTCGCCTTGGTCATTGTCCGTCTCCATTGCTGCGTGCCGCTGCTGGATGCCAGCAATTTCTGTGATCAATAACGCCGTGAAATCCAGCACCAGCCTCCCTGAAGCCTCCGAGACGCCCTCGCCCACAGCGATTCAGCTCTGCGCCTTGATCCGCGCCGAAATCGCCCAGTCGGCGGCGCAATCCCGTTCTCGCGCTACATGGAGCCCGCGCTGTACGCGCCCGGCAGGCGATTACTACCGCGCCGGCGCCATCAAGTTCGGCGAGGCTGGCGATTTCATCGCTGCGCCGGTGCTGGGCAGCCTGTTTGCCGATGGCGTGGCGCGCGGTCAGCGGGCTGCTCGCGCGAGCTTGGCGCCGGATGCCGCATTCATCGGGCTGCACGCGGCGGCACGCGGCGCCTTCGCCGAGGATGCCTTGAAGCGTCTGGATGAACCGGACGCCAGCGCGCGCTGCGTCGCATCCTCGAACCCAGCGCGCATCTGCGCCAGCGCCAGCAGGAGCGCATCGTGAGCGCTGGCTTGGGACCGCCCGGCATCGCGCGTGGAAACTGAAGCGGCCACCGCACGAACCCTTCGACGGCGATGATCTTCGCCGCCGAGGTGCTGGGCAGCTGCCGACCACGCGCTTCCTCGATCCATGACGGCGAAGTCGGCGAGGAAGCGCCGTCGCCATCGACGCCGACGGCAGCCTGGCCACGGCACGCAGCAGCGACTGATGCGCTGGTCGGCACAGGCGGTGCGCAGGATGCTGGAACGCAAAGCCTCGCGCTCGAATTGCCCGATGGCTATACGTCCGAACTTCTGCTGCCGCCGCTGCCCTACTCGATGCAAGCTGTCGGCGGCGGCCTGCGTCGCGGACTGGCGCTGTTCGTCGACTACGGCTATCCGCGCCGCGAGTTCTACCTGCCTGAACGCAGCGACGGCACGCCTCAACCTGACTATCGTCATCGCGCCCACGGCGATGCGCTGCTGTTGGACTGCGGTTGCCGCCTTCGCCAGCTTGCACCGCCGTCGCCGAAGCCGGCCACCACGCCGGCCTCGCCTCGCCGGCTGCAGCTCGCAGGCGCAGTTCCAGCTCGGCAACGGTCTGCCCACAGCGCGTCGATGCAGCTGTGGTCGGATGCCGACACTGGAAGCGCAGTACCGCCTCGACCCACAGGTCAAACGCAGGGACCGCTGCCCGGCGACATGCGGCGAACGCTTCCAGGTGATGGGCCTCAGCCGCGGCATCAACGATGAAGCCCTGTTCGCGCACGGGCGACGGGCGTCATCGGTTATAGGCGACACTCAGCGCGAGGTAGATCCGGCAGCTGCAATCTGAGCTTCGTCAATCTCATCGCAGTCACACTGGGTCGCGAAACCACAGACACCGATGTCTGCACGGAAGTCACCCACACGGTCATCACATCGCTGATAACACTGCTCGCTGGCGCGCGCTGAGTTCCAGCGCAGGCGGCTGTCCCGGTGATCGGTGCAGTCATCACCAGCATCGTCATGTTATCCAGCGAGGAATCGGTGAGCAGGCGATCGACTACCGGCTGCGGCAGCTGTGCGCGCAGTGCGTTCGCAGCCTTTGATGGCGTTTCGCCAAAGACACCAAGACCCAGAAGGCAACTGGGATTCGGCGGTGCAGGGAAGCGACGCAGCGGAAAGCAGGATGGCCGCCGGCGGTCTGGGGCACGGCGGCGTCTGGCATCTCCAGGCGGCGGTCGGACGATAGCCGCGATGCGGGCCCGACGCAACGCGGCGCCGATGGCTTCGCCGCCGATTTCGGACAGCGGGCGGCCACCGAAGTCGAGGTCGCGGGCGTTGATCTGCAGCATGGCGTCGAGGGCGGCAACGAGTTCTCGCCCTGCGGGACAGCGCTATCGGAGAGGCCTTTGCGACCATTTTGTCGTCTTCGCAGACCACGCAGCCATATCGCGGATCAGCTGTGGAACGGTACCTGCGCCATCGCAGCGGGCGATCAGGTCGTGCAGCGTGGCCGGCTTGAGTTCGTCGATAGCGATGGATGTTCCAGGTGTTCGACGACAGGCGGCACGAGCCAGCTTGCGGTAGTCGGTCGGCACCTTGAGTCGCTGACAAAGTGCATCCAATGGCTTCAGGCCGCGTTGTTCGTGCAGGACATGGCGCGGCAATTCGTCTTCGGGCGTCAGCGCCTTGCCGAGGTCGTGGGTGAGCGCGGCGAAACCGATCATCGCGTTGCCGGGCGCAATCCTTGCCGCCTGCTCCATCACCAGTTCGATGTGGATGCCAGTATCGACTTCGGGATGGAACTCGGCGCGCTGCGGGACGCCGTACAGCGCATCAACCTCGGGAAGAATCCGGGCCAACGCGCCGACTTCGCGCAGGCATTGAACGAAGGCCTGCGGTGCCGCTTCGGTCAGTGCGCGCGACAATTCCTTCCACACGCGCTCGGGCACCAGGTGATCGACCTCGCCATCGGCAACCATTCCGCACATGAGCTTGGCGGTGTCGGGGTGCAGGTGAAATCCCAGCGGTGCGAAGCGGGCGAGGAAGCGCGCGGCACGAAGGATGCGCACCGGATCTTCTGCGAAGGCGTCGGACACATGGCGCAGCCAGCGCTGTTCGATATCGCGCTGGCCGCCGTAGGGATCGATGACGTTGCCGTCATCGTCCTCCGCCATGGCGTTGATGGTGAAGTCGCGGCGCGCGAGGTCCTGCTCCAGCGTCACCGATGGATCGGCATCGACCACGAAACCGCGATATCCACGGCCGGCCTTGCGTTCGGTTCGCGCCAGCGCGTATTCCTCACCGCTGTCGGGATGCAGGAACACCGGGAAGTCCTTGCCAATCGCCTTGAACCCGAGCGACTCCATCTCGTCCTGTGTGGCGCCAACGACAACGTGGTCGACGTCACCGGTCTTCAATTCAGCGTGATACCGGCCGAGCAGGCGGTCGCGCACGCAGCCGCCGACCCGATAAGACTTCATCGCGGCAGACGGTCGTGATCCAGGCGACGCTGCCTCGGTGAGCGCGCGACGATGGCGTCGACGAAATCTGCCGGGTCCTTAGGCGTGATGCCGAGCCGGAACAGCCCGTCGATGCCGCCGACGGAATCGGTCTGCAGGCTGCGGTAGTTGTCGCTGGAGAACGGCTTGCCGGGAACGAAGTCCAGGCACAGTGCCTGCAGGCGGGCCAGCGCATCCGGCAGCGGAATCACCAGTCGACGACGACCCAGTGCCTTCGCCGTCTGCCGGACGATGTCGCGCAGGCTCAGTACGCGCGGACCGTACAGCTCGTAGCTCTGGCCAACGCTTTCCGGTCGCGCCAGCGCTCGGGCGAAGGCCTCGACGACATCGCCGACGTAGACCGGCGCGAACTTGGTGTCGGCGCAGGCCAGCGGAAGACAGGGCAGCGGACGAAGCAGACCGGCGAAACGGTTGTAGAGGCCATCGCCGGGGCCAAAGATCACCGAGGGCTGGAAGATCGTCCAGTCGAGCCTGGATGCCTTGATCTGCGCTTCCGCCTCGCCGCGCGTCCGCAGGTAGTGGCTCTGGCCGCGGCCGGCGTTGAGCGCGCTCATTTGCAGCAGGCGATCCACACCAGCAGCCTTGCAGCCCGCGATGACCACCTCGGCCAACTCGACGTGCGCGCGCTGGAAGCCGCTACCGTCGCGTCCCTTCTCATTGAGGATGCCGACCAGGTTGATGACGGTATCCGCTCCGCGCAATGCGTCGACCAGCTTGTTCCGGTCGTACACATCCAGCGATCGCCAGGTGACGCCCGGTGTGCGCAGCAGCTCGTGGTGACCGGTGAGGTTGCGGCTGAGCGCGAGGATCTCGTGGCCATCAGCGCGCAGACGTGGCAGCAGCTGGCTGCCGACGAATCCGGTGCCGCCGAGCACGACAATGCGTTGCGGCCTCATGGGGTCGCTCCCGTCGTGGCCGTCGCGGCGGCCGATACGGATGCGGTAGATGCGGTGGTTGTGGGCAACGGACACACCACGGGCTTGCGCTTGTCGGCCCGCCCCAGCAGGCGCGAGGTCACCGGCAGCGCGTCGCCATTGAGGCGCCAGTCGTAGATCACGCTGAAGGCGAACACGCGTGCCACGTAGTCGCGGGTTTCGAAATACGGGATGGTCTCGATCCATAGCGCCGGGTCGGACAATGGACGCTCGGTGCGCCAGCGCTGTGCCGGCGTGGGCCCGGCGTTGTAGGCCGCCGTCGCCACCATGGGCTGCTGCTGGAAGGCATCCAGCTCGCTCTTCAGGTGTTCGGTGCCCAGCGTGATGTTGGTTTCCGGGTGATACAGCGTTTCCGAACCCGACCAGCTCACGCCAAGCTGCTTGGCCACGCGATGCCCCACCACCGGCAGCAGCTGCATCAGGCCACGCGCGTTGGCGCCGGAACGCGCGTCCGGCATCCACGCGCTTTCGGAGCGGATCAGCGCGGCCACCCAGGCTGGATCGAGGCCGCGCTTCAGCGCCTGCGCGCGCAGGTGTGCGTCGTGCGACACCGGGAAGCGCAGGTCGTAGTAACGCAGGTCATCGCCGCTGCTGAGGTAGTAGACGGCGCGATCGTGCCAGCCGGCATCGTCGGCAATGTGGATCGCCATGCGTCGATCATCCGCCGGCATGTCGCGCAACGCCTGCGCCCACTCGCGTCGCGCCCAGGTCAGGCGCTCCATGCCGTACAGCAGCAGCGCGCGCTGGATGCCGGGAACGGCGGCGACACGGGCGCGCTCGGCTGCATCGTCCGGCGTCGACAGCGGGCAGATCGTGTAGGGCTGACCGAGGCGATCAGCGGCCAGGAAGCCATAGATGTCAGGGCGCGTTGCCAGTTCGGCCAAGGCTGCATCCGCCTCCGCCTTGCGGCCCAGGCGGTCGAGCAGGTGCGCCGACATGTAGCGCCAGCGCGTGTCGGCGCGCAGCTCGTCGGGCATGGCCTCGATGGCCTTGAGCGCGCCACTGAAATCGCTGCGGGCCAGCGCCTCGCGCACGGCCCAGGCGTGCAACTGGTCGTCCCAGAGGTCGGGCGGCACCGCCTTGAGCCGACGCGCGGCCTCGGGAAGGTAGGAAACCGCGCTCCACAGGGCGATCTCGCGCAACACCACGCCACGCTCGTGACGGTCGAACTTCATCGCGGAACCGATGCGCTGCAGCAGCGATTCGGCCGTGTCGGGATCGCGACGCGCCAACCGTTTGAGGCCCATCTGTGCGACCGCCCGCGCCATCGGCAGCGGCGTCCATTGCGCGGCGGCAACGCCGGGCTTGTCGAGGTAGTCCGCATAGGTCCGGACCTTGCCCGCCACGTCGCCCGGCAGCGCGCGGGCGAGGAAGCGCATCAGGCCGGTGTTGCCCTCTTCGGCCGCCAGCACGATGCGCTCCAGACGCAAGTCGGTATCGAGCCGACCCTGCGCCTTCAAGGTGGCGAACACCGGGTCGCAGGCGTCGGGCATGGAATGCCCATGCCGCCAGACGTCGGCCATATCCTTCAGCAGGCCCTCGTTGATGCCGAGCTGCGCGCGCGCCATCAGCGAATGGCAGACCATGGCCTGGTCGTCGTCACCCAGATAGTCGGCGCGGAACTGCGCCCAGTTGTTGCGCTTGGCCTGGATCGACAGCCAGGAGCGGCGCAGGTCCGCGGCCACCGGCAGGTCACCGTGCTGCTGCAGGAAGGCGTGGAAGTCGGCCGGGCTGGCACTGGCCAGTCGGCGACGCAGCGCGGCGTAGTCGAGGTAACCGGCCAGCGGGTGCGCGGCGAAGGCCAGCCGTGCCGCGTCGGCGGCCGGCTGCGGACCGCTTTCCACCAGTTTGAGCGCGGCTTCGAAGGCGCCTGTTGATGACGCCGCACTTCCCGTGGATGGCGGCGCCGCGCCGGCGGACACCGCCAGCAGGGCGGCGCAAAGCGCGGTGACGCGTGAAAAGGCCCGGCGGACACCAGCGTGACGAGCGGGGAATGCGGGTTGCCGCCGCGACGGCGTGCGTGCTGACATGTCGGTCTTTGACATTCGCCCAGTGTATCCGATGCGACCTTCCTACCCACGCGACCTTCGCTTTCCTGGCCGGCGACCGTTGTCCGGTTCGACAGGCGCCATTCAGGCCGGGCAGCGGATGCGCCCGGCATGAGCGGCCTGCTGGGCAACCTGTTCATGTACCTCGCGCTCGGCGCCTGCGCCGGGCTGCTGGCCGGGCTGCTGGGTGTGGGCGGCGGATTGGTAATCGTCGCCGTGCTGCTGTGGCTGCTGCCGCTGTCGGGCGTGCCGGCCGAGTTCGCCATGCACGCGGCGCTGGCCACGTCGCTGGCGAGCATCCTGTTCACCGCCAGCGCCTCGGCGCGTGCGCATCACCAGCGTGGCAGCGTGCTGTGGCCTAGCGTGTGGCGGCTGGTTCCGGGCTTGCTGGTTGGCGCGGCATTGGGTGCGCTGGTGGCGACCTGGCTGTCCGGCGAAACCCTGCGCTGGCTGGTCGCCGGGTACTGCCTGCTCGCCGCCCTGCAGATGCTGCTGGGCCGCGTGGCGCCGGGTGACGGGCGCCCGGACGCGCCACGTTCGCCATGGCTGGTGCTGGCGGGCACGGTGATCGGCGCGGTATCCGCCATCGTTGGCATCGGCGGCGGCAGCCTCACCGTGCCGCTCCTTGTGCGCATGGGCGTGGCGCCGGTGCGCGCGGTGGGAACCTCCAGCGCCTGCGGCGTGGCCATCGCCGCATCCAGCGCGATCAGCTATGCGCTGTTCGGTCCGGCTGGCGCGCTGCCAACCGGCGGCGTCGGCTATGTCTACCTGCCGGCCGCCATCGGCATCGCCTCAGCGTCGATGCTGGCCGCCCCCTGGGGAACACGACTGGCGCACGCGCTGAGTGGCGTCGCACTGAGCCGGGTGTTTGCGCTGTTCCTGCTCGCAGTCGGCATTTCGTTGGCGCTGAAATAGGCGCTAGTTCGCCGACTCCTGTGCCCGTCCGGACTCCGCCGCGGTATCGGACCTCTCTCCAGCAGCAGGCTCCGCGGGTACCGGCTCGTCGACACCGGCATCAGCCAGTGACCGGCGCGCGCGGCGGGTCAGGAAGTGCTCCTCGCCGCGCGAGGCGTTCTTCTCGATGACGTCCGTGAGCATGGCGATGCCGCGATCACGATCACCATGCGCCAGCAATGCCTGCCCGAAGGTCACCTGCGTCTGCAGCGTGGCCGGGTGATCGATGCCGTCCACGCGGCGCAGCCCGTCCAGCGAGCGCTGGTACATCGGCATTGCCTCACCCACGCGACCCAGCTGCTCGCGCGTCAACGCCAGGTTGTCCATGGTCGTCAGCGTGTAGTGGTTGTCCTCGCCGAACAGGCGCAGCTGGCGTTCCAGATTCTCGGCGTACAGCGGCTCGGCCTCGGCATAGCGCTCCAGCGAGCGCAGCGTGCCGGCAAGGTTGTTTCGCGCATGCGTGGTGCGTTCGTCGTCGGGTCCGTAGACCTGCTCGCGCAGCACCAGGTTGCGACGCTGCGCATCGAGCGCCTCCTCGCGCATCGCCGCCGCCTTCGCCTCATCCTCGGTTTCACCCGCGAGGTAGACCAGCAGCGTTCCGTAATTGTTGAGCGCGGTGATGCTGACCGGATGCCTCTCGCCCAGCGCCGGCACCGCGCGCTGGTACAGGTCCTTCATCTGCGCGGTGGTGTCGGCGATCGGCTGCAGCGGAACGACGGCCTCGTTCAGTTCGTTCTCGGTTTCCAGCGACAGTTCGCTGTCCGCGCCGGTCGCTTCCCGACGCAGGGCAAGCGCTTCGCGAATCAGGCCGACGGCGGTTTCCTGCTCGGCCAGGCCGGCATAGCTGCGACCCAGGGTTTCCAGCAGCGCGGCGCGCACCAGCGGCTGATCGGGAAAGGCATCGCGCGCCTTGCTGGCCGCGCTTTCCAGCACATCGATCACCTTCACCTCACGCCCGCTGACGCGCGGATCGGGTGCGGACAGCATTTCCAGCAGGAAGTCATTGATGGCCTTCGCCTGGGTCGCGGATAGCTCGGCCTGCTCGTGGGCACGGCGCTCGTCGTGCCAGGCGCCGACCACTACCCACAGCGATGCACCGACCGCCAACAGCAGCAGGGTCGCGAAAGCGGTTTCAAGGCGATGCCGACCGATGAACTTGCGCAGCACGTAGCCGCGCGTCACCGGGCGGGCTTCCACCGGATGGCCATCCAGATAGCGCTGCAGATCGGCGGCGAGATCCGCGGCCGACCCGTAGCGACGCTCACGCTCTGGTGCCATCGCACGCAGCACGATCCAGTCGAGCTCGCTGGACAGGCCATGCCGCAGCGCCTCCAGCGACATGCCGCGCGCGGCGGCGATGTCCGCCGCGTTGTCGGCATCAGCCAGCTTGCGGCTGGGACGCTTGGCCAGGGTGCTGACCTCATCCCGCCACTGCCGCGCGTCACCGCTGGCCTCGGCGCGCGGCAGCACGCCGGCCAGCAGCTGGTAAAGCACCACGCCCAGTGAATAGACATCGGTGCGCGTATCCACATCGGCAGCGGCGTTGACCTGCTCGGGACTCATGTAAACCGGCGTGCCGAGAACCGCGCCGGCCACGGTGTGCTCGCCGGGTGCCGCGGCAACCAGCTTGGCGATGCCGAAATCGATCAGCTTCGGCACCGGCGCGCCGCTGCGGTCATCGACCAGGATGTTCGAGGGCTTGATGTCGCGATGGATGACGCCGCGTTGGTGCGCGTACTGCACGGCACGGCAGGCATCAATGAACAGCCCGATGCGCTCGCGCAGGCCGAACCGTCGCTCGTCGCAGTACTGGCGCAGGCCCTGCCCGGCGATGTACTCCATCACCATGTAGGGAAAGCCGTCCGGCGTCGCCCCGGCCTCGTAGACCTGCGCGATGTTCGGGTGGTTCAGCGTCGCCAGGATCTGCCGCTCGGCCTCGAAGCGCGCCAGGCTGCCGGCCGAACCGAGGTCGATGCGGGTGACCTTGATCGCCACCTCGCGCCAGACCGGCTCGGTCTGCTCGGCGCGATAGACCGATCCCATGCCGCCTTCGCCAATGATCTCGCGAAGCCGGTATGGCCCGATCGCCTCCAGCTTGGCCGCCAGCAATGGCAGGGCGTGGCTGGCCTCAGTCGGGGTCTGGGTATCGGACATGACTATCTCCCGGTTCGCGCCACCATTCTGGCGCAGTCGCGCGGAGACTTCGAACCCGCTTCAGCCCAGCGGCAGGCGCAGCTCGGCGGCGACGCCAAGATGGTCGGAAAGCGGTTCGTTGAGCCGCCAGCGCTGCGTCACCGCCAGGCCATCGCTGATCAGTATGTGATCGATGGCGCGGCTAGGCCGCCAGCTCGGGAAGGTCGCAATCGGCTGGGTGCCGGGCGACAGGCGGGTGTGCCGATACAGCGGCTGCATTTCGCGGGCATCCGGCGGACAGTTGAAGTCGCCCATCAGTACCACGCGCGGGGCGTCCGCCAGCAGCTCGGCGAGAAAACTCACCTGCGCGACCCGGGCCTGAATACCCAGCGACAGATGGCTGATCACCAGTACCAGGCCGCCAAGTTCATCGCCGAAACGCACCCACAGCGCGCCGCGACCCGGAATCCGCCCCGGCAGCGGGTGATCGTGGACTTCCACCGGCTCATAGCGGCTCAGCAGGCCGTTGGCGCTGCCAGCCAGCCGGCCAACGCGACGGTTCGGCTGGTGGCTCCAGAAGGGCATGCCGGACTGCTCGGCCAGGTAGTGCGTCTGGTTGAGGAACGCGGATCGCAGCGAGCCCGGATCGGCTTCCTGCAGCCCGACGATATCGAACTCCGACGCGGCCTCGGCAATGCGGTCGAGGTTGCTGCGCTTCTCCGGATGCGGCAGCACCTGCGTCCAGCTGCGGGTCACATAGTCGCGATACCGGCGCGTGCTTGCACCCGCCTGGATGTTGAAACTCAACAGTTTGATGAAGCGGCTGTCCATCGCTATTGCCGGCGTTCCCCTGTCACCCGGACCTCGTCATTCTCGTGATGGCGCGAGCGCAATTGCAAGGAACCGATCCCGCAAAACGTCGAAGGCCGCCCTCGGGGCGGCCTTCGGCAACGGCGTTGGCTGCCGTTTACTTCTTGGCGGCGGCGCGATCAGCGCGGGCCTTGACGATGACCGCATCCAGGGTCTTCAGCATGCCGTCGAAGCCCTTCTTGCCGGCAACGACGCGATACTTGCCGTCGACCACCAGCGTCGGCGTGCCATCAACCTGCCAACGCGGCACCTGCTGCTTGCTGCGGCCGATCTTGGCGTTGACGGCGAAGGAATTCATCGTGCCTTCGAATACCTTCGGGTCGACGCCGTAGTCGCCGTAGAAGGCGGCGATCGCGGCGGTACCACGAAGCGGACGGCGATCCTTGTGCAGCGCCTTGAACAGCTCGTGGTGAGTCTTGTCGAGGATGCCCATCACCTGCGCGGTGTAGAAGGCGCGGGCGAAATCATCCCAGGTATTGCCGAAGGCGGCCGGGATGTACTGGAAGTCGACGTCCGCCGGCTGGGTCTTTTTCCAACCGTCGATGAACGGCTGGAAATCCGCGCAATGCGGGCAGGCGTAGCTGAACACCTCGATCACTTCGATCTTGTCGCCAGACTCGGGCGGCGACGGGTTTTCGATCAGGAAGTAATCCTCGCCCTCGACAGGCGCCGCGGCAGGCGTCTGGGCGTTGCAGGCGGCGGTGCTGATCAGCAGGGCCAACAGGCCGGTCAGGCGCAGAAACATCGGCAATCTCCGTAGTGTCGTCGTAACGGCGCCGCCAACAGGCAGCGCCACGGTCGGCTGTGACCTCAGTGCGCGGCGGAGGTTCCCTCGGCCAACGGCAGGGCGCCGCTGTCGGTCGCGTGCAGACCCTCGATGAAGCTGGCCAGCGACTGGATTTCCTCGTCGGTAAGGCGTGCGGCAACGCCGCTCATCACGGTATTGGCGCTGTCCTCGGTGCCCCAGACCAGGCCATCGCGGAAGGCAGTCAGCTGCATCGCCGTGTACTTGGCATGCTGGCCTGCCAGGTGCGGATAGGCCGGGCCCGGATTGCCGCTGCCGGTGGGGCCGTGGCAGGCCGCGCAGGCCGGGATGCCGCGGGCAGCATCACCACCGCGGAACAGGCTCTCGCCCACCTGGTAGAACTTCTTGCCGCTGTTCGGACCGCTTTCGATCACGCTCTCGTCGGCCACGCCATTGAGCGCGGTCTTGCCGGAGAAATAGGCGCCCAGGTCGCGCATGTCCTGCTTGCTGAGCGGCGCCGCGAAGCCGAGCATAATCGGATTCTGGCGCTGGTTGCTCTTGAACAGGCCGAGCATGCGGGCGATGTACGCCTCGTGCTGGCCGGCCAGCTTGGGGTACTGCGGATCAGCCGAATTGCCGTCCATGCCGTGGCAGGCCGCGCAGGTGGCGGCCTTGGCGGCGCCGCGCTCGGCGTCGCCCGGCTGCGCCGGACCGGTGTCCTGGCTCAGCACGACGGCGGTGGCCGCCGGCTGCTCGGGAACCGCGCTCACCTCGGCGGCCTCCTGGGCCATCGCCGTCGAGGACGTCACCGCCAAAGACAGCAGGGACAGGGGCGTAGCGACTGCCAGACCAAGGGCCAGCAGCCCCGCATTGCGCCGAAAGCTCATACAATTGCTCCGAAAATCTCAGACTGCTCCCATCACCGGGAGCCATGAAACGCCGCAAACCGCCGTGCGGAAGATGCCGCGCAGAACCGGCGAGATTATTCCAGCCGCCCCCTTGGCGGTCAACGAAGCAGCCCGTTCCCGGGCCGCCCCAACGCCAGCCCGACGCATGAATGACATCCCCAACCAGCCCGATCCCGCGGTACTGGCACGCCGCCCGCTGCAATACGCCACCTACCTGAAAAGCGTGCATAACTGGCGCGACCTGCCCGAGGAAGGCGGCCTGGAAGTCGCCATTGCCGGCCGGTCCAACGCCGGGAAGTCCAGTGCAATCAATGCCATGGCCGAACAGACCCGGCTGGCGCGGACCAGCAAGACGCCGGGACGGACACAGCAGCTGGTGTTCTTCGATCTGGCGCCGGAACGCTATCTGGTCGACCTGCCCGGCTATGGCTACGCCAAGGTGCCCGAAGCCCTGCGCGATCACTGGCGCAAGCTGATCGAGCGCTATTTCCGCGAACGCCAGTCCCTGTGCGGGCTGATCGTGGTCATGGACTGCCGCCACCCGCTGAAGGATTTCGACCGCAACATGATCGGCTTCGCCGCCCAGCGCGGCCTGCCCTGCCATGTCCTGCTGACCAAGGCCGACAAGCTGGGCCGTGGCGCGCAGTCCAGCACGCTGGCGAAAGTGCGCAAGGAGCTGAAGGCGCTGGTGGGCGAGCGCGCCAGTGCGCAGACCTTTTCCGCCACCGCGCGACTGGGCGTCGACCAGGCGCGTGGCGTCATCGCCAACTGGCTGGAATTCGAGGCGCCGGAAGCTGAACCGGAAGCCGCAATACCGGCCAGCTGACTTGGCATCCTGATGTCGTTGCGCCACCCTTGGCGGCGGCACATGCCGATCATCCCGACAAAGGAGAAACGACTATGGCTGGAGAATTCGCATGCAGCACCGGTAGCGACGGCAAGTTCTACTTCTCGCTGAAGGCCGCCAACGGCGAGATCATCCTCAGTAGCCAGGGCTACGCCGACAAGGGTGGCCGCGACAACGGCATCGAATCGGTGCGCAAGAACGGCGGCGACGCCGGCAACTTCCGCAAGGAGGTCGCCAAGGATGGACGCTTCTTCTTCAACCTCGTCGCCGGCAACGGCCAGGTGATTGGCAAGAGCCAGATGTACAAGACCGAGTCCGGCCGCGACAACGGCATCGAATCGGTGGGCAAGAACGCCGCTGGCGCCAGCGTCGTCGACGAGTAAGCCGCAAGCATCGAATGACCGACGGCGGCGCACCGCGAGGGCGCCGCCGTTGTTGTCTGTGTAAGGCACCCGCATGCAATCAGACGTCCCGCTACTGCCAGAGCTGACCATCGGTCCGCACCGCATCGCGCCCGGCCTGCTGCTGGCGCCGATGGCCGGCGTCACCGACAAGCCGTTCCGCATCCTCTGCAAGCGGCTCGGCGCGGGGCTTTGCGCGTCGGAGATGACCAGTTCCGATCCGTCGCTGTGGCGAACCCGCAAGTCGCTGCAGCGGATGGATCATGACGGCGAGCCGCCGCCGATCAGCGTGCAGATCGCCGGCTACGACCCGGCGATGATGGCCGAGGCCGCGCGCTTCAACGTCGACCATGGTGCGCAGATCATCGACATCAACATGGGCTGCCCGGCCAAGAAGGTGTGCAAGGTCGATGCGGGCTCGGCCCTGATGCGCGACGAGCCGCTGGTGGCGCGCATCCTCAAGGCCGTGGTCGACGCCGTCGACGTGCCGGTGACGCTGAAGATCCGCACCGGCTGGGATCGCCATCACCGCAATGGCCCGCGCATCGCGCGCATCGCTGAAGACGCCGGCATCGCCGCCCTGGCCGTACACGGTCGCACCCGCGACATGCACTACACCGGCGAGGCCGAATACGACACCATCACCGCGATCAAGGCGGCACTGACGATTCCGGTGATCGCCAACGGTGATATCGACAGCGGCCCCAAGGCGCGTTTCGTGCTGGAGCGTACCGGTGTCGATGCACTGATGTTCGGCCGCGCCGCGCAAGGGCGGCCATGGATCTTCCGCGAAGTCGCGCATTACCTCGAAACCGGCGAGGAGCTGCCACCGCCCTCGCCCGCCGAGGTGCGCGACATCCTGCTCGGCCACCTCGACGATCTTTACGACTTCTACGGCGAGTTCATGGGCCTGCGCATCGCACGCAAGCATCTGGGCTGGTATGCCAAGGATCGCCCGGAAAACGCCACATTTCGAACCGTGGTCAATCGCGCCGAAAGCGCCGACCAGCAGCGACAACTGACCCGCGACTACTTCGATGCGCTGGCGGCCGGCATCGATCCGAATCTGTCTGCCGCAGCCTGACCGGGCAGACCAACACCATCGTCATCGGGCGGTTGCCAGATGCGATGCCAGATGTCGCCCAGATTCTGGGAACGCCCCAATGTAGAGGGCACGCGTTGCACCGGAACCAGCGGCCGCCACTGCTTGCCATCGTTTTGCGCGACCAGGAAGCGGAACACGTAGTCCGGCTCGCTGCCCATGCGCAGATCACTGAGCAACAGGCCGTCGTCAGTCATCTCGGCGCGCACGAAATGATGGTTGAACCAAAGCAGCCGCGCCACGCGCGGAAACGCGGCAACATCACCCAGCAGAGCACGCTCATCGTGATGCTCGCGAAAGCGGATTGGCCCGCTGTCGGCCACCAGCGAATGCTCGCCTTCCAGATAACCATCCGGCGTCAACACCACCACGCGCCAGAGCAGCGTGTTCAGCGGCGCTGGCACGGAAAATCGTGGCGCTGTCGCCAACTGCGTGCCTTCCAGGGTTGACGCCAACGCCTGCTCGACCCGCTGCTTGGCCAGCATCGACCAGCCGAGATAACCCACGCCGAGCAGCAGGCCGCTGACCAGCACCCGCTGCGCCGCCATGTCGCGACGAAGGAACCAGGCACTGACGGCTGCCAAGATCCAGGGCAGCGAGAACAGTGGATCGATGATGAACAGCGATGACCACATCGCCGGTGGCTGCATCAGTGGCCACCACAGCTGCGTGCCATACACGGTGAAGGCATCCAGCAACGGATGCGCCAGCAGCGTGACCAGGATCGCCCACCACCAGCGCCGCGGCGCGTCGGCCACGCGACCACCGCGGCGACGGAACCACCACCACAACCCCAGCGCGATGAATGGCAGCACCAGCAGCGAATGCGTCGACCCGCGATGCCAGGTCATGCGCAGCACCGGATCGTCGAGCAGCATCAGCGGAAACACATCCAGATCGGGCAGCGTGTTCAGTGCGGCGCCAGCGAGCAGCGCCGCCCGCCGATGCTTCGCCGGTGCGATGGCCGCACAGATCGTCGCGCCGTAAAACAGGTGGGTGATCGAGTCCATGCGGCATTGTAGGGGGCAAGCCGCTGAAGCCGTCGCGCCGTCGCGATAGGCTTGCGGCAAACGCGAACGAGGAGAAGCATTTGACCAGCAACCACCTTCGCGCCCGCCTGCTTCGGGCTGCCGCACTGTCGCTGCTGCTGTTGACGTCGCTGGGCTGGAGCCAGGACCGGGCGGAGTCGGCGACGCAAGCCGAACGGCCTCTCATCGTCGCGGTGAAGACGGCGCCGCCCTTCGTGATCGCCACCGACGACGGCTACGATGGCCTGGCCGTGGCGCTGTGGGAAGACATCGCCCGGGAGAACGGCTGGAACTATCAGTACCAGCAGATGGGCCTGGCGGAGCTACTGGATGCCGTTGCCGAAGGTCGAGCCGATGTCGGCCTGGGCGCATTGACGGTCACCGCCGAACGCGAGCAGCGACTCGACTTCAGTCATCCGCTGACCAGCTCCGGCACCGGCATCGCCGTCCGCGCCGATGACCGCGGCAGCTGGGGTTCGGCCATTCGTGCGCTGATCTCGCCGGGCTTCCTCAAGGTCGTGGCGGCGCTCGGTGGCTTGCTGCTGTTGATCGGTTTCCTGATCTGGCTGGCGGAACGCCGGCGCAATCCCGAACAGTTCGGCGGTGGGGCAGGAAGCGGCATCGGCAATGGTTTCTGGTTCGCCGCAGTAACCATGACCACCGTCGGCTACGGCGACAAGGCGCCGATCACGCCGGCCGGCCGTTTCCTGGCACTGCTGTGGATGTTCGCGGCACTGATCATCGTGTCCAGCTTCACCGCCGCCATCACCTCGGCCCTGACGGTGCAGCACCTAAGCGCGCGCATCGAAAATACCGACGACCTCGTGGGCAAGCGTGTCGGCAGCCTGCGCGACAGCACCAGCGCCGCCTGGCTGTCGAACGAGGGATTCTCGGCGCGCCTGTTCGATGACCTCGATCCGGCGCTGGACCAGCTGGAGAAAGGCGAACTGGATGCCGTGCTGTACGACGCACCACTGCTGAACTACCGCATCAGCGAATCGCATCGTGACCGTCTGCGGCTGTTGCCGATCACCGTCGAGCGGCAGGACTACGCACTCGCCCTGCCGAACAACAGTCCCTTGCGCGAAGCGCTGAACACGGCGCTGCTGCGACGCATCGCCGCGCCGGACTGGGATGACTTCCTTCGCCGCGAGATCGGCGACGCAACCGCACACTGACGTTCACAAACGACGACGGCGCCCGGATGACTCCGGACGCCGTCGCGTCAATCCGTTACTGGCGGAACCGTTGCCGAAAAATCAGCGACGACCAAACAGCGAACCGAGCATGCTGACGTTCTGCGCGATGTCGGCGAAGTCCACGTCACCATCGCCATCACGATCCAGCACCGCATTCATCAGGCCACCGGCGCCGCTGTGTTCTTCGATGCGGCGCTTCTCGCCACCAAGCAGCCCGGAAAGGTCCGACGGACCCATGTTCTGCTGGCGACTGCGGTTGGCAAGCACCGACATGATTACCGGCGCCAGCATCGCCATCAGCTTCGCTGCGGTGGCGCCATCAAGACCGGACATCTGGCTGACGCCCTGCTCGGCGCGTTGCTGGCGTCCGCCGAAGATGTGGCCGAGGATCTTCATGCCGTCACCAAGACCACCGCCGCCGAGAACGCTGGACAGCACATCGGTCGGCTGCGAACTGCCGTGATCCTTGTGCAGTGCGTTGAACAGCGATTGCGCCCCCTGCGGCTCCGCGGCATTGCGTCCCAACGCACCGACCAGCAGCGGTAGCGCCGTCTCGATGGCGTTCTGCGCGAGATCCGGCGAGGTCCCCAGTTCACTCGCGGTGCGTTTGACCACGCGGTCGTCGATGGCGTCACGCACCATGTCCAGCAAAGAACTCATTCCGCTTCTCCTTGATAGGCCGGCATCAGTGACCGGGGAGGCACAGCGTAGCACCCGGATGACTGGCTGCGGCACCAGTCATCGCGGTGCCCAACTTGATCACCGAAGCCTCGCGGGCTAGCGTGGAACGCATCGTCAAGCTGCAAACCATCGCCAAGGGAGTCGCCATGTCGATCCAACGCCTCGTTCGTCTCCTAGGAGCCGCCACGCTGGTCATCACCGCCACATCGGCCACTGCGGGCAGCGTGAGCATCCGGCAGGGCGATGTCGCCCGCTGGAGCGGCATGGAGGCAAGCAAATGCGGCTACCTCGGCCGCCTCTATCCGGCCGTCGATGGCGTCTGCTACTACCCGACTGACATGAAAGCGCGGACGGGCCGCTACGACGCCGCGCTCTATGACGCGGCCGGGAATCAGCATATCGGCCACATCGACGTGACCAGGCGCGAATGCGGCAAGTTCGACGTGAAGATCGAGAACGAAGCGCTGGTAAATCCACAGGGCGCTGATCTGGATCGTCACCTGCGCGAATACCGGCAGGTCAAGCGCGCGATCAATCCCAAGCGCACCGAGCCACGCTTCACGCTGCCTCTGGGGCAGCCCGCCAGCAGCGGCATCGGTGGTGACAACGACTTCTGCTTCGAGCGCCGCTTCAATGAGCTGCCGTATACCAGCACGCACACCGGCCGCGATTATCCGGTCGCCACCGGTACCACGCTGTCCGCTGTCGCCGACGGCAAGGTGGTTCTGGCCGCGGATCATTTCATGACCGGCAATGCGATCTACATCGACCATGGCGATGGACTGGTCAGCGAGTATTTCCATCTCTCGGAGATGGACGTGAAGGAAGGCGACGAGGTGAAGAAGGGCCAGGCGATCGGCAAGTCCGGCGCCACCGGTCGCGTTTCCGGTCCGCACCTGCATCTGGGCGTTCGCTGGATCAACCAGCGCATCAATCCCGACCTGCTGCTGGCCGCACCCGGCGAACTGCCGGACATTGGCACTTCGCAATAACCCGGAACAGAAAGGCGGGCACCCGTCGCGGAAAGCCCTCAGGCGGCGGCCGCCAGCCGGCCTGGCGTCGGCGCCGGTCGCTGGCGCGCGGGCAGTCGCGACAGGCATTCGATGCCCGCGCCGGCATGCAGCAGCTCCAGGCTGCCATCCGGACGTTCGGCGAGTGCGGTCAGGCTTTCCACCCAGTCGCCGTCGTTGGCGTAGATCAGGCCATCAACCAGTCGCAGCTCGGCGCGGTGGATATGGCCGCAGATGATGCCGTCAAGGCCACGTCGCCGTACCGCATCGATGCCGGCATCCGCGAAGCGGGCGATGTAGCGTTCCGCGGCGCCACTCTGCCGTTTCACGAAGTCGGCCAACGACCAGTAACGCATGCCCAGCCGCGCGCGCAGCTGGTTGGCCATGCGATTGCCGGCAAGGATGCGATCGTAGAGGCGGTCACCCAGCCACTCCTGCCAGCCACCCATGCGCGTCACCGCGTCGAATTCGTCGCCATGCGTCACCAGCAGTCGACGACCATCGGCGGTTTCGTGGATGACACGACGACGGATCTGCATCTGCGGCAGGCCAAGACCAACGAAGCGGCGGATCGGACGGTCATGGTTGCCGGGGATATAGGTCAGCTCCACGCCACCACGCGCCAGTTCATGCAGGCACTCAACCAGGCGACTGGCGCCGGAATCCCACACTGCGCGACGGCTGGACATCCACCACAGGTCGACAATGTCGCCGACCAGGAACAGCTGCCGGTGCGGAATCCGCGCCAGCATGTCGGCCAGCTCGCTGGCGTGGCAATGACCCGAGCCCAGATGCACGTCGCTGATGAACAGCGAGCGGCAACCGCGCTCCACGCCTTCGATGCGCGCAACCGCGCTCATGCCACTGCTCCCGGCAGCGCATCATTCGCCTCGGGCAGGTAGCGCCGGCGCTTGTTCGGCCGCATGCGCTCAAGATCCAGCAGGATCAGGCCATCGATGCTGTCGGCGAAGTCGGCATCCACACCAAAGGCGAGGAAACGTACGCCACCCGGTTCACACAGCTCGGTGTACTGCCTGTACAAGGTCGGAACGCGGGCGCCCAGCGCTTTCAGGTTGTCCTGCAGCAGGCGGAAGGACTCGCCGGCATCCAGCTCACCAAACCCCGGAGGTGCGGCATGGAAACGGAATGGGCTGCGGGCTTCGACGCCGAAGCCATCCTCATCGCCAAAGTAGCGGCTGTAGTAAGCCACCAGCTGCTCGCGCGCTGCCAGCGGCAGCGCGGCGCTGATTGACACCGGTCCGAACAGATAGCGCAGCTCCGGATGCTTCGCCAGATAGGCGCCGATGCCATACCAGAGATAGTCGAGACTGCGCGAACCCCAGTACTTCGGCGCGACAAAGCTGCGGCCCAGCTCCATGCCCTGCGCCAGCAGGCCCTGCAGCGCCGGCGTGAAGTGGAACAGACTGGCACTGTACAGGCCCTCGTATCCGCGCTCGGCAAGGATCGGCGCGCACCGCGCCACGCGATAGGCACCGGCGATCTCCAGCGCGCGCTGGTCCCACAGCACGATGTGGTCATACCAAGCATCAAAGCGATCGAGATCAAGGCGCTTGCCACTGCCCTCGCCCACCGCACGAAAACTGACTTCGCGCAGGCGACCGATCTCCTGCAGCAGCGCAGAGTCGTGGCGCAGGCGACCGCAGAGGATGCGCTTGCCGTCAGCGGTCTCGCCGATCAGCTCCAGCGTCGACAAGTCCGCCAACAGTGCAGCGCGATCACGCGCATGCGCAATCGGCGTCACCGCACCAGCCCTGGCTTCACTGCGTCGCCCAATTGCCGCCAGCGCCCGGCGCACGCGCTGCATCACAGCGCGATCGGTATCGGGCGTGTCGTCGAGTCGCTGCGGCAGGCCGACGCGCAGGTTCAGGCGCGCCCCACGACGAACAAACATCTCGCGCGCCAGCAACGCCGTCGCCAGCGGCTTGTAGATCGCCGACGCACCATAGAACAACGCGCTGTTGCGACCTTCGATGCGCACCGGCAGCACCGGCGCAGCGGTGCGCTTGGCGAAGCGAAGAAAGCCGCGGCGCCACTGTCCATCGCGCACGCCACGCAGGCCCAGGCGCGACACTTCGCCCGCCGGGAAGACGATCACCGCCTGCTCGGCATTCAGCGCGTCTTCCACGGCCTGGATGCTGCGCGCGTCCGGGCGACCGCCAAGGATGCGAAGCGGCAGCAGCAGTTCGCCCAGCGGCTCCAGCGCCGCGAGGAAATCATTGGCGAGGATCTTCACGTCACGCCGCACGCTGCCGACGAAATGCAGCAGTGCCAGCGCATCCAACGCACCCATCGGATGATTGGCGACAATGATGCAGCGACCACTTTGCGGAACCCGCTCGCGCTCGACCTGATCGACGGCGTAGCGGCAACCGAGGTATTCCAGCGCCGCATCGACGAAAGCCATGCCCGGCAGGTGGCCATGTTCAGCGAGGAAGGCGTTGATCTCCGGTAGCCGCGACAGCTTTTCCACGCCGCGAATCAGTGGCCGGGTAACCGGCTGGACCGCCGGACGGAAGGCCGCAGGAAAACGGGAAGCCAGGGTCTGTTCGAGGTTGATCATCGGACGGCACCGCGCGGGGTCTTGCCGCATCACGTTACGCAGCGAGGCCTTCACGACGATGACCACGGCGCGACAGCGCAGTGACAGCGATATGGCGGTCCGGTTACGCACTGCCCGGCCACCGGCTGAACGGGAAGCCAGCGCGGGGCGCCTGAATGATGCAAACTGCCGCGCACGCCGGTATCATGGCCGGCTCGAAACATCCTTCCATCCGAATTAAAGGATATTTGCCAGCGATGAGCAGCTTCCTGTTTACCTCCGAGTCCGTTTCCGAAGGCCATCCGGACAAGGTCGCCGACCAGATTTCCGATGCCGTGCTCGACGCCATCCTCGCGCAGGATCCGCGCGCCCGCGTCGCCTGCGAGACCATGGTCAAGACCGGCGTCGCCATCGTCGCCGGCGAAGTCACCACCAGCGCCTGGGTCGACATCGAGGAACTGACTCGCAAGGTCATCCTCGACATCGGCTATGACAGCAGCGAGGTCGGTTTTGACGGCGCCACTTGCGGCGTGCTCAACCTGATCGGCAAGCAGTCACCGGACATCAACCGCGGCGTCGACCGCAAGGATCCGGAAAAGCAGGGCGCTGGCGACCAGGGCCTGATGTTCGGCTACGCCACCCGCGAGACCGAGAGCTTCATGCCGGCGGCCATCCACCTGTCGCATCGCCTGGTCGAACAGCAGGCCAAGGTGCGCAAGAAAAAGAACTCGCCGCTGCCGTGGCTGCGCCCGGACGCCAAGTCGCAGGTCACCCTGCGCTACGAGAACGGCAAGGCCGTCGCCATTGACGCCGTGGTGCTGTCCACGCAGCACGATGCCGGCATCAAGCAGAAGGACCTGGTCGAGGCCGTGCACGAGCACATCCTGAAGCCGGTGCTGCCGTCCAAGTGGCTGCACAAGGGCACCAAGTACCACATCAACCCGACCGGCAAGTTCGTCATCGGCGGCCCGGTGGGCGACTGCGGCCTGACCGGCCGCAAGATCATCGTCGACACCTACGGCGGCTGGGCCCGTCACGGTGGTGGTGCGTTCTCCGGCAAGGATCCGTCCAAGGTGGATCGTTCGGCCGCCTACGCCGCGCGCTACGTCGCCAAGAACGTCGTCGCCGCCGGCCTGGCCGACCGTTGCGAAGTGCAGCTGAGCTACGCCATCGGCGTGGCCGAGCCGACCTCGATTTCGGTGACCACCTTCGGCACCGGCAAGATCAGCGACGCGCAGATCGAGAAGCTGATCCGCGGCCACTTCGACCTGCGCCCGTACGGCATCCTGAAGATGCTCGACCTGGTGCACCCGATCTACCAGGACAGCGCGGCCTACGGCCACTTCGGCCGCAAGCCCGGCACGGTGACCTACACCGACGCCAAGGGCGACAAGCAGACCGCCACCAGCTTCACCTGGGAGCAGACCGACCGCGCCGAAGAGCTGCGCAAGGCCGCGAAGCTGAAGTAAGCGGCGACACTTCCTGCAACATGCAAACGGGCCGCATATGCGGCCCGTTTGCACTTGGCGTTGTTCTAAAGGTCTTGGGCTACCGCGCGCAAACCCGTACTGCCAGACTCAGCGCCTGTCTGCTTCGTGCTGCCGACGCTCTTGCTTGCGCGCCATCTCGGCATTCGCCTCGATCTCGCTTGAGTACAGCCAGAGCTTGTACTCGGACGCATCGCCAACACGATACTTGACCAGCACGACCTGCCCCGCAACGAGGTCAGCCAGCCGCTTGACGCCGCCGACGGAGGCCCTGTCGATACGACGATCAGTCACCGACACATGCTGGGGAGCAATCGACAGCGCCTTGCCACCGACGAGTTGCAGCGACGTCAGCCCCGACCTTCCATCGACACTCACAACCGTACCCACAGCGAAGACCGGAGTGGCTCGAACCGCCTTCGGCGCGGCCTCGGCCGACGTGATGTCACCCGCGAACAACGTTGCCGCCAGCAACGCCAGGCCAAGTGCACCACCGGAACGCCGACGCAAGCCGAACCAGGCAGCAAAGGCCACCAGCAAGGCGAGCAGGCCACGCGCTGGTTGATCGCTAGCCGGAATCACCTGCGGCGCTGGAATCGCCGCGGGAGCCGAAGCACTGTTGATGATCGTCACCGGCAACGTCGCCGAGCCCAGTGCAGCCCCACCCTGCACATTGCTCAGAATCACGGTGAATGCCTCATCCGGTTCATCGATGCCGTCGTTGGCGATTGGAATGTTGAAAGTCTTGATGCCTGATTCGCCGTCAGCCCACATCAGGCTGCCCAGAACCGCCGTGAAATCGGCTGGTGACACGGCGCTGCCATCCGAGGTGCCAAAGTCCACCTGCACGGCGCCGTCGCTGCCGCCGCTGCGCTGCACGGAAACCGTCAGCACGCCGGCGCTTTCGGTCACCGAAGCGCTGGCGTCCACGAAGGCGAGCGTGCCCGCCACCTCATCGTCCAGGATCGTCGCCGTCGCCATGACCGGCGTGCCGAGCGCCGCACCACCCATCGGATTGGACAGCGATACGGTGAAGGTTTCGTCGGCCTCCACCAGCCCGTCATCCAGGATCGGCACATTGAAGCTCGCGCTGGTCTGGCCATCCGCGAAACTCAATGTCCCTGCGCTGGCCGAATAGTCGGCACCCGCTGTGGCGCTGCCGTTGGTGGTGGCATAGTCCACGCTCACCGCGCCATCGCTGCCGTTGATGCGGTCTACCGTGACGGTCAACGTCCCTGCCGACTCGGCAACGCTGTAGGTCGCGCTGTCCAGCTGGACCGTCCCAGCCTCCACGTCGGTGATGGTGACCACCACCTGCGCTGGCGTACCAAGGCGGAGATTGGCGGATGGGTTGCTCAGATCCACCTGGAAGTTCTCGTCGCCTTCGAGCAAAGCATCGTCGAGAATCGGCACGCTGAAGCTGGCGGAGGCTTGGCCATCCGCGAAATTCAGGGTGCCCGCGGTCGCCGTGTAGTCCGCACCGGCGGTGGCACCGGCATCGGAGGTGGCGTAGTCGACGCTGGCGGCTCCGAAGGTGTCCGAGCGGGTGACCGTCACCAGGATGCTGGCGCCGTCTTCCGCCACACTTAGCGTCGCTGCATCGAACTGCACCGCGCTGTCGGCGCGCTCTACCGCACCGATGTCGACACGCCCATCCGAAACGCGCGGCGCACCGCGCTGATCCACGCTGGGCGGCGCAACGAAGGCCGGATCGCCTGCATTGATCAGCGGACTGGCGAGACCGCCTGGCATGTGGGTGAAGGTGGTACCCCCGTTGTCCTGCAAGGGGCCCAACTGCGGATCGGTGTTGAAGACGTTACCGCCGCTGTCGGTGACGTTCGCGCCCGCCACGTCGCGAATCAGCGAATAGGTCGCATCGAAAGTGCCGCCGCCACCGAGATCGCTGCCGCTGCCGGCAGCCAGGTTGTTGGCGATCACGGTGTTCTCGACCACCAGGGTGTCGGCGTTCAAATCCATCCCGGCTCCGGACGCCGTGCCCGCCGTGTTGTCGGCAATCGTGCTGTGCCGGAGCGCACCGTTGTACAGGTTGTACAGCACAATGCCGCCACCCGCACCGCTGGCGGTGTTACCCGATACGGTGGTGTTCTCGATCACCATGCCGTGGTCCGGACTGTAGAAATAGACGCCACCACCACTAGCAGCCGTGTTGCCGCTGATCGTGCTGCGTTCCACGGTCACCACACCAGAGTCCGGGCTGTACAGGTATACGCCGCCACCCAGGTTGCCCGCCGAATTTCCGACAATCGTCGAATCGCGGGTGATCAAATCGTCATCCGGATCATAGAAATAGATACCGCCACCCTTGTCGGCAGCCGTGTTGCCGGAAACAACGGTGTTTTCGATCAACAACGGACCACCGGTATCCTCAATGTAAATGCCGCCGCCGTCGTCGCCTGAAACGTTACCGCTGAGTACACTATTGCGAATGGTCAGGTTCATGTTGAACCCGTCCGCCCACAGGCCGGCGCCGTCGCCGGTGGAAGCATTCCCGCTGATCGCGACGCCATCCAGCGTCAGATTCTCATCGAAGTCGATGATGCCGGCGCCAATGTTGGCGCTGCCGTTGGTGATGGTCAGGCCGGACATTGTCACGTCCAGAACCGAGGATCCGTTGTACAGGTAGAACACCCGTGAACTGTTGTTGCCGCTGACGCTGAGATCAGCCGCGCCAGGCCCCTGGATGTCCACCGAGTCGGTAATGCTCAGCTGTCCGGTCGTCAGCATGATGGTGCCGGTCAAGCCTGCCTGGAAATCGATGACGTCCGCGCCAGCGGCGCCGTTGGCGTCTTCGATGGCCTGACGGAGACTACCGGCACCGGCATCGTTGAGATTGGTGACAGTGAACGTCGCAGCTTGGGCAGCCGGCAACAGGCCGGAACCGAGGGACAGCGCCACCGCGCCCATGCTGAGATTTCGGTAGACGAACTCGGTCGTGAGGCCACCCGTTTCAGAACCTGCCATGCGACTTCCCCTCAAGCGATGGTGATGATGTGGGAAAGTATGTTCCCGCGCACCAAACCAGTCCAGTCACTCCCTGTCGCCAGTCATCCGGGGAATCGGCTATGGTCGCCATAACCTCCATTGTTGTCTGCCGTCATGCGCATCAGCCAGCCGTTCCTGCAACTACCGCTCCTTTTCGATTCAACAAGGCTGGCAGCGGAAATCGCGGACATTCCCGAGTCCGATTGGCGACGCCACCCTCAAGGCCATCCAGGCAACAGTGCCCTGCCACTGGTCGCAGTGGATGGGAATCCCGATGACGATGGCGTGGCAGGGCCGATGCGGCCGACGCCTCTACTGCAACGTCTGCCGTACGTTCATCAGGTCATGGCATGCCTTGATGCCGTGATCGGGCGTACGCGCCTGATGCGCATCGAAGGCGGCGGCGAAGCCACCTCGCATAGTGACCTGCACTACTACTGGCAGGATCACCTGCGCGTCCACGTCCCGATCGTTACCACTCCCCATGTCCGCTTCGTCTGCGGCGACGCCGAAACCCACATGGCGGCTGGGGAATGCTGGGTGTTCGATACCAGTCGACGCCATAACGTGCTGAATCCGGATCCGACCCAGCGGGTCCACCTGGTCGTGGACACCGTGGGCTCGGCCAGCTTCGTTCGACTGCTCGCCGAGGCGCGCCCCCACGATGGGCAGATGGCTTCCTGGGCGCCGCGATTCGTGACGCCCACGTCCGGCGAACTCGCCGACCTGAGGCTGGAACGTGAGAACGCCCCACGAGTGATGAGTCCCTGGGAACTGGCCTCCCGAGTCGAGTCGATCATTGCGCAAGTGGAGGCCGCGGACGCCAGGGGCCGCCACCGCCATGCGGCGCAGCCTGCTGGAGCCGCTTTCCGAATGGCGCGCCCTTTGGGCCTGCCATGGAGACGCCGACACGGGCCGGGAAGGCTTCGCAGCGGTCCACGAACAGATGACCGCCATCGTTCGGAAATGGCAGACATCGGTCATGGTCGAGGGTGTCGAGCCGGCCAGATGGATCGACCACATCGCGTTGCGCCCCGCACTGGGCGAACGGCGGCCTACCGCGACAGCGTCGGCCGTGAAACCGGCCGGGACAACTCCAGCCCCGCGAGCGGACGGGTCGTCCACGCGCATCGAACAACCGATCTTCATCATCAGTCCGCCGCGCTCGGGCTCTTCGCTGCTTTTTGAAACACTGGCGCGAGCGCCAGCGCTGTTCACGATCGGCCGTGAATCCCATGCGGTAATTGAGTCCATCAAGTCGCTGTCGGCATCCGCCCGAGACTACGAATCCAATGCGCTGGACGCCGAGGACGCCCGCCCGGAGGTGGTCGCGGCGCTTCAACAGCACTTTCTCTCCGAACTCCGCGACCGCGATGGCAAGGCCGCCTCCGGGCCCGTCCGGATGCTGGAGAAGACGCCGAAGAACGCGTTGCGGGTGCGTTTTCTGGCAGCCGCCTTCCCGGACGCACGATTCGTCTATCTGTATCGCGACCCGAGGGAAACCATCGCCAGCATGTTGGATGCATGGCGCTCCGGACATTTCCGGACCTACCCGGACCTTCCGGGATGGGAAGGACCTGACTGGTCCTTGGTACTGACCCGGGGCTGGCGAAATCTCATCGGCCGTGGGCTTCCAGAGGTCGTGGCAAGACAATGGGCGAGCTGCGTGCAACAAGCGCTGGATGACCTCCAGTCTCTTCCGGCCGGCAGCTGGTGCGTGGCTGACTACGGTCGACTGGTTTCAGAACCTGAACTCGAAATAAGGCGCCTCTGCGAGTTCCTCTCGCTGGACTGGGATCAACCGATCAGTGCCCCGCTTCCCCAATCCCGCACGACACTGACATCGCCGCACCCGGACAAGTGGCGCGGGCAGGAGAAGACGCTGAAGTCCGTGCTGCCCTATTTTGAAGAGGCCGCCCAACGGGCACGCGATGTCTTCGCCAGCCCACCACAAACCCAGCCGCCACAGCGACGCCCACCCACGCAGACGGTTCCGCCAGAGTCCCCGCCTGTTGCCAAGCCCACCCGTGATTTCAGCAGCGTTCACTCCACCAGCTTCACCGCCCTTCTCGACAAGCTTGGCATCTCCCTCGCCGTATCCACCTACCAAAGCGGGCGGCTGATCCTGGTCCGCTCCGATCAAGGAGAGCTGAACACCCACCTGCGCCACCTGCCGAGCCCGATGGGCATTGCACTCGGCCGCACCCGTCTTGCCGTCGGTACGCTTCAGGGAGTGCAGTACTACCGGAACCAGCCGGAGGTGGCGCGAAAGCTTTCTCCATCCGGGCAACACGACGCCTGTTATCTACCCTCGGGAAATCATGTCACCGGGGACATCCGCGTTCACGATCTGGCCTTCGATGCGGACGACCAGCTGGGGTGGTCAACACCCGCTTTTCCTGCCTTTGCACGGTCACCGGGATACACAGCTTCGCCCCTCGATGGCGACTCCCCGCTTCGTTGATGGGCTGGCTGCCGAGGATCGCTGCCATCTCAATGGACTGGCCATGGCCGATGGGCGGCCGCGCTTTGTTACCGCGCTCGGCACCAGCAACAAGGCGTCCGGCTGGCGCGAGCGCAAGCTGGATGGTGGCGTGCTCATCGACATCGATAGCCATGAACTGGTGTCACACGGCCTGTGCATGCCGCACTCGCCACGTATTCATGACGGGCAGCTGTGGCTGCTGTCCTCCGGTCGCGGTGAACTGAACCGCGTCGATACGCAGACAGGACAGGTCGAAACGGTAGCCACGCTGCCCGGCTTCACTCGTGGCTTGGCCTTCGCAGGGCCTTTCGCATTCGTTGGACTTTCCCAGGTACGCGAAAACTCTTCGACGGCCTGCCGCTTTCCCGCGACAAGGGCATGCGCAAGTGCGGTGTCTGGGTCGTTGATACGCGCAACGGTCACAGCGTGGGCATACTGCAGTTCAGCGGGGACGTACAGGAAATCTTCGACGTGCAAGTGCTTCCGCACCGGTTCCCGGAAATCGCGGAAGTGGGTTCGGATATCTGCAACAGCGCCTTTGCCCTCTCCGATGAAGCGCTTGCGAACACCGCGCCGAACGTCGCAACAACCGCCTCCGCGTAACCAGCCGACGCCGCAATTCCTGGGGTCGCCGATCAGGCGCAGGTACGGCCTTGCGTTTCCGACCACCGGTCAATCAGGAACCCAAAACCCGGACGACGACAGGTCTGAAGCCAATCAGAACTCGAACCCATTGAAGAAAATCAACGGATCCAGGCCGTCAGTGACCTCGACCGTCCCTGTCATCGCGGCGTGGAACTGGCAGTTGTAGAACAGCGTATCCGGTGCACCCAAAGGAACGGTCCACGAGATTGCTCCCGTCTGGGTGCCATTGCCTGTGACCCCGTCGTCGTAGCTGTTGCCGGTACCGCTACCCTGCACCAGCTTGATCCAGAAAGGATGACCCGGCGCATTCACGTTAAAGGTGTAGGTGCAGCCACGCACGACAGTCAACGTCGGGTTATCGACGGCGTTGATGGTGTAGGCCGAAAAGCTGTTGTTGGTGACGGCGAGCACCGATGGTGATCCTGCAGAGCAGGGATCGGCCGCGTAGGCCGAAGGAACCATCGGCATCACCAGCAGCACTGTTCTGAGAACAAGTGAACTGGTCAGCGACATCGTCATGCAACCTCCTTCGGGCAAACGATAGTCGGTCGAAATGCCACTGCAACCATCGACGACCCGAATGCGTTCATCCGAACGCCACGACCGCTCCTCGCCGATGCCCTCATCACGGCGCGAAGAACCCAAGGTCCGCGGTCGCGTACTCGCCCAGGTTGGGGAAGATGGTGTTGAGACCGCTGTTGTCGACGCCGAACCAGCGCGCCAGCGTTGCCGCGTACTGGTCGACGCCGGTGGTCGGGATGATCTGCCCGTAACCGGCATCGTCGGGATTGCCGTTCTGCAGCAGCGACGGCATCTGTCCGAAGAAGCGGCCGCCGCGCACCGCGCCGCCAAGCACGAAGTGATGCCCGCCCCAGCCGTGGTCGGTGCCGTCGCCGTTGGTGGACAGCGTGCGGCCGAAATCGGAGGCGGTGAAGGTGGTGACTTCCGAGGCGATGCCCATCTGCTCGGTGGCCTTGTAGAAGGCATCCAGCGAGGCCGACAGGTCGGCAAGCAGGCCGGTCTGCGTGGCCAGTTGGTCATCGTGGGTGTCATACCCGCCCTGCGCGACGAAGAAGATCTGCCGACGCATATCAAGCCCACCCGGACCGCGCACGTTGATCAGGTTCGCCACCTGACGCAGCTGTGCGCCGAGATAGCTATTGGGAAACGGCGAGGTCCAGGTCGGCAACGGATTCAGCACCTGCTGCAGGAGTTCATAGGTGGCGATGGCGCGCCGGGTGGCATCGGCGTAGGCACGCTCGAACATGTGCGCCTGCGTGCCCTGCGCCATCAGCGCATTGAACGTGTCCGCGCCCAGCTGGTTCTGGTACTCGTTGAGGTAGGCGATGGAATCCACGCCGTAGGCGCCCATCACGTACTGGTCGATGCTGCTGCCGCGCTGGAACAGGTTCTGCCCCGACAACGAGATGGTCATCGGCAACTGCTGGGTCGGATTGGCGTCGTACAGCAGATCGGCGATGCGCCCTGCCCAGCCGCTGGCGTTGGCGTCGTCCGGGCGCGAGGTCTGCCAGAAATTGCTCTGGTCATCGTGCGAGAACAGCTGCGGCGGCACCGGATGCGTATGGTTCTGGTACTGCGCCTGCGTCAGCGGACCGATCAGCGTGCCGACGTTGGCGACCACGCTGGCATGTTGCGCATTGAACAGCGCCCGCAGCTCCGGCATCGATGGATGCAGGCCATAGCTTCCGCCGTCACTGGGCGGTCCGCCGGGCAGACCCATCTGCGTGGCCTGCGGCATCAGCGACTGCGCGGCAACCGCAGCCTGGTCCAGCGCCATCGCCGGGCGCGTCGCGCTGTAGGTGCCGTAGTGCGTGTTGTCATGCGGCACCACGGTGTTGAAGCTGTCGTTGCCGCCGTAAAGAAACACGCAGACCAGCGCCTTGTAATCCGGCAACACGGCACCGCTGGCGCGGGTTGCGGCTTCGACCAGGCGCAGCGTGCCGAGCCCGCTGTAGAGGCTGGCACCACCCAGTGCGGCGTGGACGGAACGGCGAAGGAAACGGCGACGGTTCACGTTCATGCGCGGCCTACTTCTGCACGTTGAATTCGGGGGAATTGACGATTAGGTACAGCGCCTGCTGCACCCGGAACAGCGGGATGTCCATCGGGGCGCCACCAGGCTGCCCCGGCAGGTTGTCCGGTGGCGTTCCCTGCAGGCGGGTGATCAGCAGGTCGCGCATGTAGTCGGACATCTGCCCGGACATCATGGTCAGGTTGAGGTGGTCGACCAGCGCGGCCGGATCAGCGGCCAGCGTTTTCAGTGCCGTGTAGTCCATCAGCGCCTCTTCCGGTACCGGCGCGTTGTTCTCCCAGACCACGCTGTAGTGGCTGCCCACGTAGAAGTAGAAAATGCGCCAGCCAAGCTCATTCGGCGCGCTGACCAGCTGGGTGTCGGTGGCGATCTGGAACTCCGGCGACACGCGTCCGCTGTTGCGGATCTCACCCGGCTGGGCGAAGTCCGGCTTGAAGAAGTTGAACACCGACGGCGAACTCAGCGGCAGCTGGCCATATTCATCGCTGGGATGCGACCAGCGGAACACGCGCCCGTTCACCGAGTGCGCCGGCGCCACACGCCACACCCGGACCAGCTTGGTGAACGGCTCGCGCAGCTTGCCGAACGTCGTCGGCGCAGTGTCCTGACCGGTGCGTGCGTCCTCGTCGAGCAGGATCGCGCGGACCACCGCCTGCATGTCGCCACGCACACCGCTGCCATTGTCGTTGAAGGCCGCAGCGACACGCTGCACGTAGGCGGGCGATGGATTGCTGGTCACCAGGCGCTGGATCAGCAGGTGGCCAATGAACGGGCCAACATTCGGATGGTTGAAGATATTGTCGAGCGCGGCGTCGAGCTCCTGCTGTGCGTTGCCACCCGCGCCCAGCACGCCGCCCGGCAATGCCACGCCCGGATAGTCCAGCAATTGCTTGCTGGTGGTCGTGTCATGGAAGGCCTCCACCGCCTGCATGGGTGATTGCCATTCGGCGTCGTCCGGATTGCCGGGAGCACAGCTGTCGTAGTTGCCGGAGTTGCATCCGGCGAAGTTCCAGCCGGTGAACACATGGGCGAAACCACGCACCACGTTCTGGTCGTAGGTTGGAATCGGCTCACCCAGATCCAGCATGCGCGAACCGTCAGGGTTGAGCCGGTACAGACCGACGCTGAACAGCTGCAGCACCTCGCGTGCGTAGTTTTCATCCGGGCGGATGTTCAGCACGGGATCATTCTTGCGATTGCCAAGCATGCTGAGGTACTTGCCCATCGCCGGATGCAGGGTGACGTCTTCCAGCAGGTCGCGGAAATTGCCGAAGGCGTCATGTGCCAGCATGTCGTAGTAGCTGCCGAGCGCGTAAGGCTGGAATAGCAGCGCGGCGTTGCGATCCGACACCACCATGATTTCCGACAGCGCGAAGGCCACGCGCTGGCGCAGCTGATCGTCGTGTGTCGCCGATGGGCTCGCCGGGTCGTACAGCTGGGCCGCGTTCACCAGCCAGGCTTCCAGTCGATGCTGCTGGTAGACGCCTTCGCTCTGCCCCACCCACTCGAGGAATGGCAGCAGTTCGGAAACCGGCGCAGCGAACTGCTCAGCCAGCCACGCTTCGTAGCCAATCGCGCGGACATGGGCGATGTCCTCCAGGCGCCCGCCGAAGCTGGCCTGGTCGAGGAAGCGGGCGGCGTCCTCGTCGCTGTTGGGCCCCAGCTCGAAACCTTCGAAACTGTCCGAGAACACCGCATCCTGTGCCGCGACCGGAAGCGCCGCCAGCAGGCCCAGGCACAACAGCAGCAGGCAACCCCAACGCTGATGAAGCATCCGGAAGCGCACGCCTCCCGAGACAACAGGACAACCAGAAAAAACCGCTCGAGACATGGCTCCCCCGGAATGAACGGTCCGAATGCCGCGATAGACGGCATCAATTGTCAAATACTGTGACACGATCCTCGTGGCAGAAATGAGAGGTCCGTCACCCTTTTCCCGCGATCGCGGCCCGCCGGCCTGCACGCCAGACCACGCTGCCAACACTGCGCCCAACTGCCTATGATGGCGGCCATGGCACAAGGCAACGACAGCATCCGCCTGCGCGATGGCACCCACCTCAAGTACTACGACTGGCCGGTCGAAAACCCGCGTGGCTACCTCCTCATCGTGCACGGACTTGGCGAACACGCCGGACGCTATGCTCGTCTGGCAGGCGAGCTGAACACGCTGGGCCTGTCGGTCCGCGCCTACGACCAGCGCGGGCATGGCCGTTCGGAAGGGCGGCGCGGCGTGCTTCCCGCTGGCGACGACGTCCTGCCCAACGACCTGATCGAGGTGTTCGCTGACTTTGCCCGCGAAGCGGATGACGACCCCTTCCTGCTGGGACACAGCCTCGGCGGACTGGTCGTACTGCATGCGGTGACGATGCTGGGCCTGCGGCCTCGCGGCCTCGTTGCCTCGGCTCCTGGGCTTGCCGCCTTTGTCAGCCGCGCGGATCGATGGCTGGCACGCATCCTGCGGCGGCTTCTGCCCGACCTCGCCATCGCCAGCGGCCTGAAGGACGACAAGCTTTCCCACGATGCCGATGTCGTTCGCGCCTATCGCGAGGACCCGCTGGTACACGACCGCGTCAGCGCACGGCTGGCCTGCTACCTCCTCGGGAAAGGCGACGAAGTCATCGCCGCCGCGCCAAACCTGCAGGTACCCACGCTGCTGCAGATAGCCGGCAGCGACGAACTGGTTGATCCCGCGGGCGCCCGCGCCTTCGCCCGACTGGCACCACCCGGACAACTCACCGTCCGTGATTACACATCGCTTTTCCACGAGATCTACAACGAGACCGAATCGGCACGGAGCGAGGTGGTAAGCGATCTCATGGGCTGGCTACAGGCCCGGCTCAAAAGCTGAACGGCTCCGCCACCAAAGCTAACGCGTGGGCCGCAAAGCCGGTAAAATGCGCGCCCCGTCATTGAGGGGCGCTGCAAGCCCGGTTCACTTCCGTGGACAAGGGATCAGGCTCGATGACCGGCCAATGCATCAACGGCGCCCGTTTTCCGACTTTCACGATATCAACGGAGAACCGCCATGAACGCCGTCGCTAAAGACGTCAGCAACACTGATTACAACATCCGCGACATTTCCCTCGCCGAGCTCGGACGCAAGCGCATCCGCATGGCCGAGGAGGAAATGCCGGGCCTGATGCAGATCCGCGCCAAGTACGCACCGCAGCAGCCGCTGAAGGGCGTGCGCGTGTCCGGCTCGCTGCACATGACCAAGGAAACCGCGGTCCTGATCGAGACCCTTAACGACCTCGGCGCCAGCGTGCGCTGGGCCAGCTGCAACATCTTCTCGACCCAGGACGATGCCGCTGCCGCCATTGCGGCCGCCGGCATCCCGGTGTTCGCCTGGAAGGGCGAAACGCTGGAGGAGTACTGGGACTGCACGCTGGACATGCTCACCCATCCGGGCATGAAAGGCCCGGAGCTGATCGTCGATGACGGCGGCGACGCCACCCTGCTGATCCACAAGGGCGTGGAGATGGAAGACGGCAGCGACTGGTGCGACCAGCCGGGCGCCAACCACGAAGAGCAGGTGATCAAGAACCTGCTGAAGCGCACCCGTGAGGAGCGTCCGGGCTTCTGGAAGACCGTCGCCAGCGAGTGGCGCGGCGTCTCCGAGGAGACCACCACCGGCGTGCACCGCCTGTACCAGATGATGGAAGCCGGCAAGCTGCTGGTCCCGGCCATCAACGTCAACGACTCGGTCACCAAGTCCAAGTTCGACAACCTGTACGGCTGCCGCGAGTCGCTGGTCGACGCCATCAAGCGCGCCACCGACCTGATGATCGCCGGCAAGTGCGCCGTGGTCTGCGGCTACGGCGACGTCGGCAAGGGCAGCGCGCATTCGCTGCGCAACCAGGGCGCCCGCGTCATCGTCACCGAGATCGACCCGATCAACGCCCTGCAGGCCGCGATGGAAGGTTTCGAGGTCAAGCGCATCGAGGACGTGCTGGGTGAGGCCGACATCTTCGTCACCACCACCGGCAACAAGGACATCATCACCTTCGAGCACATGCAGGGGATGAAGAACAACGCGCTGGTCTGCAACATCGGCCACTTCGACAACGAGATCCAGGTCGATCGCCTCAACGCCAGCAGCGCCAAGCGCGACACCATCAAGCCGCAGGTCGACCGCTACACCTTCGACGACGGCCACAGCATCTACCTGCTGGCCGAAGGTCGCTTGGTCAACCTCGGCTGCGCGCACGGCCATCCGAGCTTCGTGATGTCCAACAGCTTCTCCAACCAGACGTTGGCGCAGATCGACCTGTGGGCGAACAAGGACAGCTACGAGAAGACCGTCTATCGCCTGCCGAAGAAGCTGGACGAGGAAGTCGCCCGCCTGCACCTGGCGCAGATTGGCGTGAACCTGACCAAGCTCACGCAGGCCCAGGCCGACTACATCGGCGTGCCGGTGGAAGGTCCGTACAAGCCGGAACACTACCGCTACTAATCAGCAGCGGCAGCAGGACGACGAAACGGCGGGGCCAACTGGCTCCGCCGTTTTTCTTTCCATGATGGGCCAACCCGTGGTTGGCTACAGGCGCGAGCTGCTCAGCTCGACGTCGGCAAACTGCCACGCTGCCTCAAAGGCCTTTTGCGCCTCCGCTGCCTCGTCCTCACGCTGCTGTGCCCGCAGGCTCTGCGTCAGGCCATACAGCGACCAGCCGTTATGCGGATTGCGCTGCAACTCCTCGCGATACACGGCCTCGGCTTCGCTGGCCCGATCCGCTGCCAGCAGCAACGCACCCAGCGTGTGCCGCGCCGGCGCGTGCCAACCGGGCGGTTCGTCGTAGGGAATCTGGTCTTCGACACTGGCCGCCTCGCGCAGCGCGGCGATTGCGGTGTCGTAGTCGCCGTCCGCTGCAGCCAGTTCGCCGGCAAGCGTCCGTTCGGCGATCCGCGTGGCCAGCGACAACGGATAACGCTCCCAGACCAGGGTCTCGACGAGCACCGGGTCGGCTGCAAGTTTCGCCAGCGCCTGCTCATGAACACGGGCCTCGTCAAGACGCTGCTGGCGCAGGGCGGCCATGCCTTCGGCGTAGTGCCAGATCGCGGTGACGAAGGGCAAATCCGCTGCCGGGTTGGGCTGGCCGGCAATCTCGTCCCAGCGTCCGAAGCGCACCCGGTCGAACCAGGGCGTCATCCAGAAGTGCTGCATGCCGGCGAAACCAGGCTGGCGCATCAGCTCCTGCAGATCCGTCCGTTTGGCGGTCTCTTCGGCCGCCGCCTTTGCTTTGGCGCTGGCGCCGGCCATGCTGGCAGCAAACCACAGAAAGTGGTGGTTATGCGGCACGTAGCCCAACGGATAGAGACCCTTCACATTCCCACCGCAGATCGCCAGGTAGCTGTCGTCGGCATTGATGGCCACGTGATTGGCGAGCATGGCGTCGTGCCAGCGACCGACACGCGAATAGATGTGCGCGGGCATGTGAACGAGATGACCTGAACCCGGCACCAGCGTGCGCAGCCGGTCGGCCGCATCCACGCCGCGCTGGGGATCGGCCGACGCCTCCACCGCATGTACGTACAGATGCAACGCGCCTGGGTGATCGGGATTGCGCGCCATCACCGACTCCAGCTCGGCAACGATCGCGTCCGTGTTTCCCTTCGGCTTCAGCTGCTCGTCGTAGTAGTCCCAAGGCTGCAGGTTCATCAGCGCCTCGGCATGCAGCGTGGCGGCGTCGAGGTCATCCGGCCGCTCGGCGACAACCGCCGCCATGGCATCGGCATAGGCCACATCCAGTTCGCGACGATCCTCCGGCGGCTGTTCGGCGTAGCGCGCGCCGAGCGCACGGATGAAAGCCTGCTCACGCGGGTTGGCCTTGGCGGCATTCGCCTGCGCCATCTTCAGACGCTCCCAGGCCATCTCGTTGTTGGCCGGATCCATGCCGGCGTTCACGTGCGGACCCAGCACCAGCGCCGCACCCCACCAGCACATGGCGCAGTTGCGATCGAGCTCGGTGGCGCGGATGAACGAGCGCTCGGCCGCATCGTGGTTGAAGCCGAAGGCCAGCATCAGTCCCTGGTTGAACCAGCGCTGCGCTTCCGGGCTGCTCGTGGTGACCGGGAACGGATGTCCATCCAGACCATCAAGGAGATGCGCGCGAGGATCCGCCGCCATCGCCGTCGTCGATGCCGGGGTGATATCGGGAGCCGGCACCCCGGGTTCGGGTTCGCCGCTACGGTGGCTCCAGAGCACGGCCACCACGGCGACACCTGCCGCAATCAGCACCAACGCAAGACGTTTCATCGCCCACTCCCGTTCAGCACCAGCCACGGGTATACGCCGGCACCACTCGGGCTTCAAGGAAAAAGCTCCGGTTTGTTGCCGGTATCGTGCGCAAGGACTTGAAGCGATCCCCGTGCTGCATCATCATTCGCTTTATCGCGATGAAACGATGAATATTCGGCATGACCGCCATTTCCTTCGAGTTTTTCCCGCCCAAGACCGACGACCAGCGCGCGCAGCTGCAGAGGGCGCTGCCTCAGCTGAAGGCGCGGTCGCCCGAGTACGTCAGCGTCACCTTTGGCGCCGGAGGCTCGACGCTGAGCTACACGCCAGAAGCGGTGCGTGAGCTGCGTGAATCGCACCAGCTGGATGCCGCACCGCACTTGAGCTGCGTTGGCGGCTCCCGCGAGGAGATCCGCGAGCTGCTGACGCGCTATCGCGACATGGGCTGCCGTCGCGTGGTCGCACTGCGTGGCGACTTGCCCTCGGGCATGGCCGCGCCGGGTGATTTCAGATACGCCAACGAACTGGTCAGTTTCATCCGCTCGGAGTTTGGCGACAGCTTCCACATCGAAGTGGCCTGCTACCCGGAATCGCATCCGCAGGCGCGCGACGCGCAGACCGACCTCGCCAACTTCAAGCGCAAGGTCGAGGCCGGCGCCAATGGCGCGATCACCCAGTATTTCTTCAACGCCGACGCCTATTTCCGCTTCCGTGACGATGTGGCGGCAGCCGGCATTGATATCCCGCTGACCGCTGGCGTGATGCCGATCTCCAACTTCGCCCAGCTGCGCCGCTTCTCGCAGATGTGCGGCGCCGAGATCCCACGCTGGATCGACACGCACATGACCGGTTTCGGCGACGACACCACGGCGATCCGCCAATTCGGCGCCGACGTGGTGGCAAGCATGTGTCGCCGGCTGATCGAGGGCGGCGTCCAGGGCCTGCACTTGTACACGCTCAACCGCGCCCAGGCGACGCTGGCCGTGCTCGACCGGCTGTGATCGGCCAACGCTGAACCGCCACCACACAACAGTCGATGTCGCCTTGTCCCCCGGCGGGGCGGCTGCCAGACTTCGCCAATGATCCAACCCTGGTCCACCGGCAGCATCCTGCGCGCCATATTGGCTTCGTTGTTGTTGTCGATCGCGTTGCCCGCGACTGCGCAGGTCTTCCGTTGCGTCGACGAGAACGGCCACGCCGCCTTCCTGCAGCAGCCCTGCGAAACGCAGCGATTGCGGGACAGCGCCGCACCCGAGACAAGCGATGACGGCAGCGATCCGGACAACACAGGCTTCTGCCCCGCGCCGGACCTCGACTCACTGAAGCTGGCGCTCAACAGCGCCTTCACCCATCGCGACCTCAACGCACTGTCCGGCCTATACCACTGGCCGTCGGTCGGTCGCGGCGGCGCCGGACCCATCCTCAACTGGCTGGGCGCGCTACTGGATCGGCGCCTGCTCGGCATCGATGTGCGTTACCGTGCGCGCCATCGCATCACCGCCTACGGCATCACTCGCGAAGTCGGCAACGAGGAAGAAGACGCCACCGGCCTGCGACTGATCCTGGGCAGCGATCCACCGGGACCGGCGGACTCTGCGGAAGTGGCGCTGGTGCGCTATGCCGGATGCTGGTGGATCAGCGAAACCGGTGTTCCCACGCCATAGATACCGGGCGCGAATCGCGGCAACGCACAGCCCTCGCCCGAAGCCATCAGCCCGATATCAGCCTTCTTCAGCGGCGGCGGTTTCAGCCTTGATCGTATTCTCGACCAGCCGTCCGTGGAAATGGTCGAAGCGATCCCTGTCGACCAACCGCGGATTGAACTTCCAGCGGATCTTCTCCAGCTCCGGATCCTTGATGATGTCAGCAAGCTGCAGGCCCTGATGATGGAGCTGCATGATCCGCGCGCTCCAGGCCAGACAGCTCTCGCGATAGGCCTGCACGCCCTGCCTGTCGGTCAGGAAGCCATGGCCGGGCACGACGACACTCTGCTCATCAATGAGGTTGAGCGCGAGATCCATGGCCTCCACCTGGCCCCGGATTCCGCGATGGAAGTTCGCCGGATACCAGGCGTTGGACAAGGTATCGCCCACGAACAGCACATTGCTTTCCGGCAGGAACACAAAGAGGTCGGAAGGCGAATGCGAACCCACCACGTACAGCGCAATGGAGTCGCCGTATTGCGGCAACTTGCCGTTTTCGCCAATCCCCTGCCAGGCAAATTCGTCCTCGAACTCGGCTGACGAACTGGCCACCACCAAAGCGCCCTGACCCTGCAGATACGCGTCGCTGCCAATGTGATCCGGGTGGTCATGAGTGTTGATCAGCGCCTTGACCGGTTTCTTGCTGATTTCCCGCAGCGTGTTCAGCAGGCGATCCCGACTGGCCTCCATCATCGAGTCGATCAGCACCAGCCCGTCATCAAACTCGACCACGCCGGCATGACCACCATTGCCGTTGCCGCCGAGAATCACCGAGACATCATCACGAACCTTCTCCACCTCGAACACACCTGAATCTTCATTGGCTTCGGGCCCTGCAGCGAATGCCGACTGGGCCGCCAACAGCAGCATCGAGGCAAAGCCAAGAAACCCGCCCAGGGCAAACAAACGAGACTTTCCGGTGTTGGCACGAAGTGCAGCCGTGTTCTTCATCAAGCAATTCCTTGTTTATCCATGGACACAGCAAAAGTAGCGCTCACGCGCTGGCGACCGGCGGATCAGCGAGCTACTGATTCCGCCAGATGAATGGTGAGCACGATATCGGCGTCGACGCCGTTGCCGCCTTCCCGGTCATCTTTGCCCAGGCTCGAGATCTGAAATGATCGAGCGCTATCGAGCACTTTCAGCCGGAACTTCCGACCCCAAGCGTCGTAGAGGCTTCCCTCTCGGAGGCGAGATTGTGACTGCCCGGGCTCTGCATTCCTTCCGAGCAAAACCTCAAGCGTGACAGGTATTCGGCCATTCTCTGAAGCGCATGCTTCGACAGATGAAGCAAGGCTCTTTGCCATCGCCCGCGTCAAATGGTGCTTTGCGATTTCAGAGTCGTCCAAACCGAATCCTGCCCACCAACCTATTGCGAAGAGAATGCCGAATACGATGGACAGGATCTTGATTCGTTTCCACCACACGCCCTTTTCAGCGGCCATCGTCATGAGTTCGGCTCGAACAGCTCGATGTCGGCATCTGGACCATCACCGCCGAGACGACCATCTCTACCGAGAGAAAGCACCTGGAAGCCTTTGCCGTCGACTGTGGTGCGGTAGAAAAAGCGACGTCCCCACGGATCGACCAAGTCACGCGCTCTCGCATACGGACCAGCCCATCCGTTGATGCCGGAATCGCGGACGAGCTCTTCGATATCTGTTGGAGGCCTCCCCACATCGAGAACAAACGCACTCACCTGCATTTGAAGACGAGCCTTGGTCGCTTCCACTATCGAATACTCACAGCCGCCGAAAATGCGGAGCCCAACCCATCCCGACACAGCGGCAAGAACTGGCAAAACGCCAAGAGCCCCGACCCAGACACGGCCAGACAAGCTCATCTCGCCCTTGCGCTAAACGCCAACGTCGCCCGCGCACCGCCTTCATCGCGCGGTTCCAGCCAGACGCGCCAGCCGTAGAGTTCGCACAGGCGCTGGACGATGGCGAGGCCGATGCCGGCACCCTTGCTGGCGCCAGCACTGCTGCCGCGGTAGCCACGCTCGAACAGGCGCTCGGCGTCTTCCTGGCTGATGCCGGGGCCGGTGTCGTCGATCTGCACGCGATCCTTGAGTACTCGGACGCGCACTTCACCTTCGGCGGTGTACTTGCAGGCGTTGCCGACCAGGTTACCCATGGCGACGGCAAGCACCGAATCCGGCGCATCAACCAGCACCCCGTCCTCGCCTTCGACTTCGATCACCACCGGCTTGCCGCCGATGTTGGCGCGATTGGCCTCAGCGACCTGGCTTGCGACCTTGAGTACGTCGGTGGCGCCAGTGCCGCGCTCGTTGCGCGACAGCATCAGCAAGGCACTGGTGAGGTCGGCACACTGCTGAGCCGCACGCTCGATGCGCTGCAGGCGCAGACGCGTCCTGTCGTTGATGTCGGGCTGACCCAGCATCAACTCAGTAGCGCCACGGATCACCGCCAGCGGCGTGCGCAGCTCGTGGCTGACATCGGCGTTGAATTCTCGGTCGCGACGAATCAGCGCCGTCAGCCGATCCGAATAGTCATCCAGCGCCTGCGCCAGCTCGCCGACCTCATCGTCCACGAAATATGGGGCCAGCGGCTCGGGCTGAGTCTGCCCGCCGGCGAAGGCACGGAGGCGTGTAGCCAGATCGCTGACCGGACGCATCACCCGGCGCGACGACCAGATGCCAATCAACCAGGCCAATGCGGAAAATGCGAGCACCGCGATCACCAGCGCGATGACCAGATTGCGCTGGCTCAGTACCTCCTGCGTGTAGTCGTAGCGCAGGTAGCCCCACATGTCTGGCGTCCGCTGGACCGCCAGCTTGTAGTACTGGCGCTTGCCATCCTGGTCCTCGAAAAGATCGTGGACACCGGTATCCAGATCCTTCCAGCCGAACGGCAGCCGGTAAGCGGTACTCGGCCGTACAACCCAGGCTTCGATCTGCTTGGAGAAGCGGAACTGCGCGTCCGGCTCCGGGTGTTCCTGCTTGAACTCGACGAAGTTGCAGGCTTCACGACGCAGCCAGCTGCCGACCAGATCATCCTCGAACTTGGCACGCATCACCATTGTCGCCACGGCGAACAGACTGGTCAGCCCAGTGCCCAGCAGGAGGAAGGAAATGATGATGCGGCTGCGCAGTCGATGCCGATACTGCATCAGTCATGCTCTCTCATGCGGCAAACACCGGACATTTTCCAAGCCGATCGTCGACAAAGGATGCCATTGACTGACATGCGTCGAGACAGCATCAGATACAGATCTCTTGAAACAACATGGTGTCGATAGGTGACTGAACGATGACGCCGTGTCGGCGCATGTCAGCCACTGGCATCCGCCATGCGGTAGCCGATGCCATGGCGGGTGTGTATGAGTGGGTTTTCGAACGGCTTGTCCACCGCTGCACGCAAGCCATGGATGAAGATCGCGAAGGCTGTCCGAATCCGGCAGCTCCTTCCAGCAACGCGGGTTTCCAGTTCCAGCCCGCGTAACCACCGATGGCGAGGCCTCCATCAGGCATTGCAGGATCTTCAGCGCAGTGGGGTTGAGCTGGATCGACTTGCCGGCGCGAACGAAGCGTGTCGAGGTTGAAGGTGAGGTCGGACACTTCCAGCAGGCGCGTTGCGGCGTCTTGCCGCGGCGGCCAAGCACCGCGCGAGTCGCTTCCATGCTGCAGCGCGAACGGCTTGACCAGGTAGTCGTCGGCGCCGCTACCTGCGAAGCCGGCCAGCTTCTGCTCCAGCGCGTCACGCGCCGGTCAGCATCAGCACTGGCGGATGCTGCGCGCGCTTCCTCATCAAGCTCTGCGGCAAACCTCCAGCCCATCCATTCCCGGCAGCCTTGAGATCGCGGCACGATGGCGTCGAAGTCGTTGACCGAAGCGGCCAGGTGCAGGCCGGTGACGCCGTTTCCGGCGAAGTGGAAACACGGTGTGGCCGGAATCTTCCGGGATAGTCGCCGAGGTTGGCGGCGATGTCGGTGTTGTCTTCGATGACCAGGGATTCGCATGACGCGAGAATACTCCGTTGCGGGATGCATGCCGGAAGCCACAATCAGGGCATCGACCACAGCACCGGGCATCGGTTCCACGCCACCCCTGATTCGCCAACTTCCGGCAATAAAAAGGCCCACGGAGGCGGTGTTGGGGGAACGCACCTCTCGTGGGCCAAAAGTTACTGCCCCGATTACCGTAATCTGCCTATGACCGGTTGACTTAGGAGTGTCGATTACTGGTATTGCCAGCTTACGGATCGAGGCATTAAATCCGCGTTAAGGCCGCTTCACGGATTTGTTAAGACGAGCCGGCCACAGAAAACCCTTATCCATATGAACAATAAGGGATTTACTGCCGGGTTTGCGGGCTCAGCGCTCACCCAATCTGAACGAAGCTTCAGGGTCCACCTGCAGACGGCCCGCCATGGCCGTACGGCCCAGCAGCATGGGGAATCGCATGTTGTGGCGGCTGGTGAGGTTCAGCTCGATCGGATAGCGAAGGCCGCCCACCAGCAGGTCCGTGGCGATGAACAGCCGCTCGGTTTCGTGTCCGCCGGAATCGGTCACCAGACGCCGATCGACCACCCGGGCTTCCGCATCGACGGTGCCGTCAGAACCCAGACGCCCGGGATGCAGGGTGAAACGCACCCACTCGGCACCGTCGCGCTCGAAGGTTTCCATCGCGTCGACGTGCAGGGCGGAAGACTTGGCGCCGGTGTCGACCTTGGCGCAGATGGCATCGACACCGATGGCCGGCAGTGCCATCCATTCGCGCCAGCCCACGATCAGGGGCATTTTCGACGCTGCGCCAGCCGTCATCCGTCTTCCCGGTCCGTCGACGCAGCGGCGTCGCCATCATGGAGCGGGTGAAGGGAATCGAACCCTCGTCGTAAGCTTGGGAAGCTTCTGCTCTACCATTGAGCTACACCCGCCGCGTGCGCCGATCATAGCCAGCCACCCCGGCAGCGGCAATGGGCGGCACACCCGCTGACCGACCTTCCGATTCCAAAGAAAGCATCTGAACGCCCCATGCAGATCATCCTCAACGGCGAAGCCACGCAGATTCCCGATTCGCTGACCGTGGCGCAGCTGATCGAACACCTCAAGCTGGGCCAGCGCCGCGTGGCGGTGGAGCTCAACCGCGAAATCGTGCCGAAGAGCCGTCATCCCGAGACGCCGGTAAGCGAGGGCGACGTGGTCGAGCTGGTCACCGCCATCGGCGGCGGCAAGAAGCTGATGCATGCCCGGCGAGTCCGGCCGTCGGCTGCTAAAATGCCGGCTTCGTGCCCGGAATCGCTCTGGAATGCCATGAGCCGCCACTCCGCCTCGCCCGCCGCCGACACGCTGACCATCGCCGGCAAGCCCTATCGCTCGCGCCTGCCTGACCGGCACCGAGAAGTTCAAGGATCTTGCCGAGACTGGCGCGGCGACCGAGGCCAGCGGCGATGAAATCGTCACCGTGGCGATCCGTCGCAGCAACATTGGCCAGAACCCTGACGAGCCCAATCTGCTCGACGCTGCCGCCGGACCGCTACACCATCCGGCCAACACCGCCGGCTGCTGCGATGCCGAAGGACGCGGTCCGCACCTGTCGCCTGCGCGCGCGAGCTGCTGGACGGTTTCGTGCATTGACCAAACTGGAAGTACTGGGCGACCAGAAGGACCCTGTTCCCGGACGTGGTGCAGACGCTGAAGGCCGCCGAACAGCTGGTCGCCGACGGTTTCGAGGTGATGGTCTATACCAGCGATGATCCGATCCTGGCCAAGCGCCTGGAAGAAATCGGCTGCGTGGCTGTGATGCCGCTGGCCGCACCGATCGGCTCCGGCCTCGGCATCCAGAACCGCTACAACCTGCTGGAGATCGTCGAAAACGCCAAGGTGCCGATCATCGTCGACGCCGGCGTCGGCACGGCCTCGGACGCGGCCATCGCGATGGAGCTGGGCTGCGACGGCGTGCTGATGAATACGGCCATCGCCGGCGCCCGCAATCCCGTGCTGATGGCCAGCGCGATGAAGCATGCGGTGATTGCCGGCCGCGAGGCGTTCCTGGCCGGGCGTATCCCGCGCAAGCGCTACGCCAGCGCCTCCTCGCCGGTCGATGGAATCATCGGCTGAACGCTGCGATGAGCGACAACGACGCCACCGACAAGAAGCCGTTCACCGTCGTAGAAGGCCAGCGGCAGATCCGCAGTTTCGTGCTGCGCCAGGGCCGCTTCACGCCGGCGCAGCAGCGCGCATTCGATGAGCGCTGGCCGCGATTCGGTCTCGACTACAGTGGGGAGACCCGCGACTTCGACGCCGTGTTTGGCCGCAAAGCGAAACGCGTGGTGGAAATCGGCTTTGGCAACGGCGAGGCGCTGCGCTTCGCGGCGAAGCAGGATCCGTCCCGCGACTACATTGGCATCGAAGTGCACGCGCCCGGCGTCGGCCGGCTGCTGAATTGGCTGGCCGAAGACGGCAGCGACCACGTGCGTCTGTACCGTCACGATGCTGTCGAGGTGCTGGAGAACGAGATCGCCGACGGCAGCCTCGACGAAATCCGCATCTACTTCCCCGACCCGTGGCACAAGAAGCGCCATCACAAGCGCCGCCTGGTGCAACCGGAGTTCGCCGCGATGCTGGTGCGCAAGCTGGCGACGGACGGCCGCCTGCACCTCGCCACCGACTGGGAAGGCTATGCCGAACACATGTGGGACGTACTCGACGCCACGCCCGGACTCAGCAATCGCGCCGGCCCGCGTGGTCACGTGCCGCGGCCGGCATGGCGCCCGCAGACGCATTTCGAGACCCGCGGCCAAAAGCTCGGCCACGGCGTCTGGGACCTGCTCTACGACCGCACGAACGCCGTCGTCACCTGATTTCACCGTCCGCCCAGTACGCCATCGGGTACGATGGCGGCATCCCCGCACCGAGACCGCGCGCCGTCAATGGATCAAGGCCTGACCCTATCCACCGAGATGATGCTGGTGCTCGGCCTGGTGGGGTTCACCATGGTCATGTTCGTGTGGGAAAAGCTGCGCGTCGACGTGACCGCGCTGCTGGTGCTCGTCACGCTCGGCCTCACAGGCCTGGTCAGCGTCGACCGCCTGTTCGACGGCTTCGCCGGTAGCGCCGTGATGAGCGTGATGGCGACGATGATCCTCGGCGCCGGACTCGACCGCACCGGCGTACTCAACCGCCTCGCCGCCTGGCTGCTGCGCGTGTCCTCGGGCATGGAGAGCCGGCTGGTGCTGTTCACCGCCACCGTGGCCGGCATGCTGTCGGCGGTGATGCAGAATCCTTCGGTCACCGCCCTGTTCCTGCCGGTAGCCTCGCGCCTGTCCACGCGCACCGGCATCGCGCTGGGCCGGATGCTGCTACCGATCGCCTGCTGCGTGGTGCTGGGCGGCACGCTCTCCATGGTCGGCTCCTCACCGCTGATCATGCTCAACGACCTGCTCGCCTCGGCCAACCAGAACCTGCCATCGGGTGCGGCCACACTGCAGCCCTTCAACATGTTCTCGGTAGCGCCGGTCGGCCTGTCGCTGCTGGCCATGGGCATCGTCTATTTCGCCTTGCTGGGGCGTCGCTGGCTGACCCAGGGCGACGAGAAAAGCGTGGCGCCGGCGCGTACCGAGAGCTACTTCGCCCGCACCTATGGCATCGACGGCGAGGTCTTCGAGCTCACCGTCACCGCGGAAAGTCCGCTGGTCGGCATGGCCATTTCCGAGGCCGAGTCGCAGAAGGGTGCGCCGCTGATCCTGGCACTGAAGAGCGGCAATGAGTCGCGCCTTGCCCCGCCTGGCGACCAGATGATCTGGGTCGGCAGCGTCCCTCGGCGTGATGGGCAAGCGCGAGGATGTGTCCGACTATGCGCAGAACAACCTGATGCGCATGCAGTCGCGGCTGCGCAACTTCGGCGACCTGTTCAACCCGAGCCGCGCGGGTATCTCCGAGGCCGTCATCCCGCCCAACTCGCGCTACATCGGCCAGAGTGTCGGCGAACTGCAGCTGCGCAAGAAGTTCGGCATCAGCGCGGTGGCGGTCAACCGCGGTGACCAGGTCTTCCGCGAGGACATCCGCAGCATCGTGCTGAAGGCTGGCGACATGCTGGTGTTCCACTCGATCTGGCGCGACCTGCGCACGGCCGGTGAGAAGCGCGATTTCGTCGTGGTCACCGACTATCCGAAAGAAGAACAACGCCCACACAAGCTGTGGCATGCGCTGCTGGTGTTTGGCATCGCGCTGGGCCTTGCCCTGAGCGCGGAAGTCGCGGTGCCGGTGGCGCTGATGGCCGGCGTGGTCGGCATGCTGCTGACCGGTGTGCTGAACATGGACGAGGCCTACGCCGCGATCAACTGGAAGACCGTGTTCATCATGGCCTGCCTGATTCCGCTGGGCTGGGCCATGGACACCACCGGTGCCGCCGCCTGGGTGGCGCAGCAGGTGCTGGAGCGCCTCGGCGACCAGCCGGTCTGGGCCTGGCAGGCCGCACTGGCGCTGCTGGCCACCGGCTTCGCCCTGGTCATCACCAACGTCGGCGCCACCGTGCTGATGGTTCCGATGGCCATCAACGTGGCGTTGGCGGTCGGCGGCAATCCCACCGAATTCGCGTTGATCGTTGCGCTGTCTGCCTCCAACAACTTCATCAGCGTGTCGAATCCGGTGCTGTCCATGGTCAGCGGCCCGGCCGGCTATCGCGGCGTTGACCTGCTGAAGATTGGCGCTCCGATCACCGTGCTCTACATCAGCGTGGTGCTGGTGGTCGTCAATCTGATGTTCTGATGGCAGAGCGGCCGGCAGACGAAACAAGGGGCCAGCGGAAGCGCATCGATTGGCGTCGGGCGTTGTTCTGTGCACTGGCCTCCTTCCTGCTTTCCCGTTCGCTGATCCTGCTGGCCACGCTGCTGGTCACCGGCACGGCTGAGGCACCGCTGCCACCGCTACCCGGTGACCGCCGCATCATCACGGTATCCGGCGAACGCCTTGCCGAGACGCTGGACCGGCTGGTGGTGCAGGGTGACGCAGGCTGGTATCGCGGCATTGCCGAGGATGGTTACGCGCAGCGGCCGTTCGATGACAGTCGCCAGGAGAACTGGGCCTTCTTCCCCCTGCATCCATTGCTATGGCGGGCAGCCAGTTCGATCATCGGGGACAGCACGATTGCCGCCCTGCTCTGGAGCAACCTGATCGCCCTGCTGGCGATGCTTGCGCTGCACGTCGCCGCGCAATCCAGTGGGCGCGATCTGGTGACGGCGGATCGTGCGGTGTTCGTTCTGGCCCTGTTTCCGACCAGTTACTTCCTGTCACTGCCCTGGAGTGAAGCACTGTTCCTGCTGACCAGTGCGGGCGCCTGGGCACTTTCGCGCCAGAACCGCTGGGGAGGAAGCGCTGCGTTGGGTATCGCCGCGAGCGCCACGCGGGTAAGCGGTGCGTTTCTTCTCCCAGCCATCGCCATGGACCTCTGGCAACGTGATCGGCGGGTACTCCGGTCGGCGTGGCCGCTGGCGCTCATTCCGCTGGGAATAGCCGGCTTCATGGCCTGGCTGTGGTGGATCAGCGGCAACCCGCTGGCTTTCGCCGACATCCAGAGCGCCTGGGGGCGTTTCCTTGGGCTACCGATACGCGCCATCGGCATCATCGCCCTGCATCCTGACCAGATCGCCGTTGACTGGAACGTCCGCTATATCAACTTCGCGGCGCTGCTATTGGGGCTGCTGGCAATCCGGCATTTCGTGTATCGCCGCGAGTACGGCCTGGCCCTGTTGATCGCTGCCGGTGTCCTGCTACCGGCCATGACCGACAACCTCACGTCCATGGCGCGTTACGCACTGGGCTGCTTTCCGCTGATGATCGCCATAGCCGACTGGCTCGGCAGTCCCATGCGTGAGCGCAGTTGGTTCGCGCTATCGGCCGCACTGCTGCTGTTCATGAGCGGCGCACTGGCGATGGGCTACAGCTTCGCGGCCTGCTAGGCCAAGAACACAGCACCGTCACGGATCTCGACGGACACCTCACGCAGCGATTCGCCACGGCAGGGACCGGCGACGCAGAGACCATCGGGTACGGAGAAGGTGGCGCCGTGGGCGGCGCAGACCAGCTTGCCCGAGGAAAACAGGAACTCGCCCGGCGCCCAGTCGAGGCGGCGGCCGGCATGCGGACAGACATTCAGGAACGCCCCGATCGCTCCATCGCGACGCAGCAGGATCAGCGACTCTTCCTCGCCATCGATCATGGCCGTGGCCGCCAGCGCACCACCTTCCGGCACGGCATCCACGGTGCAGAGCGGGACCGATGCGGGCTGAACGGCCGCGGAAGGCAGGTCGTCTGTCACTTGTGATGGCTCCCTAGCGTCCCGATACTGGATGAAGGCGCATTCTGCCATGCGGCAATGCCCTCCCCTGACTCGACTTCGACAGTGGTCTCGACGATGTATATCCAGTTCGCCCGCTTTTCACCGCCGCGTCACCCGGTCCTGCGCCTGCTGCTGGGCCTTGCCGGCCTCACGCTGCTGGCGCTGTTCTCGGTGGTCGGGCTATTCATTGCCGCCGGCGTGGCGCTGGTGGTGGCCGCCCGCGTGCTGTGGCTGCGCTGGCGCTTCCGCGACGGCATTCCGCAGCCGGACGTCCACGGCCCTCGCCAAGGCAGCGCTGAAAGCTCGCGAGTGCGGGATGACGACATCATCGATGGCGAATTCACCGTGATCGACCATAATCGCCGACCCAACCGCTGAGTCCGCAACGCGTGTCCAATTTCCTGTTTCCGCCGGCCCTGCCGCCCAGCCTGCCGGTTCTGGGGAGTAATCGCCGTTTCCCGGTGCACCGCGTCTACTGCGTGGGCCGCAATTTCGCCGATCACGCCCGCGAGATGGGCGCCGAGACGCCGCTCGAGGTCCCGGTATTTTTCAGCAAGCCCGCCGATTCGCTGGTAATTGGTGGAGGCGACATGGCCTATCCGCTGGCCACCGAAGACCTGCATCACGAAGTGGAACTGGTCGTCGCCTTGTGCGCCGGCAGCCGTGGCCCGGTTGATCGCAAGACGGCGACAAACATGGTGTTTGGCCATGCCGTGGGTGTCGACCTGACCCGCCGTGACCGTCAGGCCGAAGCCAAGGCCGGCCGACTGCCCTGGGATGTCGCAAAGGGCTTCGACCGATCCGCGCCCATCAGTGCGTTGACCGCCTTCGAGGACTGGCGTCCATCCGATCAATCGATCTGGATGGATGTGAACGGCGAGCGTCGCCAGTCGGGCAAGCTCGACCAGATGATCCACGACGCCGCAGCCGCCGTCTCCGCACTGTCTCGTCTGTTTGAGCTGCGCGCCGGCGACCTGCTGTTCATGGGCACGCCAGCCGGCGTTGGACCGCTGGTTCCGGGCGATGACTGGGAGGCGGGGATCGAGGGGCTACCGCGACTGCGGGGCCACATCCTGCGCGACTGAGCACGGCCTGCCATCCACATCTGGTGTACATTCCGGTGCGGCATCTGATTTGCCGCCAACCGGAAAAGGGAGACTGGATCGATGGGCATGATGAGTGAGTTCAAGCAATTTGCCATGCGCGGCAACGTCGTCGACATGGCGGTCGGTATCGTCATTGGTGGCGCCTTCGGCAAGATCGTCTCGTCATTCGTCGGCGACGTGATCATGCCGCTGGTCGGCATGCTGGTCGGTGGCGTCGACTTCACCAACCTGGCCATCACGCTCAAGCAGGCCGTGGTCGCGGCCGACGGCACCGAAACCACGCCGGCGGTGATGCTCAACTACGGCAGCTTCATCCAGACCATCTTCGACTTCATCATCATTGCCTTCGCCATCTTCATGGTCATCCGCGCCATGAACAGGCTGAAGAAGAAGGAAGAGGAAGCGCCAGCTGCGCCACCCGAGCCCAGCGACGAGGTCAAGCTGTTGACCGAGATCCGCAACAGCCTCAGGAAAAGCTGACCGCCCAACCCATCCACGCGCCGCCGACGGCCCTGTCGGCGGCGCGCTTGTTTGACCCCACCCCGCCTTTGCTGGAGCAGGACATGCGACGCATCACCCTCACCCTCGCCGTGACCCTCGGCCTTTGCGCTCCCGCCTTTGCGGATGAAAACGCGCCGTCCACGAAGTCGCTGGCCGCCGCCGAAAAGCTGCGCGAGCAGGCCATGGCCGGCAACCAGGCCTATGAGCTCACCGCCTCGCTGACCACCGATGTCGGCCAGCGCATGGCGGGCAGCGAGGGCGATCGTCGCGCCGTGCAGTGGGCCAAGGCGAAGTTCGAGGCACTGGGCTTCGATCGCGTCGAGCTGCAGCCGGTCAGCTACGCGCGCTGGATGCGTCGCCACGAATCCGCCAGCCTGCTCAGCCCGTACGCCATGCCGCTGTCGATCACCGCCCTGGGCCGCAGCAGCGGCACCAACGGCGATATCGACGCGGAAGTGATGCGCTTCGACGACATCGAAGCACTCAAGGCCGCGGATCCCGCCGTCGTGAAGGGCAAGATTGCCTTCATCGACAAGGGCATGGTGCGAAGCCAGGACGGCCACGGCTACGGCGAAACCGTGCCCGGCCGCAGCACCGGACCGGCGGTCGCGGCCATGAAAGGCGCCGCGGCCCTGCTGATCCGCTCGGTCGGCACCGACAACAACCGCCTGCCGCATACCGGAGCGATGTGGCAGAAGCCGGAAACACCAACCGTACCAGCCGCCGCGCTGTCGGTCCCGGACGCCGACCAGCTGGCAAGGCTGCTGGCCAAAGGCCCGGTGAGCGTACGCCTCAATCTCGACGTCGGCTTCGACGGCGAATTCGAATCCGCCAACGTGATCGGTGAAATCACCGGCAGCGAAAAGCCGGACGAATTCGTCGTCATCGGTGGGCACCTGGATTCCTGGGATCTCGGCACGGGCGCTATCGATGACGCCTCCGGCGTCGGTATCACCATGGCAGCCGGCGCACTGATCGCCGCCCTGCCCGAGCGGCCACGGCGCAGCATCCGCGTGGTTGCCTTCGCCAACGAGGAACAGGGCGTGTTCGGCGGACGCGCCTTCGCCGAAGCCGGCGATGCCGACAAGGCCATCATCGGTGCTGAAAGCGACTTTGGCGCCGACCGCATCTACCAGCTGCAGAGCAGCATGGGCGCGAATCCCGATGCCACGCTGAAAGCCATGGCCGACCTGATGGCACCGCTGGGCATTCCCTACGATGCGGGCGAAGGCCACCCGGGCGCCGATATCAGTGGCCTCACCGGCAAGGGCATGCCCTTCGTGGCACTCAACCAGGACGGTACCCGCTACTTCGACTACCACCACACCGCCAACGACACGCTCGACAAGATCGATCCGGCCGCTCTCGACCAGCAGGTCGCCGCCTACGCGATCTTCGCCTGGCTGGCCGCCGATGGCAGCAGCGACTTCGGGCGAATGGACGTGGCCGGCGAGGCTCAGTCCGGCAAGTAGACCCGACCCTCGCAGTCGATACGCGTTTCGATCATCCCGCTGCCGGCGTCTTCTGGCGCCAGCACGCGGACACGCGAGCCGATAGCCACGCCGTCGTAACTGGGAATGCCGTTCGAGAGGCGCTGATAGACCCAGCGCTGGTTGTCGCAATCGGCACGCAGGCCCAGCGGTTTCCTGCCGGTTGCTCGTGCGGCATCCACAGTCGCCGCCAGCGATGACGAATACACCGCCTGCAAGTCGCCCACCTCGCGCATCTGGCGCGCCACGCCGATGGCGTGCCAACAGAAGATCGTCGCGCCGAAGACCATGACAATGCGCCGCAGGATGCCAGCACCCTGCCAGCACCACGCGCCGAGACCGATCAGGGCAGCACTGAACCCATAACCATACTGGTTGCTGATCGACCCGATCAGCAGCGCCGGGCCCAACGCCGCGAAAGAGAGCAGCAGCCACGCCGCCCAGCTACGCGGGCCGCTCAGCGCGACGAGCCAGATCAGCAGCGCGAGAATCGCCATGTTTCGCTGCCGTTCGTAGCTGAACACCGACATGACGTTGATCTCTTCCGCCCAGGGGAAGAACGGGAAACTCTGGTAGTCGACAAACCGCAGCGGGACACCCGCCAGGTCGATGCCATAGCCGCTGCCTTCACGCGCGCTGTCGGTCAACACGCCGAAACGCAGCAGCAGGTACGCGCCACCCACCGCCGCCGCGGCGAGGAATGCATCACGCCAACGGCGCTGGCCCGAGAACAGCCAGGCCACGAACAGCAGTGAGGGAATCGACAGCGCCGCTTCCTTGGCCAGCAAAGCGGCCAGGGTCAACAGGGCGATCACTGCGAGCTGCGGTCCTGGCAGGCCGTCTTCCTTGCTGATTCGCTGCACAATCAACGCAATCAGCAGTGCGGCCGTGACCCAGAGCAGATCTCCCAGGGTGCCAACCCAGGCGTGAACGTACACGGCATAGGGATTGACCCAGAACAGCAGCGATGCCGTCGCCGCGATCATCGTGGGCAGCGAAAATCGACGCAGCACGTGGTGCAACAGGACGGCATTGCCGGCACCCCACAGCAGCCAGGCCACGTGGAAAAGCCGCGGTGTATCGAACAGTAGCCGCGACAGCAGCATCCACAGATGGAAGGTCAGCGGCCGATACTGGAACTGGCCGATGGCGAACCAGTCGGCAGCAATCGGCGGCGTTGGCTGTTCGGCATACACCGCCCACTGCAGCTCATCGTGACTGAAATAGCCCGGATTGCCGCCGAGCAGCCAAACGATGCATGCCGCCAGCAGCCATAGGAACAGAAGGCCCGCGATCGCGGGTGCACGTGAGAGCCAGCGCCTCATCCCCGGTTACTCGACCACGGATTCCTGCAGTACGCGGGATGGGTGGCCGAGGAGGCCGGCGCTGAGTTCGCGGAGGTCGGACAGCGACGCCTTGTGGCCGGCGTCGGTGAGCTTGCGGGCCACGTCGTCGAGGCTTGCTTCGTCATCGGTGCCCTGACGGATTTCCGCGTCCAGATCGGCCAGCAGGGCCACCGCGCGCGCGGTGCGCTTGCCGCTGGAACTGTCGGCCACCAGCGTCTTCACGTTGCGGCCGTGGTTGCGCATCCATTCCAGCGCACGCTCGCGACGATCCTCGCTGAGCAGCCCGATGCGGCTCATCAGCTCGATGCTGTAGAACTCGGCGATGCCTTCGGCGATCCAGTCTTCGCCCTTGACGCCACGGATGCCGCTGATCACATGCACCAGCTCGTGAACCAGCGTGCTGCTGCCGTTCTCGCTGATCAGCGGTCGATCCTGATGCAGGTACAGCGAACGCGGTGCGGACAGCCCGCCCCGCCACATTGGATCGGGCGCCAGCACGATGAGCAGCTTGGGCGGCAGTCGGCCGAAGGTGCGCTGCATCTCTGTGCCCAGTGCGTTGATAGCACCCAGCACGTCCAGGCGACGCGCGGCGTTGTCGGTGGGTGCGGCAACGCTGACCGACATCTCCTCCACCGTTTCGCGGCGCACGCCCAGCTTGCCCGCCAGTATCCAGCCGACCGGACGATCAAAGCGTGTTTCCGGGTTGACCACGGCGTCACCACCACCATGCGCCGGCTTCCATGGCGTCTCCGCCGACCAGCCGGCCGGCAGCTCGTCGAAATGCAGGGTGGCGTGCGCGTAGCTGTCGTGCGTTCCGCGTGTGCGCGCTGGCGGCACCAGGTCGTCGCCCCGCAGCAGTGCCCATTCATCGGTGATGCGCGCGTCATAGCCGCCGCCGCTACGCTGGTGGTCGATGTGATAGCGGTAGCGAAGCTCGCCACCCTTGTGCGGCGGTTTCCAGATGACACGATCACCTTCGCGCTCGATGTCGCCGTCACCCTCGATGGCCTGATAGCGCGAAGCAGGCATGTGGAAATCGAGACGACTGAGGTGGCCGGTACCGGCCTTGAGGTCGATGTTGACCGCTGCCATGCCTTCCGAGGGCAGGAATCGCACGCGATAGTCGACCGAATAGTGGCGTGCGCCCTTGGCGAAAGCCGGATCATGGACATGCACGGGTTGGACGACAGCGGCAACCTCGCTGTCGGCATCCGCTTCGGGCGCCATCGCGGCAGCTTTCTCATCCGCGGCGACCGCCATCGCGGCCTGGGCCGGGATCGACTCGGGCCGTGAGGCCTCGGACTGTGGCGCGGCACCGCAGCCAGCCAGAAGGATCAGCAGGGCCAGCGGCGAACCGCGGCCAGCGTGTCGATGAACGGATTGCGAGCGCATGTTGGGCATGGTGGGGAACGGGTCGCCGACAGTAGCGGTGCGGAGCCCTGGCGACAAGCCGGGCGATTCAGGCGCGAGCAGGGTTTGCCTTCACCGGGCGTAGCAACAGCAGCAGCGGCAGGGCCAAGGTGGTAAGGACCAGCATCAGCCAGAAATCGCTGACATAGGCGACAGCGGCCGCCTGGCGGGTCAGCTCGGCGTTCAGCGCCATCAGTCCATCCGCACCACTCCAGGCCGGCGGCAGCGGCGGGCCGAAAGGCGTGACGCCAGCGGCCAGACTGGCATGATTGGCCTGCGTGCCCCGGCTCAGCACGGTGAACACCAGCGAGATGCCAATCGACGACCCGAGGTTACGCATCAGACTGAAAATACCCGCTGCTTCGGTGCGGTCCTTGCCCGGCAGCGTGGCGTAGGCGATCGTCGACACCGGCACGAACACCAGCCCAAGACCCAGTCCCTGGATGATGCCAGCCCAAACGATCGGCCCGGCCGGCATGTCGGCGCTGAACTGCGTCATCAGCCACAGTGACCAGACCATCAGGATCAAGCCAACGAAGATCGGCAATCGTGGATCGACGCGACGCGCCAGCAGCCGGCCCACCAGCATCATCGAAATCATCGTCCCCACGCCGCGCGGTGCCAGCAGCAGGCCAATGGTCACCGTCGGGTAGCTCATCAACTGCGCCAGGTACGGCGGCAGCAACGCCAGGGTGGCGAACAGCACGATGCCAATGATGAAGATGAACAGGGTGCCGACGGCGAAGTTCCTGTCCGCCAGCAGCGAAAGATTCACGAACGGTCGCTCGCGACGGTCGTCGAGGCCCAAGCGCATTCCGCGCCAATGGACCCAGTAGAGGTAGAAGCCTAGGAACGCCAAGGCCAGCTCCAACTGGATCTCCAGCGAGTGCAGGCCATCCTCCTGCTCCCAGCGATCCAGCATCAGCTGCAGTGCGCCGATGCCCAGCGCCAGCAGCAGGAAGCCGCGACCATCGATGCGGCTCTTCCGCGTCTCGTCAGCCGGCACGCTGGCCATCACGCCGAGCAATGCGAGCACGCCGATCGGCACGTTGATCAGGAATACCCAGTGCCAGGAATAGCTCTCGGTCAGCCAGCCGCCCAGTGGCGGGCCGAGGATCGGCCCGATCATGATGCCGACGCCCCACAGCGCCATCGCCGCGCCGTGCTTCTCGGTCGGGAATGCATCCAGCAGCGAGGACTGCGAGATTGGCACCAGTGCCGCGCCGAACAGTCCCTGCAGCACACGGAAGGCCACCATGGCGCCAATGCTGGTGGCCATGCCGCACAGCGCCGACGCCGCGACGAAGCCGGTGATGGCGACAACCAGCAGGCGCTTGCGCCCCATCACCGATGCCAGCCAGCCGGTCGCAGGCGTAGCGATCGCGGCGGCAACGATGTAGGAGGTCAGCACCCATGAAACCTGGTCGCGCGTCGCCGACAGCGAGCCCTGCATCTGCGGCAGGGCGACGTTGGCGATCGTGGTGTCGATCACCTGCATCAGCGTCGCCAGCATGATCGAGATGACCAGCAGCGTACGGTTGACGCTCGGTGATTCCTCCACCGGCAATGTGGCGGCGTGACTCACGCGCGCCTACTCAGCGACTGGCCGCGGTCTGGCGAACGCCGCCGTCGTCGCCACCGAACCAGCGACCGAACACGCTGTTGCGCGCCCCAGTGTCGATGCGGATCACCGCACTCATCCCGGCACGCAGCACCGGCGCATCCTCTGCGCTCGACAACAACCGAAGGCGCACCGGCACGCGCTGCACGACCTTCACCCAGTTACCCGTGGCGTTCTGCGCCGGCAGAACCGAGAACTCCGCCCCGGATGCCGGGCTGATCGACGCCACGGTGGCCTGGAACACGCGCCCCGGATAGGCGTCGATGCGAACTTCAGCCGACTGACCGACGGCCACGTTGGCCAGCTCGGTTTCCTTGAGGTTGGCTTCGACCCAGGGGTGGTCGCTGGCCACGAGCGGTAGCGCGGCCTCACCCGCATGGATGTATTCGCCCACCTTCACCGCGACAGAACCGACGATGCCGTCGCTCGGCGCGCGCAGCTCGGCATGCGCCAGGTCCAGCTCAGCCTGCGCCAGCTTGGCAGCGGCGGCACGGTAGCTCGGCAGACTGCCGGTTTCGGCAGCGACGTCGCCACCGAGCAGGCTGCGCGCCCGGGCCTGTGCCGCGCGGGCGCTGTCGCGCCTTGCGCGTGCTTCCGACCAGGCCTGTTCGGCGTTGTCCTCGGCCTGCTGCGCCACCAGGCCACGACCGCGCAGCTCGTGCTGCCGCTTCAGTTCGCGACCGGCATAGTCCAGCGTGGTGTCCGCCGAGCGCAGCGCAGCCTCGGCCTGATGGAATTCGTCACGGGCGGCCGTGATCGCATCCACCGTGCTGGCGAGTCCGGCCTGTGCCTCGGCCACGGCAATGCGCAGCGGTTCGGGATCGAGCCGGAACAGCAGGTCGCCTTCGCTCACCCGCTGGTTCTGGTGCACGGCCACTTCCACCACGCGCCCGTCGATCTGCGTCGCCACGGCGGTGACGTCAGCCTTCACGTAGGCGTTATCGGTTTCCGCGTAGCGCCCCGAGAACAGGTAGACATATGCCGCGATCGACAGCACCAGCAGCGGCCCGGCGATCCACAGGATCCGCTGCGAGCGCCGACCGCGCTTGGCCTCGACGACGATTTCCTGTTGCTTGCTCATGCCACGTTCTCCTTTTCCGCTGGGATAGCCAGCAGCTTGTCCTTCATGCTTTCCAGTACCCGCGTCATTGCCGCGAGGTCGTCATCAGCCACGCCGTCGAATGCGACGGCGCGAAGTTCGTCCGCGATCATCTGCATGGCATCGGTGACTTCGTGCGCGCGTTCGGTGAGGTGCAGGCACCAGCGCCGACGGTCATTCGGGTCGTGACGGCGTTCGACGAAGCCCGCCTGCTGCAACCGGTCAATCACCCGGCCGACGGCAATCGCCTCCATCTCCAGCTCCTCGGCGATCGCCGACTGCGAGACGCCTTCATTGCGCTGGATCAGCTTGAGCGTGCGCCACTGCGCTCGGGTCAACCCGAGGCCGGCGGCACGGCGATCGAAGGCCCGTCGCGCAAGGCGGGTCACATCACTCATCAGATAAAACAGGTTCGGGGATACAACACCCACGGCAGCGGCCCGTTATTAACTGCCGTGAATAATATAGACTAGGCAGGTATTTTACAATACCGCACGGTTCAGTTTTGTTTCTGCGGGCCTTATTAGTCCGTAACCTGATGATAGAAAAGAAAAACCCCGGCCGGAGCCGGGGCTTTCCAGATCAGCGGTTGAGCTCTGATCAGTTGCTTGACCACTGCCCCAGCGCAGCGAGGCCATTGTCGCGGGCGCGATGGAACACGGTTTCCTGCGCCTTGTCGTAGTTGCCGACCATATCCGCCCCCCACAGCTTGAGCGCGGCGGACTGCATGGCGCGACCGTAGCTGAAGCTCAGCGGCCACGGCAGGCTGCCCTTGCGGTTCATGGCGTCGAGGTGCGCGGTGGCGCGCTCGTCGCTCTGCCCGCCCGACAGGAACACGATGCCAGGCAGGTTGGCCGGCACCGTCGCCTTCAGGCAGCGGATGGTGGCTTCGGCAACCTCGTCGACGCTGGCCTGCTCTTCGCAGTCGGCGCCGGACACCACCATGCTGGCCTTGAGGATGGTGCCCTCGATCAGGATGTTGTGCTCGTACAGCGCACCGAACAGCGAACGCAGCGTGGCTTCGGTGACGTCGTAGCAGACGTCGATGTCGTGGTCGCCATCCATCAGCACTTCGGGCTCGACCATCGGCACGATGCCGGCTTCCTGGCACAGCGCGGCATAGCGTGCCAGCGCGTGGCAGTTGGCCTCGATGCAGGTGCCGCTCGGCGCGTCCTCGGCGATACGGATCACCGCACGCCACTTGGCGAAACGCGCGCCCAGCTTCGCGTACTCGGCCAGACGATCACGCAGGCCATCGAGACCTTCGGTCACGACCTCGCCGGGAAAGCCGGCCAGCGGCTTGGCGCCCATGTCGACCTTGATGCCCGGAATGATGCCGGCATCCAGCATCACCTTGGTGAACGGCACGCCGTCCCTGGTGCTCTGGCGAAGCGTTTCGTCATAGAGAATGGCGCCGGAGATGTGCTGGCCGAGGTTCGGCGTGGTCAGCAGCATTTCGCGATAGGCGCGGCGATGCTCCTCGCTGTTCTCGACGTTCACCGACGCCAGACGCTTGGCGATGGTGGCGGTGGATTCGTCGATGGCGATGATGCCCTTGCCGGGCGCCACCATCGCGCGTGCGATTTCTTCGAGCTGGTCGATGCTCATGGTCTTTGTCCTGTGTCGTGCCGAACCGTGGAAGGCCGCGAATTATAGCGGTCCCCGACAGGCCGCGCAGCCCGCCGGGGCGCCTAACCCGGACTCAGTCGGCCGCGGCGCCGGCGGCGGCCTCGGCCATGCTGCCGGAGGCCATCACGTGCACCGTCCGCTGCGGGAACGGAATTTCGATACCAGCCTCGTCCAGCGCCGACTTGATGTCGCGCAGCAGCGCGCCACGAACCGGCCAGTAATCGCTGGTGTTCACCCAGGGACGGACCATCAGGTCCACGCTGGATTCGTTGAGGCTTTCCACCATCAGTACCGGCTCCGGGTCATTCAACACACGCTCCTCGTGGGCCAGCACGCCACGGATGATGTCCATCGCCTGTGCCGCGTCTGCCGCATAGCCGATGCCAATCAGCAGGTCGATGCGCCGGGTCGGCTTGGCGCTGTAGTTGATGATCGGGTTACCCAATACCTGCGCGTTCGGCATCGACACCTCGCGATTGTCGCCGGTGGTCAGCCGGGTCAGCAGCATGCCGACCTCGCGGACCGTGCCACCCATGCCACCCACCTCAACGAAGTCTCCGTTGCGGAACGGCTTGAACAGGATGATCAGTACGCCCGACGCCAGATTGGCCAACGAGCCCTGCATGGCAAGACCGACCGCCAGACCTGCCGCGCCCACCGCCGCCACCAGCGAAGCCGAAGGCACGCCAAGCCGATCCAGCGCAGCCACGCAGACCAACACCAGCAGCACGCCGAAGCCAACCTTGCCCATGAAGTCGATGACCGTCGGGTCACTACCGGCGCGCTGCATCGCCCGCTGCATGATCTTCGAGATGCGCCGCGCAACCCAACGACCAATCAGGAAGATCGCCAATGCCGCAAGGATGCGCCCTCCCCACTCCCAGGCCGTCGTCTCGACGATGGCCCAGTCAATCCGGTTGATCAGTTCCTGCATGGCATTCTCCTGCATTCAAAAAAGCGATTGGCCTTCCCCCAACCCTATCGTTGTCGGACGTAAAAATGGAATCGCCCGGTAATGAACCGGGCGACTCGAGGTGACAGTGTGTCCTGGAACCTAGCGACCGGTTCGCACGCTGGGTGGTTGCAAGCTGCGGGAGACATTATCAGCATGAATACGCTGACTGGCCATCGTGTTGGGAGGCCAGTTCGCGAATGCGTTTCGACGCATAGCCACGCTGTGCGACATCTGTCGGTCAGCCTTGGCCAAGGCTTCAGCGTTCACCCGACAATGGTTGCGGACAGCCGCTTTGCTTGCGGTTCCATCCGCCATGAACCCGAAGGTGGACACGGTGACAGTCGGCAAAGGCTCAATGCCAGCAACCGACTTGAAGCGCCAAGCAGCAACGGCCGTCGCGGCGGACTGGGCAAACGCGTCCCAGGCGTCATCAAGCTTCGCTTTCTCGCCGCTCTTGCTGTCCCAGGCATTGAGCACTACCGGCAGCGACGTCGTCCCATCAGCTTCGACCCGATACGCCATCGCCACGCAGGCATTCGCTGCCTCGCGGACCTTGCTTGCGGGGTAGCCAGCCACCGACAGTCCATGTCCATCGGCCACCGTCCAGTACTGGCCCAACTCCCCTTCGGGGACGATCCGGTCTTCGGCGCACACCGTGCCTGCGACCGCGAGAAGCACCAAGGCCGGCAAGATGCGTTTCTGTGAATGGAATCGCTTCATGTTCCTTCCTCCGTAACGAGTTGACACTTCCATTTCCCCATGCTCGCCGCGACTTCACGGGGACCGTACAAACCCGGCGATCAGCCGCCGTTAAGCGCCCGGTTGATGGCGTTGGCCGTGTCGCGCTGCTCCCGGCGATAGCGGTTTTCCTGACCTTGACGAAGGATGCCGTCCTCGCGTCGCGCCATGCCCGAGGTTGCCGCTTCGCGGGCACGCTCGACGCTGGCCTGAAGATTTTCAACACGGCAATGCGCGCGCAATTCATGGATGTCGACGTCCTGGTGTGCCGCGAAGGTCAACGTCGCCACCGTCACTGTCGGCACCGGATCAAAGACCTCGGGCTTGGCCTGGAAGCGCCACTTGGACAGCGCGCCAGCTCCGGCAGAGGCAAATGACTCCCAGAACCCAACCACCGGTTCCTTGGTATCGGACACGCTGTTCCACTGATCCAGCACCATGAAATCGGATGTCGATCCATCGGTGTCGATGCGATAGGCAATCGCAAGGCAGACATCCGCCGCCGTCGACAGATAGTGCTCCGGGTAGCCAGCTGCGTCGAAGCGTGCACCTTCGGCTGCCGCCCACTTGTCGCCGATCGTTCCCTCTGCCGCGAAGCGCTCGCGTTCACCAGCAACGGTCGCGGCGGACGCGACCATGAGGGCCAAAACCAGAATCTTCTTCATCGTCATCTCCCCATTGAACGGAACCGGCCATCACCATGCTGCCCAGTCTCCTGACTGCACGCTAACCAACCAAAACTGAATGTGACCCGTCTCACACCGACGACGCGTGGCCACAGATCCCTACAGCTCGCCCAGGCCCTCGGCACGACCCTCGGGGCCGACGACCAGCAGGCGCATGGTGTTGGTGCTACCGCGCTGCTCCATGTGGTCGCCACTGGTGATGAGCACGCGGTCTCCGACGTGTAGCGACCCCAACTCGAACAGCTGGCGGATGGCGGCACGCGCGGCCTTTCGCGGCGGCTCGCCCTGGCTGTCGAAATCGATCGGGTAGACGTCCCGCATCATCGCCATGCGGCGTCGCGCCGGCGCGTGACGCGACAGCCCATAGATCGGCACCTCGCTGCGATGTCGCGACAGGAAGCGTGCCGTGCCGCCGGATTCGGTGAGGGCGAGAATCGCACGCACGCGGATATGCTCGGCCAGGAACATCGAAGCCATGGCGATGGCCTGGTCGGGATGCTGCAGGCCACGAGGCGCGGCCTCGAAGTCGGTGTCGGTATCGAACTGGCGCTCGGCACCGAGACAGATACGCACCATGGCCTCGACCGCGCGCACCGGGTAACTGCCGGCCGCGGTTTCCTGCGACAGCATGACCACGTCGGTGCCATCGATGACGGCGTTGGCGACGTCAAGCACCTCGGCACGGGTGGGAATCGGACTATCCACCATCGACTGCAGCATCTGCGTGGCGGTGATCACCAGCCGGTTGCGCGCCAGCGTCTCGCGGATGATTTTCTTCTGCAGGCCGGGCAGTTCGGCATCACCGATTTCCACGCCGAGATCGCCACGCGCCACCATTACCACGTCGCTGGCCTCGATGATCTCGTCGAGGTTGCTGATCGCCTCGGCACGTTCGATCTTCGCCACCATGGCCGCATCGGAACCGGCTTCGCGGGCAAGCTGCCGCGCTTCGTCGATGTCGGCAGCGGTACGGCAGAAGGAAATGGCGATGAAGTCCACGGCGAGTTCGGCCGCGGTGCGGATGTCGGCGCGATCCTTGTCGGTGAGCGCGCCAAGTGAAAGGCCACCACCCAGACGGTTGAGTCCTTTGCGATCCGACAGCTGGCCATCGGTCAGCACGGTGGTGCGAATGCGTTCGCCCTCCACGGAATCAACACTCAGTGCCATCAGGCCGTCGTCCAGCAGCAGGGTATCGCCAGCGGAGACATCATCGACCAACCCGAGATAGCTCACCGCCACCCAGTTGGCGTCACCGGCGCCAGCATCCTCGCGACAGAGCAGGTCGAAGCGGTCACCGGCCTTCAGGCTGACCCGACCATCGGCGAAGCGCTCGATGCGGATCTTTGGCCCCTGCATGTCGGCCAGGATGCCGATCTCGCAGCCGGCGGATTCGGCCGCGGCGCGAATGGCGTCGACGCGAGCCTTCTGCGACTCGGCGCTACCGTGGGAGAAGTTGAGGCGGACCAGGTTGACCCCGGCGCGGATCAGCTCGTCGAGTACGCCGGGAGCGTCGGTGGCAGGACCCAGCGTGGCCAGGATCTTGGTGCGACGCAGCGCGTCGGAGGGCGGTTTGTGCATGCGATATCTGTGGTCGATGTTTTCGGCCGCTACGCTAGCACGCTCTCCAGTTCCTGGGGATGACGGAGCAGCGCATGGGCGCCGGCATCGCGCAGCTCGGCTTCGCCACCGAAACCCCAGAGCACGCCAAGACCACGCATGCCGTGGGCGCGGGCGCCATCGATGTCCATGTGACGATCACCGATCATCACGCATTCGCCGGGGCTCAGTGACAACCGCCGCATGGCCTCGGCAATCAGCTCGGTTTTCTCGCCGCGCGAAGCGTCCAAGCTGGCGCCCACGATGCTCTCGAAGTGGTGGCCGAACGGCAGGTGGCTGACGATGCGCTCGGCATGCGGTTCGTTCTTGGCCGTCACTACCGCCAGTCGGTGCCCGCGCGCCGCCAGCTGATCAATCAGTTCGGCGATGCCGTCATAGACACGATGTTCCTGCCAACCGATGTCCTCGAAACGCTCGCGATAATGCGCAACGGCCTGCTCGACCCGCTGGGCGTCGCGCAGCAGCGGCATGAAACTGGCCCGCAGCGGCGGACCGATCCAGCGACGCAATGCCGCGGCATCCGGTACCGGTTCGCCGAGCGCTTCCAGCGCATGCGCGACGCAACGGGTGATGCCGATTTCGGAGTCGATCAGCGTGCCGTCCAGGTCGAAGAACAATGTCGGCTTCATTCGACCACTCCGTGCATTTTCGCGACCCGCGCCATGAGCGCCGCCGAGCCAAGCGCCAGGGCAAGCCCGAGCAGCGTCCACAGCATGCGCATCAGCCAGTAGCCGAAACCCAGTGCCATCAGCGACTGTCCGGCAACCAGCGCCCACTGCAGGAGCGCCAGCACCCAGGCAAGCAAGGCCAGTACCAGGGCGGCGATCAACGCCAGACGCAACACGACGGACATCGGCACTTCGGGCCGAAGCCGCCGCAAGCGGTAGCCGACCCAGCCACCGGCGACGGCATAGGCGCCGAAACCCGCCAGGCGTACCAGCCAGATCAGGAGCGGAATACGCTCCGGGTGCTCACGGACATGCGTCACCCATGGGAACAACATCGCCATCAGGGTAAAGCAGAAGCCGAGCAACACGGCGCCCAGCAGGATGCGCATTGCCGAGGCTGGCACGTCCACCGAGAGCGGGGTTTCAACCACCGCGTGCTTCCAGCGCCGCCACCGCCGGCAACACCTTGCCTTCGCAGAACTCGAGGAACGCGCCACCGCCGGTGGAGATATAGCTGACGTCCCTGGCAATGCCGTACTTGTCCACGGCGGCCAGCGTGTCGCCGCCGCCGGCAATCGAGAACGCGCCGGACGTGGCGATGGCTTCGGCCAGGGTATGGGTGCCGTTGCCAAAGGCGTCGAACTCGAACACGCCAACCGGACCGTTCCAGATCACGCTGCCTGCCTTGCCGATCAGCTCGGCATAGCGGGCGGCGGTCTTCGGGCCGATGTCGAGGATCATCTCGTCTTCGCGGACGTCGGCGACATCGCGAATGATCGCTTCGGCGTCGGCAGCAAAGGCGGTCGCGACCACCACGTCCTCCGGCACCGGCACCTCGGCGCCACGCGCCTTCGCGTCGGCCATGATCTGCTTCGCGGTATCGAGCAGGTCCATTTCCACCAGCGACTTGCCCACCGGATGGCCGAGCGCGGCGATGAAGGTGTTGGCAATGCCGCCACCGACGATCAACTGGTCGACCTTGCTTAGCAGGCTGCCGAGCAGCTCCAGCTTGGTGCTGACCTTGCTGCCGCCGACGATGGCCAGCAGCGGCCGCGCCGGATTCTTCAACGCGCGATCCAGTGCATCCAGTTCGGCCATCAGCAGCGGGCCGCCACAGGCGACCTTGGCCTTCTGCACCACGCCGTGGGTCGAGGCCTGCGCGCGGTGCGCGGTGCCAAAGGCATCCATCACGAACACGTCGCAGAGGTCGGCGTATTGCTGCGCCAACGCCGGATCGTCCTTTTTCTCACCGACGTTCATGCGGCAGTTTTCCAGCAGCACGATGTCACCGGGCTTCACGTCGACGCCGTTGACCCAGTCGCGGATCAGCGGCACGTCTCGACCCAGATGCTGCGAAAGGCGCTTCGCCACCGGCGCCAGCGACTCGTCTGCCGACCACTCGCCTTCGGTCGGGCGGCCAAGATGCGACATCACCATTGCCGCCGCGCCCTTTTCCAGCGCCAGACGCAGGGTCGGCAATGCGGCGAGGATGCGCTGCTCGGAGGTGACTTCGCCATCGGCTACCGGCACGTTGAGATCCTCGCGGATCAGCACGCGCTTGCCGGCAAGGTCGAGGTCGGTCATGCGAAGAATGGTCACGGGTGGCTCCGGCTTTGATGTCAAACCGCGAATTGTCCGGACCCGTGCCCTGGTGCGCAAACGCCCGCACCGGAATGGCGCGGGCGCTTGAGGTACTGCAGACTCAAGCAGCGATCAGAAGCGACCGGCGTTGAAGTCCTCGACGGCCTGGATGATCTCCTGCCGCGTGTTCATCACGAATGGACCGTAGCGGGCCACCGGCTCGCGCAACGGACGACCGGCCACGACGATGGCGCGACTGTCGTCGGCCATGCCCTTGAGGCGAAGGCTGTCGCCATCGCTGAGTACCGCCAGGTGTCCGGCCGTAACCCGCTGTGCGTGCTCGATGCCGCCGATGGCCAGTTCGCCTTCGTAGACGTAGACGAAGCTGCTATGCCCGGCGGGGATCACCGGTTCGAAGACGGCATCCACTCCCAACTGCAGGTCGAGATAGACCGGATCGGTCGCCGGCTGCTGCACCGGACCACGCGTGCCGTCGACGTCACCGGCGATCACCTTCACCAGCACGCCATCGGCCGGCTGCACCGACGGAATCGCTTCGGCGGCATGCTCCTGGTAACGCGGCTCGCCCATTTTCTTTACAGCCGGCAGGTTGATCCACAGCTGGAAGCCGCGCATGCGGCCTTCCTCCTGCTCGGGCATTTCCGAATGCACGATGCCACGCGCTGCGCTCATCCACTGCACGCTGCCCGGACCAAGAACGCCTTCGTGGCCGTGGTTGTCACGGTGGCGCATGCGGCCGTCAAGCATGTAGGTCACCGTCTCGAAGCCGCGGTGCGGATGGCTCGGGAAGCCGGCGATGTAGTCCTCCGGCTTGTCGGTGCCGAACTCGTCCAGCAGCAGGAACGGATCGAGCATGTCCAGGCTGGGCCCACCGATCACACGGTTGAGGCGCACGCCAGCGCCGTCCGAGGTCGGCGTGCCGCGGATCACCTTCTGGATGCGCCTTGGACGCGCGCCGTAGTCGATGTTGTCCGTCATTGCAGCATCCTCCGGGGGATGGTTGCGAGAAATGGCGCCCATCATGCCGCTTCCCGGCGCGACTCGTCATCGAGTCGGGTGATGTTCTGCAGCGCCGCGGCCATCGCCTTCTGCCGGTGCTCCGGCGACAGGTTCAGCCCTTCGGCACGGATGCTTTCCACGTCGCCGATGCCGAAAAAGCCGAACATGAAGCGCAGGTAGCTCTCCTCGAAGCGGTCAGCGCCGCGCAGGCCGCCGCGGGTGACGGCCAACAGCACGCGCTTGTCGCCAGCCAGCCCTTCCGGACCTTCGGCGGTATAGCGGAAGGTCTTGCCGGCAACCGCAATCCGATCGATCCATGCCTTGAGCGCGGTCGGGATGGTGAAGTTGTAGACGGGCACGCCCACCACAACCACATCGGCATCGAGGAAATGCTGCAACACCGCGGCGTTCTCCGCGACGATGGCATCGTCGGCAGCCGCCAGCGTGCGGGCACTGAGGTGGGGCAGCGGATCGCTGTCGAGGTCACGATGGATCACGCGGGCTTCCGGATGGAGCTGGCGCAGACGAGCGACCAGCGCGGCCGTCAGCTCGCGGCTGGCGGAGTTCTGACCGAGAGCACTGCTGTCGATATGCAGGATGTTCATGCTTTTCTCCTTGGTGGGTTGGCGACGAATCGCCTTGGGAGAAAAGGTAATACCGGTTCCAATCAATGATAATTGGGTAATATCGACATGCATTGTTCCGAATTTGGAACGCTCCACACCGATGCCACCTCCGGAGTCGCCCGATGGACTTTTCCGCCAGCCTCGATGACCTCTATTACTACGCCATGGTGGTGAAGCACGGCGGGTTCGCCGCCGCCGGGCGCGAACTGGGTGTTCCGAAGTCGCGACTCTCCCGGCACGTCAATCGCCTGGAGGAACGCCTGGGCGTCCGCCTGCTTCAGCGCTCTACCCGGCGCTTCGTGGTCACCGACACCGGCGAGAATCTGTACCGCCATTGCCAGGCCATGCTGGCCGAGGCTGAAAGCGCCTTCGAAGTGGTCGAACAGGCGCAGTCCGAGCCGCGAGGCCTGCTGCGGGTGGCCTGCCCGATCGCGTTGGCCAGCACGCAGCTGGCGCCACTGATCCCAAGATTCCTGCGGCGCTACCCGAAGGTGCGCCTCGACCTGCACGTGGACAACCGCCGCATTGACGTGCTCGCCGAACGCTTCGATGCCGCGCTGCGCGTGCGTACCGAGCCCAGCGGCGAAGACGGCCTCGTCATGCGTCGCTTCGCAGAGCTGTGCGAACTACTGGTGGCCAGCCCCGACTATCTCGAACAGACCGGCCAGCCGGCGCATCCCGACGACCTTCGCCGGCTTTCCACCCTCAGCTTCGCGCCCGGCGAGACCCAGCACTGGACCCTCAACGGTCCCAACGGCCAGCAGGTGGATATCGAACATGCACCACGCCTGCTTTCCCACAACTTCCCGGTCCTGCGTCAGGCCGCCCTCGACGACCTTGGCATCGCCCTGCTGCCGGCCAGCGTGATCGAGGCCGATCTCGCCAGCGGCCGACTCGTCCACGTGCTGCCGGACTGGCGACTGCCGCAGGGCGTGCTGCACGTGGTTTTCCCCAGCCGCCGCGGCCTGCTGCCGGCGGTGCGCGCCTTCATCGACTTCCTTGTCGACGAGCTGCCACCCATGCTCCAGGGAGCGCACTGACGCCCACGGACGGCCAGAACCGTGACCTTGGAGGGCTGCACATGGCGGCGAAGCCGGGTATCGTTCCCGGCCCGGCCATTTCCATACGTTTCCAAGGAGCTGCTGTGATGCTGCATCCCCGCCGACAGATTCTCGCCGCCACACTGGCTACCTTGCTGCTATCCGCCTGCGGCGGCGATCAGGCGCCAATCTCGACCAGCACGCCCACCACGGCGAGCGACTCGAAGGCAGCAGCAACCGCCAACGCCAAACCGGCGGTGGACAGCGGCCTCGACCTCCAGGGCATCGACGCCCTGACCAGCCCCGGCGACGACTTCGAGCAGTACGCCAACGGCCACTGGCGCGCGGTCACCGAGATTCCGGCGGACCGCTCCAGTACCGGCGTGTTCTACGAAGTGTTCAAGAAGGCCGAGAAGCGCACGGCGGACCTGATCCGCGAACTCGCCGGAAAGGAAAACGAACCCGGCTCGGACGCACGCAAGATCGCCGATTTCTACCACGCATGGATGGACGCGGACGCCATCGAGGCGCACGGCCTGGCGCCGCTGCAGCCGGATCTCGACGCGATCGCCGCCGTGTCCGACCGCGGGCAGCTCGCTACCCTGCTGGGTAACGGCCTGCGCGCCGACGTCGATCCGCTGAACGCCACCAACTTCAATACTTCGCGCCCGTTCGGCCTGTTCGTCACGCAGGCGCTGGATGATCCATCGACCCATCGCGCCTACCTGCTGCAAGGCGGCCTCGGCCTGCCGGATCGCGACTATTACCTGTCCGACGACGCGAAGATGACCGAGCTGCGCGGCCAATACCGGGACTACATCGCCAAGCTGCTGGCCGCCGCCGGCGACCAGGACAGCGAAGCCGAAGCCGAAAAGATCCTGGCGCTGGAAACCGCCATCGCCGGCGTCCACGCCAACGTGGTCGACAGCATGAACGTGCACAAGGCCAACACGGTCTGGCAGCGCAGCCAGTTCAGCAAGAAGGCACCTGGGCTCGACTGGAACGCCTACTTCAAGGCCGCCGGCCTCGATGACCAGGACGTGATCGACGTCTGGCAGGCCGATGCGATCAGCGGCATCGCCGGCATCCTCGGCAAGGCTGACCTCGGCGACATCAAGGCCTGGCTGCGTTTCCATGCGTTGAACCGCAGTGCCGGCCTGCTGCCCAGGGCCTTTGCCGACCTGCAGTTCGACTTCTACGGCCGCACGCTGCAGGGCACGCCCGAGCAGCGCGACCGCTGGAAGCGCGCCGTGGCCGCCACCAATGGCGCGTTGGGCGATGCCGTCGGCCATCTCTACGTCGCGCGCTACTTCCCCCCGGAGTCCAAGGCCACCATCGAGAAACTGGTGCACAACATCAATGGCGCCTTCCTCGACCGCGTCGAACAGCTTGACTGGATGACCGCCGACACCCGCGCGGAAGCCCAACGCAAGGCCGCGGCGGTGCAGGTGGGCGTGGGCTATCCGGAGCGCTGGCGCGACTATTCCCAGCTGGACATCCGCCCGGATGATGCGCTCGGCAACGCCCTGCGCGCCGAACGCTACGAGTTCGAGCACCAGCGCGACAAGCTCAAGCGCACGCCGGATCGCGGCGAATGGTGGATGACGCCGCAGACCGTCAACGCGGTCAACCTGCCGGTGCAGAATGCGATGAACTTCCCGGCCGCCATCCTCGAACCACCATTCTTCGACCCCAAGGCCGATCCGGCCGCCAACTACGGCGCGATCGGCGCCGTCATCGGCCACGAGATCAGCCACAGCTTCGACAACCTCGGTGCCGAATTCGACGCCGAAGGCCGCCTGCGCAACTGGTGGACGCCGGAGGACACGGCACAGTTCGACGCCGCCGCGCAGAAGCTGGTCGCGCAGTTCGATGGTTACGAGGCGCTGCCCGGCCTGCATATCAAGGGACGGCAGACGCTGGGCGAGAACATTGCAGACGTGTCCGGCCTGACCATCGCCTACATGGCCTACCGCAAGTCGCTGGACGGCAAGCCGGCGCCGGAAATCGACGGCCTCAGCGGCGACCAGCGTTTCTTCCTTGCCTTCGGCCAGACCTGGCGCGGCAAGGTGCGCGACGAAGCCCTGCGCCAGCAGGTGGTCACCAACGAGCATGCGCCCGGCCGCTTCCGCGCGCAGACCGTGCGCAACCTCGATGCCTGGTATGACGCGTTTGGCGTGCAGCCCGAACAGGGCCTGTACCTGGCACCGGAGGAGCGCGTGCACATCTGGTAAACCAGCCGCACCGCGCACAGGTGGCGCGGCGTTGGTAGCATGCAGGATTGCCCACTCAATGGGCTCACGGGAGAAACATGCAATGTCTCAAGTGGTGAAGTGCGGCCTGATCCAGACGTCGATGGCCTGTTCCGTCGACGAGTCGCTGGAAACCATCCGTCAGGCCAACCTCGACAAGACCATCGGCTTCATCGAGCAGGCCGGCAAGGCTGGCGTGCAGATCCTGTGCATGCAGGAAATCTTCACCGCGCCATATTTCTGCGCCGAGCAGAATCCACGCTGGTACGACAGCGCCGAGCACATTCCCGACGGCCCCACCACCAAGCTGATGCAGGAACTGGCGAAGAAGCACCGCATGGTGCTGGTGGTGCCGATCTACGAGGAAGACATTCCCGGCGTGTACTACAACAGCGCCGCGGTGATCGATGCCGACGGCAGCTACCTCGGCAAGTACCGCAAGCACCACATCCCGCACTGCCTGCCGGGCTTCTGGGAGAAGTTCTACTTCCGCCCCGGCAACCTCGGCTATCCGGTGTTCCAGACCGCCTACGCCAAGATCGGCGTGTACATCTGCTACGACCGTCACTTCCCGGAAGGCGCGCGCGCGCTGGGCCTCAATGGCGCGGAGATCGTGTTCAACCCGTCCGCGACCGTTGCCGGCTTGTCGGAATACCTGTGGAAACTGGAGCAGCCGGCGCATGCCGCCGCCAATGGCTACTTCATCGGCGCCATCAACCGCGTCGGCACCGAGGCGCCATGGAACATCGGCGAGTTCTACGGCCAGAGCTACTTCGCCGATCCACGCGGTCAGATCGTGTCGCAGGGCTCACGTGACCAGGACGAATTGATCGTCGCCGACCTCGATCTCGACAAGATCCGCGAAGTTCGCAACATCTGGCAGTTCTACCGCGATCGCCGACCGGACAGCTACGGCGACCTGGTCGCGCCCTGAGCAACCCGCCAATCGGCACAGCCCGCCCAGGCCGGCTGTGCCGAAGCGTCATTTGCAACAATTTGTGTCAAATCTGACGGCTACGCCGCACATATGCCCGTCCCGCTGCCCTATGCTGGGTGCGGTTAATTGCCGTTTCCGCCATGGCCGCCAACACTCCCGAATTCTCGCCGGATGAGCTTGATGAGCTGCTGAGCGGCGTTCTGCCCGATATTCCGGGCTACCGGGTGCTACGCCTGCTCGGCCGCGGCGGCATGTCCTACGTCTATCTCGGCGTCGAGGAATCACTGGATCGCCAGGTCGCGATCAAGGTGATCAAGCCCGTCGCCCTGCAGGATGAAGTGAGCATGCAGCGCTTCGAAAAGGAAGCGCGCACCATCGCCAAGCTGCAGCATCCCTGCATCGTTGGCATCCATGCCGTTGGCCGCATGGAGCTTGGCCTGCTCTATTACGTGATGCCCTACCTGTCGCGTGGCCACGTCGGCCAGCGCGACCTTCGCAATGACGAAGCCCAGATCATCGAAGTGCTGCGCGCACTGCTCAGCGCACTGGACTACGCGCACGGCCACGGCATCGTGCATCGCGACGTGAAGGCCGAGAACGTCCTGTTCGACCACACCGACCGGCCACTGCTCACCGACTTCGGCATTGCCATCAGCAAGCGTGACCGCTCGCGCATGACCGGCGGCGGCAAGGCCATGGGCAGCTGGGGCTACATGGCACCCGAACAGGCACGCGGTGAGGATGTGGATGGCCGCGCCGATCTCTACGCGCTGGGCGTGCTCACCTACGAAATGCTCTGCGGCGCGTTGCCTTATCGCAACCGCGACACCGTCGCGCTGGCGCTGATGCACGCCATGGACCCCGTTCCCCAGCTTCCCGCGGACAAGGCGCACTGGCAGGGCTTCATCGACAAGGCCATGGCGAAAGCACCGGCCCAGCGCTTTGCCAGCGCGCAGGACATGCTGGATGCGCTTGACCAGATGGCGATCAAACAGGGGCAGGCGGCAACACCGCCACCCCGTGCCTGGACGGTACCAACCGCGCTGGGCACAGCCGCGTCGCGTTTCGGCCTGGTGGCGCTGGCGCTGCTGGCCCTGCTGGTGGCCGCTATCGCCACCGCGTTCTGGAGCGGCAAGGAACAGGCCCGCGAAGAGATCGCCGAAATCCAGACATCAGCTCCCCTCGTGGAGGCGCCCACTCAGCCAGCGACCGATGATCCTCTCCCGGCAGATGCGAACAACCACAGCGTCGTCGCGGAAGAAGCCTCGACGGACCAACCACCCGCCGCACCGGCAAATGAAGACGAGTCACCGACGGCCATCGAGGAAGAGCCGGTCGAGCAACCCGCACTGCCACCGGGCGAGCTGGCATTGAACAACGCCAGCGAACAGATCACCCGTCGCCGCCTTACCCAGCCGCCGGGCGGGAATGCGCTGGAGTCCCTGCTCACCGCACAGCGCCTGCAGCCGCGATCAGCGCAGCTGCCGGTCCTCGGCAACCGCTGGTTGGGTGCCGCCCTGCCCTACCTGGCGAATGCCCTGCAGGCCGGCGATGACGACACCGCGAAGAGCCTGCATGACAGCGGCCGGCAACTCGCCGAGCAACTGGCGCTTGCCGATGGCGAAGCATGGCGGGAGTTTTCCGCCGCGATGACGGGCACCCTGCGCAAGCAGCTGCAGGACGCCCTGCAACGACGCGACGTCAATGCCCTCCAGAACGCCCGGCAGCGCGCGCAGCGCCTTGGCATTCCTGGCGCACAGCTCGAACCGGAATACTCGCGGACCATCGTGCTTGCCAAGCCGGGAGACCCGCTCAAGCACGGTGGCACCACGATGATCCTGGTGCGTATGCCAAGCGATAAGAACGCTGGCCTCGCCACCATGCCGACCGCCGTGACACGCAGCACCTACGACGCCTTTGCCTCCGCCACGAAGCGCCCACCTGGCAGCTGTCGCAATCGCATGGCACTGCTGTCACTGAAGAAGCGCAGTTGGAACGATCCCGGGTTCAGCCAGTCCGGCGACCACCCTGCCGTCTGCGTCAGCGTCGCCGATGCCGAAGCCTTCGCCAGCTGGCTGGGACAGCGCGATGGCGTGAAGTACCGCCTGCCCAGCAAGGCGGAATGGCAGGTCCTTGCCGGCGCTCCGGCGACCGCGACCTGCGGTGCCGGCGGCATCGTCTGCGGCAGCGAAGGCACGACGCCTGCCGCCAGAAGCCCCAGTTTCCGCAACGGCATCTCGAGCATGCTCGGCAACGCCCGCGAATGGCCCTCGGACTGCGCCGGCTGCCGTGACCATCCCACCGTCGGCCTGGGCTGGCGCGATGGATCGTCTTCCCGCGAGAACAACAACGTCGACCCAAACTATGGTTACGACGATGTCGGCTTCCGGCTGGTGAGGGATTTGTCGCATGAGGAACTTGAACAACATTGACGCCTTTCCCGAGTGGTCATGACGTGACGAGACAATCTGCGAACGCGTTTGCTCGTTGGCCCATCTGGCATCGGATGATGTTCGCAGTTTCAATCCTGCTTTCCACATTGCAAGCGCAAGCTGCAGAGCTGCGAATCAGTGACGCGACAGGTTATCCGGGCGATACGATCAGCATTACTTTTTCGCTACAAGGCGATGGCATCACGTCACAGGCGACGTTTGGGATTGAGAGCTATGTGGTCAACTTGTGGCAGTCGTCAATCACACAGCAGGCTACCGGAGCATCGTGCCAGATAGGCACCTATGGTTCGCCCTCGCCCCTCAACGTCGCCTGGAACGGTTCCCCCCGAACGGATCTAATCGACCTCTGCACGATTGAGGTCGACCTCACCTATGCCGATTCGATCATCAATAACCTCGTATTCGCACGTTCCCAGCAGTGTCTTGACGGGAGCAGTGTTCCGACAGGGTGCGCTGCGCAGGCCAGCAGTATTCGTGTGCTCGATAGCTACGCGCTGTCGTTCATTGTTGTGTTGAACGAATCGCCCTTTTCACCGCCTCTGTCAAACGTGGTTTCGTTCGACTACAACAACACTGCGACTTCAGCGCCCTTGGCGTTTGCCGACGCGCCACGCCCCAGAACCGCTCGCCGTGAACTGGATGCGATCCCCGGCAGCACACTGGACCAATGGTTTCGCGACAATCCCTCATCGCCTCTCACTCGACTTCACGATTACGCGGCCCGCTTCACCTACGAGCGGATCGAACAGCGAGACGCCGCCATCGCCGCTGCGCGGCGTGACCCCACGGTGCGTGAAGTCATCGACCGCGTCGGACCCTCAGGCCCGACATCGACCTACCCGGCCATGCTTCGCGCAGGGCAACCGTTTGGGTTATTCCTGCTGGGCCTATCCTGCCCACCGCTGTGGATCGAAACACCAGGAAGTCGCGACATTACCATCGACGGCTTCGCGATCCATCTGGGATTGCACACGGATACCGGCGGCGTATGTCCCGGAGTGCCTGCGCCCGGCTACACGTATGCCATCGTGAGCATGCCCGGCTTGCCTGCGGGTCAGTACACCGTGCATCTGTCAACTGGCGGGCAACGCACACTTGACGTCCTTGGCGCTGCATCGCTCCCGCCCCACACCAAACCAATCCCGTTGGACGACGTTCCGCTGTGGGTTCTTCTTGGCGTAGTCGTCATCGTGTCGACCAAACGACTCTCACTGAAGTTGTAGTCGGATCTTCATGCACTCGAGAATCACCTCCTACATCACCACTAGCAGGAAGCTCTAGAAATCTTTCAGCCTCCAGCTCTTTGGCTCTTGGGTCTCGTGGAAGCGCCGAGTAGCGGAGGAAGCCGGCGGGGAAAGGCGCGCATGTTCGAGCACAGGGATGTGCGAGTTCGCGCCGGCCGCCGGGTTCCGAGCAACGCAGGGCACATCGACGGCTTCATCGTCGATGCGCGGACTTCGGGTGTCCTTCTCTTTGCCTACGTTTCTCTTGGACAAGCAAGAGAAAGTAGGTCGGTCGCCTGAAAGGCGAACGAAAGCTCCTGTTCCGAAAAAGTCGGCCAGCGAACGAATCTCGCCAAGCCTTCACCCATGCCGCCACGACGTCTGCGCCATCCTTCGCGCCAGCGCCTGCGCATAACCTGCTCCCAGCTCACGCGGCAGGTAGCGACCGGCGCCGCGTTCGGCGCGAAGATCCCCTTCGTTCCATACCAGCCGACCGTTCGACAGCGTCTGCGTGGCGATGCCGGTGACCGTTCGGCCTTCGAAGACGTTGAAGTCGACGTTCTGGTGATGCGTCTTGGCGGAAATCGTGCGTGAACCGTTCGGGTCCCAGACCACGAGGTCAGCATCCGCGCCGACGCGCACCGCGCCCTTGCGCGGGTACAGGTTGAAGATCTGTGCGGCGTTGGTCGATGTGACGCGCACGAACTCGCTGGGCGTCAGGCGGCCGCTGCCGACACCGTAATGCCAGAGCACCGACATGCGGTCTTCGACACCGCCACAGCCGTTCGGGATCTTGGTGAAGTCGTCCTTTCCAGCCGCCTTCTGCGGCGCGCAGAAGCAACAATGATCGGTCGCCGTCGTCTGCAGATGACCGGCCTGAAGTCCGGCCCACAGCGCGTCCTGGTGATGCTTCGGACGGAACGGTGGGCTCATCACGTGGGCGGCGGCGAATTCGAAGTCGTCGTTGAGATACACGCTGTCGTCGATCAGCAGGTGGCCAGCGAGTACCTCTCCGAACACGCGCTGGCCTTCGCCACGCGCCCGCGCGATGGCATTCAGCGAATCCTCGCAGCTGTTGTGCACGACGTAAATCGGCGTGCCCAGCACCTCGGCGATGCGGATCGCGCGGTTGGCGGCCTCACCTTCCACCGCCGGCGGCCGCGACAGCGGGTGTGCCTTCGGTCCGGTGATGCCCTTGGCCAGCAGCTGTTGTTGAAGCTGGAACACCAGCTCGCCGTTCTCCGCGTGCACGGTGGGCAGCGCGCCCAGTTCGATGCAGCGGCTGAAGCTGTTCACCAGCGCCTCGTCGTCGCACATGATGGCGTTCTTGTAGGCCATGAAGTGCTTGAAGCTCTGCACGCCGTGCTCCTGCCCGAGGATGCCCATGTCGCGCGATACGCTGTCGTCCCACCAGGTGACGGCGACATGAAACGCATAGTCGGCGGCGGCCTTCTCGGCCCAGCCACGCCAGGTGTTGAACGCCTCCATCAGTGATTGCTGCGGATCCGGAATCACGAAGTCGATGATCGACGTGGTGCCGCCGGCTAAACCCGCTGCGGTACCGGTGTAGAAATCGTCGCTGGCCACCGTGCCCATGAAGGGCAACTGCATGTGCGTGTGCGGGTCGATGCCGCCCGGCATCACGTAGCGGTCGCCGGCATCCATCACCTCGGAGCCGGCCGGCGCTTCCAGATTCTCGCCGATAGCGCTGATGCGGCCGTCGACACAAAGCACGTCGGCGCGATAGCTGTGCTCGGCATCGACCACGGTGCCGCCGCGGATCAGGATGGCTGGTGTCGTCATGACGGATTCCTCCTTTGGCGGTCGTCCATCGACGACCATTCATCTATCAGGATTTTTCAGCTACGGCGCAGCTTCATCAGCGCCAGATGCACGATGGCAGCGACGGCAAGACCCACGAACCAGGCGTAGGCGTAGATCGTTTCGAACATGGCCGGCACCGATTCGACGAAGCCAGCCGCCTTCAGAAAGCCCGGCAAGTTGGGCAATACGCCCAGCACCAGCGCCACCAGCGCGGCGGGATTCCAACCGCGCTTGTAGCGATAGGCGCCGTCGTGACGGAACAGGCTGTCGCGATCCAGTTCGGTGCGGCGGATCAGGTAGTAGTCGGCCAGCATGATGCCGGCGATCGGGCCCAGCAGCGCCGAGTAGCCGATCAGCCAGGTGAAGATGTAGGCACCGGTGGATTCCAGCAGCTTCCACGGGAAGATCGCGATGCCGATACCGGCGGTGATGTAGCCGCCCATGCGGAAGGAAATCTTTCCTGGCGCGAGATTGCTGAAGCCATTGGCCGGCGCGACCACGTTCGCCGCGAGGTTGGTGGTCAGCGTGGCCAGCACCAGCGCCAGCAGCGCGATCACTACGCCGAAGCCGCCAAGGCGGCGCGCCAGTTGCACCGGATCCCAGATCGCCTCGCCGTAGATCAGCACGGTGGCGGACGTCACCGCCACGCCGATGAAAGCCAGTAGTGCCATCGGCAGCGGCAGGCCTACCGCCTGCCCCAGCATCTGGTCGCGCTGCGATTTCGCATAGCGGGTGAAGTCGGGAATGTTCAGCGCCAGCGTCGCCCAGAAGCCGACCATGGCGGTCAGCGACGGCCAGAACACGCTGGCGAACTGCCCCGCCTTCGGTCCACCTTCGGCGAACTGCGAGGGCGTGGACAGCATCGGACCGAAACCGTCGGCGGCGATGTAGGCCCACAGCAGCAGCCCCAGGCACATGATGATCAGCAGCGGTGCGGCCAGCAGCTCCAGCCAGCGGATCGACTCGGTGCCCTGACGAATGAACAGCACATGCAGCGCCCAGAAGGCGAGGAAGCAGATCGTCTGCCCAAGATCGATGCCGAGCCCCGGCAGCGGCGAGCCAACGATGGCGTCACCAGTGAGCACGTTGACGATGGTGTAGATCGCCGCACCACCGACCCAGGTCTGGATGCCGAACCAGCCGCAGGCCACCAGACCACGCAGCAATGCCGGCAGCTTCGCGCCGGCCGTGCCGAAGCTGGCGCGCAGCAGCACCGGGAACGGAATGCCGTGCTTGGTGCCGGCATGGCCGATCAGCAGCATCGGCACCAGCACGATCAGGTTGGCGAGGAATACGGTGAACACCGCCTCACCCCAGGACATGCCCTCGCTGATCAGGCCGGCAGCCAGCATGTAGGCCGGCACGCACACCACCATGCCAACCCAGAGCGCGGCGATGGCCTTCCAGTCCCAATGACGATCCGCCTGCGTGGTTGGCAGCAGGTCGGCGTTGACCAGATCGGGATCACCGTTGACGGTGGTAGCGGAGTGACTGGTGGCGCTCATGCAGCATCCTTCTCTTTTTGCGGCAGGTCAGGCCTTGCGCATCGGGTTGTTCGGGTGCGTGGTCCAATTGGCGTAGCTGCCGTCGTCGACGCGTTCCATCGAGATGCAACCATCCACCGGGCAGACATGCATGCACAGGTTGCAGCCGACGCATTCGTCGTCCACGACCTCGAAATGCCGCTTGCCGTCCTTTTCCTTGAGGATGGCCTGGTGCGCGGTGTCCTCGCAGGCGATGTGGCAGAGACCGCACTGGATGCACTTGTCCTGGTCGATGCGCGCCTTGATGTCGTAGTTGAGGTTGAGGAACTGCCAGTCGGTGACGTTCGGAACCGCCTTGCCGACGAAGTCCTCCAGCCGCGCGTAGCCCTTCTCGTCCATCCAGTTGGACAGGCCGGCGATCATGTCCTCGACGATGCGGAAGCCGTAATGCATGGCCGCCGTGCAGACCTGCACGGAACCGGCGCCTAGCGCCATGAACTCCGCAGCATCGCGCCAGGTGCCAATACCGCCGATACCGGAAATCGGCTTGCCGTTGGTTTCCGGATCGCGTGCGATCTCGGACACCATGCTCAGCGCGATCGGGCGCACCGCCGGGCCGCAATAGCCGCCATGCGAGCCCTTTCCGTCCACCGTCGGCGTCGGCGCCATCAGGTCGAGGTCAACGGAAGTGATCGAGTTGATGGTGTTGATCAGTGACACCGCATCCGCACCACCGCGGAACGCAGCCTTGGCCGGCTGGCGAATGTCGGTGATGTTCGGCGTCAGCTTCACGATGCACGGCAGCCTGGTGTAATGCTTCACCCAGCGCGCGACCATCTCGATGTACTCCGGGACCTGCCCAACGGCCGAACCCATGCCGCGTTCGCTCATGCCGTGCGGGCAGCCGAAGTTGAGCTCCACCGCATCAGCGCCGGTGTCCTCGACCATCGGCAGGATGTTCTTCCAGGACGCTTCGTCGCAGGGAACCATCAGCGAGACGATCATGGCGCGGTCCGGCCAGTCGCGCTTGATCTGGCGGATCTCGGCGAGGTTGGTCGCCAGCGGGCGATCGGTGATCAGCTCGATGTTGTTGAGGCCGGCAATGCGCTGGCCGTTCCACTGCACCGCGCCGTAGCGCGAGCTGACGTTGACCACCGGCGGATCCATGCCCAGCGTCTTCCAGACCACACCGCCCCAGCCGGCCTCGAAGGCACGATTGACGTTGTAGGACTTGTCGGTCGGCGGCGCGGAGGCCAGCCAAAATGGATTCGGCGAACGGATGCCGACGAAGTTGGTGCTCAGATCAGCCATTCGCGTTTCCCTCCGCGTTCTTCCCGGACAGCGCGCGATCAATCGCCGCCGCGGCGCGCTTGCCGTCTTCCACGGCCTGCACGGTGAGGTCGACCTTGCCGCCGACACAATCGCCACCGGCCCAGACGCCGGGCAAGGAGGTGGCGTAGTCAGCGTCGACCACCATGCGACCCTGGTTGAGATTCAGCGATTCGCCATCGTTCAGGCCATCCACCAGCATCACCTGCCCGATGGCCTTCAGCGCCATGTCGGCGGCGACCACGAAACGATCACCGCTACCGCGCAACTTCCCATTGGCGTCGACTTCGGTGTACTCGAACTCCACGCCGCTCAGCGCATCGCCATCGGCGACAAAGCCAACCGGCTGCGCCCAATGGATGACGTGCACGCCCTGTTGCTGGGCGAAATCCTGCTCGTGATCGGTGGCGCTCATTGCATCGGAACCACGACGGTAAACCAGCGTGACGACTTCGGCGCCCAGCTTTCGGCCCTGCACCGCGGCATCGATGGCGGTGTTGCCGCCACCGATCACCACCACGCGGCGACCGACCGGGAAGTTCGACAGGTCGTCGCTCTGCCGCAGCTCGGCGATGAGATCCACGGCATTGCGAACGCCGGAAAGCGATTCGCCATCGATACCGAGATCGTTGACGCCACCCAACCCGATGCCGAGGAACACGGCGTCGAAATCCGCGCGCAACTGCTTCAGCGACAGACTGTCGCCCAGCGCCTTGCCGTATTCCATGGTGATACCGCCGATGGACAGCAGCCACTCGACTTCGCGCTGTGCAAAGTCTGGAACTTTATAGGCCGCGATGCCGTATTCGTTGAGACCGCCGGGCTTGGACTGGCGGTCGTACACAACGACCTGATGTCCTTTCACCGCCAGCGCGTGCGCACAGGCCAGGCCTGCCGGACCTGCGCCGACGACCGCAATGCGGCGACCGGTGTCCGGACCACGCTCAAACAACTTCGCGTCGTCGCGAAAAACCCAATCGGTGGCGTAACGCTGCAGAGCGCTGATCTCCACCGGCTTGCTCTCGTCGGTATTGCGCACGCAGACACCTTCGCAGAGTTCTTCGGTCGGGCAGACCCGTGCGCACATGCCGCCGAAGATGTTCGCGCCTAGGATCTGCTCGGCCGCGCCGCGCAGGTTGTCGGTGCTGATGCTGCGGATGAAACCGGGAATGTCGATGCCGGTAGGACAGGCGGTGATACAGGGCGCGTCGTAGCAGTAGTAGCAACGCTGTGATTCGATCAGCGCGCGCTGGCGATCCAGCGGCGGCGCGACGTCGTCGAAGTTCTGCGCCAGGCGGTCGCCACTCAGGCGTCCCGCGGCGATGTCGGCAACCGGTTTACGACTCATCCCCTCTCCTTCCTCATTTTCCTTGCGACACCTTACGTCAACTTGGCATCAACCATTGGTCGGCATCACGAACTGCGCGCCGGAACGGATACTGTTCGGCCAACGCGTGGTAACCGCCTTCAGCTTGGTATAGAAACGCACACCTTCCGGACCGTACACGTGATGGTCGCCGAACAGCGAGGCCTTCCAGCCACCAAAGCTGTGGAAGGCAGCCGGCACCGGGATCGGCACGTTGATGCCGACCATGCCGACCTGCACGCGCTGCACGAAATCGCGCGCGGCATCGCCATCACGCGTGAACAACGCCGTACCGTTGCCGTATTCGTGGGCGTTGATCAGCGCCAGCGCCGACTCGTAGTCCGGCACGCGAATCACTTGCAGAACAGGGCCGAAGATCTCCTCGCGATAGATGCGCATGTCGGCGCTGACGCGATCGAACAGGCAGCCACCGAGGAAGAAACCGTCCTCGTGGCCTTCCACGCGATGCTCGCGACCATCGACGACCAGCTCGGCGCCTTCCTCGACGCCCAGATCAACGTAGCCACGCACCTTGTCGCGATGCATGGCGGTGATCAGCGGCCCCATGTCGACGTCGCCACTGCCGGGACCGATCTTGAGTTCACGCACACGCGGCGCCAGGCGCTCGACCAGCGCATCACCCACGGCATCACCGACGGCCACCGCTACCGAAATCGCCATGCACCGCTCGCCAGCCGAACCGTAGCCTGCGCCCATCAGGGCATCGACGGCCTGATCCATATCAGCATCCGGCATCACCACCATGTGGTTCTTGGCGCCACCCAGCGCCTGCACGCGTTTGCCGTGGCGACAGCCGGTCTCGTAGATGTAGCGGGCGATCGGCGTGCTGCCGACGAAACTGACGGCCGAAACATCCGGATGCTCCAGGATCGCATCCACGGCACGCTTGTCGCCATGCACCACGTTGAAAACACCATCCGGCAGCCCAGCCTGTTTCAGCCAGTCGGCCAGCATCAGCGAGGCCGATGGATCGCGCTCCGAGGTTTCAGCACGAAGGTATTGCCGGAGGCGATGGCGATCGGAAACATCCACAATGGCACCATCGCCGGGAAGTTGAACGGGGTGATGCCGGCGACCACACCCAGCGGCTGGCGCACCGACATGGCGTCGATGTCGCGACCCACGTTCTCTCGTGACTTCGCCTTTCAACAGCTGCGGAATGCCGCTGGCGAATTCGATCACTTCCAGACCACGCGTGACCTCACCCAACGCATCGGAATGCGTCTTGCCGTGCTCGGCGGTGAGGGCATCGGCCAAAGCGTCGGCATTGGCCTCGATCAGATCGCGCAGCTTGAACATCACCCGCGCACGGCGTACCGGCGGCGTCGAAGCCCAGCCGGGGAACGCAGCCTTGGCCGCCGCAACCGCGGCATCGACCTCGGCCTTGCCGCCCATAGCCAACGCGCCGGTCTGGCGGCCAGTCGCGGGGTTGAACACGACACCAAACTCACTGCCGTCGCCTTCGAAACGCTGGCCGTTGATGTAGTGCGGGATACGGCGCGGCGCCTCGTCGGTGACGCTGTGCAGGTTGCTGACTGGAACGCTCATGGCGGTCTCCTGGATGTTCTGGCGCTGGCTCAGGCCACGGCGCGGATCGACGCGCGCATGGCTTCGATCAGCGCATCGATCTCGTCATCGGTGCTGATCGCTGGCGGCGCCAGGGCAATGGTGTCGCCGGTGAAGCGGATCAGGAATCCGCGCTTCAGGGCATCTTCGAACAGACGGATCGCGCGCAGGCCGGGCTTGCCCTCGATGGGCGTCAGGTCGAACGCGGCCGCCGCCGAGAAGTTGCGAATATCGGTGACATTGGGCTCGCCGCGCAGCGAATGCACGCCGGCTTCCAGTCGCTTGCCGACCTCGGCGAAACGCTGCGGGATGCCTTCGTCGACCAGGATGTCCAGCGTGGCGTGCGCCGCGGCAACCGCCAGCGGATGGCCGGAATAGGTGTAGCCGTGGAACAGCTCGACGGCGTACTCCGGGCCCTGCATATAGGTGTCGTAGATCTTCTGGTCGGCGATCACGCCGCCCATCGGCACGGTGCCGTTGTTCACGCCTTTGGCGAACGTGATCAGGTCCGGCGTGGCACCGAAGGCCTGCGCGCCGAACCAGTCGCCCATGCGCCCGAAGCCGCAGATCACTTCGTCGAAGATCAGCAGGATGCCGTGCTTGCTGCAGATGTCACGAAGACGCTGCAGGTAGCCGACCGGCGGGATCACTACTCCCACCGAGCCCTGCATCGGCTCGACGATAACCGCGGCAATGGTGGAAGCATCGTGCAGGGCGACAATGCGCTCCAGCTCGTCGGCCAGGTGCGCGCCCCAGGCGGGCTGGCCCTTGGAGAATCCCGCCTCGGCCGGGTTATGCGTATGCGGCAGGTGATCGACACCCGGCACCATCAAAGGCGCGAACATCTTGCGGTTCGCAACCATGCCGCCCACCGACACACCGCCGAGACCAACGCCGTGGTAGGCCTTCTCGCGGCCGATGAAACGCGTGCGCGACGACTCGCCACGCAGGCGGTGGTAGCCCAGCGCCATCTTCATCGCGGTGTCGACGGCTTCGGACCCGGAATTGGTGAAGAACACGCGATCCAGCGAGCCCGGCGCGAGGCTGGCAATGCGATCAGCCAGCCTGAAGGTCGCCGGACTGCCGAGCTGGAAGGCCGGCACGTAGTCGGCTTCGGCCACCTGGCGCTGCACCGCCTCGACGATCTTCGGATGGCCGTGGCCCAGTCCGCTGCACCACAGGCCCGACAGGCCATCGAACAACTGCTGGCCTTCGACGGTGGTGTAGTAAGCGCCCCTGGCGGACGCGATCATCCGGTTCGCCGGTCGCTGCTGCTTGAAGTAGCGGTTGTGGGTGAACGGCATCCAGTACGGATCGAGATTCAGATCCGCGGTATCGATCATTGCTGCGTGTGCTGTGTCCGTCATCGGGTGCGGAGCCTCCCTGGCAACTGGAAACCCCCATCCTACCGCGTTGACCCGGTTTGGCGATGTGCGGTGCAGCGAATGCACCACCGGGCCGTGCAACGGGCGGCAGCTGACCTGTAGCCGCGGGGAAGGACAGGCGAGCGGAAGCGCCGTCGAAAACCATGCTGGTCCACCAGACATCCGGAACAGTTTGGGCAGCCAGCCACACCTTTTCTACTGTTTTCAATTTGTTACGGAGCACCCTCAGGTGATTTCAACCCGCTTTTGCCCGGATTCGACCCACGTTCGCACTGGCTGCGAGCCGCACGCCCTCCGACGATTCAGCTGTCCGCTGCGGCAGCTCAGGTCGCATCGACATCCCAGGCCTGGCGACACACATTGCTCGTCCAGGCACTGTCCGCAATCGATCACCGGGGGTCTCGTACTCAAATGAAGAACACCATCATCTCGCTCGTCGGCGCCACGCTGCTGGCCGCCACCGCCTCTGCATTCGCTGTTCCCGTCGGCTACGTGGGTGGCAAGGACGACGTCATCGACACGCCCTACGGCATGAGCTGGGAGGCCACTGTGCGCTGGATCCAGCCGCATTACGGACCGGACGGTCGCTACTACACCTATGCCTATGCGCATATCTCCGCCAGCAGCCAGACCTACTGCCAGAACCAGCTGAACTCCTACATCAGCAGCGGCGCATCGGTAGTCGAGTTCTGCCACCTCGAGTGATCCGGTGGCGCACATGAGTGCGCGACCAGGCAACAAAAAACCCCGCCAAGGCGGGGTTTTTCGTGCTTCCGGGTGCGACTATCAGCCGGCGATGACGCGGGCCAGCTCCAGGCACTTGTTGGAATAGCCCCATTCGTTGTCGTACCAGGCAACCAGCTTGACGAAGCTGTCGTCCAGCGCGATGCCGGCTTCGGCATCGAACACGGAGGTACAGGTTTCGCCACGGAAATCGGTAGCGACGACCTTGTCCTCGGTGTAGCCGAGGATGCCCTTGAGCGCGCCTTCGCTCTGCGCCTTCATCTCCGCGCAGATATCGGCGTAGCTGGCACCCTTCTCCAGCTCGACCGTCAGATCGACCACCGAAACGTCGGAAGTCGGCACGCGGAAGCTCATGCCGGTGAGCTTGCCGTTCAACGCCGGCAGCACCTTGCCCACGGCCTTGGCCGCGCCGGTGCTGGACGGGATGATGTTCTCGAGGATGCCGCGGCCACCGCGCCAGTCCTTGTTGGACGGACCGTCGACGGTCTTCTGCGTGGCGGTGGCGGCGTGGACGGTGGTCATCAGGCCGCGCTTGATGCCCCACTTGTCATTCAGCACCTTGGCCACCGGTGCCAGGCAGTTGGTGGTGCAGCTGGCGTTGGAGACGATCGCCTGGCCGGCGTAGGTCTCGTGGTTCACGCCGTAGACGAACATCGGCGTGTCGTCCTTGGACGGTGCGGACATGATCACCTTCCTGGCGCCCGCATCGATATGCTTCTGCGCGCCTTCCTTGGTCAGGAAGATGCCGGTGGACTCGATCACCACCTCGGCGCCGACTTCGTCCCACTTCAGGTTGGCCGGGTCGCGTTCCTGGGTCAGACGGATCGTCTTGCCGTTGACGACCAGATGGCCGTCCTTGACCGCCACGTCGCCCTTGAAGCGGCCGTGGACGCTGTCGTAGCTCAGCATGTAGGCGAGGTAGTCGGGTTCCAGCAGGTCGTTGATGCCGACGATTTCGATGTCACCATCGAAATTCTGCACTGCGGAACGGAAAACGTTGCGGCCGATGCGGCCGAAGCCGTTGATGCCAACCTTGATCGCCATGAATGCACTCCTGGAAAGGCGAGAGCGGGAAAGCCCGGTATTTTAGCCGAAGCGGGTTCCACGTGCCGCCGGCAACGTGTCGGATGACACGGTTCCGCCACATCCTGCGGTTATAAGATGGCCGGATGGACAATTCCCACACCCCAAAACCCCGTCGACGCCGCACTGCTGCCGGTGCCATCGCCCTCGGCCTCCTGATGCTGGCCACGCAGCCCATGCCGGCTCAGGCCTGGAGCGGCGAAGGCCATCGCATCATCGGCATCCTCGCCGCCGACATGCTGGATCCCGAAGCCAAGGCCGCAGTGGCAGATCTGCTGAGCGACGAAACCGACCCGACTCTGGGTGGCGTCGCCTCCTGGGCCGATGAGGTACGTCCCGAAGATGCCTGGAAGCACACCTCGCCATGGCACTACGTGAACATTCGCGATGGCGAATGCCATTACGCCCCGGCCCGTGACTGTGCCAACGGCGACTGCGTGATCGCCGCCATCAATGCCCAGCTCAAGGTACTGTCGGACAAGCAACAGCCGCGCCAGGCTCGCATCGAAGCGCTGAAGTTCGTCGTACATTTCATCGGAGACGTGCACCAGCCGCTGCACGCATCAGGCCGCGCGGACCGTGGCGGCAACGACTACCAGATCAACTTCCGCGATGGCAGCGAGAACGGTGAAGGCACCAACCTGCACGGCATCTGGGACTACCGCATCCTCGCCAGCCACGAAGAGGACGCCCAGCGCTACGCGAACGAACTGGCGACGGAAGGCTTCGCCCACAATGCGCGTGACCGCCTGCCAGGCAACCACGCTGCCCAGTGGGCCGAGGAAAGCTGCCGCATCGTCGAGCAGCCCGGCCTGTACCCGAAAGGCCACGTCATCGACAGCAACTACCTCGATCAGTGGCGACCACTGGCGCAACAGCGCCTGCGCGAGGCCGCGGTGCGGCTGGCCGAAGCGCTGAACAAGGCGCTCTGACAACAAGCATCGATGACGGGCGGCGTTTGCCCGTCATCCGAGGTGGTCGTCAGCAGGAACGCACGATACGTGCCTGCGATCAGAGATGCTGCCGAGTCCAGCGGGCAATATCGGCCGCACCCATGGCGCCGGCCTTGCGGGCGATCTCGCGACCTTGCTGCAGCAATACCAGCGTGGGAATACTGCGAATGCCGAAGCGCCCGGCGAGTCCGGGCTGGGTTTCGGTATCCACCTTGGCCAGACGCACGTCCGGTTCCAGCTCGGCCGCGGCCGCGTGGAAATGCGGCGCCATCATCTGGCAGGGGCCGCACCAGGTTGCCCAGAAGTCGATCAGCACCGGCAGCGAAGCGCGTTCCGCGTGCGCGGTGAAGGCTGCCGCGTCCAGGTTCACCGGTTCGGCGCTGAACAGCGGACGGTGACACTGCCCGCATGAGGGTGCGTCGTGCCGCCGCTCCGACGGCACGCGGTTCAGCGCCTGGCAATGCGGGCAGGCGATCAGCAGGGCGTCATTCGACATGATCGGACTCCTTCACGGCGATCAGGAAGCCGCGTCGGCGACATCGCGACGACGCAGCACGAAGTACAGCAGCGGAATCACCACCAGTGTCAGGATGGTGCTGACGAAGATGCCGAAGATCAGCGAAATGGCGAGGCCGTTGAAGATCGGGTCATCGAGGATGAACAGCGCACCGATCATCGCCGCCAGGGCGGTCAGTGCGATGGGCTTGGCGCGCACGGCGCAGGCGTCGATCACCGCGTCGGCCAGTGGCGAACCCTCCTCCAGCGCCTGGTTGATGAAGTCCACCAGCAGGATGGAGTTGCGCACGATGATGCCGGCCAGCGCGATCATGCCGATCATCGAGGTGGCGGTGAACTGTGCACCCAGCAGCGCGTGCCCGGGCATCACGCCGATGGCAGTCAGCGGGATCGGCGCCATGATCACCAGCGGCACCACGTAGCTGCGGAACTGCGCCACCACCAGCAGATAGATCAGCAGCATGCCGGCGGCATAGGCGATACCCATGTCGCGGAAGGTCTCGTAGGTGATCTGCCACTCACCATCCCACTTGATCGAAAAGCCGGAGGTGTCGGTCGGCTGGCTGATGAAATGCTGCGTCACCGATCGACCACCGATGCCGTTCTCGGCCACGTCGCTGACCACACCGAACATGCCGTAAAGCGGGCTGTCCAGCTCACCGGCCTCGTCACCGGTGACGTAGACCACCGGCAGCAGGTCCTTGTGCCAGATCGCGGCGTCGTGCTCGGCAGGCTGCACGCTGACCAGTTCGGACAAGGCGATCAGCTGACCATCGCCACCGCGCACCGACAGCCGCAGCAGGTCGTCGTTGTCGGCGCGATCGGCCGCGGACAGGCGCAGGCGGATCGGCCGCGGATACTTGCTGCGCTGGTCGTGGATCCAGCTGGCGTCGTTGCCACTCATCGCCGTGGACAGGGCTTCCGCAATCGATGCCTGCGCCACGCCAAGACGGGCGGCACGCTGGCGATCCACCACCAGCACCTCGCGCGGTGCGTCGGCCTCCACGCTGGTGTCGATGTCGACCAGCCCTTCCTGCGCGGCAAACTGCTTGCGCAGCGCCAGCGCCAGCGCTTCCTGGTGCTTGAGTTCCGGCCCATAGACCTCGGCCACGATCGGCGCCATCACCGGCGGACCCGGAGGTACCTCCACCAGCTTGACCGAGGCGCCGTAACGCTCACCAATGGCCGTCATCGCCGGTCGCAGGTCGCGGGCGATTTCATGGCTCTGGCGGTCGCGGTGATGCTTGTCGACCAGGTTTACCTGCAGGTCACCGACGTTGCTGCCGCTGCGCAGGAAGTACTGGCGCACCAGGCCATTGAAGTTGATCGGCGCGGAGGTGCCGGCGTAGATCTGGAAATCGCTGACCTCGGGCACGTCATCCAGCGTGGCGGCGAGATCCACCAGCAGCGCGTTGGTGCGCTCCAGCGTGCTGCCCTCGGGCATGTCCACCACGACCTGAAACTCCGACTTGTTGTCGAAGGGCAGCATCTTCAGCACCACCAGCTCGAACACCGCCAGCGATACCGACAGCAGCACCGCGCCGATGATGCCGCCAAACAGCAGCACGCGGCGGCGACCGGCCTTTTCGCCAAGCAGGAAGGGGGTCATCAGCTTGCCGAAGAAGCGATGCAGGCCGCCCAGCCGGGCCGCTTCCTCCACGGCCTCTTCGGCTGCCTCGCGGCTGTCATCGGCGTGGTGGTGGCGCAGCAGCTTCAGCGCCAGCCAGGGCGTGACGATCAGGGCAATGGCCAGCGACAGCAGCATGCCGACCGACGCATTGATCGGGATCGGCCGCATGTACGGACCCATCAGGCCGGTGACGAAGGCCATCGGCATCAGCGCTGCGATGACGGTGAAAGTGGCGAGGATGGTCGGCCCACCGACTTCGTCCACCGCATCCGGGATGGCCTGCAGCAGCTTCTTGCCGTGCTCGCTCATGTGCCGGTGGATGTTCTCCACCACCACGATGGCGTCGTCGACGAGGATGCCGATGGAGAAGATCAGCGCGAACAGCGACACGCGATTGAGGGTGAAGCCCATCGCCATCGAGGCGAACAAGGTCACCGCCAGCGTCAGCACCACGGCGCTGCCAACCACCACGGCCTCGCGCCAGCCCAGCGTGAACAGCACCAGCAGGATCACCGCCGAGGTGGCGAAGATCAGCTTGTGGATCAGCTTGCTGGCCTTGTCGGCGGCGGTCTGCCCGTAGTCGCGGGTGACCTCGACATGGATGCCTTCGGGGATCAGCTCACCGCGCAGCGCTTCAACGCGATTGCGGATGGCGGTGGTGATTTCCGTGGCATTGCTGCCCGGCTTCTTGGCGATGGCGATGGTGATCGCCGGCGCAAGACCGGTTGCAGGCCCGGCCTTGCCTGACGGCGTGCCGTGCCAGACGTATTGCGCCGCCGTGTCGGCGCCATCGCGGATTTCGGCAACATCCGACAGGCGCAGCGGCTGGCCGCCGTTCATGCCGATCACCAGCGTGGCCACGTCATCGGCCGAGGCGAGGAAGCTGCCGGCATCCATGCTGGTGGCGACATCACCATCCACGCGCTCGCCCAGATGCTGCACCACGTTCGCGGCCTGCAGCGCCTGCGTGAGGTCGCCGGCACTGAGGCCAAACGCCGCCAGACGGGCGGGATCCAGGGTGACGTTCACGGCGCGATCGGGCGCGCCAAGGCTATAGATGTCGCGCGTGCCGGGCACGCGCTTCAGTTCGGTTTCTAAGCTGTGCGCGACTTCGGCCAGGTCCGTGGCGTTGCGCGCCGGGTCGTCGGTCCACAGGGTCAGCGCCATCACCGGCACATCATCGATGCCCTTGGGCTTCACCAGCGGCTGGCCGATGCCAATGCCCTGCGGCAACCAGTCGGCGTTGGAGAACAGCTGGTTGTACAGGCGCACGATGGCCGGCTGGCGCTCCACGCCGACTTCGTATTCCACCGTCAACACGGCAATGCCGGGACGGCTCACCGAATAGACGTGCTTGATGCCCTCGATCTCGGAGATCTTCTGCTCGGCCGGCGTGCTGACCAGCTGCTCGACCTCGCGGGCGCTGGCACCCGGATACGGCACGATGACATTGGCCATGGTGACGTCGATCTGCGGCTCTTCCTCGCGCGGCGTGATGGTTACCGCCAGGAGGCCCAGCAGCAGACCGAGCAGTGCCAGGATCGGCGTCAGCGGATTGGCCTGGAAGGCCGCCGCGAGCCGGCCCGACAGGCCGAAGCCGGACGTGGCCTGCGGCTCAGTCATGGCTCTGCTCCGAGGCCTGACGCTGCGCCTTCAGCGCGGTCATGGCCGCCAGCGGATCGGCAGCGATCTGCTCGCCGGCGCGCAGGCCGGACAACACGTCCACCTGACCGCCAGAGGCTGCGCCCAAACGCAGCTGACGCAGGGCGATGGTGTCCTTTCCGACCACGTAGACCGCGGTCAGCTCGCCGCGACGATAGACCGCGCTGTCCGGAATGCGGATCGTCGTCGTATCGGCCGTCGTGCCGGCGTTGGTTGCCTCGGGAATCCGCAGGCCGAGAACCTGGCCCGGCATCACACCGGCCACATCGGCGGGCAGCAGCGCACGCACGGTGATGCTGTGCGAACGGGCGTCGGCCACCGGATAGGTGATCAGCCGAGCCGGCGCGCGTTCACTGCCGTCCGGAAGAACCACGCGCACATTGCCGCCATCACCGATTGCATCGGCAAGACCCTGCGGCAACGTCGCATCCACCCGGAGGCTGGCCGGATCAACCACGGTCAGCAGCGGCGAACCCGGCGCCACGGCCTCGCCCGGCATCACCTGGCGCAGGCTCACCACGCCATCGAACGGTGCCACCACATCGGTATAGCCGGTCTGCTGGCGCGCCTGCGCCAGCTGCGCGCGGGCGGCATCGCGGGCGGCGCGGCTGCTGTCACGGGCCGCGGTGGCCTGATCCAGCTGCGCGCGTGCCACCAGACCGCGCTCGACCAGCTCGGCGGCACGCTTGAAAGCCAGCTCCGCCTCGGCCAGCGCGGCGTCCGCCGCCTTCACCTGCGCAACGGCGGCATTGACGCCAGCCTGCTGCTCCACCGCGCTGATCGACAGCAGCGACTGTCCCCTGGTCACGCGGTCGCCGATGTCCACGGCCACGTCGGTGACGCGACCGGCGGTCTGCGAGGACAGCAGCGACTCGCGCTCGGCGCTGACCACGCCGTCCCAGACGCGGGCATTGCTGGCCACGCTGGATTCGACGGTCAGGGTTTCCAGTGCCGGACGCGCACGGCGCGCGGGTTCGTCCGGCGCCGAACCACATGCCGCCAGTGTCAGCACCGCGGCCAGCATCAGGCCGCCACGCAGGGATGTCGATGGATTCCGCACGTTATGACTCCTCAGCTCGCACAGGCGGCCTGACCGATGCCCATGCGCTTCATCACCATGGCCGCCGGGCAGAAGCCGGTAAAGCTGTATTGGAACAGGTTGAGGCCGATGAAGGCCGTGAACACCCAGAACCACGGTGACACGAACAGCGTCAGCACGACGCTGAGCATCACCATGAAACCGGCAAAGCGGATGACAGCACGTTCGATGGTCATGGGAAATCTCCGGAAAAACGGTGGTTGAGGATTGCGGTTACTTGCTGCTGGATGCTTCCTGCGCCTTCAAGCGTTCGATGCCCAGCGCCTTCATCACGTACTTCTCGAACACCGGTTCGGAGGTGCCGCGACGCATCTTGTAGAGGAAGTACTTCTCGAAACCGACCTTGGCGAGGTGCACCCAACGACCGCTGCCGGTCCAGGTCACGTTGCGCGGCGGGATCTGCGGTAGCGCGACGAAGGCCATGCCGGTGTCGCCCATGTCGGCCAGGCACACGGCGTTCCAGGTGCCCTGGAAGTCCGGCGTGCGACCTTCGATCTCGGCCTTGATGTTGCTGACGATGGTGGTGACCATCGACTCGATCATGAAGCCGGTCTTGGGTGCGCCCGTCGGCACCGGCGTAGCCTCCACCGGCGGAATCGCCACGCAGACGCCGGCCGAGAAGATGTTCGGATAGCGCGGGCTGCGCTGGTGCTTGTCGACGATGACGAAGCCGCGCGGGTTGCACAGTTCCGGCACCTTGCGCACGGCATCCACGCCGGTGAACGCCGGCAGCATCATCGAATAGGTGAACGGCAGCTTGTGCTCCTTCTGCACCTCGCCCTTGTCGTCATGCTCGGCCACAGCCATCTCGCCGGCCTCGATGCCGGTGACCTTGGCATTGGTGATCCACTTGATGTGGCGCTGGCGCAGCTCGGATTCCAGTAGGCCCTTGGAGTCGCCAACGCCACCCAAGCCCATGTGACCGATGTAGGGCTCGCTGGTGACGAAGGTCATCGGCACGCGATCGCGGATCTTGCGCTTGCGCAGGTCGGCATCGAGGATCAGCGCGAACTCATAGGCCGGGCCGAAGCAGCTCGCACCCTGCACCGCGCCGATCACCATGGGACCCGGGTTCTTCAGGAAGGCCTGGTAGGCGTCCCAGGCGCTTTCAGCATGATCGGTGGTGCAGATGGACTGGGTGTGGCCATCAACCGGACCACTGCCCGGCACTTCATCAAAGGCCAGCCGCGGACCGGTGCAGATCAGAAGGTAGTCGTAGTCCAGCCGCGTGCCGTCACCGGTGACGACCTGCTTGTCCCCGGCTTCGATGCTGGCCGCGCCGGTGCCGTTGTAGACGATGCCCTTCTTCGACACCGAATCGGCCACCGGCAAGGTGATGGCATCGCGCTGCCGCCAGCCCACCGCCAGCCACGGATTGGATGGCGTGAAGCCGAACTCCGGGCCCTGGCCAACCAGGGTGATCTCGTGCGCCTTGCCCAGCGCCTCGCGCAGTTCATAGGCAGCGCTCATGCCGCCGATGCCCGCACCAATTACCACGATCTTTGCCATGTCCCTCTCCCAAGGTTCGCCAGTACCGCTGACGGTTGTCGCACCGGAAGTCGCTGCCGGCGCATATCAGCTTGAACTAATATTAGGGAAGTCTTATATTAGATTCAAGTGATATATTCGCAATATCCGCAGGAGACTTCCATGAGCATTACCGCAGCAGAACTGGTGGCCGAAGCCCGCAAGGGCATTCGCGAGATCACCCCGGCCCAGGCCGAGTCCGATCATCACGCCGTCGTCATCGACGTTCGCGAACCCGCCGAGTTCGCCAGTGGCCACATCCCCGGCGCCATCAACATTCCCCGTGGCGTGCTGGAATTCCAGGTCGACGCCCATCCGGCAGTGGCCGGCGTCAGCGATCCCGCCCTGAGCAACAAGGACTGCCCGCTGGTGATCTACTGCCGCACCGGCGGCAGGGCGGCCCTGGCGGCACAGGCGCTGCAGTCGATGGGCTTCAGCAATGTCCGCTCCATCGCCGGCGGCATCACCGCCTGGAGTGAAGCCGGGCTGCCGCTCAACATGCGCTGAGATAACCATCATGTCCGGCCCTTCGATTCTCGCCAGCCTTGACCTCACCGCGATGCGCGAGCACGCCTGCGAGGCCACGCGCCTACTGAAGGCGCTGGCCAACGACCGTCGTCTGATGGTCCTTTGCCTGCTGTCGGAAGGCGAGCGTTCCGTCGGCGATCTGAACGAGCAGCTGGCCATCAGCCAGTCCGCCCTCTCGCAGCATCTCGCCGTGCTGCGCGACGACGGACTGGTGAGCACCCGCCGCGAGGCACAGACCATTTATTACGCGCTGACCGAAGGCCCGGCGCAGCGAATCATCGCCACGCTGCACGACATCTACTGCGGCGTGGAAGATCCCCGGAGAAAACGATGAGCAACAACACCACGCCCGCTGTCCGCCCGTTCTTCCACGAGCAGACCGGCACCTGGTCGTATCTGGTCACCCATCAGGGTCATGCCGCGATCATCGATCCGGTGCTGGACTACGACGCGCCTTCCGCGACCACGTCGACCCACAGCGTGGAAGCCATCATCAGTGCCGCGCGCGATTCCGGCGCCAAGATCGACTGGATTCTCGAAACCCACGCGCATGCCGATCATCTGTCCGCAGCGCCCACGGTCAAGGCGGCGCTGGGCGGTGAAATCGTCATCGGTGAAGGTATCCGCCGCGTGCAGACGCACTTCAAACCGGTGTTCGCGCTGTCGCCCGACTTCCCGTGCGATGGCTCGCAGTTCGACCGCCTGCTCGCCGATGGCGACTCGCTTCCGCTGGGCGAGCTGCGCATCGAAGCCATCGCCACGCCCGGTCACACCAACGACAGCCTGAGCTATCACATCGGCGACGCCCTGTTCGTAGGCGACACTCTGTTCATGCCCGACGGTGGCAGCGCGCGCTGCGACTTTCCCGGCGGCAGTGCCGCCCTGCTGTACCAGTCAATCCAGAAGCTCTACCAGCTACCCGACGACACCCGCGTGTTCGTCTGCCACGACTATGCGCCAGGCGGTCGGCCGGTGGCCTGCGAAACCAGCATCGGCGAGCAGAAGCGCAGCAACATCCACCTCAACACCGGCGTCAGCGAAGCCGAATTCGTCGAACGCCGCACCGCCCGCGACAAGACCCTGGGCATGCCCAACCTGATCCTGCCCTCGATCCAGATCAACATCCGTGCCGGCCGTTTCCCCGAAGCAGACGTGGAAGGCCATCGCTACCTGACGCTGCCGTTGAACCGGTTCTGAAATGGTATGCGCGTGCCTGGGCACACTATTGAAGTGAGAAATTGATGGGTACCAGTACCGGAATATCGACGCATGACCGTACGACCTCGAATCGCCATCCACTCACACCCTTCATAGCGGCTTGATCCAGCAAGCTAGAGGGTGATTCCACCACCTCTTGTCTGGCAACGTGTCCGTTTGGCATGACGTACACGCGAAGCAGTACTGTCCCCTCTATTCCTGCTTTGCGCGCTTCTTTCGGATACGTCGGGCGCGATACGTGCTGATAGCTCTGGTCGTTCAGGGGCCAAGTCGACAGAGCTTGGGCCGGCCAATCGGCGTCACCGCCGTGGAAACAGAAGTAGATCCTGACCTCACGACTTGAACTCCCTTCTTCCGAGGGCTCGAACCGCCAACTGCGACCCAAGGTCAAACCAACTTCTAGTTCAAACATGCCAGGTGGATCCGAATCCACGACCCGGGCATCCCTAACCATACCGTCGGCATCAATTTTCAGATCCACAGCCACACCGCCTGAAACAAATCCATCGGGCCATGGATACTCCGGGACTTGACTGCGAATTGGCTGCGGGCCTGTCGGATCCAACCAATATTCGACACGCGGTGTGCCCACGGTGGGGGATTCGAACTCGGCGAAGTCAATCACAGCGATTGGCGGCGCATCGACCACCTCCGGCGCCTCGGATTCGACACATGCGACAAGCAACGACGACAGAACGAGAGCTGCCGAAACGCATCGGAGCCGGTTGGCAAGCCTGCTTCGCATCGTCACTCCGTCTTGACGGACCAAGTGGACTATAGCCGCCCATCAAGCGTCGAACGAGTCGATCCGTCCAACTGCCACGCATGCAACCAAAGCTCGATCTCCCGTCCCCGCTCAACATCCGAACCGGATGCGGAAGGCCATCGCTATCTGACGCTGCCGCTGAACCGGTTCTGACGCCGCACGGGCGTATCCGAATACAACACTATTCGAGCGAGAAGTGGATCGGCACCACGATAGGAATCTCCGTGCAGGAAACTCCGACGACGTCAAAACCCCATCGGGCAATGCCCTTCTTGGCAGCCTCCGAGAACAGAGGGGATGACGACTCCAGGACTTCCTGGCGGATGACACGTCCGACCGGAGACACATACGCCCGAATCAGCACGTCACCCTCGATCCTTGCCTTTCTGGCTTCTCGCGGATAAACGGGCGGGCTCCGATGGTGCTGATGGTAGATACTGTCTCCAACATAGGGTGCCTCCGCAGGCCAGTCGGCATCCCCACTGCGAAAACAGAAGTTAACGGTAGTTTCGCGCTCTTCAGCTTCAAGCGACGGACGAAACCGCCAGCGACCCAAGGAAAGGAGTGCGTCCGGTTCAAACTTGTCATCAGGCTCGGAGTTCAACCAACTCACTTCTGAGGCTGACCCGTCCGCTGCAACCCGAACGGTAGCAGTGACCTCCCCAGAGAAGCCCGAATACAACCAAAGTGCCGGATACCGCGGCAACTCAGTCTTGGTGGGCTGTGAACCGTCGGGCGATATCCAGACCTCGACGTATGGCGTACCAACAGTGGGTGGCCCGAATCCAGCAACATTACTCACGTCGTCGGTCGGCGCGTTGACTACCTCCGGCGCCTCGGATTCGGCGCATGCCACAAGCAACGACGACAGAACGAAAACCGTCGAAACGCATCGGACCCCGTGGGCAACCCTGTTTCGCACCGTGACTCCGTCTTGATGAGCCAAGTGGACTATAGCGGCCCATCAAGACTGGAACGAGTCGTTCACGATCAACGGCCAAGCGTTCAGAAAAAACGTCGCCTTCCACCCACGCGACTCGGCCTTCACACCGGCCAGCTCCCAGAGCCGGACGCGGAAGGCCATCGCTACCTGACGCTGCCGTTGAACCGGTTCTGAGGAACCGGCTCACCGCATCGGCCTACTGCCCTTCCGGTGCGAAATTGACCGGCACCAGCACCTGGGTGGGTTTGCCGTTTTCCGGCTTTTCGAATTGCCAGGTGCTGATCGCGGCGATGGCCGTAGCATCGAACACGCCGTGGGGTTCGGATTCGACCACTTTCAGGTCCCGCGGGCTGCCGTCGGGCAGCACCGTCACGCGAAGCATCACGCGCCCGCCATTCTTGCTGGCGTCGGTTTTGGGGTACTTGGGGGCGGTAACCGCAAGGGGACGCGGTGCGCTTCGGATGCTGTTCGCTTCCGTGTTTTTGACATACCCACTCGCATCACCATCGCCCAACCAGAATTTCAGCGGCGTTTTGATCCAGGTTGGCTTCGGATTGGCTTCATCAATCACCGAAGGCATCTTCCACTGCATGACGGCATCGAGCGAAACTTGGTCGAACACACCCGGAGGCGTCGATTCCTCCACTTCCGCGCGCAGGACCGAACCATCAGTGTCTACGAGCACATTGAGCACCACATCGCCTTCAATCCGCGCCCTTCGCGCCTCGGGTGGATACACCGGCGCAGTTCTCACGTCGTTATTACCAGTCTCCCTAGTCAACTTTGCCGTCTCAACGGAGCGTCCGTCGTGCTTGCCTGCCTCTTTGGGCGGAGGCGGCGGAACATGCTTGCCGGCTTCAACATCCGACTTGTGAACCACAGGCGGTGGCGGGACCTTCAGGCCTGCGTCAACGTCTGCCTGGGTCACGATGGGTGGCGGCGGCACCTTCTTTCCAGCGTCCACATCCAACTTGTGGACGACGGGCGGCGGCGGAACATCACCGGTAACGCTCTTGGCCGGCTGGGCGGCCCAGGCGGTGACGGCAAGACCGAGCGTGAGCAGTCCGACCAGTGAGGTGCCCAGCGACAAACGCAGGGTGCTTGGTGCAGGTTGTTTCAACATGGCGATTCTCTCCTTGAGTGGATGGCTGTAGCCCCACTGACAGGCCAGCGGTAGCGCCTGCGCCACCAGCTGGGTATGGATCATGGCTTCGCCGTAACTGCGGCGACCGCCGGGATGTTTGGCGATGACGCGCTGGTCACAGGCCAGTTCCTGGTCGTGACGGAAGGCGCGTGCAATGAAATGGACAAGCGGGTTGAACCAGAACAGGCAGCGCAGCAGCAGCAACAGCGCGTTGAACTGCAGGTCGCCGGAGCGGATATGTGTGCGTTCGTGTGCCAGCATCAGGCGACGCTGATCCACGCTGTAGCGAAGCTCGAAATCAGCGGGCAAGACGATGCGCGGTTTCCAGCAACCGATCACCGCCGGCAGTCCGGAAACCGCTTCGGCGTGGAGCAATCGGGCGTCATCGTCGGCCGCACGCAGCTTCCCGAGTCCGCGCTGGAAGCGCCATTGCCGCCAAGCGAACCACGACGCGGCGATGACCACGCCTAATAGCCAGAGCGGCAGTTCCCAGTGAATCGGCTCGATGGTGGAGATGGCGCCAACAGCTGTTTGGACCTTACCGGAAACCGTCCATGCGCCATTCTCGAGGAAGACCATCGGCGCCGCGTCCAGAACAACCTCACGCGCCGGCAGCAGCACGGCCAGCAACGAAGCCGGCACCAGCAGCCACAGTGCGTAGGCGACCGATGCGCCAAAGTGCGCGCGGACCGGGCGCCGCAGCAGCATCACCAGGATCATCGCCGCGCTGGTGGCCAGCGTCATTTCCAGCAGCGTCTCGCCGAGGTAGGTGCTCCAGTCGAGGTTACTCATCGTCCTGCTCTCCATCGCCAAGTTCCTGCAGGAGGGCGCGAAGCTCGGCGATGTCGGCACGGCTGAGCTTCTGTTGCTCGCTGAAATGCGCCACCAGCGGTGCGACGCGGCCGTTAAACAGCCGACCAATCAGGCTTTCGCTCTGCGCACTGACGTAGTCGTCACGACTCACCGCCGGCGAATAGCGATAGCGCCGGCCTTCGGCTTCCGCTTTCACCGCGCCCTTCTTCAGCAGGCGGTTGAGCAGTGTCTTGATGGTGGCCTCGCGCCAGTCCTGCCGATCCGCCAGCGCGACGACTACCTGTTCGGCGGTCAGCGGGCTCTTGGTCCAGAGGACATCCATCACCGCGCTTTCGGCGTCGCTGATGGCGGGCTCGTTGCTGTGCTCGGACTGCTGCATGGCTTTTGATTACAGTTGTAGTTGATGCGAACAATTACGCATGTAATCAGAGATGTCAAGCACGATGACGTCGGCCCGACAGAACCGACTTGCTAGGCTGTCGCCCTTTCTGCTGTCCCAGTGAACCCATGTCCGAAGCCGAACTGATCCTTGCCGGCCTGTTCCTGGTCGTCGCCACGCTGTATTCGTCGGTGGGCCATGCCGGCGCCAGCGGCTACATCGCGGCGATGACGCTGGTGGGCTTTGCGCCGGAATCGGTGCGACCCACCGCACTGGCGCTGAACCTGCTGGTCGGCGGCATCGGCCTGTTCCGCTTCTGGCGCGCCGGACAGGTGCGCGCGCGCAACGTGCTGCCCTTTGTGCTGGCCTCCGCGCCGGCCGCCTATTTCGCCGCCAAGGTGCACCTGCCGGCGGTGGCCTTCAACCTGTTGCTGGGACTGGTGCTGCTGATCGCCGCCATCGGCATCTTCCGCAGCGCGTCGCGCGCCGAGCTACTGGACGAGGAGACCCGCGGGCGCAAGGTGCCGTGGTTGCCCGGCCTGCTAACCGGGGCGGGCATTGGCACGTTGTCCGGACTGACCGGCACCGGCGGAGCCATCTTCCTGACGCCGCTGCTGCTGTTCGCCAAGTGGATGCCCACGCGCGAAGCGAGCGGCACTTCGGTGGCCTTCGTCTGGATCAACTCGGCGCTGGCCCTGCTCGGCCTGTGGCAGGCCACCGGCACGCTGCCAACCGCGTTGCCGCTATGGCTTGTCGCCGTCACTGCCGGCGCGCTGATCGGCACGCAGCTCGGCATCAAATGGCTGCCGACCAAAGGCCTGCGACAGATGCTCGGCGTGGTGCTGCTGATCGCTTCCGGCAAGTTGCTACTGCCGGCGATCTGGGCACTGCTGGGCGGCTGATCGGCAGACGCGACCGAAACCGGGCGTAGGCTTAGCGCGTACTCCCACCCGTTGCAGGTTGCAGCATCGCCGCCAGCTGCGACGGCTCGGACTGCATGATCCTGCGGCTGTATTCGGTCGCCATCGCACGAGCCTGTTCAATTTCCGCCGTGTTGTTCTGCTGGGTTCCGTCCACGTAGAACAGCAGTGGCAGGCTGGCGCAGACAATCAGCGTGTCGTACAGCTCGGATTTCTGCTGATCCGACGCATTGGCCAGGTCTGGCGACGCCGCCAGCGTGGAGGAAAGCGCGTCGAACAGGCGGCCCTGCGTGGCGGCATCCGGCTCGACGCCGCTCCACACGTAGCCGATGCTGCCGATGAAGTACGCGTAGGCGCCGGCGACGTGGTTCTTCCAGCCCCTTGCCGCGTACTGCTGCTCGAACGAGGCCTTACTCGCGGTGACGATCTGCAGGAACTGCTGCCGTTCCTCCGGGTTCTTGCCCAGTCCGTCCGCAAACTTGCGCAGGACGTCGTTCCCCGCCGCCGGCCTGAACGTCAACGCCGCCGTGTTTGCCGTGACCACCGGCGGCGCCGACGCGGGGTTCGATGCGCCCATCGCCCCGGCGTATTTCGGGTACTTGGCGCAGACGTCGGGCAACTTCTCATGCTTTCTCAGAGAGTCGTCGCAGATGGCGGTTTCCACGATCTGGTTGTTGATGGCGCTGTTGACCAGCCATTGCTGAGCGTGTGCGGCGGGGGCGACCAGCAGCAGTGCGATTACGAGGATGGATTGACGGTTGACCATGGAAATGACTCGCTCTCCGGGATGCGAAACCACGACGGACGACGTTCCGGCAGTAGTTTCCTCCGCTGCCGGATGCCCCACAAGATGTTCGCAACAAGCGTGTCTGGCGTAATGTCACGCGCGCACAAAAAAGGCCGCCCGGACATGCGCCCGGGCGGCCCGTCATTCCGAAAAACGGATCAGCGGGTAACCGGCTTGTCGCTGGCTTCCTCTTCACCGTTCGGGTCGACAATCTCGATGAACGCCTTCAACGCCTTGTCGTAGGCATCGATGCGATAGGTCTCGCGCAGCTTGCTGGCTTCGTCCAGCAGGGCGCCGGCGACATTGCCCGAGTCACCCGGGCCATCGGAGACCACAGCCAATTCGTAGTACTCATGCTTCTGCACCGGAGCGAACGGCGGGTTGTAGTGGCAGGGCGAAACCGAGGTGACCGTCCAGCCGAAGTTGTTGGTGGCGTTGTTGATGGCGGCCTGCAGCGCCTGGTTGCAGGCGTAGTAGGTCGGGTACGGACCGACCACCGAACCCTGGTTGCTGTCGTACCAGGCGCCGCCGAAGTAGCCGGCGCCGGAACCCGGGGTCAGCGCGGCGAACGCACTGCCCATGCCCATGATTGCCAGTCCTGCGGCCGCGATGGCGGTATGCAGCTTCTTCATGTTGAAACCTCTCGTTTGACGATGTGGATGCGGCCAGCGGATGCGCCAGCCCGGCAAGCCGATGACGCGACGACGTCTCGCACCGGGTGATTCCATCGTCGGTGGCAGCTGCCCGGGCAGCCAGTGCGAAGCCGGGCGCATCCCGGGCAATTCCGGGCTGAAGTGCCGCTGCGAACGCTCGCCCCGGATCGCCAGGATGAGCCGTTCACCCAGAGCCGGATACCAACAATCAATGACTTGGGCAAGAAAACAGCCCGGTTTCGTCCCGTGATCGTCGTGGCGGCGCGGATGGCAGCCTCTATACTCGACCCTTCACTTCCACCCAGAGAGTCCCGGTTTCCATGCGCATCTTCCGTACCTCGTTCCTGCTGGCCTTCCTGCTGTCCGGCTCCGCCTTCGCCCACAACACGATCCCGTCGGACTGGTGCCCGGCAGGCAGCACGGTGAAGATCGTCGGCACATTCAGCTTCACGCCGACGCAACTGCAGGCCTACAAGGAATCGCAAATGAGCGCCGCCGAGGGCAGCTGCAGCGCCAAGACCTGCGGCATCATCGACGACTGGTACTGGTCGAACGAACTCTCAAGCCAGACCTGCGGCGGATTGGGTCTGCGCATGAGCAGGCCTGCCGAGGCGATCCCGTTTGTCTCGTCGCCAGTAGACTT
>JACKOX010000007.1 GCA_024233975.1 Rhodanobacteraceae bacterium
CTGAGTTACGTGACTTCCCACGTGGACGGTGGGTTCGGCGGCAATCGCGTTGAGCGATTCCATCGTGGCACCGTACAGGCCGAGCTCGGCGAGGCTGTCGCCGTGCTCGATGGCCAGCAGCACTTCCTCACGACCCAATTCGGGATCGTCCGGGTTGTGCTGTTCGCCGAGGTCATCCAGCAGACGGTTGCCGATCTTGAGCTGTTGGTCCTTGGTCAGGCTAAACATGACGGGGTGGTGACCGTCGCGGTCCAGTGCGGCGTCAATCCACTGCGAGCGTACAAACAGGGCCTCACCCGGCTCGATGTCCGGCTGGATCTCGGCATCCATGCAGACCCGGTGGATCTGCAGCATGCGGGAGTCAACCTCGCGCAGGGCAAGCTGCACATCGGCGGCCTGTCCGGTTGCCACCAGCGCCTTGCCGTCGCTATCCGCAGCAACCCGCAGGCAGCGGATGATCAGCCGCCATGCGTACGCCAGCGTGGTGCCGTGGCTATCGACCACAGAGGCCTGCCGCTCATAACGTGCCACGAGATCGCTGAGCTCTTGGGCGCGCGTCCAGAGCTCGCCGCGACGCTCGACCTGATAGGCCTCACGACGCAGCGCCGTGGCCTGTTGTTCGAGGCCGATCAGCACCTGCGAGGCATCAGACAGCTGCAGAGCTATCTCGTTGGCGCGGGCACAGAGCGCCGCCAGATACTGCGGGCCGGTGACCAGCCAACGGCAAGCCACGCAGTTGCGTGGGCCGCCGTGGACGGGGCTGTGAATGCCATGCGTCCCACCTTGCAGCTTGCCGCCGCCGTTGTAGCACCCCGGCAGCTGGGCATTGACCTCGCTCGGCGAGGTGTTGCCACCGGCCAGACACCACCCGATCGGCACAGGCATCCAGCCCGCCGGGACCCGGTCGCCCGGTTCCTCGCCCAGTGCCGACCGAAACGAGGCTTGGTCCAGCATCACCAGCCGTTCGGCCAGGGTGCGGAATGACTCTTCGGCGAGGAACCGGCGCACCGATTCCGGCGAGCCTTCCTGCATCCGCTTCTGCGCCTCGACCAGCAGCTCACTGACCCGGTACGGCGTGACCTTCTGGTAGTAAATCGTCATGATCAGCCGGGCATGCCCGGCCACCAGCTTGCTCAGCACCGGGAGCGGCACCTCACCATCGAGTGCGAGGCAGGTCAGCAGGCTGACGCGCAGGGAGTGCAGCGGAAACAGGGTGGTGCTGAAGGAGTGCAGTTTGCAGCCTTCGGGACGGTCCTTGACGAACTGGATCGGTCGCCCGTCGGTATAGGCGGTGCCCTTGGCCCGCTCTTCGTCTTGGAGCGCCTTGAGGAGCAGATACCAGAGGTTGTCCATAGACGAATTGTGGATTGGCTTGGACCGACCCTCGCCTGTGGCCGCCGCATCGCGAAACAGGAAGCAGGTATCGGCATAGCGGGCCAGTGCGGCTGCGGATTTCACCGAACTCAGGTGCTTTTTCTCCAGCGTCGACCACGCGACCGGCGCGTCAATCGGGTTGTACTTCGCCTGCCAATTGCGCAGCTTCTCCAGCCAGTAGAGGAGGTCATCCTTCTGCCATGGGATGAGGTAGCCCTTGTCGTCGCCGTCCACATCGGCATCGGCAGTCTTGTTGGTGTTGACAAAAAGCCCCGTCGAGCGTGTCCGGAACTCCCGGTCCTCGATGCGCCGGAATACGCCGCGCTGGACGGGATGCCGCTCATCCCCCTCGGCCAACGGTCCGGTATTGAGTACCCAGTCCACCGGCCAGGGCTCGCCGGGCGCCGGGTGCCCTCGCTCCGGCCCGTCCCGCCCGGTGGTCTGGTAGCGCCAGGTGTCGGCCTCCCCCGAATCCAGCCAGCGCACCTGCGAGTTGCGCAGCGGCACGTGCAGCTTGGTCAGGAGTGCGACGCTGCGCGTCGGGGACCAGATCTCGGTGACGGTGAGGTTTCTCGCGGTCACCTTTCTGGTCACGGGGTCTACGCGCTGTCCAAGTTTCCGCGTCCGCCACACGCAGTCCATGTCATCGGGGTCAATCAGCGACGGGTCTACCTCGAACCAGTCACCCGTGGTGGCACTCCTGCCACTTTGGCTGTTGCCATCCTCATCCACCTTGATGCCCAGCGCCTGCTGCGCCCAGGTCCAGTCACGGAAATGCGCGCCGGGGGCGAGGATCTCGCGCAGCCGCGTCAGGTAGGCATACGGCAACGCTGAGTGCACCGATTCGCTGTGATTGGAGCCGCGGCCATGCTTCATTCGGGGGACGGGGTTATGGTACTCAGGGCTCACTACCGGGCGACCGTAGTCGTCGGGCAGGCTGTAGTGGGTGACCAGCAGCCAGTCGATAAAGTCGCTGATGTAGTTGTTAGCACTGAGGGTCGAACGGGTCTTTTTCGCGTGGATCGCCGGAAACACCTCGGGCACGGCCGTGCGACGATCCACAAACCACGTGGGCGACGGCGGAAGCTTGAGCGCCAGGAGGTAGCGCAGGCAAAACAACCGCAGTGCCTGGAACCGATCAGCTAGCCCCGCATCCACCGTGTTCAGGTAGGTCGCGATGTAGCTGCGCCAATCCTCCCAGTCAGCCCCGTGGTCGCGGACCAGCCAGGCAAAGCTCAGGTCGGCACCGTCGGCCACCTTCGGGGCATCCGGCAGGCTGGGGTCGGCATCGCCGGTCACGGCAACCGTGAGCGGCGCCTTCGTTGGCGGCGTGCTGGATCGCGGAACGCTGGGATCAGGCGGCGTCAGCACTCTCGGAGCGCTCGGTGCGGCCGACGGCTCTTTGCGCTTGGGTGCCGCCTTGGCGGTGGCCTTGGTGGCTTTCGGCTTCTTGCCCTTGCTCTTGGTCGTGCTCACTTGCGTCTCCGTGACTTGCGCTTGCGGTCAGATTTGGCACGGTCTTGCGCGAGTAAGAGTTGCGCGAGCTCCTCGCCGGCATTCGGCTTGGGCCGCTCGGGTTCAGGGGGCTCGGGCAGGCCGCGCATGCGGCGGTCTGCCTTCTGCAGCATCCGGTTTGCTTCTTCCGCCGAGGGCCGGGTGTAGATCGCCTGCGATTCCAGCGAGGCGTGGTGGAGGATCTTCATGATCGCGGCCGCGGCCATGTCCGCCCCGACCATGTACTGCCCCATCGCATGGCGGTGCCCATGGGGCGTGGTGCCGTTGGCCTTGGCCGGCACCAACCCGATTCGCTCAACGGCTCGGCGGTGGGCCGCCACGAAGCTGGCGATGGTGTAGACCGAGCCAGGCTTGCCCTGGCCGCGCTGGCCCTTCTTGGTGGTGACGAATGCCCATGGATGATTCGGGGCCAGCAAGGCCCGCTCCCGCAGCCAGCGCTGCCACAACACCAGGAACAGCTGCCCGTAGGCCGGGCAGCGCCAGTGGACCGACACCGAGCGGGTCTTGGCATTGTCGAGCGTCTGATTTTTCCAGCCCGCCCACTCCGAGGAGCCGTACAGCAGATGCCGAGGGCTCCGCGCGTATCGACGGCCTAGGTAGTCCTCGCGGTTCTTGGCAGGCTGACCATCGGCATCCCGCCAGTCGCGGGGCGCCATGCCCTCGCTCGGGTGGTAGATGTTGACCACGGCCTGACTTGCATCGGCCGGATTGATCTGGACGTCATGGACCCAGAGGTGGAACGGCTCGCTGATGCGCAGGCCTGCGCCATGCATCAGCAGCGTGATCAGCACATCCCGGGCGTTCATGCGCTCGATGATGTTCTCGTGGCCCTTGTACCCGCGCCGGACCATGCCCTCGGTGATCAGCCGAGTGAAGTAGTCCTCGGGGAAGCTGGGTGGGCGGTCGTCGCTTCGTACCAGCGGAGAACGTCGCAGCGGTGTAACCCGGACGGTGGGGGGCGCATCTTCGGCTCGCGGCATGACGTGGCCTAGGAACGCTCGCGACCGGCGATGCTCATAGGCCGCCATCGCCAGCACGCGCTCGTGCTGCTGCGGCTTCAGGTCGACGGGATTGACCGCCTGGGCAAGCCCTCTCCTGACCAGCCAGTCCGAGAAGTTCGCCACGGCGCCGATCAGCATGTTGGCGTTTCGGGTTCGCCTCGGCCGCCAGTACAAGCCGCTTGGATCGTGGCCATCGCCGCCAATGGTCCCGTGGTACGTCGCAGTCATGAAGCCCTGGAAGAGGCTTTCCGCATCGGCGAACGCGGAGCGGTTCGCCGACGTGTACAGCATGAGCAGCTCGACCGCTTGGGCCACCCTGTCCATCCATGAGTGGCTTCGCACGCGCAGGTATTGCCTGAAGTACTGGACCAGCGGAAGGAGCGGCCCTTCTGGTGTCAGCAGGATCGGCATTCGCGAGACAGCGCCGGTGTTGTCCTGCACCAATTTTCCGAATACCCGGACGTACCCGCTCACGCCTTGTCACCTATGCCAAGTGATGGATAAGCGTATTAGAGAATAAACAGCAACAGAGCACAAGCGAAAAAGAACCCCGCAGAGCGGGGTCCTGAAGATCAACAAGGTCTTAGTGATGGATCTAGGAAAGTGGGTAGAAATAATTCCGGCCGTTCGGGTGTTGCCTGGGCGTCCGGAAACCGACTCAGTCGTCGTTTTCCGGCGGGGTAATGGCAGTGAAGAAGCTGTTCTCGCCGCGACGCACCAGCAGCATCACCGGCTTGCCAGGCTTGGCCTTGGCGGCCTCGGCCTTGAAGGCGGCGACGGTGCCGACGCGGACCTTGCCGATCATGGTGATCACGTCACCCGGCTGCAGGTTGGCGCGCTGCGCTGCGGTCGAATCCACTTCACTGACCAGCACGCCTTCGTCCTTGTCGAGACCCAGTTCTTCACGCTGGTCGGCGGTCAATGCCTCGACACCCAGACCAAGGATGGTATCTCCCTTCTCCGGCTTGCCGCCGTCACTTTTGCCGGCCAGCTCGTCGCCTTTCAGCTCACCCAGCGTCAGGGTGACGTTGCGCGTCTCGCCATCACGGAAGACCTTGAGCTGCACCTTGCTGCCCGGCGGCGTGGCACCCACCATCGGAGGCAGGTCGCTGGAATGCGCAATCTCCTGGCCGTTGTACTCGAGGATGACGTCCTGCACCTTCAGGCCCGCTGATTCACCGGCGCTGCCTTCGACAACATTGGTGACCAACGCACCACCCGGACGCTTGAGACCCAACGCTTCGGCCTGATCACGATCCACGTCCTGGATGTTGACGCCGATCTGGCCGCGGCTGACGTGACCCTTGGCCTTCAGCTGGTCGGCCGAATTCATCGCCACCTCGATCGGAATCGAGAACGACACGCCCATGTAGCCGCGCGTGTTGGAGAAGATCTGCGAATTGATACCGACCACCTGACCATCGACGTTGAACAGCGGACCACCCGAGTTGCCAGGGTTGATGGCCACGTCGGTCTGGATGAACGGCACGTACTGCTGGTCGATCATCCGCGATGCGCGACCAACGGCACTGACGATGCCCGCCGTCACCGAATGATCGAAACCAAATGGCGAACCGATCGCGACCACCCACTGACCGGGCTTCAGGTTGCGTGAATCGCCCAGATCGACGGTTGGCAGACCGGTACTTTTCACCTTGAGCAGTGCCACGTCGGACAGCGCATCACTGCCGACGACTTCTGCATCGAGTTCACGCCGATCGGACAGTCGCACGACCACCTGGTCGGCACCGTCAACAACGTGATGATTGGTCAGGATGTAACCGTCAGCGGAAATGATGAAGCCCGAACCCAGTGAGGTGCGATCGCGAGCCTGCGGCTGCGGGTAACCGGGACCACCCGGCTGGCCAAAGAATCGACGGAAGATCTCGGGAACCTCCTGATCGTCCATCTGCTGGCCGCCGTCGCGCATGGCGGCTTCCGCCGTTCGCGTCGCTTCGATATTGACCACCGCCGGACTGACCTTTTCCACCAGATCGACGAAATCCGGCGGCTGTGCGGTGGCGGTGTTGATGCCCATAGCGGCCAGCAGTGGCAACACGGCCGCGAACTTAAGGAAACGGATCATGGGATGCGTGACTCCTTATCACTCGGAATGAAACGAAGATGAGATGCCGGCGACAACGTCTATGCGGGCAGAGCCGATTGAGGTCAACCCGTTTCCACGCGTCGCGGCGCGGCACCGTCCAGCGGAACCGCGCGAATATCCGGCAAGCGATTTTTCGATCCGCGAATCGCGATCAAAGTTCCGGCAACCGCGCCAATCAATGTCAGCAGATCGGCCATGCTGTTCAGCCAATAGCCAGCCAACCAGCCAAGACCAGCGCCCAGGAGCATGCCCAGCGTGGCCATGCCGTAAACCTGCCACGCGGACTGCCGCAGCCAGCGATCCGACAGAAGCAGCTGTACCGGCTCGCCCGGTACCGGCTCGCGATCAAAACACTGGCGATCCAACGTCAGCTCATCGCCGGCCGGTGTGCGGAAAAGATCGCAGCGACCACCACAACCGCCGCAGTCGCTGCAGCGCTCCAGCGCGCGCAGGCGGACAACGTCACCGTCGACCGCATCGATCACTGCACGGCGTTCGGCCATCGAAGTCGTTCGTCGCAATCAGCCTTCGCGCGGCGAAATGCCCTGCGCGAAGCGCTGCACGGTCAGTTCGGGAACATCGCCGATCACGTAGACACGATGCTTGTCGACTTGCCGGGAGAAAACGCTGAGCGCGCCTTCGCGGATATTGATCGGCGGACTGGCGCTGCCGGCGGGTGACGGCGAAATGTAGACCGACACGCTGGCAAGGCCATCCGAGAACACCAGATGTTCTTCGTTCGGCTGCGCAGCATCGCGCTCGGCCATGGTCTGCTTGAAGCCGGGCGGCAAATCGGCAATGTCCCATCGCGACTCGCTGGGCGACATCGTGGAAATCGGCTGCGTGTCCACCTGCTTGGGCTGTGTCTCGACGGTGGCCTTCAACTGCTCATCGCCGGGCACGGTGCCGATATCGATGTCAGTGAACATCATCAGCTCGACCGGAATGCCATCGACGCCATGGCGAACCGATTTCAGCAGCAGGCCGCTTCCGGTATCGAGCCATAGACGATAGGAATAGCGAAAGGCATCGCCCGCGCGCACGTCGACCACCTGGGTGGCGCGACCAGCCACGCGATCCTCACCGACGGCAACCACCTGATAGTGCGGCAAGGCGCGCTGCAGTTGCTCGGCATCGAAGGGCGTGGCCGCTCCGCCGCGCACGTAGGCACGCGGCAGGCCACCATTGCCGGTGAACAGCACGGTATTGCCATGCCGAACCATCTCGCGCGGTTCGCCATTCATCGACATCAGGCGTTCGCTTTCACCCTGCTCGTTGGCACGATGGAAGACACGCAGCGTTTCCATCTGCCCGCGGGCGCCATAGACCAGCGTACCGATGTAGTTCTGCTGGCGCGCCGCCGTGTCCATGCGCTGCAGCCACTCCTCTGCCGTCGCGGCGGAAGCGGCGACAGTGATCAGGGAGAGCGTCAGCCCAAGCAACCAGCGGGAAGACCGCAGGTGTTTCGGCATCAGCGCGATTCCGAAGCCGGCTGTGACGAATTGGCGACCACGCGGACGTAGTCCAGCGGCGCGCCCTGCCCGCTGGCCTGCAGCGCAAGGTTATGACGGACGAGGTAGGACTCGATGCGCGGGTCGGCGAAACGCGCCGGACCCAGCGTGCGGCCCTGGGTGACCGACACCGTCTGTGCCGGCAGGCTGCCGAAATCGGGGCGCAGGTCGGATTCGCGGATCGGCGACTCGACCACCGCACCCGCGCTCACCGGTGCCGGCGCGGTGCTGGCAACCGTGGCGACCGGCGTGCCGGCGTTGTTCGGAGACTGGGAATCCAGGCCCGCCGGACGCGTGGCCATCAGCGCGACCAGCGCCACCGATGCAGCCACCGCGGCACCACCGCCCCAGCGCAGAAACGTGCCGCCACGACGCGGCGCTGCTTCGTCCAGAAGCTGCTGGCGGACACGATCCGCGAAGCCCTGGGGCATCAGCTGGAATTCGCTGCGACGCACGCAGGCGCCGATCAGCTGGTAGCGCGACCAGTCACCGACGAGCGATGCGTCGGTTTCGCATCGGCGCAGCAGGAAGCGCGCGCTGTTGCGATCAAGCTCGCCGTCGGCCAGCGCGGAAAGCTGTTCTTTGATGTCGTGGTTCTGTGTCATGGTCTGGCTCGCTCGGTTTCCAGCAGCGGACGGATTTTCTGGTCAATGGCATCACGGGCACGGAAGATTCGCGAACGCACGGTACCGATGGGGCAATCCATGGCTTCGGCGATCTCCTCGTAACTCAAACCGTCGACCTCGCGCAGCGTGATGGCGGTTCGCAGTTCGTCGGGCAGCTCTTCGACAGTGGCCGTGACGGTTCGTTCAATTTCCTGTCGAAGCAGTTCGTGCTCGGGCGTATCGGTGTCGCGGAGGCGTGTTCCGCCGTCGTATTGCACGGCGTCGGCGGCGTCGATGTCGCCCTGCGGCGGACGGCGACCCAGCGCCACCAGATAGTTCTTGGCGGTGTTGATCGCGATCTTGTACAGCCAGGTGTAGAACTGGCTGTCGCCGCGGAAGTTGCCCAACGCCCGATAGGCACGGATGAACGTCTCCTGCGCCACGTCCTGGCATTCGCTCCAGTCGTGGATGTAGCGCGAGATCACACTGGCGATCTTGTGCTGGTATTTGGTGACCAACAGGTCGAAAGCGCGCTTGTCGCCCTTCTGCACGCGTTCGACCAGCGTCTGGTCCAGATCGTTCTCGCCCATCCGGGGCTCTTGCCTCGTGTTTGGTTTGGTGCCCGGTACATCTCTTCAAGATCCCGGGACATGCGAACGACCCGGTCAGGTCGCGCTTTATGACTGCCAGCCAAACGGAAAGTTCCGATGCCCGGCAAATCCATCCCCGAGCGCCGCATTTGCCATCGCGACGGCCAGCCGGGATCATAACCAAACCTACCCGTATGTGAGCCCAAAGCCGATGTTTGACGGACTGCGATTCCTCCACTGGAAACCCGAACTGCGCGACGACGGCATCCTGATGCTGGGCCTGGACCGCGCCGACAGCCGCGTGAACACCCTGGCGCAGGCCGTGCTCGACGAGTTCAACCAGATCCTCGAGCGCATCGAGATCTCGCCGCCCAAGGGCGTGCTGATCCACTCATTGAAGGAGGCCGGCTTCATCGCTGGCGCCGATATCAGCGAATTCCAGGAATTCGACGCCAAGGGCACCGTCTACGACTCGATCCGCCGCGGCCAGTTGGTGCTGCAGCGACTGGCCGAGCTGCCCTGCCCGACCGTCGCCGCCATTCACGGTCACTGCATGGGCGGCGGCACCGAGCTGGCGCTGGCCTGCACCTACCGCGTGGCCAGCAATGACGACAGCACGCGCATCGCGCTGCCCGAGGTCATGCTCGGCATCTACCCGGGCTGGGGCGGCAGCGTGCGCCTGCCGCCGCTGGTCGGAGCGCCGGCCGCAATGGACATGATGCTTACCGGTCGTGGCCTGCGCGCCAGCCAGGCCCGCGCCATTGGCCTGGTCGACAAGCGCGTCGAGCAGCCGGTGCTGCTGGATGCCGCCATGACCCTGCTGCAGCGCGGCGCCTCACGCCCGATCAAGCAGCGTTTCATGGGCTGGGCCACCAACATCTGGCCGGTGCGGCAGATCCTCGCGCCGATGATGCAAAAGCAGGTCGCGCGCAAGGCGCCCAAGGCGCACTACCCGGCGCCCTACGCGCTGATCAACACCTGGCGCAGCACCGGCGGCAGCATCGACAAGCGCCTGAAGGCCGAAGCCAAGTCGGTGACGAAGCTAGGCAGCACGCCGACCGCCCGCAACCTGATCCGCGTCTACTTCCTGCAGGAGCGCCTGAAGGGCCTCGGCGGCAAGGATCACGGCATCAAGAACGTCCACGTCATAGGCGCCGGCGTCATGGGTGGCGACATCGCCGCCTGGTGTGCGCTCAAGGGCTTCGAAGTCAGCCTGCAGGATCGCGAGCAGAAGTACATCGACCCGGCCATGGCGCGCGCCGCCAAGCTGTTCGAGAAAAAGGTCCGCGACGAGACCAAGCGCGCCGCCACCACCGCGCGCCTCAAGTCCGATGTCGAAGGCAAGCACGTCGCCGACGCCAACCTCGTCATCGAAGCCATCTACGAGAACCCGGAAGCCAAGAAGGCGCTGTACGAGCAGGTCGAAAAGACGCTGCCAAAGGACGCCATCCTCACCACCAACACCTCGTCGATCCCGCTCACCGAACTGCGCACGGACATCGACGATCCCAAGCGCTTCGCTGGCCTGCACTACTTCAACCCGGTGGCGATGATGCCGCTGGTGGAAATCGTCCGCCACGACCAGATGGACCCGGCCACCGCACAGCGCCTGGCCGCCTTCTGCCGCGCCATCGGCAAGCTGCCAGTGCCGGTCGCCGGCAGCCCCGGCTTCCTGGTTAACCGCATCCTGATGCCCTACATGCTGGAGTCGATCCGCTGCCTCAACGAAGGCATCCCCGGCCCGGTGATCGACAAGACCGCACTCAAGTTCGGCATGCCAATGGGCCCGATCGAACTGGCCGACACCGTGGGCCTGGATGTCGCCGCGCACGTCGGCAAGATCCTGTCGGAATTCCTCGGCCTGCCGATCCCGGCGGGCATGGAAGAAAAACTGTCCGCCGGCCAGCGCGGGCGCAAGGACGGCCAGGGCTTCTACACCTGGGAAGACGGCAAGGCCAAGAAGCCCGAAGTCCCGACCGACTACAAGGCGCCCGAAGACCTCGAAGACCGCCTGATCCTGCCGCTGCTAAACGAAGCCGTGGCCTGCCTGCATGAAGGCGTGGTCGACGACGCCGACCTGCTCGACGCCGGCGTCATCTTCGGCACCGGCTTCGCCCCCTTCCGCGGCGGCCCCATCAACCACATCCGCAGCGAAGGCGCCGACAAGCTGAAGGCAAGACTCGAACAACTCGCCGCCCGCCACGGCGACCGCTTCAAGCCACGGCCGGGGTGGGATGCGGTGTGATTCGATCGACTTGCGTTGAATGTGATGCCATTCGATTTCAACTGGGCATTGGATCGTACAACCAATCTCGACGCCTTCAAGTTGGCAAACGTCAAACTTGCCCCAGAGTGACTAGTCCTTATGTGGACCGAAATAACTAACCTACCGGCAATCGTTCAAGGCGCGCTCGGATCCGCACTATTTGCTGCCATACTTTTTTGGGCGCAGCGGACATTTCGCTTTCTTTCTGATCGCTATTCGAAGCATTCAAGGAAGGCACGCATAGCGTGGCTAGTTAACGAAATGCTTAGGGCCTGTTAACACTAATCGATCTGCGCGCTATACTGCGTTGCATGGAAATCTCCTCCGAGCAATTCGCACAGATTGAGCATTGCCTGCCGCTTCAACGTGGCAATGTCAGCATGACCAACCTCCAGGTCGTCAATGCCATCCTGTATGTGGCGGAGCATGGTTGTAAGTGGCGCGGTCTACCCAAACGATTCGGTAACTGGCACACCGTATATACGCGGATGAGTCGCTGGGCCAAGGCAGGCGTGCTGGATCGGATGTTCGCCGAATTGCAGAAGTCCCAGATCGTTCGCATCAAGATTGAGGCTGTCTCGCTCGACTCGACGAGCGTCAAGGTTCATCCCGACGGGACCGGTGCTCGAAAAAAAACGGCCCGCAATCCATCGGCAAATCACGCGGAGGCTGGAACACCAAGGTTCATATGGTTGCCGCAGATGAAAGGACCGCCATAACGTTCGGTCTTAGTCCTGGCCAGATGCACGACGCACCGGCTGGGCGAGCGCTGTTGACGCACCTGGGGCCCGTGGATCGTCCGGTGCATCTGCTGATGGATCGCGCGTACGAAGGCGATGAAACCCGGCAGCTTGCGCTCGACCTTGGCTTCATCCCGGTTGTTCCACCAAAGTCCAATCGCATTGAGCCGTGGGAATACAACCGGGCGCTGTACAAGCGGCGCAATGAGGTCGAACGGCTATTCCGTCGCCTGAAGGGCTATCGCCGCATCTTTTCCCGATTTGAGAAGCTCGACGTGATGTTTCTGGGCTTCCTTTGCTTCGTCCTTGTCATCGACGGACTGAGGATGTGTTAACAGGCCCTAGATACCAGGCGGCAGTTGCAAAAGATCACCAAACATTCGTTTACCTCATAGTCTCGTTGATGTACCGGGCATCTCGTTCTTTCCTCGTCGCGATGATGTGGTTAGTTCTTGGCGTCAGCGCGTCGCATTGGTTGCCAATTGCGGCAATCGTTGGGGGGGCGGGAGCTATGTACTACCTACTCCGAGCATACGAATCAATATGGTACGTCCCCGGTCTTGTAGACACCTGATAGGGTGTTTTTCAGATCGGAGGATGTATGACCAACAAGCGATACACGGACGAGTTCAAGGCGGAAGCCATCAAGCAGGTCACTGAGCGTGGGTATCCGGTGGCCGATGTCGCGGAGCGACTTGGGGTTTCCAGTCACAGCCTGTACGCCTGGCTGCGTGAGCACGGCGTCAGTCGCCAGGCGCGTCGGGAGCAGCAGGGAGTCGACCTGCAGCAGGAGAACCAGCGGCTGCGCGCCGAGTTGCGACGGGTTGAAGAGGAGCGCGACATCCTAAAAAAGGCCGCCGCGTACTTTGCCAGGGGGTAAGGGCAAAGTACGGCTTCATTCGCGAGCACCAGCAGGCATTTCGGATCACGACCATGTGTCGGGTACTGAAGGTCGAGCGCAGCGGTTTCTACGCCTGGCTGGCCAAGCCGCAGTCGGACCGGGCCATCGAGGATGCCCGCTTGCTCACGCTGATCGAAGCGGCCTATCTGGCCAGCGGTGGCGTTTACGGTAGTCGCAACATCCATCGCGACCTGATCGAGTCGGGTGAGCGCGTGGGCAAACATCGCGTTGCCCGCCTGATGCGGGAGAACGGGCTGCGTTCCGTGCGATCACCCCAGCGGCGGCGTTACAAGACGGGCAAGCCGTCGGTGGTCGCGCCCAACCGTCTGCAGCGACAATTCACCGTCGCGGGTCCGGATCAGGCCTGGGTCACGGACATCACCTACCTGCGCACCGTGGAAGGCTGGCTGTATCTGGCCGTCGTGCTGGATCTGTATTCACGTGCCGTCATTGGCTGGTCGATGAAACCCACGTTGGCCCGGGAGCTTGCGCTGGATGCTCTGCTGATGGCGATCTGGCGGCGCCGCCCGAAGGGCGACGTCGTCATCCACTCCGACCAGGGCGTGCAATACGGCAGTGATGACTGGCAGCGATTCTGTCGCGAACACGGTTTGCAGGTGAGCATGAGCCGGCGTGGCAACTGCTGGGACAACTCGGTCGCCGAATCCTTCTTCAGCAGCCTGAAAAAGGAGCGCGTGCGCGGGAAAGTCTACCCATCACGCGATGCTGCGCGGGCTGATGTGTTCGACTACATGGAAGTGTTCTACAACCGACAGCGCCGTCATGGGCACAATGGTGGCCTGTCACCCGTAGCGTTCGAGGCAGCTCACCCAACTCGGCCGCTGTAAACGCCTACAAGACCGGGGACGTACCAGATGATCCAAGAGTATGCATCATGTTTAATGGGGCCTGAGTAATTAGCCTACGCTCGAAAGGGTCGACAATTCCGGAGAATCGATGTTCGACCACGTCGTCATCAGCGTCGGCGACTACGCCGCGAGCAAGGCATTCTTCGAGCAGGCGCTGGCGCCGCTTGGCGTCGAAGTAGTTGCGGAAAACCAGCTGGGCGTCGAACTCTGCCGTCCCGATGGCGTGTCTTCGCTGTGCATCCGCCTGGAGCCGGTTGCCGATCATCCGCATCTGCATCTGGCGTTCACGGCGGAGAACCGGCAGCAGGTGGAAGCCTTCCATCTCGCGGCACTGGCCGCCGGCGGCAAGGACAACGGCGCACCGGGCCTGCGACCGGAATATCACGCCAACTACGACGCCGCCTTCGTGATCGGCCCGGACGGCCACAACATCGAAGCGGTCTGCCATGAGCACGAAGCCTGACGGTGCATTGGGACGAAGCGCTCGGACCTGCCCCGACCTTTCCTGAGATGATGCTGTCCATTGGCCGCCTAACGCGGCGTATGGTTGCTAGCCGCATGTTCCGCAGACTGCTTCCCCTCATCGCCGTGCTGGCCCTCGCCGGCTGTACCACCAGCAACCCGGGCGCGCTCGAAGGCAGCTGGACGGCAACGGAGCCGTTTCCGGTAAACGTGACCTTTCGCGATGGCGAAATGGAAGCCATGGGCAAGACCCGCAAGGTCTCCTACAAGGCCAGCGGCAACGAGGTCCACGTCACCTACCTGGATGGCGCAAACAAGGATCGGACGTTCATCTACACTGTGATCGACGCCGACACGCTGCGCTCGGACACTGGCACCTTCCGTCGCTCGCAGTAACCGGCTCCAAACTCACTGCCGTCGACATACTTTTCGACACGCCTGCTTTTACTTTGGTCCGGAAGAGCACTGCACCGCGCATCCAGTTCCGTTAGGCTCCCACTGACCTGTCTGCAATGAAGGGAGCTGAGCCATGACATCCGCGCGATCCTGGCCGAAGGCGATTGGCTTCTCGATACCGGCGCTGCTGCTGTGGGGACTCACGGCGCTGTTTCTGTGGGCCGGGCTGGCGAACACCTGGTACGGCTGGGTTAGCCTGGACTGGCCGGTGGCGGAAGGCCACATCCTGCGCACGGACATCGAAGAAGTGCGGTCGAACAAGCAGGACACCGGCGACGCCAACACCACCGCCAACTGGAAACCGGGTGGGCAGATCATCCGTTATCGGCCGATCATTGAATACCAGTGGCAGGTGGATGGCGGCACCTATCAGCGTCACCGCATCGATTTCTCCGCCGCCAAGGCGAACGAGGAAACGCGTGAAGCTGCCGAGGCGATCATCGCGCCCTACCCGGTCGGTTCCACCGTGGACATCCACTACGATCCGAACAAGCCGTCACGCGGCATCCTCAAGCCGGGCGCGCACTGGGACGGCCTCGGCGTCACGTTGATCGCCGCCTTTGTCCTCGCGGTGTTTGCATTGGTTTTTTCGGTGCTGGCGTTCCGCAGCCTGCGGAAGTGATTGCAACGCTATCGCGCGTTCTGCTCGGCCTGCTTCAGGCGCCGCAGCAGCGGCTTGTTGATTTCGCGGTTGGCGCGATTCCAGCGGCTCATGGCACGGTCGATCTCGGCTCGCAGGCGCGCAGCCGTCTCGCGTTCGCCCTGGCGAAAGCTGAAGATCGCGTATTCGACCAGGCTTTCGAAGGTGCCGAAGCGCTCGTTGGCGGCCATGAATGCGCTGCGAGCTTCGTCGATGCGACCTTCCGCCGCCAGTGACTGCGCACGACGGAGGGCAATTTCCTCAGGGCGGTAGTCCGGGCGGTTCTGCTGCAACCAGTCGAGATGCCCGACGGCACGTGCCACCTCACCGCTTTCGAACCAGGCCCGCGCGGCACTGTAGCGGATGTGCGGATCGTCACCGTGGATGCCGTTGAGGGCGGATTCGAAGCTGACTGCTGCGTCGCTCGGGTGCCCGGCTTCCAGCAATGCCTGCGCGAGGCGCATGCGGTTGTCCGGCGTCGGCGCCTGGTCGCAGGCCAATCGCGCCTGACGCAGCTCCTTGGTCGGGTGGATGACCCTGGCGGCGGCCCCGGCGGCGCGGGTGGCGCCGTGTGACAGGCGCGAGCCCGGCAGGTACATCGTCACGAAATACACGACGCTGCCAAACAGCGGGAAGCTGAAAAGGATGATCAGCCAGTACAGCGCGTGACCGCGCCGTACCACGTCGACGGCGAAGAACAGGGCAATGAGGACGTGAAGACCGAGACCGATATAGGGCACGACAGGCTCCGGTCGACGCGGCTTACATCGTATGCGTGGGCTTGTCGGCGTTGAGCATGCCGGCGAGCAGGGTTTCGATCTTGGTACGGGCGGTTTCGGCTTCCTGCGAGGCGTTGAACTGCACGCCGATGCCAGCGGTGCGATTGCCCTGGGCGCCGGCCGGGGTGATCCATACCACCTGGCCGGCAACCGGCAGGCGCTCCTTCTCGTCCATCAGCGTGAGCAGGATGAAGACTTCGTCACCGACGCTGTAGCGTTTGGTGGTGGGCACGAAGATGCCGCCATTGCTGATGAAGGGCATGTAGGCGTTGTAGAGCGCGCCCTTGTCCTTGATCGCCAGCGACAGGATGCCCTGTCTTGCCATTCCGCCGAGGCCTGCCATGTGCTTCCCCTGATCTTATGTGTGCATCGGTTCGGGTGGTTGCGACGGCTCAGGCCGCCGACTCGCTGAAAGCGACGCGCCAGTCCAGCAGCAGTTCGCCAATCAGCAGTTCATGGCGGATCGTGGTGCCAAACAGGCCGCGAGCCCGGTTGGCGCGATCCGCCCACGCGGCAAGCTTGGGAAAATCGACGCGAGCGGTCAAGCCTGACGGCGCTTCGAGGGTAGCCAGCTTCTTGCGACCCAGCTCGCGCACCAGCTCCACGGCAAGCTCCAGGCGCAGCGTTGGCCGATCTGCCATCCACTCCTTGGCCAGCGCAAACGGCGCCTGCTTGCCAGTGGCGGCATTGCCGAGATCGCGTCGCACCGCCTTCTGCAGGGCGATCACGTCGTCTTCGATGTAGCTGATCGCGCGCAGCGGCAGGCCGTCCGCCAGATCCAGTGCTATCTCCGCCGTTTCGCGGGGGTGGCCCTGCGATGCCATCCATGCCAGCGCTTCGTCGCGGCTCGGCGGCCTGGGTGCAAAGCGCTGGCAGCGGCTGCGCAGCGTGATCGCGAGGCGCTCGGGGCGATCCGCCACCAGCATCAGGAAGCGACCCGGCTGCGGCTCTTCGAGCGTTTTCAGCAGCGCGTTGGCCGCATTGGCGTTCATGGCGTCGGCGGGATCGAGCACGGCGACCACGGCAGCACCGTGCTGCGCGGTGAGGTTGAGGCTGTCGCTGAGTCTGCGAATCTGCGCAACGGTCAGCTCGGTACGCAGCTTGCCGTCCTTGCGCTCCTCGAAACTGACGCGACGGAAATCCGGATGACTGCCGACCTGCAACTGCCGGCAGTCGCGGCACTCGCCGCAGGCCAGGCCATCGCGCGGGTCGCGGCACAGGATGCGCTGCGCCAGTCGTTCGGCAAAGGCGCGCTTGCCCAGACCGGATGGACCGCCGACCAGCAGCGCATGCGCAAGCCGACCGTCGGCAAAGAGGCGACCGACGCGCGCGACTTCGGCGTCGACCCAAGGCATGGCCACGCTGTCGCTCACGCCTTCCCCGCACTCTGCGCCGCAACAAAGTCCGCGATGACCCGGCGTACATCGGCAATGACGGCCTCCAGCGGCTGGCTGGCGTCGATCACGCGGAAACGCTGCGGATCGGCGGCGGCGCGCTCACGGTAGGCCGTGCGCACTCGCTCGAAGAAGCTGTCGGACTCGGTTTCGATCCGGTCGCTGGGACCACGGCCACGCGCGCGCTCCATGCCGACGGCCACCGGCACGTCGAGCAACAGCGTGAGGTCGGGACGGATGCCGGCAGCCCAGCGCTCAAGGTCGGCGATGCGGCCGGACGGCTGGCCACGGCCACCCCCCTGGTAAGCGAAGCTCGCGTCAGTGAAACGATCGGCAACCACCCAGCGCCCCGCATCCAGCGCCGGCTGCACGACCTCGCGCACCAGCTGCGCGCGCGAGGCGAACATCATCAGCAATTCGGATTCGGCGCAAAGGTCGGGATGGTCGGCATCCAGCAACAGATGGCGCAGCGCTTCGCCCAGCGGCGTGCCACCCGGTTCGCGGGTCCGCACCACGTCGATGCCGGCTTCGCGCAAGGCATCCAGCAGCGCGGTCATCACGCTGGACTTGCCGGCGCCCTCGCCGCCTTCGATGCTGATCAGGCGTCCGCGAGCCATCAGCGCCCCCGCCGCCGCAGCTGGTATCGACGCACGGCGCGATTGTGTTCGGCCAGCGTGGCGGAAAACGCATGACTGCCATCCCCACGCGCCACGAAATAGAGATCCTTGCCATCCGCCGGATGCAGCGCAGCCTCCACCGCGGCACGGCCCGGCATGGCAATGGGTGTCGGCGGGAGGCCGGCGCGAGTATAGGTGTTGTACGGCGTGTCGGTGCGCAGGTGCACGCGGGTGATGTTGCCGTCGTAATCGGGGCCGATGCCGTAGATCACGGTCGGGTCGGTCTGCAGCAGCATGCCCAGCTTGAGCCGGCGCACGAACACTCCGGCGATCTGCGGACGCTCACTGGCCTGGCCAGTTTCCTTCTCGATGATCGATGCCAGCGTCAGCGCTTCGTCCGGATTCGCCAGCGGCAGATCCGGGTCGCGCTTCGGCCATTCCTCGTTGAGCAGCTCCTGCATCGCCAGGTAGGCGCGCTTGAGCAGGCGCAGATCGTCCACACCCTTGGTGTAGTGGTAGGTCTCGGGAAGGAAACGACCTTCCGGATAGATGCCTTCGGCATCGAGCCGACGCATCACCTCATCGTCATCCACGCCTTCCAGCGTCTGCACCACGGTGGGATCGGCGGCCAGCGCGGCGCGCAGCTGGTGGAAGGTCCAGCCTTCGACGATGGTGAAGCGGTGCTGGATCACCTTGCCCGAAGCCAGCTTGTTGAGCAGTCCGGCCGGCGTCAGTCCATGGCCCAGCGCGTACTCGCCAACCTGCAACTTTGTCGTCACGTGCAGCTGGAAGGCAAGGAACTGCCATTCAAGGTCGTGACCTTCGTGCAGCCCGATCTTGCGGATCTTCTTCAGCACGTGGTCGAAACTGTCGCCGGAGGCCACCAACAGCGTCGGCTCGGCGTTGCCGGTCGCCAGCGGCGTGGCGAGGAAGCGCTGGTAGTGCTCGTAAGCCTTCCAGCCAGCCGCCGCTGCGCCGATAAGCAGCAGCAACAGCAGCAGCTTGAACCAGCGCCAGCGTGAACGCGGCCTGGCCTTTGGCGTTGATGATTTCTTGCTCATGCGCGTCCTGGGCAGTCCATTGCGGGCAGTGGCGGCAGTTCCTGTCGCAGCTGGTCACGAAGGGCCAGCAGCGACTCGGGTAGCGGCAGCGCCCGGCCATCCAATTCGGAAACCGGGAGGATACCCCGCACGCTGTTGCAGACGAAAACCGCCTCCGCTGCCTTCACGTCATCGTCGCTGAGAGCGGTCTCACGGCACGAGGCAAGGTTCTCCAGCAGCCATTCGCGGCAGATGCCGGCCACGCCGCAGCGATCGATGGTCGGCGTCAGCCATTCGCCGTCACGCAGCAGGAAAACATTGCCGGCCACCGCCGATACCAGTCGGCCGTCGCCATCAAACAGCAGGCCTTCGTCCACATTGGCCTGCTGGCATTCGCGAGCGGCCAGCACCTGCTCCAGCCGGTTAAGGTGCTTGAGGCCGGCCAGTAGCGGCTGCGTTGCCAATCGCGCCTCGCAGCGGATCGCGGTGATCGAATCCTGACGCGTCGGCGAGGGATGCAGGCTGAGGATGCGGGTCGGGCTGCCGTCACCGGGACGGTAGCCGCGCCCACTGCTGCCACGCGTCAGGATCAGCTTGAGCACGCCGTCGGCGGCGCCCTCGCAGCAATTCAGCGCTTCGATGTGCATGCGTGTCGGATTCGGCAACTCGATGCCCAGCACCTGCGCGCCACGCTGCAATCGCGCCAGATGACGGTCCCACCACAGCGGCCGCTCGTTGATCACCCGGAAGGTTTCGAACAGGCCATCGCCATAGGCAAGGCCGCGATCGGCGATATCGATGACATCGCTTTCAACGCCATCCACCCAGGCCAGCAGCGGCGCATTGCGGGGATCGAAGCTATTCATCCGCTGCCGACTCCCAGGCCACGCAACAGGCCACGCGCCTTGGCACGGGTTTCGACCAGCTCGGCTTCCGGTTCGGAGTCGGCAACGATGCCGGCGCCGGCGCGCAGATGCAGCGCCTTGCCGTCCCAGACCAGGCTGCGGATCAGGATGTTCAGGTCCATGTCGCCATCGTGATTGAGATAACCGATGGCACCGGTATACGCGCCACGGCCGACGCCTTCCAGTTCGGCGATGATTTCCATGCAGCGCACCTTGGGGCAGCCGGTAATGGTGCCGCCAGGAAACAGCGCGCGGATCACGTCGACAGGCTCGACATCGTCGCGCAGTTCGCCGGCGACTGTAGATTCGATGTGGTGGACGTGGGCGTAGCTTTCCACCGCCATCAGCTCCTCGACCTTCACCGTGCCGGGCCGGCAGATGCGTCCCAGATCGTTGCGTTCGAGGTCGATCAGCATGATGTGTTCGGCGCGCTCCTTGGGGTGGCCGACCAGCTCGGCGATGCGATCCTTGTCGTCGTCGCCAGCAACGCGCGGTCTCGTACCGGCGATCGGGCGCGTTTCGACACGCTTACCTCTTACCGCAACCAGGCGCTCGGGTGACGAGCTCAGCAGATGGAAGCCGGGACCATGCAGCGACGCGGCGAACGGCGCGGGATTGGCGCCAGCGAGACTGCGGTACAGCGAGGCAAGGTCCAGCGACTCGCCCTCCGGCAACCGTGGCCGCAGTCGCCAGCCGCGCGACAGGTTCACCTGGAAGGCATCACCGGCAGCCAGATAGTCGAGCACGCGGCGAACGCCATCGGTGAAATTCGTGGGTTCGTCTTCCTCGATATCGAAATCCGGCACGGAAGGTGGCAGAGCCACCGGATCATCCAGCGAGTCGAGCTGTGCCTTGACCGACTGCGCCAGCGCTTCGGCCGCGGCCTCATGGATCAACAAACAGCGCTGCTCCTGCCGGTCCAGCACGATGGCCGCCGGACAGCGTAGCGCCAGGCCAGCTGGCGTGCCGTCGCGGTTGTCCGGGAGGCGCAGTTTCCGCTCGATCTCGCCAGCCAGTTCATAGCCGAGCAACAGCAGCCACCCGCCACGGAAGGCCGCTGGCATCGGCGCGTCCGTGGAAGGCGGAACATCACAATCTTTCAACGCGGCGGCGCGACTTTCACGCCAGCGCGCGGACAGCAAATCAAGAAAGCCGGTCCCGGCCAGCGCGTTACCCTCAAGGTCACGCAGCGGTTTGCCCGCACCACCCTGGAATCCTTCGCCATTGCCGATCAGCAGCAGGTCCCAGCGCGCACGCGGCGTGCCGGCGGACTGGCTGGCCAGCAGCGCCGGAAAACGCTGCGGGTCGGCGGCATGCAGGGCAGCCAGGCGCGCCGGCCAGTCCGGGCGCTGCGGCAGCGCGATGCTGCCGACGCCGGAAGCGGTCGCCATCAGCGCGCGATCAGACGCGGCGGAACACCAGCGTGCCGTTGGTGCCACCAAAGCCGAAGCCATTGGACACCACCACGTCGAGCTGGGCGTCACGCGCCGTGTGCGGCACGTAGTCGAGGTCGCAGCCCTCGCCCGGGTTGTCGAGGTTGATGGTCGGCGGTACCACGCCGTGATGCAGTGCCAGCACGGTGAAGATCGCTTCGGCGCCACCGGCGGCACCCAGCAGGTGGCCGGTCATCGACTTGGTCGAGCTGACCATGGTCTTGTACGCGTAATCGCCCAGCACCTGCTTGATCGATAGTGTCTCGGCCAGATCGCCCAGCGGCGTGGAGGTACCGTGCGCGTTGATGTAGCCAACGTCGGTGGCGTTGACGCCGGCGTCACGTAGCGCCATGCGCATGCAGCGCGCCGGGCCTTCGCCGTTCTCGCTGGGTGCGGTCATGTGATAGGCGTCGGAACTGGCGCCGAAACCAGCCAACTCCGCGTAGATGCGCGCACCGCGCGCCTTGGCGTGCTCGTACTCTTCCAGCACGAGGATGCCGGCGCCGTCGCCCAGCACGAAACCATCACGATCCTGGTCCCACGGCCGTGACGCTTTCTGCGGCTCGTCGTTGCGCGTGGACATGGCCTTCATCGCGCAGAAGCCGCCGACCGAGGTCGGCGTGGCGCCGTGTTCGGCACCACCGGCGATCATCACGTCGGCATCGCCGTACTGGATCATGCGCATGGCCATGCCGATCGAATGGTTCGACGTGGCGCAGGCGGAAACAGCGGAGAAGTTCGGACCCTTGAGGCCCTTCATGATGCTGAGCTGGCCCGGCAGCATGTTGATGATGGTGCTTGGCACGTAGAACGGGGAGATCTTGCGCGGACCGCCCTTGTCCAGTGCGATGGCCGTGTCCTCGATGCCGCGAACGCCGCCGATGCCGGAACCGATCAGCGCGCCGATGCGCTCTGCGTTGGCCTCGGTGACCTCAAGCCCCGCATCCTCCATGGCCGCCAGGCTGGCGAACAGGCCGTAGTGGATGAAGGTGTCCATTTTCTTGACGTCTTTCGGCGGCAGGAAGGCCTTCGCATCGAAGTCGCGGATTTCGCCGGCGATGCGCGTGGCGTAGGCGCTGGCGTCGAAGCCCTCGATCGGGCCGATGCCGGAGCGACCGTTGCGGACGCTATCCCAGGCGCTGTTGAGGTCATTGCCGACCGGCGAGACGATGCCCATGCCGGTGATGACGACGCGTCGTTTGCTCATCGGATTCTCCAGTTGCCGCTAGCAGGCGCCTGCTTGTCGCGCAGAAAGCCCTCGCCCATGGCAACAGGGCCGCACCGGTTACGGTACGGCCCTGCAGTTTCAGCTGGCATCGGCGACGGGCGCCGACGCCATCGTCAGGTTCAGGCCTTGACGTGGGCCTTCACGTAGTCGATCGCCTGCTGCACGCTGGTAATCTTCTCGGCTTCCTCGTCCGGGATCTCGCACTCGAACTCTTCTTCCAGCGCCATCACCAGCTCAACGGTGTCCAGCGAATCCGCACCCAGGTCGTCCACGAAAGACGCACTGGCGGTGACTTCTTCTTCCTTGACGCCAAGCTGTTCGACAACGATTTTCTTGACGCGCTCTTCGATGTTGCTCATGGGTTTTCAAACCTCCCGGAAATGATGCCGGCGCATTGTAGTGGATCGTCGCCTCGCCAGAAACGGCGGGGCCGCTGGCGGGAAACGCTCCGCGTCAAAACGCAGGACGGTGGATTGTATCGGCAAAGCCGCGTCATCGCCTCCTGTTCCGGCGATGGAACGGCAAAAACCGATACGTTTAACGAAAAATCAGATGCTTACGCTTGCTTCTTGTTCGAATTCGATGCGCTGATAGACGACCTGCCGATCACGGCATGTACATTCCGCCGTTCACGTGTAGCGTCTCGCCGGTGATATAGGCAGCCGACGGACCGGCCAGGAAGCCCACCGCGCGCGCAATGTCAGCCGGATCGCCAAAGCGGCCGAGCGCGATCTGGCCGAGCATGGCGTTCTTGGCCTCCTCGGGCAGTTCGCGGGTCATGTCGGTGTCGATGAAGCCCGGCGCCACCACGTTGATGGTGATGCCGCGACTGCCGACCTCGCGCGCCATCGACTTCGAGAAGGCAATGATGCCGGCTTTGGCTGCCGCGTAGTTCGCCTGTCCCGGGTTGCCGGTCAGGCCGATCACCGAAGCGATGTTGATGATGCGGCCGTGACGCGCCTTCATCATGCCGCGCATCACCGCCTTGCTGGTGCGGAAGACGCTGCTGAGGTTGGTATCGATGATCGCCTGCCAGTCCTCGTCCTTCATGCGCATCAGCAGGTTGTCGCGGGTGATGCCGGCGTTGTTGACCAGGATGGCAATCGGGCCGATGTCCTTGCTGATCGCATCGATCAGCGCCGACACGCCTTCGGCGTCGGTGACGTCGAGCTTGCGACCATGACCACCCTTGCCGGCCAGACGCTCGCCAATCGCGGCGGCGCCGCTGTCGCTGGTGGCCGTACCGACGACGATGGCGCCCTGCGCCGCCAGTTCGTCGGCGATGGCCGCGCCAATGCCGCGGCTGGCGCCGGTAACCAGGGCGACCTGGCCCTGCAGCGGAAGATCACTCATGCCGCGCTCCATTGTTCGCGTGCGGTTTCGAAATCGGACAGGCTGCCCAGCGGTTGCGCGTTCAGCGACTTGTCGATGCGACGCATCAGGCCGCTCAGCACCTTGCCCGGGCCGCACTCGACGAAATGCGTGGCGCCATTGCCGGCCATCGCCTGCACGCACTGCGTCCAGCGTACCGGCAGGTACAGCTGGCGAACCAGCGCGTCGCGGATTGCTTCGGGGCTCTGGTGCACAACGGCGTCGACGTTCTGTGTCACGGGAATCTTTGGCAGATCCCAGTCCACGCCGCCCAGCGCCTCGCCCAACTGGTTGGCGGCTTCGCGCATCAGCGGCGTGTGCGACGGTACGCTGACCGCCAGCTTCACCGCCTTGCGCACGCCCTGCTCCGCCAGCGCTGCCAGCGCCTTGTCGACGGCATCAGCATGGCCGCCGATCACGATCTGGCCCGGCGAGTTGTAGTTGGCCGGCACCACGACGTGGCTGCCGGAAACCTCGCTGCAGACCTGCTCGACCACGGCATCTTCGGCGCCGATCACGGCTGCCATCGCGCCTTCACCTTCCGGCGAAGCTGCCTGCATGAGCTGGCCTCGGACACGAACGATACGCGCCGCGTCGTGCAGCGACAGTGCACCAGCAGCGACCAGCGCGCTGTACTCACCGAGGCTGTGCCCGGCCAGCTGCGCCGGCTGCGCGCCGCCCACACTATCCCAAAGGCGCCACATCGCCACCGAAGCCGCCAGCAACGCCGGCTGCGTGTACTCGGTGCGGTTGAGCATCTCCTCGGGACCGGACTGCGACAGCGTCCAGAGATCAACGCCGGCGCCATCTGAGGCTTCGCGAAAGCAGTCGCGGATCAGCGCATGCTGCTCGGAGAGTTCGGCCAGCATGCCCACGGACTGCGAGCCCTGACCGGGAAAGACGAAAGCGAGTTCGTTGCGGCGGTCTGCCATCGGAAACCATCGACTGAAAAACAGCCGATCATGTTAACGGAAGTTGGCGGTGAATCGTCTGTACCGACGCGTATGGCCGGCCTGACAGGGATCCAGCGGATACTGATCAGTAGCGGATCAGCGCCGAACCCCAGGTGAAACCGCCACCAAAGGCTTCCAGCAGCAGCAACTCGCCGCGCTGCACCTTGCCCGAACGCACGGCCTCGTCCAGCGCCAGCGGCACGGAACCTGACGAAGTGTTGCCGTGACGATCGACCGTGACGATCACCCGCTCCATCGGCATGGCCAGCCGCTTTGCGGTGGCGCTGATGATACGCAGATTGGCCTGGTGCGGGATCAGCCAGTCGATGTCGGACTTCTGCAGGCCGTTGGCATCAAGGGTTTCCTCGACGACGGCATCCAGCGTCTTCACGGCAACCTTGAACACTTCGTTGCCGGTCATGTGGACCTTGACGCCGTGGTTCGGCTCGTCGGTGAAACCGCGCGAAACACCCACCGGGTTGTACAGCAGGTGGTCGAAGCCACCATCGGCATGCAGGTGCGTTGACAGGATGCCGGCATCCTCGGAGGCCTTCAGCACCACCGCACCGGCACCGTCGCCGAACAGCACGCAGGTACCGCGGTCGGTCCAGTCGATCATGCGGGTCAGCGTTTCCGCGCCGATTACCAGCGCGGTCTTTGCCGCGCCGCTGCGGATGAACTTGTCCGCCACGCCCAGCGCGTAGACGAAACCTGAACACGCTGCGTTGACGTCGAAGGCCGGGCAGCCGTTCGCGCCCAGCCGGTGCTGGACCAGACAGGCGGTGGACGGAAAGATGATGTCGGGCGTGGTGGTACCGACGATCAGCAGGTCGATGTCCGATGCTTCAACGCCCGCCGCTTCCATCGCACGCTTCGCTGCGTGGACGGCCAGGTCGGACGTGGTTTCGCCTTCGGCGGCAACATGGCGCTCACGGATGCCGGTGCGCTCGCGGATCCACTGGTCGGTGGTATCGACCATCGTCTCGAGTTCGGCGTTGGTCAGCACCTTCTCGGGAAGGTAGCTGCCGGTGCCGGCGATGCGCGAGTAGACCGTCATGCTGAACACCACTCCTTCACGGCAGAAAGCCCGGGCGCATGCCGTCGAAGCGGAAACGCGGGACTGCCCCTGCCGTCATGTCGGGCGGACCGGCAGGTGCCGGTCGCCGGATAGGCCGGCCCGCAGTGGCGGGCGGCCAGTCGCAGAGTCGACCGGGCATGCACCCGGCCGCCGCGAAATCAATCCTCGTCGACGACAGCCGACTTGACGTCGATCACCTGGCGACCACGGTAGTAGCCGTCCTTGGTGACGTGGTGGCGGATGTGGGTCTCGCCGGTGGTCGGATCGGTCGACAGCTGCTTGGCGGTCAACGCGTCATGCGCGCGGCGCATGCCACGACGGGACGGGGTCTTGCGGCTCTTCTGGACGGCCATGGTGAATCTCCGGTCTGTGCTGCTAAATCAGCGTTGTTTCAATTTTGCTAGCTCGGCAAAGGGATTGGGCCGCTCATCCGCGGACTCCGAGCCTTCCGCCGGCCATTCGGTTTCTATGTCATCGACGCCGCCCGGGCTCATGGGAACCACCGGCACCGCCAGTATCAACTCGTCCTCGACCAGGTCGAGCAGCCTCAGCTGCCCATCCTCGGGCACCAGCAGCGGCTCCACCTCGGGCGGCAAACCGGCCTCTTCCGACTCGTGCCGGATCAGGCCAAGACGCTGCTCGATCGTCAGTGGCAGCAGGAAGGTTTCCAGCGTGCGCTGACAGACCAGCGGCAACGCTGCCTCCACCTGCATGCTCAACTGCGGATAGCTGGTGTTACCCAGAGGCTCACGCCCGAACGACAGTCGAAACCGGCAATACCCGGCATCGGCATCGCCCTCGTCGGACGGAGCCAGCAGTCCGGCGAGGCGCGCCATCTTCCTTACCGGAAATTCGCCCTCGAACGAACGCTGAGCCGCCGCCATCCGCCACGCATCAATGCTATCGGGCAGACGATCTGGCGAAACCGCGGACATAAGAGCGCAATGGTAAGCAGCAGCGCTTTTCATGTCAATTGCCGGGAGCCGCCGGAAACGCTTGCCATTCAGTCAGTTGCCGACCGGTTTGCCGCCCCGGGAAGCATCGGGCAGACTCGACCCATCACTGCCGGGGACGAACCGTGACGCCTCTCCTCTACCTGATTGTGTTTCTACTGCTGGTTCTGGGAACCCTGATGGTGGCGCGCTACTTCGCCAACCGCCGGCAGAACGTCCTCACCCGCATCCTTGATCTGGCCGATGAACTGGAGGCCCTGTACAAGGAAACCGGCAAGAAAATGGACGCCATGAAACTCGTGGTCCAGCGCGTCCCGTCAGACATTGCCGCCGTGGCCAATGCTTCGCTGCAAAGCCAGGAGCAGATCCAGCAGGGTCTGCGCAACGTGCTGGAGCACCGCTTGTGGCTGGCGCGGCATGCCACCACGGCCACGTTGGCCGAGCTGCGCAATGCCCAGTATGCGCTGGAGCGCTCACGCGGCGCCATCGCCGAACAGCTGCAGCGACTGGAGAATGCCGGCGCGGAGCTGACCGAAGCCACCGACGCCGCGGTCGCCCAGGCCCAACGCGAACCGGCCTCCCTGCGCCGTCCGACCGATGGCCGCGGGCGCCTGCACTGATCCGGCAACACTTCGTGACGCCTCTCCGGCTGGCCCTCGCCTCAACCTCGAAATACCGCACCGAGCTGCTGTCGCGGCTGCATCTGCCGTTCGACACGGTTTCGCCGGACGTCATCGAATCACGGCATAAAGGCGAAAGCGGCCCGGATATGTGCATGCGGCTGGCCGCACTCAAGGCTCGGGCAGTTGCCACTCGGGCCCCGGGTTCGGTGGTGATTGGCTCCGACCAGTGCGCCGTGCGCGATGGCGAGGTGCTGGGAAAGCCGGGCACTGTCGAGATTGCCCGGGAGCAGCTGCAGGCAGCATCCGGGCATCATGTCGACTTCCACACCGCCGTCTGTGTGATCGATGCCAGCGGCGATGAGCAGGCATTTGCGGACATCACCCGCGTGCGCTTCCGCCGATTGGATGCGGAGACGATCCGCCGCTACGTCGACATCGAGCGTCCCCTGGACTGCGCCGGCAGCTTCAAGGTGGAAGGCCTGGGCATCAGCCTGTTCGAGTCGGTGGAAAGCCGCGACCCGACGGCACTGATCGGACTGCCCTTGATCCAGCTCGCCGCCTGCCTGCGCAGGCTCGGCTACGAGCTGCCCTGACAACGTCTAGCCTGGCGGCAGTTCGCACCCCTGCGAAGCCGGAACCTGCTCGAACAGCACGAGGCGCTGCGCACCGCCGTCCACCAGCAGCATCTGGCGAAGCCGAAGCCCGGAAGCCTGATCGCATAGCGCGGCGTAGAAGGCATCACGCTCCGCCCAGCCAGCGCCATCGTCGCGGAGCAGCAACAACCGGCTTCCGGTCGCCTGTCCATCGAACTTCGCTTCCAGGTCCCAGAGGCGAAGCTGCAGGGCGCGACCGTGCTTGTGATTGATCGGATGATCGAGCACGGTGAGACGCGGCAGGTCGAGCGCGAACGCCAGCTCGGCCCCCAGCTTGAAATCGCCGACCACAAGCGCCGCCTCGCCACGCTGCAACGCCGGCCATTCTGGCTGCTTGCGCAGCATCGCTGCGGCCTCGCGCCAACCGGAAAAGCCGTTCGGGCTGAGACCGTGAGCGGCCAGCCAGCTCCTTCCGCTCGAAGTGGCGGTCAGTGCCAGCACCGAGAACACCGCCACCAGACCGATGCCGGCGAACGGCGCAGCCATTCGCCCAAGCCATCGCGATGAGACCGCATCCAGCCAGCCGGGCAACGCCGCGCAAAGCAGCACCCAGGCCGGTAGTGGCCAGTGGAAACTCACCCGCTCGCGATCCGCAAAGAAGCCCAGCACGAGCAACCCGAGCAGCAATGCCCCCGAACACAGCGCGAGGAACCGTGCGGGTCGCTGCTCGTCCGCCGGCCGCCGCCACAGCCAGCGCAGCGTCGCCAGCAGCAGCATGAACAGGATCGGCGTCACCAGCAGAAGCTGGATCGGCAGTTGCCACCAGCCATCGGCATGGAACGCCCACGGGTGACGTTCCAGCAGTTGGAATCGCCAACCCGCCTCGCCATGCTGGAGATTGAAGATGGCCAGCGGCAGCCATGCCAATGCACCGGCCATCGCACCCACCCATGGCAGCGGACGGCGCAGGGCGTCGCGGCTTCGCGGATCCAGCAGGATCGCCAAGGCACCTGCCAACAGAACCAGCCCAAAACGGTAGTGCGCCAGCGCGCCCAACGCCAGTCCACCGGAAAAACACAGCGCTGCGTGACGACTGGACGGCAACTCACGAAGCCCAAGCCAGCCGTCCACGCAAAGCAGCGTGGCGAACATGAGCGGCACGTCAGGCAGGGCCAGCACCCCGAGGGTGGCAAACAGCGGCAGCAGCAGCGCCCAGCTGCCTGCGCGCCATGCCTGGGCAGGAGTACCCAAGCGCCGGGCGATGCGCACGACCAGCAGCGACGAACCCACGCCGAGCAACAGGAATGGCCAGCGCAGACCGAATTCCGAATTGCCAGCGACCGCAACGCCAAGTCGCGACAACCAGGCGGTCAGGCCCGGCAGATCGGAATAGGCCATCGCCAGATGCTGCCCTTCCCACCAGTAGAACGCCTCGTCCACGAACAGCGGCAGGGTCGCGGCCAGAGCGATCTTTCCTGCCAGCAGCAGCGTCAGCAGCAGGACGTACCGGTTGCGGGAACGTTGGCTGTCGGAACGGTTCAAACGGGCGATACCTTTGTTTACCTGGCTGGTTGCGGCGCCAACATGCCATATCCACGGGTGCGGGCTACACTCGTCCCCTGACTAGAGCGAGCTACCCGACGGAGCATGCACATGCCGGTTTCCGCCACCTCCACGCCTTCGGCGGTCGCGAATGGTGACACAGGCGCCGTACAGGGCGCGGCCCTGCACCGCGCCATCAAGCAGGTCAACACGCTGGTGCTGGGCAAACCGCGCGAGGTGCAACTGGCCTTTGCCTGCCTGCTGGCGGGTGGCCATCTGCTGATCGAGGATCTTCCTGGCCTCGGCAAGACCACCCTCGCCCACGCGCTGGCCGCGACACTGGGCCTGGATTTCCAGCGCATGCAGTTCACCGCCGACCTGCTGCCGTCGGACATCCTGGGTGTTTCCGTCTACGAACAGGATCGTGACGGCGAGCGCCACGGTGGCTTCCGTTTCCATCCGGGGCCGGTATTCACCCAGCTGCTGCTGGCCGACGAAATCAATCGCGCCCCGCCGCGCACGCAGAGCGCGCTGCTGGAAGCCATGGCCGAACAGCAGGTCACCATCGACGGTGTCTGCCACAGCCTGCCCAATCCCTTCTTCGTCATCGCAACACAGAATCCGGTGGACCTTGCCGGCACCTTCCCGCTCCCGGATTCGCAGCTGGATCGCTTCCTGCTGCGAATCCAGCTCGGCTATCCGGATGCCGATGCCGAACGCGAAATGCTGTCTGGCCGTGACCGTCGCGAGCTGATCGGCGACACACTGCCGCTGCTGGGCAGCGACGAAGTCCGCGAACTGCGCCAGCGCGTGCAGCGCATCCATGCCAGTGCGGCATTGATCGACTACGTCCAGGCGTTGATCACCGCCAGCCGCGAACAGCCGGGCGTTCGCGTCGGCCTTTCGCCGCGTGCCGGTCTCGCCCTGCTCCGCGCCGCGCGTGCGGTGGCGCTGATCGAAGGGCGCGAATTCGTGCAGCCCGAAGACGTGCAGTCGGTGTTCCTCGAAGTGGCTGCTCATCGTCTTGTTCCCGAAGCCGACAGCGGCAACATCGACGACGCGCGCCGCCAGCAGGCCCGCGCGATCCTGGAGCGCGTCGCCATCCCGTGAGCAGGGCTGAGCCGTGAATAACGAAGCCATCGACGGCGGGCGCTTCTTCGCACTGATGTCGTGGATCGAGCGTCGCCTGCCGGCGCTGACGCGCCTCAAACAGCCCGAAGCGCTGCCGCTCATCCTCAACCGAAAGCGCCTCTATGTTCTGCCGACCGGCGCCGGCCTGTTCATTGGCGCGCTGCTGATTGGCATGCTGCTGGGCGCGCTCAACTACAACAACAATCCGGCGCTGCTGCTGAGCTTCCTCATCGCCTCCGCCGTGCACAGCAGCCTGCTGCAAGGCTATTTCAACCTGCTTGGCCTGCGCGTGCTGCAGCTTGACGCCGAACCTGCCCACGCCGGCGAGCGCATCAACCTGACCCTGCGGTTGGAGAATCCGGACGGTCGCGCACGCAACGGACTCTGTTTCCGCCTGGACGAGCGCGCCAGCAGCCTGTCGCTGGCGGGCAACACACGCGGCCACGTCGACCTCGGTGTCGTCACGCAGCGTCGCGGCTACCAGCGCTGCGGTCGGATTGCCGTGTTCACCCGCCACCCACTCGGATTGTTCCGGGTATGGAGCTGGATCAGCCCGGATCGGCAACTGCTGGTCTACCCGGCCATCGAACGCGATGGCCCGCCACTGCCGCTGCCCAGCACCGATGGCAACCGGCGCTGGAGGCGTTCGCCGGGCGAACAGCTGCACAGCCTGCGCGACTATCGCGTTGGCGACCCGCTGCGGCTGATGGCGTGGAAGCGCAGCGCACAGATGGGTCGACCGCTGGTCCGCGAGTTCGAAGCACCCACTGGCGGTCAGATCGAACTCGACTGGCAAACTTTGGACGGCATCGACAACGAAACCCGCATCAGCCGCCTGACCCGCTGGCTGCTGGAAGCCGAGCGCCTCGGCCTGAAGACGCGCCTCGTGCTGCCCAGCCAGTCCTTCGGCCCGGATCGCGGTGACCAGCACCGTCGCAACTGCCTTACCGCACTGGCGCTGCTGCCCGGCGCCGCATCCGGAGACGCCCCATGAAGAGCCCGGCGCTCGACCGCCGCCGCTTCCTCTGGTGCGCTATCGCCGTCCCGACCGGCACGCTGGCCATCCTGCCCACGCTGCCGCTGTGGCTCAGCCTGCTGCTGGTCCTGCTCTGGGCCATTGCGCTGCCTCTTGGGCTGAGACGGATCACGCTGCCGATGCCGGTGCGCGTCACGGTGACCCTGGCCATCAGCTTCGCCCTGCTGTCCAGCTATGGGTTCCGCTTTGGCCGCGACACCGGCGCCGCCCTGATCACGCTGCTGCTGGTGCTCAAGCTGTTCGAGCTGCGAAGCATCCGCGACGCGCGCAGTGCCATCGGCTTCAGCATGTTTGCCGCGATGGCTGCATTCCTGCTGGATCAGGGTCCGTCCATGCTGCTGCTGTCCGGATTGGCCTGCATCCTTCTGCTTGCCGCGCTGGCGGAAATCGCCGACCTGGAAGCGCAGCCAGCCACCAAGGCTCTCCCGCTGGAATCCCCGACATCAGGCTGGCCTGTGCGTCTGCGGCAAAGCCTGCGTTTGCTGCTGCTGGCGCTGCCATTGGCCGCAGTGGGATTCTTCCTGTTCCCGCGTCTGGCACAACCCTTGTGGGGCTTTCCCGGGCGTGCCAGCGAGCCGCGAATGGGACTCAGCGATGAGATGACCCCGGGTGATATCGCCGAGCTGTTCCTGGACGACTCCCCGGCGATGCGCGTGAGGTTCCTCGACGCGGTGCCCAATCCGGAACAGATGTACTGGCGCGGCCCGGTGATGACCCAGTTCGATGGCCGAACCTGGTCGCGTTCGCGCTTCCTTGAGCGCGCGCTGCCAGAGCAATTTGAGCCGCTCGGGCCGCCAATCCGGTACGAAATCACCCAGGAACCCACCGGTCGCAACTACGTCATGGCGCTGGACGTGCCGGTCAGCGATGCAGCCGAAGTCGGCATGACCAATTCGCGCTTCCTGCTCTCGAAGCGCCCATTGGATGACGTGCAGCGCTTTGAATTGGCCTCCGTGCTCGACTACCGACTGGATGCCACGCCGCGCTACCTGACCACCATGCAGCAACGCATGACCGAACTGCCTGAGGGCTTCAATCCTCGCACGCGCGAACTCATCCAGCGCTGGCGCGACGAGGGCACCGACGATCGCGGCATGATCCAGCGCGCCTTGACGCTGTTCAACCGGGAGTTTGTCTACACATTGGAGCCTCCAATCCTTCACCGGCATAGCGTCGATGAGTTTCTGTTTGATACCAGGGCCGGCTACTGCGAACACTTTTCCTCTGCCTTCACGGTGATGATGCGCATGGCACATATCCCGGCGCGCGTGGTCACCGGCTACCAGGGCGCCTACTACAACGCCGTCGGCGATCACTGGGTGGTGCGCCTGTCGGACGCACACGCCTGGTCGGAAGTCTGGCTGCGCGGCGAAGGATGGGTGCGTGTCGATCCGACCTCAGTCGTAGCACCGGAACGCATTGAGCAAGGCAGCGATAGTCTGCGCGAAGCCAGTTCATGGCGAAGCGTGGTTCGCCCACTGCTGGACACGGCTGACTGGCTGCGTCGCAGCTGGAACGACCTGGTGCTGGGCTTTGATGCCGCACGCCAGCAGCGCCTGCTGCAGCCGCTGGGCATCGACCCGAAGAGCTGGCGACAGATCGGCATCCTGCTGGCCGTCGCTGCTGGCATCGCATTGCTGGTGACGATCTGGCTGCTGCGCCGTGCTGCACCGCCACCGCGCGATCCGCTGCTGCGCGCATGGGACCACTTCGTCACCCAGCTGCGCCGCGCCGGCACCCGCTGGCGAGCCAACGACGCGCCGCGCACCATCAGCGAACGCGCCGCCAGGCGACTGCCCCGCTCGGCCGAGCAGATCCGTGCGCTCAGCGAGCGTTTCATTGCCTGGCGCTACGCTGGACAGGAGCTCGATACCGAGGCCCGCCGCCGCCTGCAGCAGGACCTTCGCCGATTCCGCATCCCGAAGGATCATGTCCCGCGCAAGCGCGCCGCCTGATTGCCGCCCGAATGTCCATCCCCACCACCTGACATCACCGGAGTCCCGCCATGAACACGATGTCCCGCCCCAACCGCCGGCTGCCACGCACACCCGTCCTGCTCACGCTGGCGGCGATCACATTGCTGCTCGGCGCCTGCGCCAGCACGCCCAAGCCCCTTCGCGGTGACTTCGCCGCGCTGACGCCGCAACAGGCCAGCGAATCCGGCAGCACCGGTGAACTGGTGCGCTGGGGCGGCAGCATCCTTGACGTTGAAACCGACGGCCAGAGCAGCTGCTTCGTGATCCTCGGCCGCCCCATGTACGACAGCTCGCGTCCCCGGGAAGGCGACGTCAGCGTCGGCCGCTTCCTCGCCTGCCGCAATGGTTTCTACGACCCGGCCATCTTCGCCAAGGATCGCCAGATCACCGTCATCGGCCACGTCGCCGACTTCGAAACGCGCCCGGTCGGCCAGTACGACTACCGCTACCCGCGCCTCGACACCGACGTCATCTACCTCTGGCCCGAACGCAACGACGATGATCGCGTCTATTTCGTCGGCGGTATGGGCTGGTACCCGTCCCCGTTTGGCTTCTCCGGTTACCGCGTCATTCACTATTCACCGCGCCGCAGCGCCCCGGCTCCAAGCAAGCCGGCACCGGCTGGCAAGTAGTCAAAGCTCCCCGCCATCATTCAAGGTGATCCCATGAAGCGACTGTTTGCCGCATCCATCGCTGCCTGCCTCCCACTGCTGACGTCGGCACATACGTCACACGGGCCTTATGACGATCACATCCTGTGGAACGGAAGCGAGTTGGCTGACTGGTGCTACTGGCAGGCCGTTGATCAATACAGCAAGAAAGGCTTTTACACCTACCAGTGGACGGCTTCGCACGGGAGCTACGGCGAACAGCTATATGCCAACGGCCAGTTACGCGTGCATGGTGATGATGTCCCGGTCAGCTGCACCGCCGCACAGCAAAGCTGGACAAATGCCGCCAACATCAAAATCAACGATCCGGAACTCTCCAATCCCCATGCCAAAACTGATTTCGACCCAGCTGGCGGCTGACGTTTATACAAGCTGCATCGCAATCAGAATTGGCTTTTCCACTAGTCTCGGGCAGCTGACTCGCCGCGTCGAATAAGGTGGGATCGACATCTTGATTGGCCTCTACATCATTGCCGTGATCGCCACTTTCATCCTGACGACCCCGATTGCGCTTTGGATCAACTGGCGGATTGAACTCGCAAGGCTACCGACTGCAGAACTTGAACACGCAGTCTTCGACTGTCCCGAAGGCTACTTTCGAGTGATCGGCGCCAATCGCGAGACAGTCGTAGAGTTCCGGCAACTCGCTAGACAACGGAACCTAGAAGAGTTGATCAAGCAATGGCCACGGATCAGCAAGGACTTCCGTTCAGCAGAACGCCATGCTCGACCGACAGGTCGCCCGTTGTACCTGGACTACATCGACAGTCGATTGTCCATGATGCGGGAGCTACGACGCAGAAACCGAAAGCCGCGCTAGCTGTAGCGAGATGCAATCCGCGTTACATCCCGCAAAAAGCTGTTCATCAACCAGGTGGCCAAGCCATCTGGCGGCCGCCGAGCAGGTGCAAGTGGATGTGGTAGACGCTCTGGCCGCCGTGCTGGTTGCAGTTCATGACCACGCGGTAGCCGTCCTCGGCGAAGCCTTCCTGTTTCGCATAGTCGGCGGCAGCGATCATCAGCTGGCCGGCGAGTTCGGCCTGCTCCGGCACCACGTCGTTGAGCGTGGCGATCGGCTCCTTGGGGATGAACAGCACGTGCACCGGCGCCTGCGGGTTGAGGTCGCGGAAGGCGAGCACCGTATCGTTCTCGAAGACGATGTCGGCGGGAATCTCGCGGCGGACGATCTTGCTGAAGATGGTGTCGGACATGGCGGCACTCCGGTTCGAGGATTGCCTCCGACTATAGCCGCCGCATCATCCCCTGCGAAGCGGGCGCGCTCATCTCGAAACCGAACTCGGCGTAAAGCCGATGCGCCACGCCGTCGGCCAGCAGGCTGACGAAGGCCCGTGGCGGTGCGTCGCGCTCCAGCCGCCGCATCAGCGCGGCCATGATCGCGCGACCGACGCCCTTGCGATGCAACGCTGGATCAACGGCGATATCGACGATCTGGAAGAACAGGCCGCCGTCGCCGATCACCCGCCCCATGCCGACCAGCCGGTCGCCGTCGCGCACGCAGACCGCGAACCAGCTGTTGGGCAGGCCGATGGCGGCGCCCTCCTCCGAGAAGGCACTGAGGCCAGCCAGCTTCCGGAGTGCCAGGTACTCGTCCGAGGCCGGAATCGCCTCATGCAGGACCAGTCCTTCCGGTAACGCGCTCATTCGACGGCCCGTCGTGAGGAAAACGCGTGGGCAATCGTACTGCGATCCACGTATTCCAGTTCGCCGCCAAGAGGTACACCGTGCGCCAGTCGTGTCGGCTTCACGCCGTGTCGCCGCGCCATCTGGCTCAGGAAGTGCGCGGTGGCCTCGCCTTCCACCGTCGGGTTGGTGGCGATGATCATTTCACTGACCTCGCCTTCCGACAGGCGATCCTCCAACTGGTCGAGACCCAGCTCTTCCGGCCCGATGCCGTCCAGCGGTGACAGGCGGCCCTGCAGCACGAAGTAGCGCCCGCGATAGCCGGTGGCCTGCTCGATGGCCAGCAGGTCCGACGGCGACTCCACCGCACAGAGCAGGCTGGCGTCGCGCGAGGCGCTGGCGCAGATCGGGCACTGCGGCTTTTCACTGAAGTCGCGACACAGCTCGCAATGGCCGATCTCGCGCATGGCGTCGTCCAGCGCCTTCGAAAGCCGCTTGCCGCCGTCACGCGCACGCTCCAGCAGGTGATAGGCCATGCGCTGCGCGGTCTTCTGCCCCACGCCGGGCAGCACGCGCAGCGACTCGATCAGCTGTTCCAGTAGCGGCGATGCGCTCAAATCAATCCGCCCTGGTCAGAACAGGCCAGGAATCTTCATGCCCGGCGGAATCGGCAGGCCTGAGGTCACCGACGACATCTTGTCGGACGATGCCTGGTTGGCCTTGTTGACCGCATCGTTCATGGCGGCGGCGATCAGGTCTTCCAGCATCTCGATGTCGTCGCCGGCCATCGCCGGATCGATCTGCACGCGGCGCACGTCCATGCGCGCGGTCATCGTCACCTTGACCGCGCCGCCACCGGCCTGGCCGACTACTTCAATGTTCGCCAGCTCTTCCTGGGCGCGCTGCATGTCCTGCTGCATGCGCTGCACCTGCTGCATCATGTTGCCAATCTGTCCTTTCATGTCATTCCTCTAAGTCAGTCGTGAATCAATTCGGTAGCGGCTTGATCGAACCCGGCGCGACCCGCGCGCCATAGTCGTTGATCAGCCCCTGCACGCCCGGATCGGCCATGAAGGCGGCCTCGGCATCCTGCTGGCGCGCATCCTGATGGGCGCGGTCACGCGCGCTGAGCGTGTCGGTGACCGCATCCGCGCGTGCCTGATCGATGCGGATCACTGGCTCGAAGCCGAGGTACGGCGTCAGGGCATCCGCCAACTGGCGCGTCATCATGTCGCCGGCCAGCATCATGTGTGAGGCCGGCATGGCCAGTTTCAACTGGCGGTCGATCAGGCTGATGAAGGTGGTGTTGCCGGCCAGCTCCCGCATCGGGCCACGCAGTTCGATGCTGGACAACAGCGCCACCCACTGCGCGTTGTCGGCAATGCCCAGGACGTGGCCGGTCGGCTTCGATGGTGCTTCCTTCTCGGCGACGGCTGCGGGTGGCTCAGGACGTAAGACCGGTTCCGTGCCGTAGGTCGGCGACGCTGGTGATGGTGCGGAACGTGCCTCGGGCATAGCCGGCCGAGGCATTTCAGGCGCCGCCACCGGGCTCTGCGCGGGCTGGGACAGCACAGGCGCTGACGGTTTCGCCTGACTTGCCGAGCTATCTGCCAGACGGCCCGCTGCCGCCGCGGCAGACGCCATGCCGGGCTTGGCCTGCGGTTCGGCCCGCGCTCCGCTGCCGTCATCCGGCAGGAAAGCCAGCATCCGCAGCATCGTCATCTCGAAACCGATGCGCGGACTTGGCGCCATGTACAGGTCGCGGTGCCCCTGTAGCGCCATCTGGTACCAGAGCTGCACGGTTTCCGGCGGCAACGACAGCAGCGCTTCCGGCAGCGGCTCCGCCGGCGCCATGCCTTCGACCAGCTGCGCCAGCTGCGTCTGGTGCAGGCGCTCGGCCATGGCTTCCAGGGTGGCGGCGAATTCGGGCGAATAGCCGGCGTGATGTTCGATGGCCTGCATCAGGCCCGGTCCATCACCGGCGGCAACCGCAGCCAGCATGCCGTCGACCTCGCCGCGATCCACCGTGCCCAGCATGCTGTCGACATCCGCCAGCGCGAGGCTGCCGGCGCCATAGGCAATTGCCTGGTCGAGCAGGCTCAGGCCGTCGCGCAGGCTACCGTCCGCGGCATGCGACAAACGCTGGATCGCGGCGTCCTCGAAAACAATCGATTCCGCCGACAGGATCTTGCGCATCTGGTCCGCGATCTGCTCCTCGCTCAGGCGCTTCAGGTTGAACTGCAGGCAGCGCGACAGCACTGTAACCGGCAGTTTTTCCGGGTCGGTGGTGGCCAGCAGGAACTTCACATGCTCGGGCGGCTCCTCGAGCGTCTTCAGCAGCGCGTTGAACGCCGCCTTCGACAGCATGTGCACCTCGTCGATGAGGTAGACCTTGTAGCGGCCGCACGTCGGCATGTACTGCGCGTTCTCGATCACCTCGCGCACGTCGTCCACGCCGGTATTGCTGGCCGCGTCGATCTCCAGCAGGTCGACGAAGCGCCCCGCGTCCACCGCCGTGCACACGGCGCATTCGCCACAGGGATCGGCACCGACGCCGGTTTCACAGTTCAGGCTCTTGGCGAAGATGCGCGCGATGGTGGTCTTGCCCACGCCGCGCGTGCCGGTGAACAGGTAGGCGTGATGCACGCGGCCGCTTTCCAGCGCATTGGACAGGGCGCGAACCACGTGCTCCTGGCCGACCAGCTCGGCAAAGCGCCGCGGCCGCCACTTTCGGGCGAGTACGAGATAGGACATGCGACTCCAGAGGTCTGCAGCAAACATCGGACTCCATCCCGCGGACGGGACAGACTGCCGATTGTGCCAAGTTGCCGCCGGCCGACCAAGGCCGGAACCACACCGGGCATGAACGCAAAACCAACGCGAAGCCGCACAATCAAGCCCGGATGAGCTGAAAACAAGCCGATGTGGCGCCCCTACCGGGGGACAGAAAGGCGGCGGCCCCCGCCAGCGGATCTCCGGCGCCCGAATCAGTCGCTACCGTTGCTCCCTTCCGGGCCTGGCGGAATTTACGACCTATCGTCGCGGAGGCACCAACGAGGGCCACCATGGAACTGGCCGCGGGCGGCAATGCCGCGCGGGGCGGGGATTATACACATCGCATCCCCAAAGATGTGTGGTCGCCGGTCTCAGGCAATCTGCAAGAAATCTCCTAGTTGACTGCAAACCCACTGCAATCCGGTCGGCTAGCTTGAAGTCATCCGGCGCAGATCGCGTTGCACAACAGGATCGATCCATGGCCTCCTTCCCGCCTTCAACGCAGAACAATCCGAATCGGCTACTCGTTGGTCGCCGCCGGATGCTTGGACTCCTCGGGGCATCCGGCATCGGCATGGCGACGAGCGCCCTTGGTGGTCTGGCAGGCACAGGCGCCACCAAGTCTGGGAAAAGTCTCGGGACGGTCAACCAGCGTGGCCTCACCGGCATCTGGTACAACCCGGCAACCAGTGGCCAAGGGCTGCTTTTCGAAGCATTCCCCGACTTGCTTGGCGAAGGCATTGGCCTGATTCTCGGCGGCTGGTTCACTTTCGACACTAGCGCCGGCGGCGTGGAAGCACAGCGCTGGTTCAGTTTGTCGGGCGAACTGCTCGACGGAAAAAATGCCAGCGCCGTCACCATCTATCGGAACGTCGGCGGACGCTTCGACGAACCACCGATTACCTTCGGCCAAGCCGTTGGCTCAGGATCCATCCAGTTTGACGACTGCGACACCGCGCGCTTTGACTACAACCTCGATGATGGGCAAAGCGGCAGCATTCCGCTGGTTCGAATAACGAGCAATCTCACCTGCAGCAGCGACGGAACCAGCGTGGGAAGCGCTGATGCGGGCTATTCGGGTGCCTGGTACGACCCCAACACGTCAGGGCAAGGCTTCCTGGTCGAACTCAATCCGGCGTCTGAAATTGCCTTCCTGAGCTGGTACACCTACGCACCTGACGCAGCGAGCGACGCCGGCCCCGAGACACAGCGCTGGTTCACCGGACAGGCGGCTTTCGCCTCTGGCGAGCGGGACATCACCTTTACGCTCTACCAGACCACCGGCGGCGTCTTCGATGCCGAAGATCCGGTGGCAACCGTGGCCGTGGGCAGCGCCGTGCTCAGCTTTGGCAGCTGCACGACGGCCAGTTTCAACTACCAGTTCTCGCTGGGCGAGATGGCCGGTCGAAGCGGCACGATCCACTTGGGGCGCGCGACCGCAGCGCCCGGCGAATGCGTCTTCGGCGGCAGCTGCGCGCTGATTCCCAGCGAAACCGAGGGGCCCTACCCGCTGTCCAGTGTTCTGTCCAACCCGGCCATGGTCCGATCCGACATCACTGAAGACCGTACCGGCATCCCGCTGATGCTGGTGCTGAAACTGGTGGACATCAACAACAATTGCCAGCCGATCCCGGATGCCGGGGTCTATGTCTGGCACTGCGACAAGGATGGCGTGTATTCCGGTTATTCCAACCAAACGGGTGGCGTCAACGCCACGGGCAAGACCTTCCTGCGCGGCATCCAGTACAGCGATGCCAACGGCCAGGTGGTCTTTGGAACGGTCTATCCCGGCTGGTACAACGGGCGCATCACTCACATCCACTTCCAGGTGTACCTGGGCAGCCTGACCGGCAGCCGCGCCACTGCTACGTCACAGATTGCATTCCCGCTGGATGTCACATCCGCGGTGTATTCCACCACGCTGTACGCAACGCGAGGACAGAACACCTCCGTTACCAGCTTCGCGGCCGACGGCATCTTCCGTGACGGCGTGAGCTACCAGCTGGCCAACGTCGCCGGCAGCAGTACGGCAGGCTATGTCGCCACCCTGGTCGTGGGCATCGCCGGTTGACGGCGGCCCTTCCGGCCAGGACATCAGCATCCGCTTCCGAGGATGACGCAACACGCGCCGGACGGCACAATTGCTGTGCCTTCGCCATCGATCACCGCCAACACCATGAGTCTGTGGTTGCGCCTGTTCCTCGCGTTCGGACTGTTCTGCCTGGCGGGTCTCGGCGGACTGTTGGGGTGGCAGCAACACACATTCTCCGACGGATTCCTGAACTATCTCGACTCGGTCAGCCAGAAGCAGGCGCAACGTGCAGCCCTCCGCCTGGCAACTGAATACACGAAGACCGGTAGCTGGAAGGCGCTTCGCGCTGAGCCTGGACGCATGGGTCGACTTGTGGATGACGATACGGCCCTGCAACCTGCCTCCATACCAACGGAGTCGCCTGCCAATACGCCAGGCGACGGCGCACCGCGCGGCGCGCCAGGATACGGGCCACCACGCGTGCCACCCGCCCGCGGGCTATCCACGTCCGTAGCGCTGGGGATGCGGCTTCGCCTCAGCGATATTGACCACCGGTATGTCGCCGGCAATACCGATCCAACGCCCAGCCGCCTGCCGGTGGTACCCGTCGTGGTGAATGGACAGCAGGTTGGTCAACTCGAGATAAGCCCGCTGCCACCAGCCGATGGGTCGCTGGAAGCAGAGTTCGCCGCCGGGCAATGGCGCAGCATCGGCGTCGCGGGCGCGGTTGCCGCGGCGCTGTCGCTACTGTTCGCCTTCGGGCTGGCACGAGGCGTCGTTCGGCCTGTGAGAGCACTCTCGCTGGGCACGCGCGCACTGGCCGGCGGCGACTACTCCAGACAGATTGCGGTCACCGGCAACGACGAGATCGCCTCACTCGCCGGGGATTTCAATGCGTTGGCCCATGCGCTGGCGCAGCACCGCGAGGCAAGGCGACGCTGGGGCCAGGACCTTGCGCATGAGCTGCGTACACCGCTAACCGTCATACAGGCCGAACTGCAAATGCTCGCCGATGGCGTTCGACCCATATCAACTCAGGCGCTGCAGGCATTGCTTGGCGAATGCGAGCGTCTTGGCGGGCTGATTGGCGACCTCAATCAGCTGGAACTGGCCGATGCGGCAGCGCTGGAATACCGGTTTGTTGCCTGTGACCTCGGCGAACTGCTGTCCGAAAGGCTGGCCGCACATCGCGGAAGTCTGCAGGCTGCCGGGCTTGCGCTGGACGTACGGGGCCTGGATCAATCGGTGACTGTTCGTGCCGACCCGCAGCGCTTGGCACAGCTGATCGACAACCTGCTGAGCAACGCGCACCGCTATACCGACGCCCCTGGCCGGGTCGTCGTCTCCCTGTCGCAGCAGGATCGACAAACTGAGCTTCGCGTCGAAAACAGTGGCCCAGGTGTCTCCGACCAGGATCTGCCGCTCCTGTTCGACCGCCTCTATCGCGTGGAAGGCTCACGCAATCGCGCCGGCGGCGGCAGCGGGCTTGGACTGGCTATCTGCCTGGCCGTCGCCAGGGCCCATGGAGCGGAGCTTGAGGCCCTGCACGCCGAACTTGGCGGACTCAGCATTCGTCTGCGCATGCCGCTTTGGGAGGGTGTCGGATGAGGTCGCAGGTACTGGTCGTTGAAGACGAGCCCCGCATTGCCACCGCCCTTCGCGACTACCTTGAAGCCAGTGAGTTCGAGGTCACTGTGCTGGATCGCGGCGATCTCGTCACGGACTGGCTGCGACTGAACCATGCGGATGCCGTGCTGCTGGACGTGATGCTGCCCGGGATCGATGGTCTCACCCTGTGCCGCGAAATCCGCCGCGCTAGCGAGATTCCCATCCTGATGCTCACCGCAAGGGTCGAGGATGTCGATCGCCTTCTTGGGCTTGAGCTCGGTGCCGACGACTATATCTGCAAGCCGTTCAACCTTCGTGAAGTGGTTCTTCGACTACGCGCCGTATTGCGACGATTCCACGCTACCGCAACGTCGGGCGACCTGCTGCCATTTGAACTCGACACGGATCGGCTGGAGGTTGTGCACGACGGGCGAAAGCTGGCGCTGACCCCGGTCGAAACCCGGCTGCTGGCCAAACTTTGTGAGCGCCCCGGCAAAATATACTCACGCTCGCAGTTGCAGGACGCGGCCTACGACGACCACCGCGTCGTCAACGATCGCACCGTTGACAGTCATGTACGCAACTTGCGGCGCAAGCTGGAATCCTTCGGGCTTGATCCGATTGCCTCGGTTTATGGCGTGGGCTTTCGCTTGCAGCTGTGAGTTGCCGAACCAATCAGGTTCTTCAGCCCGATCAGGACGTAGGCAACGCCTTTCCAGAAACGAGAGCGCGTGCAAACGATGTGCACGTGCGCCAGCGGCTTGCGCGCCAGCATCGCCCCGTTGTGGATCAGCGTGTACCGGTCGGGATGACCCGCAGCGCGCAGCGCCAGACCCGGCGCAACGCGAATGGCTTCGAGCAACAGTTCAGCGCTGCCCTGGGTACTTTTCTCATCGAGCAGGACGAAATGATTGAAGGGCCGCCGCCGTCGGTGCATCAATTGCATGTGACAACCCCGCAAGCGTCGTTCTGCAGTTCATTCGAGAGGTTCCGACGGGCATTGGCCTCCAGGCGTTGCGTGAAATCAGGCGTCAGGAAAATTCGATCACGCGACAGGCATCCGCGGACAAATCGCTTCCGCCCCATGCGATAAAGTACGTCTGGTACGCGCCGATACTCGTCGCGAATCTGGCAGAGATAGCAACCGTATTTCTCGCCAGAAGCGCCCAGTATCGACATGTCGGCGTCCAATAGCGGCCAAAGGGCCGGATCGTCGCTTTCATGACTTGCCGTTGCCAGAATGGCGGCGGCGACAAACCCTGCATCCAACGCACTGGCACCGAGATGCGGCAACTCAACGCTCGCGAGCATCGCGCTGCGCGCTTCATTGTCCTGACGACCTGGGCAATAGACGGCATCGTGATACCAGGCAGCAATTTGCAACCGAGGATCCGCGCCGACTGCTTCGAGCCCAGCCAGTACCTCACACAGGTGCCGCTGTGTGTGGAACCGCCGGTGCGGTTCCCCGTAGCGATCCAGCAACGCCCTTGCTGTTTCAGGCGACGAACGCCAGCCCAGCCTACCGACTACACGCTCCCAGCTTGCCAGCAACCCCTCGATATCTTGCGTTCGCATGCGATCACCATTTATTTGGTCGTATAACCAATAATTGAAATCTAGCGCGAACAACAGCGCCGTGCAATATTTATTGAACGCTCAACCAATAAATGATCATGGGACGAAAGCCAAACACCGAACAACGACGTGGACAGATCGTCGAGGCGCTACGCGCCGAGATGGCGGAAATCGGGTACGAGCGTGCCAGCATCAAGTCCATCGCTGCCCGGGCAGGCTTGGCTCCTGGACTTCTCCACTACCACTTCCCCAGCAAGGAAGCGATCCTTCTTGAGCTGGTCGAAGCGCTGATTTGTCAGGCTGACAACCGCTACGAGGAGCTGGCATCGCCTCAGGCGACGCCCGTCGAACTCCTCGGGACCTTCGTGAAGGCCAGAGTCGGTCTCGGAGGCAAGCCTGAAGACGAACAGGTACGAACCTGGGTCAACCTCATGGCGGAAGCAGTCAACCAGGATGTCGTCAAAGAACGGGTCGCAGCGTGGTTATCAGGAAGTCTGGAAGAGCTGGCCGCAAACTTCCGCGCCGCGAACGTCAAACATCCCGAGGCGAAGGCTGCCATGCTGGTATCGATGATTCTTGGCGCGTTTCAGCTGCATGCGCTGTCTGTCGAAGGCGTTCCGCGTGGCTATGCAGCTGAGGAGATTGGGGGCTGGCTACGGCAGGTATGCGCCACTGGATAAAAGAGATATCGCCGCCGAGGGATTGATGGCGCACTTCCTTGTGCGCCACCCGCTTCGCGGGCGGACATTCGTCCGTCCAAATCAGCTTTCCTGCCGATTTGTCGAACCATCGTGTTCAAACCAAGACATCTCTCTCCGCCAGATACAAGAAAGGCCACCCGATCGGGTGGCCTTTCTTGTATCTGGCGGAGAGAGAGGGATTCGAACCCTCGATACGGGGTTAAGCCGTATACACACTTTCCAGGCGTGCTCCTTCAACCACTCGGACACCTCTCCGTGTCTTTTTTGATATTTCCGGCTATCCATCCATGGAGCGCCCGCCGTTCGGCTTCCTGCCTCACCCTCGCTTGCCGGTTGGCAAGCTCGACCACTCGGACACCTCTCCGGAACTGTCCCGACGGACGCAACTGCGCGCGGGAAGGGGCGCAAGGGTACTGATTCAGGGGCCAGCTTACAAGTTGTCAGCGTCCCTCAGCGACGATTCGTTCACCCAGCCCCCTGAATCCAGTCGCTTTCCCCGTCCATGTAGTACTCCCGCTTCCAGATCGGGACGCGCTGCTTGATCTCGTCGATGACGTAGCGGCAGCCGCCAAAGGAGGCATCGCGGTGGCCGGCGAGGACGCCGATCCAGACAGCTGGTTCGCCGATTTCCAGGCGCCCGACGCGGTGCAGGCAGACGGCATCCAGCAGGCCGAAGCGCTCGATGGCTTCCGCCAGCACCTTGTCGCCTTCGCTTTCCGCCATCGGGACGTAAGCCTGGTAGTCGAGGCGCAGCACGGCACGGCCACGATGTTCGTTGCGGACGCGGCCTTCGAAGACGCTGAAGGCGCCCGCTGCCGCGCTCTCCATTCGTGTCGCCGCCCGGGTGATATGCGGTGCCAGTGCTGCGTCGATGATGCGGAATCGGCCCGTGCCCATGTCAGCCTCCCGACACCGGCGGGATGAAGGCCACCTCGTCGCCGTCCGTCAGCGGCCGATGCCAGTCGGCGAACTCGCTGTTCACGGCCACGCGCAGCCGTTCGCGCGGTAGTGCGAAACCATGCCTTGCGTTCAGCTGGTCGAACAGCTGGCTGGCATCGCCTTCCGGCATCTCCACGCTCTCCTGTTCGACGCCGCTGGCATCCCGCAGCGATGCGAAGTACAGCACTTCAATCCGCATCACCCGCCTCCGCCGTTCCGGCATCGTAGTCATGTCGGCCGCCACGTTTCTGCAGCAGACGCGTCGGGCCAATGGCCATACCCTGCCCCAGCGCCTTGCACATGTCGTAGATGGTCAGCGCGGCGACTGAAGCGCCGGTCAGCGCCTCCATTTCGATGCCGGTAGCGTGACGCGTTCGCACCTGGCAGCGGATGCCCAGCGTGCGCTCGTCGCGCCAGTCGATATCGAACTTACAGCCATCGATCGGCAGCGGATGACAGAACGGGATCAGTTCGTGGCAACGCTTCACCGCCATGGTGCCGGCAATGATGGCCGTGTCGATGACCGGTCCCTTCTTCGCGCGCATGTCGCTGCCGCGAAGGGCTGCGGCCATGTCTGCGGGAAACGCCACCGCGCTTTCGGCAATAGCACTGCGATCGCTGACCGCCTTTTCGCTGATGTCGACCATGCGCGGCCGACCGTCGTCGCCGACATGGCTCAATGAGGGCTTGTCATTCGTCATTTGCTATCCATCAAACCGGCTATCCACCTATCCGGAACATCTCGACGTGCTCGGCCTCGCCGACCTCGGCACGCCGTTCACTGTAGCGGTCGCTGCGCTGCCGCCAGATGGCCGCGAGCGCGTCGGCCAGCACGTCCTCGCCGGCGTCGATCAGCGCGCGAAGATCATGGCCGCTGGACGCGAACAGGCAGGTGAACAGCTGGCCATCCGCCGACACCCGAGCGCGCTGGCAGTCGCCGCAGAATGGCGCGCTGACCGACGAGATGAAACCAATCTCGCCCTGCCCGTCGTCGAAGGCGTAGCGCTCGGCCACCTCACCGCGGTAATTCGGTTGCAGCGCCTGCAATGGCCAGCGCTCACCGATCCGTCGCAACAGCTCGCCACTGGGTACCACCCGTTCGCGCGACCAGCGATTGCAGGTTCCCACGTCCATGAACTCGATGAAGCGCAGCACATGGCCACTTCCGCGAAAACGCTCGACCAACGGCAGCACGTCGTCTTCGTTGATGCCACGCTGGACCACACAGTTGAACTTGATGCGCTCGAAGCCCGCATCCTCCGCCGCCTCGATGCCGGCCAGCACATCAGTCAGTTTGCCGCGACCACCGCTCAAGGCCGCGAAGCGCTCCGGATCGAGGCTGTCGAGGCTGATGGTCAGTCGATGCAGGCCGGCTTCGCGAAGCGCACTCGCCTGCCGTGCCAGCAGGCTGGCGTTGGTGGTAATCGCCAGATCCTCGATGCCGTCGATCGATGACAGGCGTCGAATGAAGTCGGGCAGCCCTTTGCGCAGCAGCGGCTCGCCGCCGGTCAGGCGCAACTTGCTGACACCCAGGCGCACGAAGGCGCGCACCACGGTTTCCAGCTGATCGAAACTCAACCGGAATGCCGAACTCTCGGCCGCACCATAGGGGAACGCCTCTTCCGGCATGCAGTAGGGGCAGCGGAAGTTGCAGGTCTCGATCACCGAGAGGCGCAGATCGCGCACCGGTCGCTGCAGCTGGTCACGTACGTCGTCGACCATCTGCAGCGGAATGACCTTTCCGGAAGCGTCGCTCATGTCACATCGTCCACGAGCGGGCTCGGCGGTGAGAGGTCGTAGCCCTGCCCCGCCGCGGCAACCGCATAGCCACGCTCGCGCAGGCGTTCGCCATCGACAGCGGATGCGTAGTGATAGAGCAGCAGCCGATCCAGCAGCTCGCGCGGGTATTCGCGCTCCAGGTCATCAATGCCGCTATGCGATGGATTGCCGGACAACGCACAGTCGTGCGCGATCAGCGGCTCATCGAAGCCAGCCAGCACTTCGGGAATCGGGCGCGTATCGCCGGTGAACACGAAGCTGCCCGGCAGGCGCAGTCCGTATGCGCTGTGTGGCGCGTGGTGGCGCACCTCGAAAACCTCGAAACGCAGGCCGTCCAGCCAGAAGTGATCGCCCACGGGGATCACCTGGAAGGCATCCCAGAAATTGACGCCGCCTTCGGCCAGGGCGTTCGGGTAGCTGCCAACCCGCTGGTGCAGTAACGGAATGACGGAGGCCGGCACGAACAGCTTCGGCGCGCGGCGCGGCTCGTCGAACCAGGCCTTGACGAACAGCCGCTCGAAGCCGGCAACGTGGTCGAGATGCGTATGGGTGATGAACAGCGCCGGCGGTGCTTCGTTGTAGCGATCCAGATACGCGGTCAGCGCCTCCTGCCCGCAGTCGACCAGCAGCAACGGCTTGCCGTCGCGCTCAAGCACGACACTGGCCGAGCCCAGTTCAACCGCGGCAGCATTGCCGACGCCAAGAAAGCGCAATCCATGGCCGCTCACGCCGCGTCACCCCGCACATGCCGGCAGGCGCTGATCAGCGCTGACCAGGCCGCGTCAAAACCTTTGGCTTCAGCGGCGCCCAGTTTCGTCAGTGAACGCAGCAGCCGCGCCAAGTTGGCGTCCTGCCAGCCAGCCGCCGGGCGCAGGATCTGGCCGCGGTCGAAGTCGATCAACCAGACGCCACCATCGCGGTCATCGCTGCCATCAAGAAGGATGTTGTGCGCGTTGAGGTCGGCATGGAAGGCACCGGCCTTCTGGAAGCGCCCCAGCGTCCTGCCAAGGCGCGGCCAGAGCTCGGCATCGGAAATGGCGTCCGGCAGGCATTGCGCCAACGTTGTAGCGCGAGGCACGCGCTCGATCAGGATGTCACCGCGATAAAACAGGCCGCTGCGCCGGTAGCGCGCCGCCAACGGCTTCGGCACGGGCAACCCGCGCCGGCAGAGCGACTGCATCAGCCGGAACTCGTGGAAGGGCCGGCTCTGCTCGCTGCCGCGCCAGAAATAGCGGTCGCCCATGAGCTTCGCCATCAGGCCACCCCGACGGTAGTGCCGCAGCACGGCCCTGATCGGCCCACTGCGGCCTTCGCCGTCCACGAACCACACCGCGCCGCGCCCGCCGCGGCCACCTTCCCGCGACCGGGACTGCCAATGGTCCGGATCGAACACGGCGTCGGCGCCCGCTGCGATACCATTCGCATCGACCAGGCCAAGGTCGATCAGGTCAGGATCGAACAGCATGGCGCCGTCACGCAGACCGCGACGCTCGGCGTGAAGGCCCTTGCCGGCATCAGCCGCCATGCGCGACACCCGATGTCCCACGAACCCGACGATTTTTCAGCTTGCAGCTCATGGAAGGATTCTAGCAGCGCACTCCGCCTGCCACGCGCCGATGAACAACGACTCGACCGCAACCCCGCCTCGATCCATCTGCCTGCTGCGCCTGTCCGCGCTGGGTGACGTCACCCACGTCCTACCGCTGGTGCGGCGCATCCAGTCGGCCTGGCCGGACACCAAGCTGACCTGGGTTATCGGGAAGCTGGAGCATCGGCTGCTGGGCGAACTGCCCGGCATCGAGTTCATCGTCTTCGACAAGAAGGACGGCTGGCGTGGCATCCAGGCCATCCGCCGGCAACTGCGGGGGCGCCGCTTCGACGCCCTGCTCAACCTGCAGATCGCCATCCGCGCCAACCTGCTGTCGACGGCGATACCGGCGAAGCGACGCATCGGCTACGACCGCGCCCGCTCCAAGGACCTGCACGGCCTGTTCATCAACGAGCGTATCGCCGCGCGCAGTGGTCAGCATGTGCTGGATGCGCTGGACAGCTTCCTCGAACCGCTGGGCCTGCCGCCACGCGGCGTGCCCGGCTCCCGCGTCGGCGCGCCCGTGTGGGACCTGCCGATTCCCGACGAAGCCCACGCTTTTGCCGCGGAAACACTGCCCGGCGATCAGCCCACGCTGCTGATCAGCCCCTGCGCCAGCCACACGCTGCGCAACTGGCATGCCGAAGGCTATGCGGCGGTCGCCGACCATGCGGTGCGCGAACACGGTTGGCGCGTGCTGCTCTGCGGTGGGCGCAGCCAGCTTGAGCGCGACACCGGCGACGCCATCATCAAGGCAATGACGCAGCCGGCCATCGACCTGATCGCCAAGGACACGCTGCCGCAGCTGCTGGCCTTCTTGCTGCGCGCCGACCTGGTGATGACACCGGATTCCGGCCCCATGCACATGGCCAACGCGGTCGGAAGCAAGGTGATGGGCCTGCATGCCGCCAGCAACCCGGATCGCAGCGGCCCCTACTCCGACCGCCGCTTCTGCGTGAACCGCTACGACGATGCCGCGCGCAAGTTCAAGGGCAAACCCGCCAACGAGCTGAAATGGGGTACCAAGATCGAGCATCCGGGCGTGATGGACCTGATCACGGAGGGCGATGCCATCGCGGCTTTCGAGCGCTTCATCGACTGGCAGCGCGAGAATCCGAAAGCCTGATCGAACCGCCTTAACCCCGACGACACCGGGCGCCCGTTACACCGGACGCACACCCCAACCGGAGTCGTCCCATGCAGCGCCAGTCGTCCAACCTGTCCACCCATCCCCTCTGCTTCGCCGTCGCCCTCGCCCTGACCGCGCTGGCCGGCTGCTCGACCAGCAGCGTCGAGCGCCAGCAGGTCGCTGGAACCGCAACAGGCCAGTTCAAGGACGATGGCCGCCTTGATCGCGATGAAGGCAAGACCGAGCTCGACAGTGTCGCAGTTGGCGGCGCACGACGCGCACGCGAGGAAGAGCGCGCGGCCAACGAGATGCCGCCGCCCGCACCAATCGTCTTCGATGAACCGTCGGCGATGGCCATCGAAGCGCCGCCGCCAGCTCCTCCGGCTCCGCCGTATCCCTCGCCTGCCCGAGTCCAACTTGCGGCAAAGCAGGTAGCTGGAAACATCCAGTCTGCGCCGTCTGCTCCTGCGGGAATCAACCCGATTGACGTCTCATCGGTGGAGTCGTCAACAATCCTCGCGACCAACGACCAGATTCTCGCCGGCGAGAAATACGCCGTTGTCGAGGAAAACCCCATCGTCGCCACGGTCCAGCAGCCCACGTCCACCTTCTCCATCGACGTCGACACCGGCAGCTACAGCAACATTCGCCGCATGCTGAACCAGGGCATGCTGCCGCCGCCGGCCGCGGTGCGCGCCGAGGAGATGATCAACTACTTCGACTACGACTACGCGCCGTCGACGCGCGCTGACCGTCCGTTCTCGGTGACCACCGAACTGGCGACCGCACCCTGGAGCAGCCAGCGCCAGCTGCTGCTGGTCGGCATCAAAGGCTACCAGGTCGCGCCGGACAAGATCCCGGCTTCGAACATGGTGCTGCTGATCGACACGTCGGGATCGATGCAGAGCGCCGACAAGATCGGTCTGCTGAAAGAGTCGCTGTCGCTGCTGATCGCGCAGATGCGGCCGCAGGATCGCCTCGCCATCGTCACCTATGCCGGCAACGCCGGACTGGTGCTGCCCTCCACCACCGGCAAGGAGCGCGGCAAGATGCTGGCAGCGCTGGATCGCCTCGAAGCCGGCGGATCCACCAACGGCGCAGCGGGTATCGAGCTGGCCTACGACATCGCGCGCGATCACTTCATCGACGGCGGCGTGAACCGCGTGGTGCTGGCCACCGACGGCGACTTCAACGTCGGCACCACCAGCGTCGACGCGCTGAAGAAGATGGTCGAGGTCGAGCGCGAGGATGGCATCGCACTGACCACCTTCGGCTTCGGCCAGGGCAATTACAACGACGAACTGGCAGAGCAGCTGGCCGACATCGGCAACGGCAACCACGCCTACATCGACATGCTGGAGGAAGGCCAGAAGGTGCTGGTCGACGAGCTCAGCTCGACCATGCTGACCATCGCAAAGGACGTGAAGATCCAGGTCGAATTCAATCCGGCGGTGGTTTCGGAATATCGCCTGATCGGCTACGAGAACCGCCGCCTGCGCAACGAGGACTTCGCCAACGACAAGATCGACGCCGGCGAGATTGGCGCGGGACACGACGTGACGGCGCTGTATGAAATCGCGCTGGTCGGTTCCGGCGGCGATCGCCTGCCAGAAGCGGATCACGACAAGGTTGCCGAAGCCAATCCGTTCAAGCGCGGCGAACTCGGCGAATTGCGACTGCGCTTCAAGGCACCAGATGGTGACGAGAGCGAACTGATCACCCAGCCGCTGCCGCGCCGCGTCAACGCCGACATGTCGAGCCCGCGCATCGGCTTTGCCACCGCCGTCGCCGCGTTCGCCGAGGTGCTCAAGGGCAGCGAGCGGATCGATGGCTTCAACCTGGACCAGGTGGCCGAGCTGGCGCGGGGCTCGCGCGGCAGCGACCCGTTCGGCTATCGCATCGCATTCCTGTCGATGCTCGACCAGGCTGCCGTGCTGAAGAGCGCTGATGAAGCACGGCTCAGCCAGGTCGCGGAATGAGTCATCGCCGCCCGGAGCCAGCGGGCTCCGGGCGGCGCACCAGGATGATCCAGCCGGCCTTATCTTCGGCGCACGAATCCCTTACGCTGGCGGCGATGTCTACCGACAGCGCCGACGAGGATCTGATGCTGGCCTACGGTCGCGGCGATGCCGCGGCCTTCGATGTGCTGTATGAGCGCCACCGTGGTCCGCTGTTTCGCTTCCTGCTACGCGGAATATCGAACCGGGCTACGGCGGAAGAGTGTTTCCAGGAGGTCTGGGGACGCGTGATCGGCGCGCGGGAGCGCTACCGGCCCGAGGCCAAGTTCACCACCTGGCTGTACCAGATCGCCAACAACCTGTTGATCGACCAGTACCGCCGCGCACGACCGGAAACCGACGGCGAGGCGGCAGAAGCCATCTTCGAGCGCAGCGAATCGGACGAGGCGCAGCCGGAACAGGCGCTGTCCGATTTCGAGCAGCGCCGCCGCTTCCAACTGGTGCTGGAGGAGCTGCCGGACGAGCAGCGCATCGCAATCCAGTTGCGGCTGGAACAGGAGTTGTCGTTGGAGGAAATCGGCCGCATTACTGAAGCAGGCCGGGAAACCGTGAAATCGCGGATCCGCTATGCACTGGCGCGCATCCGCAAGGCATTTGACCCATGACGCAGGACCGCCAAACCAAACCGGACACCGACACGCTTTCGTCTGAAGAGCGGCGCGTCGCCGCGCTGTACCGGTCCCTGCCGGCTGGCGAACCCTCGCCGGCGCTGGACGCGCTCATCCGTGCGCAGGCGCGTGCGGCCGTAAAGCCTGCCAGGCGCAAGCGTCCCACCTGGCTGTGGGGTGCCGGCGTGGCCGCCAGCGCCCTGCTGGCCGTCGGCATGTTCTGGCGCATGGGCCTTCCGGAACTGGAGGAGCGTGGTCCGGCAGTTTCGGGCCAGACGGCATCGAAGCCGGCGCGCGACGACACCGCTGTGCTCGATTCCGTGGCGATGGCACCACCACCGATGCCACCCGAACCGCGCCGGGTCGGCGCAGCCGAGCCGACATTCTCGGCGTCAGGGATGAGCGAACAGGACGAAGCCCTCGGTGCCGCAGAACCCGCCTCACCCAGCGGGCAGCTGTCGGCGAACCAGGCGGCCCGCGAGCGTGCCGCGGCGCCAGCGGTGGTCAGGCCCGCTCCTGCCGAAAAGCAGGAAGGCTTCGCGGATGGTCGCGCCGACTCCGTGGCCAGGTCAGTGAACGAAGCAAAGGCCGGAACGGCCGCTGGCGAACCACCACGACTTGAACGTGCTGAGACCAGGTCCAGCAGACAAGACACGGAAGAAGAGCAACCCGTGGTGGCGCAAGAACCGGCCCCACCGCCTGACCATGGAGCGCTGCCGCCACCGGTCGTGTTCGATACGCCGTCACCCATGGCCATCGAGGCACCGCCGCCCGCGCCACCTGCACCGCCGCCGCCGCCGCCGCCGCCGCCGCCGATCGTGTTCGACGAACCTTCGGAAATGGCGGTTAAAATGCCACCACCTGCTCCACCGGCGCCACCCGCACCGCCGGTGGAACTGCCCGCGCAGGCTGCACCTGTCGTTGGCACACCGAAGGTCATTCGTCAGCAGAAGGAAGTTGGTGAACGCGAAGCCGAAAGTCGCCAGCTGGGCAAAATGAAGGGTGACGATGTCGGCGCCATCAATGTCGCGGATAACGACATTTCGCCAATCGACGTCAGCAGCGTTGAGAGTGCGGATGTGCTTGCAGAAACAGCGACCAAAGATTCCGATGCCGTCGCAAAGGCCATCGCCGAACTGCCGCGCCGCTTTCGCCGCGATGTCGGGAGGAATTCAAGGCTGTATCCGGAATCCTGGCTCGCCCGCATTGATGCGCTGCTGGCCACCGATAAGCGCGAAGAAGCCGTGGCCAACCTGCGCGTGTTCCGCGTCGCCTATCCCGAGCAGGTACTGCCGGAAGCGCTGGCAGCGCTGGCCCGAGAGGAAGGCATCGACAGCAAAAACATTGGCGGCGGCGATCCACAGCCGTGAGCGATGCGCTGACGCCGTCGGGTGATATCCGCACGCTTGCCGCAGTCGCTTCGCTGGACGTCGAGATCAAGCGCAGTCGTTTCCTGGCGCAGGCTGTCCGCTGTGACAACGCCGACGAAGCACTGGCCTGGCTGGCCGAAGTCAGTGATCCTCACGCCACGCATAACTGCTGGGCATATCGCATCGGACAGCAATATCGGTTCAACGACGATGGCGAACCCGGCGGCAGCGCCGGCCGCCCGATCCTCGCCGCCATCGAAGGGCAAGGTCTGGATCATGTCGTCGCGGTGGTGACGCGCTGGTATGGCGGCGTGAAGCTGGGCGTTGGCGGACTGGTTCGCGCCTATGGCGGCAGCGTGGCGCAATGCCTGCAGCAGGCCGAACAGACGGTGTTGATCGCCAAGACGCTGCTCGACATCCACTGCGAGTTCGCGCTGGAACCTTCGCTGCGACAGCTGATTGGCCAGCTTGATGGCGACATCGATGACGTCAGCTATGGCAGCGATGGCATCACGCTGCTTGTTCGCGTGCCGATGCCGCAGCTCGACGCTCTCGGCGAACAACTGCGCGACATGAGCCGTGGGCAGGCAACCCTGCGCAAGATCGACAAAGCCTGAAAAGCAAACGCCCCGCACTGGGCGGGGCGTTCCGAACATGATCGGTCAACGACGACCTACTGGACGATGGTAACGCCCGCAGCCTGCGCGCCCTTCGGGCCCTGCACGATCTCGAAGCTCACCCGCTGGCCTTCCTGCAGCGTGCGGAAGCCCTGCGAATTGATGGCGGAGAAATGGACGAACACGTCGTCGCTGCCATCCTCGGGAGCAATGAAGCCAAAACCCTTGGCGTCGTTAAACCACTTCACGGTACCGAAACTCATGAACAACCTCTATCACTAGTTGGGTTATCGAGGCGGCAAGCCAATGCTTGAACATCCTGCGCCGCATCCGGATGACATGTCGGGTAATCAAGGCCGCCAGGATTGCCGCCTCGATAACCACAGCACACGTTCTTGTTATTGATCTGACCACATCACACCGCGTCCCCAGGACTCGAATGCGACTGGGCGCAAAGATCATTCCCCCAACTACATGTGGTCGGATCAATAACGCGTGCAACGGCAGCGTGCGTGGTCATGCCACTCGGGCGTTGGCGTGCACGCGCCGGAGTATAGCAGCGCGAAAAGTGATCAAGGCAAGCCATGCGAAACATGCATAGCCAGGGAGAGCACTCAATCAATCCAGTCGCGAGAGCAGCTCTCGTAGCAATGCCGGCACTTCAGCTGTTGCGCCAGCCACGTTGTCCAGCACTTCCTGCATGGTGATCTCATGCGGATCGGGATCACAGCCCGCCGCCCAGTTGGCGACGATGCACAGCGAGGCATAGGGAATGCCAGCCTCCCGCGCCAGGGCCGCTTCGGGCATGCCGGTCATGCCGACCAGATCGCAGCCATCGCGCAGCATGCGGGTTATCTCGGCGCTGGTTTCCAGACGCGGTCCCTGGGTGCAACCGTAGACGCCGCCATCAACCAATGCGACGCCGGCGGCCCGTGCTGAGGCAATCAGTTTCTGGCGTAGCGTGGCATCGTAGGGATCGCCGAAATCCACGTGGACGACGTCGACGCCTTCCTCGTCACAGAAGCTGGCGATGCGGCCGTAGGTGTAGTCGATCAACTGGTCGGGCAAGGCCAGCACACGCGGCCCCATCGCCTCGGTGATGCCGCCCACGGCGTTCACCGCGAGGATACGACGCGCACCGGCATCGGCCAGAGCACGGATGTTGGCGCGATAGTTGATCCGGTGCGGCGCGACACTGTGCGACTCGCCGTGACGCGCGAGGAATGCGACGCGACGACCACCCAGTTCACCAACGCGCAGCGGGCCGGACGGCGCGCCGTAGCGTGTGTCGAGCGACAGGGCCTGCGGCGACTCCAGTTCCGCCAACCGGTACAGGCCGGTGCCGCCGATGATGGCGAGGTCGATGGCGTCGCGCATGGTTCAGTCTTCTTCGGCCAGCGCGTAGATGGCCGGCAGGTTACGACCCTGCTCGTGGAAATCCATGCCGAAACCGAACACGTAGCGATCCGGCACTTCGAGGCCTTCGTAATCCGCATAGGCTTCATCGACACAGCGATCATGGCGCTTGCGCACCAGCACGGCGGACTTCACCTCGGCCGCACCCTGCCCGCGGCACCAGGCCGAGACTTCAGCCAGCGTATGCCCCTCGTCGAGGATGTCGTCGAGCAGTAGCACGCGGCGGCCTTCCAGCGGCACGATCGGGTGGCGCAGCCAGCGCAGGCTGCCACCACTGGTCTCACCGCGATAGCGCGTGGCGTGCAGGTAGTCGATCTCGACATCGAAGCCGAGCTCCAGCGTCAACAGCGCAGAAAAGTGCATGCCGCCGTTCATCATGACGATGCACAGCGGGCGCGAGCCTGCGTAGTCAGCGCGAATGGCCGAGGCCATGTCGGTGATCACGCGCTCGATCGTGCCGCGGTCGTGCAGCAGGTCGGCGGTGTCGAGTGCTTCCTTCAAACTTTCCATCATCAGTCTCCGGCCAGCTGTGGGCCATCGGCCAGCCGGTCCACGGCGGCCTTCCATCGGGGATTGGCGATCAGTCGTCGCCAGTCGTGTTCACCGCGACCCTGCAGCATGGCCACCGGATCGCGTGCGCCAGGTGACAGGTTAGCGCAGGCGGCCAGTGCATCGGGCACCAGGTCCGGCGTGCAGGCCAGCACCAGGTCGCAGCCGGCGTCCAGATGGCCATGCACGCGTGCTGCCACGTCACCCAAACCGGTAGCGGCGGCCATGCCGATGTCATCGCTGATGACGATGCCATCGAAGCCGAATTCCTCGCGCAGCAGCTCGATGATCCAGCGCTGCGAATAGCCAGCCGGCTGCGCATCCACCTGCGGGTAGCGGACGTGCGCCATCATCACCGCTTCCGCGCCAGCGGCAATGCCGGCGACGAAGGGCTTGAGGTCGAGTTCGCGGATTGCGTCCAGCGGGCGATCGTCGTCAGCGAAATCGACGTGCGTGTCTTCCAGTACCGAGCCATGACCGGGATAGTGCTTGAGCGTGGCGGGCATTCCTGCTTCGTGCATGCCTTCGATGTAGGCGGCGCCCAGCTCGGCGCAGACGTCGGCCGCCTCATGGAAGGCGCGAACGCCAATGGCGCGGTTGCCACGCGCCACGTCGACCACCGGCGCGAAGCTCAGGTCGATGCCGATGGCGCGCATTTCGCTGGCCATCAGCCAGGCATGTTCACGTGACAACTCGCGCGCGAGATCCCGGTCGCCCTCCCAGGCCACGCCAAAGCGCGCCAGTTCGGGCAAGCGGGTGAAGCCTTCACGAAAACGCTGCACCGGGCCGCCTTCCTGGTCCACCGCCACCAGCAGCAGTCGCGGGGAGACGTCGCGAATGGCGGAGATAAGCTGCGTCACCTGCACGCGCGACGAGAAGTTGCGGGCGAACAGGATCACACCGGCTACTGCGTGATGGCGCAACCAGTCCTTCTCATCGTCGAGGAGCTCGGTGCCGGCAATGCCGATCATCAACATGGATTGATCCTTCTCAGTCGCGCTCGAACAATGCGATGGATTCGACGTGCGCAGTATGCGGGAACATATCCATCGCACCTGCCGCCTTCAATCGATAGCCTTTCTCGCGGACCAGGATACCGGCGTCACGCGCCAGCGAACCCGGATGGCAGGAGACATAGACCACGCGGTCAATGCCCTTGAAGTCGAGCTGACGGATCACCGCCTCGGCGCCAGAACGCGGCGGATCGAGCAGCAGTTTGTTGAAGCCGTCGCGCATCCAGGGCTCGGCGCTGAGGTCGGTGGTGAGGTCGGCTGCGTGGAACTCGGCATTACTGATGCCGTTGCTGGCGGCGTTCTGCCGCGCACGGGCAACGAGTCCCGCATCACCTTCCACGCCAACCACACGGCCGGCGCGCCGCGCGATCGGCAGCGTGAAGTTGCCAAGACCGCAGAAAAGATCCAGTACGCGATCGTCAGCCTGCGGATCCAGTAGATCCAACGCCTGCGCGATCATCTTCTGGTTCATGCCGGCGTTGACCTGCACGAAATCCAGCGGCAGGAAATCCAGCGTGACGTCTGCGGCTGGAATGCCGAAACGCAGCGCCACCGGCTCGTCCAGCGGATGGACGCTGTCGATGCCCTTGGGCTGCAGGTAGATGCCGAGTCCGGTGTCCTCCGCGAAAGCCCGAAGGCGCTCGATATCGGCATCACTCAGCGGATCGAGGTGACGGAACACCAGCGCCACGGCATCGTCGCCGGCAGCAATCTCGATCTGCGGCAGGCGCTCACGCGCATCCATGCTGGTAACCAGCGCGGCGAGCACCTCGATGCGCTCGCCCACCGACGGCGTCAGCACTTCGCAGCGCGACAGGTCAGCGACAAAACGCGGATTGCGCTCGCGGAAGCCGACGATCGCCCTTTCCTTCTGCGCCACCCACTTCACGCCCAGGCGCGCCTTGCGGCGATAGCCCCAACGCTGGTCACTCAGGGGTGGCAACACGGTTTCCGGCGTTACCTCACCGATGCGGGTCAGGTTTTCCAGCATCACATGCTGCTTGGCCTCGATCTGCTTCGCCTCGGCAAGGTGTTGCAAGGCACAGCCGCCGCAGTGTTCGTAATGAGGGCATTTCGGCTCGACGCGTTCAGGCGAGGCCGTAAGTACCTCCAGCACCTGCGCCTCGTCAAAGCTCCGATGACGACGTGTCTGCCGTGCGCGGACGGCTTCGCCAGTAAGCGCACCGGTGACGAAGACGGTCTTGCCGTCGCGGCGGCCGACGCCACGGCCGTCGTGGCTGAGGTCGGTGATTTCTATTTCGAATTCGCGGTTCATCGGACTCAATCAGGGCCCCGGAATTGGACGCGGGCAAATAAAAAGCCCCGCGACCGGCGTCGCGGGGCCGTCATGCTACCAGCCGGGGCGGCTTACTTCTGCTTCCAGTCACCCGCGCTGGTCTGATACCACCAGCCTGCCTTGGCACTGGCAATCCACTGCTTGGCAAAGGTCTCGCGGATCTGCTGCTCCCACTCCGGGTGCCCGTTGGCCACGGCGATCTCGCGATACACGGCCTTGCGATCACGATTGTCGTCAGCAACAGCCTGATTTAGCGCCGAACGCTCACGCAGCGGCACGGCGGCGGCGTCACGGACGACCAGCATGCCGTCACTGCCGAATCCCAACGCGCCGGCGTCGAACTGCGCGCGCAGGCTGGCGTCGAAACGATCCGCCATACGCTGCTGGATGGCCTGGATTTCCGGCGTGCGGATGCTGATGTCGACGCTTTGTGCATGCGCGGCGGGAATGAAGAAGTCCAGCAGCGCCATGCCGCCGCTGCCATTGTCGGCGGGTGCCGGCATCACGTCCTGCGCGTCATCGCCGATGACCTTGTCGACGAACTCCTTCGCCGCCTGCTGCGCTTCGGCAGCGGGGAAATACACGTTGATGGTGACGCAGGCCGCCAGCACGAGACCGGCGCTGAGAGCGGCAAGGAAAGGAAGGCGACGCATGCGGTTCTCCTGTCAGTGTTCTGTCGGGTTCTGCTATCAGGTACTGCTGTCGGTATTCGGACTACTGGAACTCCGGCGTCTGCCCGCCAGCTGCGGCCTGCAGGCGCGCCAGCAGAACGGGCCAGTCCACCTCGCGCTGGTGACCGATCACCGACACGCGCGGCAGGCCGGAACCTTCGACGATAGTGTAGCCATTTGCCGATGAATCCAGTCCGTCCATATGACAGACGTTGTTCTCCAGCCGGCATTTGAGGCCGATGCGCGCATAGCCAAAGGTGTCGAATACCTTGAGCACCTGCGCCTGCAGGCCGCCTGCAATGCCGGAGCCGCCCACCGACGACAGGTCGTTGACGGCTCGCTGGCTGATCCGCCGCTTGTCCTTGGCCGTCGTCGAGGTATGCAGGTCGGCATCGAAGGCTACGGGTGCCCAATCAACGAGCCGCAGGTCGCTGACACGCCCTTCCAGGCGACCACTGATCTCGCCAAAGCCGAAGCTTCGCGTCAGCGGAACCAGGTCGAGATTCTGCAGCCTCAGGTCGGCCGCCATCGTCGGCGCCACGCCAAACGGACGCTCCATGCTCAGGCTGTCGATGCGCACGCGGCCGTCGAACACGTCCATGTCGAGGCCGCCATCGAAGCGCATCACGCCATCGGCATAGCGCGCTGACGGCATGTTGCCGGACAGCGTGCCGCCAAAGCTTGGCCAGCCCAGCAGCTGGCTGAGCTGGTCGAGGTCCAGCGACTCCATGCCCAGACCCAACTCGAACTGCGCGGTGCTGCCGGTGACGAAAGCCGGCTTCCACAGCAGTTTGGCGAGCCGGAGCACGCCACCCAGAGCCTCCACGCGCGCCGGTGACGACAATCGCAGCTCGCCGTTACTGGAAGCCAGCGCCATTTCGCCACGTCCCATCGAGACCCCGTAGATGCCACCGGCATCAAAGCGCAGCTGGCTGGCCGCCGCCTCGCCACGATGGCGCCAGTGCAGGTCGCCGTTCAGGCCGGCGATTTCGAATCGCTGCTTCGCGTCCGCGGAAGAAAAGCCATGCAGGGCCATATCCATCTGCTCGGGAAGGCCGTCACGCAGCTCGGCGCTGAAGTTAAGGCCACCCGCGAGCTGCAGTCCGGAAAGTCCACCCAACGCCAGCAGCGAATCAAGATAGCGTGGACCGGCTTCGGACAGGTCGTCGCTTTGCAGTGCCACGCTCAGTGATGCCAGCGACGGCGTGGCTTCAGGCCGGTACACCGCACTCGCCTGCATCCCGAAAACCGTGCCATCACGCCAGCCAAGGTGATCGATGCGCCATTCATTGCCGCCGATGTTCAGATCGACATCAAGCTCGACCGGCCGGGCCGGCATGGCAACGTAGAGGGGATCCAGCAGCCACTCGCCCTTTTCGGCACGACCTTTCCAGCCGATACGCGTTTGCCGGGCGTCGGCATGAAGATCGACTTCGCCGTCAAGCGTCAGGCCAGCCGCGGCGATGCGGCCATCGTCGGTGTCCAGAGACAGCCCGCTGCTGCGGATCTTGCCCGCCAGCAGCGTGGCGTCAGCCGCCCGATAACGAAGATCCGCATCGAGCGTTCCGCCACCGAAATGAGCCTCAGGCCAGAGGACCGACAGTGCCGGCTGCAGCCAGCCCAGGGGCAGCGCCTTCAGCTGGATCGGAATCTCATCGCCGACTGATGGAATACTGGTGGCGATCCGGCTACTGCCGCGATCCAGAGAAATGGAGAGCACGTTGGGAGTCGACCGGATATCCACGCCGGACTCACCTTTGCCCTTCGCCGACAGAGAGCCGCGGCAGCGCACCTCGTCACCATCGAGAACCAGCGCACAACGAAGGCGCGGCGCCTCGAAGCGATAGCCCCAGTCCGCCAGCTCGAACCGTCCGGCGCGAACATCGACCGACAAGTTCGCTCCCGGCGCAGCCTCCGACAGGCGGATGTCAGGCGTCGGCAACGTCCCCGCGGGCGTGCTGATGCTGGCGGCACGGACATGCAGACTGCGGGACGCCGATGCGACTGACGGGTGCAGGGCAACCAAACCGATAAGCGCCACGGAACACGCCAGGGCGACGCGCGGCAATATCCGCGGCTTGCCGATAGTCGATGTCTTGCGCATGCTGGAATCCATCAACACAGGATAGACGGCGGAGGCGTCGCCAGCATGAACGCGAAGGAAGCAGATGCAACGGCAGGCCGGCAGCCACGCATCCTGCTTGCGGAAGACGACGAGGTCAGCCGGGAATTCCTGCTCGATGCACTGTCACGCCTTCCCGCCAACGTCATGGCCGTCGCCGATGGCGCTACGGCGCGCGACGAGCTTCAACGACAATGCTTCGACCTTGCCCTCCTTGATCGGGGCCTGCCGTCGATGGACGCCATGACCATCCGGCAATCCGTCATGTCATCAGCTGGTGCCAACGTCAAAACGCCGATGCTTGCGCTGAGCGCAGACGTGGATGCCGAACTCCGCGAGCGCTTCATCGACAGCGGCTTCGTTGACCTGCTGGCCAAACCGATCACCGCTTCGGCATTGCGTAAGGCGGTGCGATCGATACTGCCAGCGTCGAACCAGGACTGGGATGAAGAACAGGCACTGGCCGCGGCCAACGGCAACCGCGACATCGCCACACGCCTGCGACAGTTGATGCTCCAGGATCTGCCCGGACAGCGCGAACAGCTACTGCGGTCAGTAGCTTCCGCTGAATTCTCTGCAGCCCATGACCTGCTGCATCGGATGAAGGCCGCCTGCGCCTTCTGTGGCGCGGTACGACTGGCGGCGGCCTGTAGTGAACTGGATGACCTGCTTCGTGATGGAACTCCGGCGACTGACATCGGCGCGGCTTGCGCCGAATTCGAACAAGCCTGTCACGCGGCGCTGGGCGATCCACCCCAGGCTTGACAGGGGATTGGCCGGCGACATGCTCGGCACGTCTGGTAGCGCGAAAACGCCATCAATCCGAAGGCTCGGCGCCCTATTCCTCTGCGTCGCTCGCGCTCTCTGCACGAACCGGTGACAGCATGGCACTCAGACGCCAGGACTGCAGTGGTCGGCCATTGAGCTGGGCGCTGATGCAGGCCCGCATCAGTTGACGCAACGAAGGCAGCCAGTCGGCGCGCAGCGGCGAATCGTCACGCAAGGCCATCACGGCTTCGCCAATGACGTCCGCCTGACGAGCAACAGCCGTGGCCGGCAATCGCAGCAAGCCCTCACCCGGCAGATAGCGATAGCGCTGATCCGGATCGAGCGGCTGTCCGTCGGACGCGGCTTCCAGGGTCAGCGCATCACCGCAGGCCGCCAACAGCGCCGCCTCGAAGCGACGTAGTGCTTCGGCCCGCTGTCCCGACTCTCCCAATAGCGACAGCAGCCAGGCATAGCGGGCAAACAGCTCGCCCTGACCTTCCCGGCGCGGCAGCAGACGCAGCAGCAACTCGTTCACGTAAAACAGTGACAGCAGGCCGTCGCCGACGATCCGGGGAATGGACTCACCGGCGTCGACCGTCGCCAACAGCGGCAATTCGCCGACATCACGCCAGCCAAGCAGCAGCGGTCTACCGGGCTGCAGCAATGCCCGCTGGGCATGCCGGCGCGTGCTGCGGATACCGCGTGCGATCAGGCCGACGCGGCCATGGTCTCGACTGAAAATGTCCAGCAGCAGGCTGGTTTCGCGATAGGGACGCGCGTGCAACAGGTAAGCCGGTTGCTGGTCGATGCGCATGCCGAAACGGAGTATTGAACTGGCTTGCGCTCAGTCCTGGTAACCAAACTGGCGCAGCGCCGACTCGTCATCCGACCAGTCATCCCGCACCTTGCACCAGGTTTCCAGGAACACCTTGCCGTCGAACAGGCTTTCCATTTCACGTCGCGCCGAGGCGGAGATCGCCTTGAGACGAGCGCCCTGTTTGCCGATGACGATGGCCTTCTGGCTGGGCCGTTCCACCCAGATGACGGCAGCGATCCGACGCAGGTTACCGTCTTCCTCGAAGCGCTCGATCTCCACCGTGGAGGCATAAGGAAGTTCCTGACCGAGCTGGCGCATCAACTGTTCGCGCAGCAGCTCACCGGCAAGGAAGCGTTCGCTGCGATCAGTGATCTCGTCCTCGGCAAACAGCGGGGCCGACGGCGGCAGGTGGCGAAGCAGACCGTCCTGCAGGGCATCCAGCCCTTTCTTTCGCGTGGCCGACAGCGGGAAAACTTCCAGAAAGTCCCGCTCGGCCGTCACCTTCGCGATGAACGGGAGCAGCTGCGACTTGTCCGTCAGACGATCAACCTTGTTGATGACCAGCACGGCCGGCACGCCCGCCTCGCGCACGGCTTTCCATGCCGTCTCGTCGTCTTCTCGCCACTGCCCTGCCTCGATCACCAGCACCGCCAGCTGAACCTCGGACAGGGCACTACGCGCGGCGCGGTTCATCATCCGGTTCATGGCCAGCTTCTCGGCACGATGCATGCCCGGCGTGTCGACATAGACGATCTGGCCACGGCCATCGGTATGAATGCCGAGAATACGATGCCGCGTGGTCTGCGGGCGTGGCGTGACGATGCTGAGACGGAAGCCGATCAGGGCATTCAACAGCGTCGACTTGCCCACGTTGGGGCGACCGACCAGCGCCACCAGTCCAGCCCGGAAATCCTCGTTGCCGCCTTCAACCGTCATTTCTGCTTGCCTCGATCTGTGCCAGTGCACGCTTGGCGGCCTGTTGCTCGGCGGCACGGCGTGAACTGCCGGCTCCTTCCGCCATCACATTGAACTCCGACACGGCACAGGTTACCTCGAAGCTGCGGTTGTGATCCTCGCCTGTGGTCGCAGTCAACGTGTAGTCTGGCCGCCGGTACCCGCGTCCCTGCAGCCATTCCTGCAGGCGCGTCTTGGCATCCTTGCCGAGCTTGGCGACCGGCAGTTCGTCCAGTCGCGAACCAAACCAGCCCAGCACCACCTCTCGACACGCTGCAAATCCGCCGTCGAGATGGATGGCCGCGATGATGGCTTCCAGAGCGTCGGCCAGAATGGAGTCGCGGCGATGGCCACCGCTCTTCATCTCACCCGGCCCCAGCACCAGATGCCTGCCGAGATCAAACTCACGGGCGATCTGCGCCAGCATGCTCCCACGCACCAGCTGTGCCCGTGCACGGGTCAGCGCCCCCTCGTCGACGCTTTTCCAGCGCTGGAAAAGCGCTTCGGCCACGATCAAGTTGAGCAGGCTGTCGCCGAGGAATTCGAAACGCTCGTTATGCGGGGACCCGGCACTGCGGTGCGTCAAAGCGCGCCGCAGAAGGTCCGGATCCTTGAAGTCGTAACCGAGTACGTCAGTCAACACCGCCCTGACGGGTCAAGTCGACCGTTTTCTCGAACTTGGCTACGAAATCGAGATTGTAGACCAGCGGTTCACGATACTCATACTTGATGGTGAGGTTGTAGCCATTCTTCCGGTCAATCTGAATATTCTCTTGTTTCACCGATTTGACATAGCTGATAGCGAACCGGCGAGCCAAAAGATCCCTGATCTTCGCAGGAGGCATGGAAGCGACTCCCGGCTCTGCCTGGATGCTCTTCATCGCTGTCACAACGCCGTAGTACTCGGAATAAGCCGGGAACAGCCGCATGATCAGAAAAGCGAAAAATGCAGCGATAATCAGGACGAACACGAACCCGATCAGCGTCATGCCACTGTGATAGCGCTTCATGGTGTTGCTCCCCTCTGTCACTGAGTGCTGGATACGAGGAAGTTTGCCTGAAAATGAACGCTCCGCACAGGGATCCAGCACCGGATGGCGCCGGGGCGAGCTTCTGTAGTCAGTGCCTACTTGATTGAGGAGCCAATCCGGCCGAAGTCCACTCCGCCGTTGCTGCCGTCCCAGTTCATCCAGATGAAGAAGGCGCGACCCACCAGGTATTCCTCGGGCAGGAAGCCCCAGAAACGACTGTCCTCGCTGTTGTCGCGGTTATCGCCCATCACGAAATAGCTGCCCTCGGGCACCACCCAAGTCCCTTCACCGCGGGAGCCGTAATAGACCCCGGAACGGACCAGGATGTCGTGCTCCACGCCGAGCAGGTCCTCGTGGCGGAGGTCAGCCCCGGTCATGTCACGACCCTGCCCGACACCGATGTACTTGCCCTTCGACTCCGCCGCCACGACCTCGCCGTTCACGTACAGGGTCTTGTTGCGATAGACGATCTCGTCACCCGGCAGACCGACCACGCGCTTGATCCAATCCTGCCTCGGCACGGGCTGGTCGAGGTCGCGACAGGTGCGATCGCCGCTCCTGACTTCCTCCGCGCCCCGATGGCAGGTGAATCCGGGGAAGCGGAACACCACCACGTCGCCGCGCTCGGGCTCACCCAGTTCAAGGACCTTGGTGTTGGTCACCGGCAGGCGGATGCCGTAGGTAAATTTGTTGACCAGAATGAAATCACCGATCAGCAGCGTAGGCATCATCGAACTGGAAGGAATGCGAAACGGCTCGGCCAGGAAGGAGCGCAGCAGCAGCACGACCAGAATCACCGGGAACAGTGAGCGCGAATACTCCACCGGCCAGGGCTGCGGAGCCTCGTCGCCCTTGTCGGCACGGCGCTTCGGCGCCAGCACGAAATGATCCAGCAACCAGATGGCGCCGGTCAGAGCGGTAAGTCCAACCAGTAGCAGAGCAAAGTCGATATTCACGCGTCCGGGTTCCCCTGGGTTTCTCGTTGCTGCGGCGAAGCCGCGTCAAGACTATTTGTTGTCCGTCTGCAGGACGGCAAGGAAGGCGGCCTGTGGGATTTCCACCCTGCCAACCTGCTTCATGCGCTTCTTGCCGGCCTTCTGCTTCTCCAGCAACTTGCGCTTGCGGCTGACATCACCGCCATAGCACTTGGCCAGCACGTTCTTGCGCATCGCCTTCACCGTGGTGCGGGCGATGATCTGCGAGCCGATTGCTGCCTGGATCGCTACATCGAACATCTGTCGCGGAATGAGTTCCTTCATCCGGTCGGCGATTTCACGGCCACGCCGATCCGCCTGCGAGCGATGGGTGATCATCGACAGCGCGTCCACGCGATCACCGTTGATCAGGATATCGAGACGAACGAAGGGGCCGGCATCGAAACGCAGGAAGTGATAGTCCAGCGAGGCATAGCCTCGGCTGGCCGACTTCAGGCGATCGAAGAAATCCAGTACCACTTCGGCCATCGGCAGTTCGTAGCGGATCTGCACCTGGCTGCCGAGATAGTTCATGGCCTTCTGCATGCCACGCTTTTCTTCGCAAAGTTTGATCACCGCGCCGACGTGATCTGGCGGCGTCAGGATCGTGGCTTCGATGATCGGCTCGCGGATTTCGGCAACCTTGTCGCTGCTCGGCAGCTTGGCCGGGTTATCCAGCGACACGACTTCGCCACTGCCGAGCGCCAGCTCGTAGACCACCGACGGTGCGGTGGTAATCAGGTCGATGTCGTATTCGCGCTCCAGCCGCTCCTGCACGATTTCCATGTGCAGCATGCCGAGGAATCCGCAGCGGAAGCCGAAGCCCAGCGCTTCCGAATTTTCCGGTTCGAACTGCAGTGCGGCGTCGTTGAGGCGCAGCTTTTCCAGCGCGTCACGCAGATCGGGGAAGTCGTCGGCGTTGGACGGAAACAGCCCTGCGAACACGCGCGGCTGCATCACCTGGAAACCGGGCAACGGCTCTGCGGCCGGATCGGTGGACTGGGTGATGGTGTCGCCCACCGGCGCGCCATGCACGTCCTTGATCGCCGCGCTCACCCAACCCACGTCGCCAGGGCCGAGGTGGTCGCGCTTCACCCGCTTGGGCGTGAACACGCCAAGCTGGTCCACGCCGTGGGCGCGCCCGGTGGACATGACCTTGATCTTGTCGCCAGGGCGGATTTCACCCTGCATCACGCGGACCAGCGAGATCACGCCGAGGTAGTTGTCGAACCAGCTGTCGATGATCAGTGCCTGCAGCTTGTCGGTGTTGCCCGGCTTGGGCGCGGGAATGCGCTGGACGATGGCTTCCAGCACGTCGCGCACGTTGAGGCCGGTCTTGGCACTGACCGCGATGGCGTCCTCGGCATCGATGCCGATCACCGCCTCGATTTCTTCCTTGACGCGGTCCACGTCGGCCGTCGGCAGGTCGATCTTGTTGAGCACCGGAATCACTTCCAGCCCCTGCTCCACCGCCGTGTAACAGTTGGCGACCGACTGCGCCTCGACACCCTGCGCGGCGTCCACTACCAGCAACGCGCCCTCGCAGGCGTACAGCGAACGGCTGACCTCGTAGCTGAAGTCGACATGGCCGGGCGTGTCGATGAAGTTGAGCTGGTAGGTCTGTCCGTCCAGCGCGGTGTACGGCAGCGACACAGACTGCGCCTTGATGGTGATACCGCGCTCGCGCTCGATCGGGTTGCTGTCCAGCACCTGCGCCTCCATCTCGCGCTCCTGCAAGCCGCCGCAGAGCTGGATGATGCGGTCGGCCAGCGTGGATTTGCCGTGGTCGACGTGGGCGATGATGGAGAAGTTGCGAATGTTCCGCATGGACTATGACTGCTCAAGGATGACTGGCCGGGCGATCAGGACGGATCGACAGCCGCAAAGCCGGACATTATGCCACGAAGTGCCGGATTTTCCGGGCAATTCTGCCGAATGGCCGCGTTGCCACGGAAAACCGGCCGCGCCTCGCCGGCGCCTGGCTCAATCGTCGTCCGGCCACTCGATACGCGGCGCGGCGGCACGCGTGGCTGCGGCAGGCTGCCCAAGGACGGCATCCAGCACCGCAAGGGCATCGCGCGTGGCGGCTACATCATGGACGCGCAGAATGGTCGCACCGTTCTGGGCAGCGATCAGCGCCGCCGCGACGGAGCCGGTGACGCGATCCGCTGGCGATTCGCGGCCGATCAGCTTGCCGATCAGTGACTTGCGCGACAGACCGGCAAGCAACGGCAGGCCCAGATCGGAAAACCGCGACAGCTGGCGCAGCAGCAGCAGGTTGTGGTCCAGCGTCTTGCCGAAACCGAAACCCGGGTCGAGCACGATGCGGCGCTTGTCGATGCCGGCCATTTCACAGGCAAAGATCCGCTCGGCGAGGAAGCGGTGCACCTCGCCGACCACGTCGTCGTACTGCGGATCGGCCTGCATGCTGCGCGGCTCGCCCTGCATGTGCATCAGGCAGACCGGTACCGCCAGCTCAGCAGCGGCGTCCATCGCACCCTCGCGACGCAGGGCGTAGACGTCGTTGATCATCCCGGCGCCAGCGGCCACCGAGGCACGCATGACCTCGGGTTTCGAGGTATCCACCGAGATCGGCACCTCGCAACGCGAAGCCAGCGCCTCGATCACCGGAACAACGCGATCAAGCTCCTCCTGAACCGACACATCACCGGCACCCGGTCGCGTGGACTCACCACCGACATCGAGGATGTCCGCGCCCTCCCCGACCAGCGTCAGCGCATGCGAAACGGCCGCCTCGACGCTGTCGAAGCGGCCGCCATCGGAAAAGGAATCCGGCGTGACGTTGACGATACCCATGATGCGCGGGCGGTCCAGCAACAGGACGCGGCCACGGCAATCAAGGCTCGGGGTGGTGTCGAACACGGATGTCACCGTAAGGAAGTTGGGCCAAGCGTGCTTTCATGATCCATCACCTCGGACCCATGAACTGCTTGCCGAAATAGCCGCTGGTAGCGAGTCAACAACTTCGATTGGCCCCGTGACATCCCACTCGACCACACAGCACCCGCAACCTTTCTGTTCTGAAATGTAGCTGAGCGCTGATTTGTTGGCAGCGAGCCATTCGTTGGCCAAAGTCATCTCGTCGTGAGAATCAATCGAGGCGACAATTGTTGCTCGCTTCGCGGGCATGCATCCCCACCAAAACCTGTTGGCAATTCAGCTCTGCGTCGCCGGACCACCCACGCTGCCGGCGGCCGGCGGCGGTTCGCTGCCCGGCGCGGGCGGCGCGTTCTGCCAGTCGCTCGGCGGGCCCGGACGCTCGCCGCGCATGATCGCATCGATCTGCGGCTGGTCGATGGTTTCGTAGGTCAGCAGCGCGTCGGCCATGACGTGCAGCTTGTCCATGTTCTCGGTCAGCAGCTGCGTTGCCCGCTGGTAGGCAGTATCCAGCGTGTTGCGCACGACTTCGTCGATCTTGCGCGCGGTCTCGTCGGACACGTTCTTGTGCTGTGTCACCGAACGACCGAGGAAGACTTCGTCCTCCTGCTCACCGTAGGCCACGGGGCCGAGCTCGTCGGAAAGTCCCCACTTGGTGACCATGTTGCGCGCCATCTGCGTCGCACGCTCAATGTCGTTGCTGGCGCCGGTGGTGACCTTGTCGGCACCGAAAATCAGCTCCTCGGCGACGCGGCCGCCATACAGCGAACACAGCTGGCTGCGCAGGCCCTCGCGCGAAATGCTGTAGCGATCCTGTTCGGGCAGGAACATGGTGACGCCCAGTGCCCTGCCACGCGGAATGATGGTGACCTTGTAGACCGGGTCGTGGTCGGGCACGAGACGACCCACGATGGCGTGGCCGGCCTCGTGGTAGGCGGTCAGCTTCTTCTCGTCCTCGGTCATCGCCATGGAGCGGCGCTCGGCGCCCATCATGATCTTGTCCTTGGCGCGGTCGAAGTGGATGGCGCGCACGTCCTTGGCGTTCTCGCGGGCGGCGAACAGCGCAGCCTCGTTGACCAGATTGGCCAGGTCGGCGCCGGAGAAGCCCGGGGTGCCGCGGGCGATCACCTGCGGATCGACGTCGCGACCCAGCGGCACCTTGCGCATGTGCACCTTGAGGATCTGCTCGCGGCCCTTGAGGTCCGGCAGCGGCACCACGACCTGGCGGTCGAAACGACCCGGACGCAGCAGCGCGGGATCGAGCACGTCCGGGCGGTTGGTCGCGGCGATCACGATCACGCCCTCGCCACCCTCGAAACCGTCCATTTCGACCAGCAGCTGGTTCAGTGTCTGCTCGCGCTCGTCATGGCCGCCGCCAAGGCCGGCGCCACGATGGCGGCCGACGGCGTCGATCTCGTCGATGAAGATGATGCAGGGCGCGTGCTGCTTGGCCTGCTCGAACATGTCGCGCACGCGTGAGGCGCCGACGCCGACGAACATCTCGACGAAGTCGGAACCGGAAATGCTGAAGAACGGCACCTTGGCCTCGCCAGCGATGGCCTTGGCCAACAGCGTCTTGCCGGTACCGGGCGAACCGACCATCAGCACGCCGCGCGGAATACGCCCGCCAAGCTTCTGGAACTTGCCGGGATCGCGCAGGAACTCGACCAGCTCGCCGACCTCTTCCTTGGCCTCGTCGCAGCCAGCCACGTCGGCGAAAGTCACCTTGACCTGATCCTCGCCCTGCAGCTTGGCCTTGGAACGGCCAAAGCTCATCGCGCCCTTGCCGCCGCCACCTGACTGCAGCTGGCGCATGAAGAAGATGAAGATGCCGATGATCAGCACCAGCGGCAGCAGGTTGATGATGATCGCCAGCCAGCTGGGACCGGTTTCCGGCTTGTCGGCCTGGAACTCCACGCCCTTGGCGTTGAGGTCGTTGTAGAGATCGCGATCCGGATACGCGAGATAGGTCACGCCACGGCGCTTGTCCGGACCTTCGAATTGCACGGTCCGACCGCCATCCTTGAACTCGACACTTTGCACGTCGCCATTGCGGACCTGCTCCAGGAACTGCGAGTACGGCACTTCCTGCCGTGCCTGCTGCGTCTGCGAGAAGTTGTTCAGCACCGCCATCAGCACGATGGCGACGACGACCCAGAGCAGAATGTTTTTGGCGAAATCGTTCATGAAGCTTCTTCGTCCGCGGGAATCTTCCCGTTGTTGGCGTCAGGGGACGCCGGAATGTTTCGTGGTGTGACCGCTACGTGTTGCCGGTTTCCTGCCAATTCCTTGCCTACTTCTTGCCGGTGGCCAGGTAGTAGACCTCCGACGAGCGCTGGCGTGACGCCGCCGGCTTCTTCACCTGCACCTTCGCATAGCGCTGGCGCAGGCTCTTCAGGTACTCGTCCGAGCCCTGTCCCTGGAACACCTTGACCAGGAACGCGCCACCGGGCTTCAGATGCTGGTCGGCAAAATCCCGCGCCAGTTCCACAAGATACATGGCCCGAGGCTGGTCCACCGCGCTCATGCCGGTGATATTGGGCGCCATGTCGGAAAGCACAAGGTCTACCGCATCACCGGCCAGCACGGCCTCCAGCCTTGAAACTGCCTCTTCTTCTCTGAAATCGCCATGAATGAAGTCCACCCCGGCGATCGGCGGCATGTCGAGGATATCCAGCGCGATGACCCTTCCTGCGTCATCACCGCGCTTGTCGCGCAGGTCGCGACGGACCAGCTGCGACCAGCCGCCCGGCGCCGCCCCCAAGTCCACCACCACCATGCCCGGTTTCAGCAGTTTCTGCCGCTCCAGCAGCTCCTCCAGCTTGTAGGCCGCCCGCGAACGCAGGCCTTCGCTTTGCGCGCGTTTGACGAACTGGTCGCTGAAGTGCTCCTTGAGCCAGCGGTGACTGGATTTGCTGCGGGCCATGCGTGATCGTCAGGAATCGTCGGGAAACAGTGCGCCCATGATAACCTTCGCGCCCACAAAACACGTTCACCGAAAGTCATGGCACAGCAGCTTACCAACGCCCAGACCCGCTATCTGCGAGGCCTGGCGCATTCCCTGAAGCCGGTCATCATGGTCGGCGCCAAGGGCATCACCGACAACCTGCTGGCCGAACTCGACGGCGCACTGACTCACCACGAGCTGGTCAAGGTGAAGTTCGCCGTCGGCGACCGCGATGAACGCGACGCGGCGGTGAAACAGCTGGTCGACGCCAGCAAGGCCAGCCTGGTGCAGCGTATCGGCAATGTCGCCTGCCTGTACCGCCGCCACCCGAAGAAGCCGCAGATCATCCTTCCCAAGGGCTGACCACCGGGCTCGTGGATCTCCAACTGGAAAGCGGCCCCAGCGGCCATCAGGTTCGCGAATGCACTGCCGATGGCGTGCGCGTCGACAACAGACTACTGACCCGCAGTTTTCTGCTGACGGCGGACCGGATCGAGGACGACATCGCCCTCGATGCCGTGCAAGCCCTTGATGATGAAGCGGAATCCAGCCGCATCGTTGAGCGTCTGCTGGCCCGGCAACCGGAGCTGGTGCTGCTCGGCACGGGCTCACGACTGATGTTTCCGCCGCCGCGCTTCCAGGCCGCGCTACTGCGCCGTGGCATTGGCCTGGAAACCATGGACAACGCCGCAGCCGCCCGCACCTTCAATCTGCTGGCGGGTGAAGGCCGGCGCGTGGTGGCGCTGTTCCTGCTGCCTACCGACCCAGAAACAACCGGATAAGGGCCGCCGCGCGCCGCCGATATGGCGACGCGCGACATCAGCCCCGGATCAGAACGACAGCGTGAGACCGAGGTAGACCGAACGGCCCGGACCCGGCACCGGCGTGCCCCACTGCGGGTAGTCGGGCGGCACCGGGTTCATCATTGTGCTGCCCTGCCCCACATAGGCGCCGCCGGTGGGCAGTGCGTAGAAGCGGTCCAGCAGGTTCTCGACCCCGAAATCGATACGGAAGCCTTCCCATTCCTTCGAGAAGCGCAGGTTCAGCAGGGCATAACCGGGCGTGACCAGCTCATTGCGCACCCGGGACACGTCGTCCTTGCGATCCACCGCCACCAGCTCCAGCGCGTTGTCCCAGCCGTTGCTGCGCTGGGTCAGGGCCAGGCGGGCATTGAGCGGCATCTGGTTGACCAGACCGTCGTCCGTTTCGGTGTTGCGACCATCGAGGTAGTCGACCTTGCCTTCGAGTCCGAAACGTCCCCAGGCCGTCTCAGCCAGCAAGCGGCTGCCGGAAACATCCACGCCGCACAGTCGCGCCGACTGGTTGACGTACTTCAGGACGGTGAAGGCATCAACCACCGGCGTGCTTCGCGGCGCGTTCGCCGCCGCATCCCACTGCACGGCGTCGATGTAGTCGGACACCCGCGTCCAGTACGGCGTCACCTGCAACTCCCAGCTGCGATTGGCCGCGTGCCAGTCGAAGGTGGCCGAAGCCGTCACGGCACGTTCGGGCTTCAGCGCCAGGTTGCCGACGTAGCCGTTGCCGTCGCCAACGAAGTTGTTCATCAGCGCGGCCATCTGCCAGGTGGACCAGGTGTAGACCTCGTACATGCCCGGTGAACGGACCTTGCGCGCCACGCCGAAGGCGATGTCCAGGTTCTCGTCGTGGGCGTGTCGGACGATGGCACTGATGTCGAGGTTGCCATCGCTGCGCGAGCGATCCGCCGCATTGAAAGCGGCCACGTCGCGCATGACGTTGGAGCCCATCATGTCCATGCTGCTGTAGCCCTGAACCGTGCCCGCGTCCATGGCGATGCGCTCGTAGCGGGCACCGACTTCCGCCGTCCAGCGTGCGTCGAAGTGATGTTCCCACTCGGCATACAGCGCGCTGCGATCACGCCGGCCGTCGCGGATGTTCCGGAAGATGTTCGGCGCCATCATCATGCCGCCCGAAGGCAGCCACCAGTCGTCCAGACGGTAGCGGCGATGCAAGGCACCAAGACGCAGGCGGTCATCACCGGCCAGCTGGATGTCGGCATCCAAGGACAGGGCCGTGGTGTCGCTGTCGGTATCCATCGGCATGCCGGTGGCGCACATCAGGCTCTGTTCGCAGGGAATCCCATTGTCGTAGGGCGGATTGCTGCCCTGCGACGCCGCACCGTAGAAGTAACGCTTGTCGTCGCCGAAATCCATGTGGTGCTGCAGGTCTTCGCGATAGGCGCGCGCCTCCAGGCGACCCCAGGAGAGTTCGCCGGCATAGTGCAGGTTGATGCGCTGCTGGTCGTTGCGTAGCAGGTCCATGCGCTGGTTGGGGAAGCCCTGTTCCGGCATCCGCTGCCAGCCCACCGACGCTTCCAGCAGTTGACCGTCGCGACTCCAGGCAACGGCCAGGTTCTGGTTGCGCACGGCGTAGGCGCTGGAACCGACCTCGTCGCGATCCAGCGTGTGCCCGGCACGACCGGTGAGCGTGTACTCCTTGAAGTCGTCGGCGGCGCGATAGTTGTCGGCCTCGACGCTGTTTCCGGTGTAGCGCAGGCTGAACTGCTCACCCGCCAGCGTCAGGCGGGCGTTGGCGCCCAGCACATGGCCGTTGCTCCGGCCGTTGGCGCCCACTTCTCCATCCAGCACCACGCCCTCGCCCGGTGCGGCGAAACGCATCGCCTCGCCGTTCGCGACGATGCTGCCGCCAATGGAGTCACCACCCACCGATACCGGCGTGATGCCCGGATAGACGGTGATGCTGCCGACGTCGACCGGCAGCAGGTAGGACAGCGCCGGGTTCATGTGGTTGGGACAGGACGCGCTGATGTCGGCGCCATCGACGGCGATGCGCAGACGGTCGTCGGCCAGGCCGCGAATGGATGGCAGGCCGGACACGCCGCCAGCCGGGTTCACCGAGACGCCGGGCAATGACATAAGCAGGCTGGCGGTATCGCTGCTGGCGGCGGCGTGAAGGCTGTCGCCATCGACGTCGCGGGCAGGCGCGATGTCGGCGCGGTCATCTTCGACCGTAACGCGGGGAAGGACGGTGGCGTTGTCACCGGCGTCCACTGAGGCCCGGGCTTGAGAAGCGCAGGCCAGGAAAGGGAAAGCCACAAGGGTTGCCACCGCCATGGGGCGGAGCGCTGGAAAACGGTACGACATGGATCAGATTCCTCGAACGATTCGCATCGCGCAGGCGCGCGGACGCAGTCGCAGGCCGCGTCCGGGAAATCCGGCCGCAGCGCAGCATGAGCAGGACTCAGGCGCGAACGAGGATCGGCGGGCCGCGCGGGCTCCAGCCGGTAACAACGGGTTTGTCGGAGACGGCTTGAACCGGCTGCGGGGCCAGGAAAGGCGCTGGCTCCAGCTTGAGCCAGGCCGGAGCCACCATTGCCGGCAACTTGGTGCTTGCCAGCAGCGGACAGTAGGGACAGTCGTCAACAGCGTGCTGGGTGGGTGCCGGCTGCTCGCTGCCGTCAGTCTGTCCAGTCGGGTCGACCCAGCGCAGCACCAGTCCCTGCGTGGTGCACAGCGCCACCCAGCCCGGGCTCAGCGGATCACTGTCGAGTCCACGATGCAGCCGCCCCAACGTGGGCAGCAGTGCCAGCAGCAACGCGGCCGCAAGGGCCATCGCCGAAAGTAGTGGGTAGGGACGTCGCAGACTCATGATCGGCGCGGATTATCCGCGAAAACGGCCTTGTCTGTCGCGAACCACTCAGCGTTTCGGCAGCTGGGTCAGCGGATCGATCGGCTTGCCGTTGCGACGAATCTCGAAATGCAGCTGGTCTCGGCTGGCGCCAGTGCGACCGAGTTCGGCGATCACCTGCCCGGCATTCACGCGATCACCTTCGGCCACCAGACGCTTGCGGTTGTGGCCGTATGCCGACAGCCACGTGTCGCTGTGCTTGACGATGATCAGCTCGCCGTAACCGACCAGCCCCGAGCCGGAATACACCACCTCACCCGCGGCAGCGGCCTTGACCGGATCACCCGCCTTGCCGTCGATATCGATGCCCTGCCGCGTCGGGTCACCAGCGGCGTAGGTCGCCAGCAGGCGCCCGTCCACCGGCCAGCGCCAGGCAACAGCGCCGCTGGCCACTGCGGGTGCGGCTGTCACCGGTGGTTTTGCCGATGGCGGAGCAGCGGTGGGTGGCGGCAGAGGGGTCGGGTTGCGTGGCGGCGCGTTGCTGCCCGTGCTCGTGACGGGCCGCGCAGCAGTCGCCGGTGCTGGCCTCGCTGCCGTGGGCGCAGCGGACGGCGCCGGTCGATCCGGCAGCGGTGTCGTTACCGCAACACCGTCATCACCAGCCACCGCCACCGGACGCGCATCACCCGACGGCGCCAGCACCTTCAGCTGCTGTCCCGGGTAAATCGTGTACGGCGGATGGATGGCATTCCAGCGCGCGAGGTCACGGTAGTCGATGCCTAACCGGAACGCGATGCCGTACAGCGTGTCGCCCCGCGCCACGGCGTATTCCGGCACGCGGGTGATCACCGTCTCCGGCCGGCTGCTGGAACGGTCGTCGATGGACGGGCGCGGCGGCGAGGAGCAAGCAGCAAGGCCAGCAGCCAGTGAAAGGCAGGCAATGACGAAACGGCGACTCATCGACCCGTCATCCGGCCTGGTGCCGCCACATCAGCCAGCCGATCAGGGCGATGGCCAGCAACGCCAGCACCCAGCCGATCCATTCAATCCAGCGCCGCAGGCTGGCTTCGAACTTCGGTCCGCCCCAGGCGATCAGCCCGGCGAGCAGGAAAAAGCGACCGCCCCGCCCCACCACCGAGCCCAGCCCGAAGGCGACCAGCGGCATGCCGGCGGCGCCCGAGGCAATCGTGAACACCTTGTACGGAATCGGCGTGAAGCCGGCGACCAGCACGATCCAGAAACCGTACTCCTCGAACAGGGTCTGGATATGGGCGAAGGTGTCCGCGTAGCCGAAGCGCTCGATCCACGGCATCACCGCTTCCAGCGCCCAATGGCCAAGCGCGTAACCGACGAAACCACCGAGCACGGAGCAGATCGTGGTGAGTAGAGCCAGCCGCCACCAGCGCGGTGGCTGGGCAAGCGTCATCGGCGCCAGCATCACGTCGGGTGGCACCGGGAACACCGTGGACTCGGCCACGCTCAACGCACCGAGATACACGGGCGCATGACGGTGCCGCGACCAGCGCAGGGCCATGTCGTACAGCGGTCCGAACAGTTTCAGGGTTGCGTCCTCATCGCACGGTACCGCTCAACAGCGGCACGAACAGTACCGCTCCCAGGTTGCTTTCAGTGATGCCGTCGGCGTCGCGCTGGTAGCAGACCAGCTCCTGCTGCGAGCTCGGACCAACGGGCGCGATCAACCGCCCACCTTCGGCCAGTTGATCGAGCAGCGCCGGCTCGATGCGCGCGGTCGCCGCGGTCACCAGGATGCCATCGAAAGGCGCCAGCTCCGGCCAGCCGATGCGGCCATCGTCGTGGCGCACGCGGATGTTGCCGTAGCCCAGTTTGCGCAGCCGACGACGCGTCGGGCGCAGCAGTTCGTCGATGCGCTCGATGCTGTAGACCTGATCGACCAGCCCCGACAGCACCGCCGCCTGATAGCCGGAACCGGTGCCGATCTCCAGCACCTTGCCGCCACCGTTGGCGAAGTTCGGGCCAGCCAGCAGGACTTCGGTCATCCGTGCCACCACCCACGGCTGTGAAATGGTCTGCCCGCAGCCGATCGGCAGCGCCGTGTTCTCGTAGGCACGACTGGCCAGCGCCTCGTCGATGAACAGGTGGCGCGGCACGGTGCGGATCGCATCCAGCACATGCGCATCGGCAATGCCCTTGGCGCGCAGGTCGTCGACCAGACGGTCGCGTGCGCGCTGCGAGGTCATACCCAGACCCGCCGTATCCGGCTGACCGTGACGCAGACTCATCATCCGGCCGACTTGCCTTCCCCGTCGGCCATGCCCGCAGCCAGGCCATCGACCCAGCTGGCGACCTTTTCCAGCGCCTGGTAGCGGGTCAGATCGACGTGGATCGGCGTAATCGAGATATAGCCACGGCGCACGGCGTCGAAGTCCGTGCCTGGACCGGCATCTTCCTCGGCACCGGCCGGGCCAATCCACCAGATCGGTCGGCCGCGCGGGTCGGTTTCATTGATGCAGGGCTCGGCGCGATGACGATGACCAAGACGCGTCACCTCGTAGCCCCGGATCTCGCTCCACGGCAGATCCGGGACGTTGACGTTGAGGATGGTGTCGGAAGGCAGCGCATCGACCAGCAACCGGCGCATGATTTCCACCGCCGCGCGTGCCGCGGTCGGATAGTTGCGTGCCTTGTGCTCGCTGCTGGCCAGCGACACTGCAATCGCCGGCAGACCCAGGAAACGCCCTTCCATCGCCGCGGCCACGGTGCCGGAATAGATCACGTCGTCGCCCAGATTGGCCGCCGAGTTGATGCCGGAAACCACGATGTCCGGCTCGTCTTCCAGCATTCCGGCCAAGGCCAGGTGCACACAGTCGGTGGGCGTGCCGGCCACGCGGTAACGTCGCTCCGACAGCTCGGTGACGCGGATCGGCTGGTCGAGGGTGAGCGAATTGCTGGCACCGGAACGGTCGCGATCCGGTGCGACCACCGTGACCGTGGCGACCTCCGCCAGATGCTCCGCAAGCACGCGGATGCCCGGCGCCTCCACGCCATCATCGTTGCTGACCAGAATATGCATACGCTTCCCTGTGCTGCATCGACTGCCCGCTGGGGCCGCGCCCGGAAAGCACGTGCAGTCGACGGAATGATCAAAGTGCGAATGATAGCCGATGGCCGCACTGCGAACCGGGATCGGCAAGGCATGTGCTGATAGGCTTTCCAGATGTTCCCACCCGACGATGACTCGCCAGATGACGATGCCGCCCTGTTCCGCGAGGCCATCGGGCCGGTTCGCGAGCTGGCCCCCGGCGAGCTGCCACCACCGCGACCGCGCCCGAAACCAAGGGCACGCCAGTTCGAGCGCGATGAGGTCGAGGCGCTACGGCAGTCGCGGGATGCGCCGTTCGACCTGGCAAACCCCGATATTGGCGACCGCCTGGAATTCCGTCGCCCGAACGTTGGACCGGCCATCCTGCGTCGCCTGAAGCGCGGCCAGTACGCGGTCGAGGACGAAATCGACCTGCACGGCGCCACTGCCGAAGGCGCGCTGGAGCTGCTGCGACGCTTCCTGCACGAAGCGCATGACGAAGGCCACCGCTGTCTGCGCATCGTCCATGGCAAAGGCCTGCGCTCACGCGACGGCGTGCCGGTGCTTAAAGTGGTGACCGACCGCTTCCTGCGCCACAACGGTGATGTACTCGCCTTTGCCTCGGCACCGGAGGCCGGCGGCGGTTCCGGGGCGGTGCTGGTACTGCTCAGGCGCTGACGACGCGCTGGCAGAAAGCCGCCACCCGCGAAGCGATATCCTCCGGCTGCTTCAGCCAGTCGAAGTGCCGCGGTGGACGGCCATCCGGCAGCTGTTCCACGAACTGCTTTTCGGCCTGAGCGCCGCTGAGCGCCAGCAGTCCATCAATGGACGATTGCGGCGCGAACATATCCTCGGCCATGCCAATCGCCAGCGCCGGTAATCGCACACCGGCAAAACCGGCGCTGAGGTTTTCGCCATGGCTGTCTCGAAGCACGCCGCTGCGACAGAAGCCGGCCCATTCACGCATCAGCCGCGCCGGTTGGTGGCCGCCGAAACCCAGCAGCTCGCCGTGGAACTGGCCGAACAGCGCACACCACAGCCGTACCCACATCGCGAACAGGCGAATGCCCAGCGTCCAGCGACCGAAACTGCGCCAGTATGGCGTTCCAGAGGCACAGAAGATCAGTCCGGCAAGATTCTGCTCTCCACCGCGCGAGGCATGCAGCAGGGACAGTTGCCCACCCAGCGAGTGGCCGAACAGGAAGCGCGGCGAGCCGGGAAAGGCGTCTGCCGCCGCCGCAAGCATGGTCGGCAGCTCGTCATCCGCCAGATCGAGATAACCCCAGCCGCAGCGTCGCGACGCACGGAAGGGGCTGTCGCCGATGCCACGCAGGTCTGCGGCCAGCACGTTGACTCCGCGCTCGGCCAAGGCGATGGCGAAGCGCCGGTACACGCCGGCCGGCGTGCCCAGCGCCGCCGCGATAACGACCGCCGGCGCACCGGCTTCGGCACGGAACAGTCTCGCCGGCAGCGGTTTCCCGGCAACCGTCAGCTCGACAATTTCCGGTTCGATTTCAGCGCGCTTCGATGACAGGGAAGGAGGCGCGGTTGTCGGACGATCCATATCCGGAAAGACTCAGGCAGCCGGACGCATCACGTCCACCACCTCGCCCAGCTGCGCCAGCAGCACGGTGGCATAGCTGCCTGCCGGCAGCGCAAAGTCGAGCAGGAGTTGATCATCCGCTGGCCACGACCAGAGCATGTCGCGCACGCCGACGCGCAGTGCACGGCGCTCCTGCTTGAGGCCGGCCTTCTCCAGCCCTTCGCGCAGATCATCGTCACCGGACAGCGCCACCCCTTCACGCTCCCGCGCCGCATCCGCCGACGACAGCTCGCCGCGCCCCCAGAGCGGGCCGGTGGGATGGATATCGCCCTCGGTGGCGCGACCACGCAGCGTGTCGTCCAGCGCTTCCGGGCCGAACACGCTATGCCGGCCATCCAGCATCCAGATTTCGCCATCAAGGCCGGTGTTCCAGCTGCCATCGGCCACGCGCGCCCACAGCACCTGGTTGAACAGCTGCGAACGCACCGCCGACAGCAGCATCGAACGCTGATCACGGCGCACGCGCTTGCCGGCGAACATGGCCCGTGCCGCCTCGACGTTGTCACCTCCACGACCGAATCGCTGTTCGCCGAAGGCATTTGGCACGCCGCCGTCGCGAATCGCCCGCAGCCGCGCTTCGATGGCATCGAGATCACCGGCAACATCACGCAGCAGAAGGCGGAAGCGGTTACCGCGCAATGCGCCGCGCGGCAGCTTTCGGCGGTGCCGCGTCTGCGACAGCACCGTCACCCCGTCGATCGCCATCGTCTCCAGCGGCGGCGCCTCACGTCCGGGCAGATGCACGGTGAAGGCCTGCCGCGTCACCGCGTGCCGATCCTTGAGGCCGGCATAGCTCACCGCATGCCGCGCCACGCCGGCCCAGGCCGCCAGCTGATCGGCTACCCAGGCCGTGTTGGCGCCGCGCTTCTCGACCTGCAGAAACAGCTGCTCGCCTTCGCCACTGGGCTCAAAGCCAAGGTCCTCGTCGACCTGGAAGTCCTCGACCTCAACGCGCAGCCGCGCCGTCAACACCGCATTGCCATAGGCGCGCGGGATCGTCTGGTCCTGCGTTGATTCCCTGCTCATTCGCCCTCGCGTCGCAGCAGCACGACGGCCTGCGCGGCGATGCCCTCGCCGCGTCCGGTAAAGCCAAGCCGCTCGCTGGTGGTCGCCTTCACGCTGACCGCGCCAACCGGCATCGCGAGGTCTTCGGCAATGCATTCGCGCATCGCGATCACATGCGGCGCCAGTTTCGGCCGCTCGCAAACAACCACCGTGTCAAGATTGGCGATCTGCATGCCGTGCTCGGCCAGCATGCCGCCGACATGGCGCAGCATCACCCGGCTGTCGGCGTCCTTCCAGCGAGGATCGGACGGCGGAAAGTGCTGGCCGATATCCCCCAACGCCAGCGCACCCAGCAGCGCATCGCAGAGCGCATGCAGCAGCACGTCACCATCGGAATGCGCCACCACACCCTGCTCATGCGGCACGCGCACACCGCCGAGCATCACGTGATCGCCCGGCCCAAAGGCGTGAACGTCGTAACCAATACCGATGCGCATTTCAGTCCCTGTCCGGATTTGACAGCAGCATAGCCGCCAATCGCAGGTCGGTGGGTTCGGTGACCTTGATGTTGTCGCTGCGGCCAGCGACCAGCCGCGGCTTCAGACCCGCGAATTCCAGCGCGGAGGCTTCGTCGGTAATGGCTGCACCGGCCACCGCTGCGTCGAGAAGCGCTTGGGACAGCTGACTTCGTCTTGCCGCCTGCGGCGTGAGCGCGCGCCACAGCGTTTCTCGCGGGAGGGTCGCGATGATGCGATCGCCGCCATCACACGACTGCTTGACGGTATCCGCCATTGGCGCGGCAAGAATGGCGCCATCGGCTTCCTGCAACAGCGCGAAGACCAGGCGATCCAGATCATCCAGCGCCAGACAGGGCCGCGCAGCGTCGTGCACCAGAATCCAGTCTTCGCCGGCGACGTTTTCCGGCAATGCGCGCAGCGCGGCGGATACCGATTCCGCGCGACTCGCGCCGCCTTCGCAGCAACGCAGCTCGACAGGCAGTGACTCCCGCGCTGCGGCCTCCACTTTCGCCCAGTGCGTATCGTCCTCGGCCAACGCCAGCTGGATGCCAACCACCGCCGGATGCGCCGCCAGCGCGCGCAGCGTGTGCAGCAGCATCGGCTCGCCATGGATCGGCAGGTATTGCTTGGGCAGCCCGGCCGCCATGCGCTGGCCGATGCCGGCCGCCGGCACGATAGCCCAGATGCCGCGGCCGTCGTTGATGTCAGCGCGACCGATCACTGGTCGCATTACCGGTCGTGCCCGGCATCGTTGTTCGCATCGGCCGGCGGCTTCGGATCATCGATGACGCGGTAGAAGGTCTCGCCGTCCTTGATCAGCCCCATCTCGCTACGCGCACGCTCCTCGACGGCCTCGTCGCCGTGCTTGAGCTCCTCGACTTCCGCCGCCAGCGCATCATTGCGCCCGCGCAGCCTGGTGTTTTCCTCGCGCTGTACGCCGACGCTCTGCTCCAGCACCTTCACGTCGCGCATGCCGCCTTCGCCCACCCACAGCTTCACCTGCAGGGCGAGCAGCGCCAGCAGCAGGATGATCAACAGCAGCGGTTGGAAGCTGCGCCGCATGTGCGGGCCCCGATCAGCCGTGGTCAGCCGAAGCGCTTCAGGTTCGGAAACGCCTGCCGACCCGCGTAACGCGCACGCGAACCCAGCGCCTCCTCGATGCGCAGCAGCTGGTTGTACTTGGCCACGCGGTCGGTACGGCACAGCGAGCCGGTCTTGATCTGCGTGGCGGTCGTCGCCACCGCGATATCGGCGATGGTGGTGTCCTCGGTTTCGCCGGAACGATGCGAGATCACCGCCGCGTAACGGTTCTGGTCAGCCATGCGGATGGCTTCCAGCGTTTCGGTCAGCGTGCCGATCTGATTCACCTTGATCAGGATCGCGTTGGCGATGTGCTGCTCGATACCACGCTGGAAGATCGCCGGATTGGTGACGAACAGATCATCGCCAACCAGCTGCACCTTGTCACCCAGCCGCTTGCTGATCTCAGCCCAGCCGTCCCAGTCGTCCTCGGCCATGCCGTCTTCGATGGTAAGGATCGGGTGCTGATTCACCCAGCCTTCCAGATAGTCGGTGAACTCGCCCGCGGTGAGTCGCTTGCCTTCCGAGGTCAGGTGGTAGCGACCATCGTGGTGGAACTCGGAGCTGGCAACGTCGAGACCGAGAAACACGTCCTCGCCCGGACGATAGCCGGCCTTCAGCGTCGCTTCGAGGATGACCTCGACGGCTTCCTCGTTGGAGCGCAGGTCCGGCGCAAAGCCGCCCTCGTCGCCCACCGCCGTCGACAAGCCGCGACCCTGCAGCACCGACTTCAGCGCGTGGAAAATCTCGGTGCCGGCGCGCAGCGCCTCGGAGAAGCTGTCGAAGCCAACCGGCAGCACCATGAATTCCTGCATGTCCACGTTGTTGTCGGCATGCGCACCGCCGTTGATGATGTTCATCATCGGCACCGGCAGGCTGAGCGCCGACTCATCGGTATTGAGGTGCTGCCACAGCGGCATGTCCTTCGACGCGGCGACGGCATGCGCATTGGCCAGCGACACGCCTAGCAGCGCATTGGCGCCCAGGCGCGACTTGTTCTCGGTGCCGTCCAGCGCGATCAGCTTCTCGTCCAGGCCCTGCTGGTCGTTGGCGTCGAAACCAGTCAACGCTTCGGCAATCGGCCCGTTCACGTTCGCCACCGCCTTGCGCACGCCCTTGCCGCCGTAGCGGGTCTTGTCGCCATCGCGCAGCTCAACCGCCTCACGCTGGCCGGTGGAGGCGCCCGACGGCACCGCCGCGCGACCAACTTGGCCGCTGTCCAGCGTGACTTCGGCTTCCAGCGTGGGATTGCCACGGCTATCAAGGATTTCGCGGGCGTGGATCTTGGTGATGGTGGTCATGGGCTCGGGCTGCGATGCGGAGGGGAACAGGGGCCGCATGATACCGGATCAGGCAGGGTTCCCGGCCCTGAAAACACCGGATTTGCTGGCCTTGCGGCATAATTTCGCGATGCGCACCGTCGTCCTCACCTACCATTCGGTCAACATCAGCAGCAACGACTATGCCGGCAACGACCATGTCGCCCTGCGCGAGGACTTGCGCCTGATCGCGGGGCTCGGGCTGCCGGTGGTGCCGTTGCGCACCGTGGTCGCGGCCCTGAACGACCCGGCCAACGCCCCGTTCGAGCGCGCCGTGGCCCTGAGCTGCGACGACGGCTCCTGGTTCGACTGGCACGATCTGCAGCACCCGACCTGGGGCATGCAGCGCAGCTTTCGCGGCATTCTCGACGACCATCACCGCGGCACCGGCATCGCCGCCGAAATGTCGAGCTTTGTGATCACCTCACCGGAGGCACGCGCCGATCTGGATCGGCTGTCGCTGATCGACAAGGGCTGGTGGGATGACAGCTGGTGGCCGCAAGCCGCGACCGACAGCCTGCTGCGCATCGAGAACCACAGCTGGGACCACAACCACGAGGCCGTATCCCGGCGCGCGGCACCAGATACATGGCCGGGCAACTTCACCCACATCGACAACTTCGAGCGCGCAGACCGGCAGATTCGCCAGGCCAGCGACTACCTCAACCGCCACTGCGCACCATGGCGCAGCACCCTGTTCGCCTATCCCTACGGCGACAGCAACGACTATCTGCAACGCGAATACCTGCCCGACTTCCAGCACCAGCACGGCTTGCAGGCGGCCTTCACTACCGACCCGGAGCCGGTCACGCCGGCTTCAAACCGCTGGTCGCTGGGCCGCTATGTCTGCGGGTTTCACTGGCGGTCGCCGGATGCGCTCCGCGACCTACTGAGTGACGGATTGGGCGTCCAGAAATTTAGCGGCCGATAGCGGCCCGGCAAGCAGCTTGCATTCCACGAACATCACCGCTTCAGAGATTCGACATGACGTGCCCTGTCGATCAATACAAGAGTCCATTGGGTGGTTTGCACTCAAGCTCATCACCGAAAGCGATCGCCAAATTTATGGAGACACCGGCAGCAGCTCGCCTCAGCCTGAGCCGAAAGCCTGTCATCCGGTTCGCTGGACAACACAGACTGGGTTGCACAACCCAATCAACTGACTCCAGCGCCGCACTTGGCTGCTGATCTTTAGCCTCGCTTGCTTGTTTGTAGTCTGGCTTTACGAGCAAGCAAATCATCACGAGATCGCCAGGCCAGCCTTTTCTGCGCAATCAGCCAAGAACTGTCCCGGTTCGAGACCTTTTCTATTGCTCCCTGAACACAGCTTTGAAAGTCCCCGTAATCCGTAAGCAAATTGAAGTAGATTTCCTGAAACTTGATTCGTCCATCCAGTAGTCGAGCGAGCTTAGGGGGTGTCGCAAGCCACTCCCTACAATCCTGGCAAGAACCACGTCCGCATCGAGCCATATCGAGATTCGACCCTCCCGGTAGGATACCGCTCTGGCTCTGGCTCGCCCGATTTGTAGCCTGCTAGCGCGTCCAGGCAAAAAGAAGCGTTGATTCGCTCCACGCGATCCACAGAATCGTCCGTGGCGCGCTCAAACCAATCGTCCCAGGGTCCGAATCGTCCGCGCCCCGCCGTATCGAGTGCATCGAAGGCACCATTCGCTACGATCATTTCGGCACGCCGCTTTCGATCAACGCCAGCCAGCTTCTGTTCTACACACGAATGCAGCGGCTCGTAGACGCTGAGCAAGCCTTCGTACTGGCGCTTTTCGGGATCGAAGTTATCGTTATCCGACGCTAGCGCTACGTTAAAGAAAACCGCTAGCGATGCCAGCAGGAACGCTCCGGGAAACACCCCAAGACATCGACTCACGCCTTGCTCACCCGATCCAGCGCCACCAGCGTCTCCAGCAGCGCTTCCATCTGGCCAAGCGGCCAGGCGTTGGGGCCGTCGGAGAGGGCTTTGTCGGGGTCGGGATGGGTTTCCATGAAGACGCCGGCGACGCCGACCGCCACGGCCGCGCGGGCGAGGACGGGCACGAACTCACGCTGGCCGCCAGACTTGCCGCCAAGGCCGCCGGGCTGCTGCACGCTGTGCGTCGCGTCGAACACCACCGGGCAGCCGGTTTCGCGCATCACCGCGAGGCTGCGCATGTCGCTGACCAGGTTGTTGTAGCCGAAGCTGGCGCCGCGCTCGCAGAGCATGATGTCGCTGTTGCCGGTGGCCAGCGCCTTGTCGGCGACGTGCTTCATTTCCCAGGGCGACAGGAACTGGCCCTTCTTGATGTTCACCGGCCGGCCAGCCGAAGCAACCTTCTGGATGAAGTCGGTCTGCCGACAGAGGAAGGCCGGCGTCTGCAGCACGTCGACCACCGAGGCCACTTCGTCCATTGGCGTGTATTCGTGCACGTCGGTCAGCACCGGGACGCCGAGCTGGCGCTTCACCTCGGCCAGCACCTTCAGGCCTTCCTCCATGCCGGGACCACGGAAGCTGGTGCCCGAGGTGCGGTTGGCCTTGTCGAAGCTGGACTTGAAGATGAACGGAATGCCGAGGCGATCGGTGATTTCCTTGAGCTTGCCGGCCGTGTCCATCTGCAGCTCAAGCGACTCGATCACGCAGGGGCCGGCGATCAGGAACAGCGGCTGGTCGGCGCCAACCTCGAAACCACAGAGTTTCATGCTGCCGCACCTCCGGCCTTACCACTACCGATGTCCTGCACGCGGTTCTGGTTTTCACGCGCTGCCTTGACGAATCCGACGAACAGCGGATGCCCATCACGCGGCGTCGAGGTGAACTCGGGGTGGAACTGGCAGGCGACGAACCACGGGTGCTCGCGCAGCTCGACGATCTCGACCAGCAGGTCGTCCATCGACTTGCCGGCGATGACCAGGCCGGCGTCTTCCAGCTGCTGCCGGTACTGGTTGTTGAACTCGTAGCGGTGGCGATGGCGCTCTGTGATCACGTCGCTGCCATACAGCTCACGCGAGCGCGTACCGGCCTTGAGGCGACATTGCTGCGCGCCGAGGCGCATGGTGCCACCGAGGTCGGATTCAGCGCTGCGGCGCTCGATGTCGCCACTGGAGGTACGCCATTCGGTGATCAGACCGATCACCGGCTCCGGGCACTGGCGATCATTTTCGGTGCTGTTGGCCTGCTTCAGGCCGGCAACATTGCGGGCGAAATCCACTACCGCCGCCTGCATGCCGTAACAGATGCCGAAATAGGGAATCCGCCGCTCGCGGGCGAAACCGACGGTCTTCACCTTGCCCTCGAAACCGCGATCGCCGAAACCACCCGGCACCAGGATGCCGTCAACGCCTTCCAGCGCGGCGGTGCCCTGCTTCTCGATCTGCTCGCTCTCGACCCAGCGCAGACGCACCTTGAGGCGCTGCTTCAATCCGCCGTGCTTCAGCGCCTCGGCCAGCGACTTGTAGGCATCGGCGTGGTCGATGTACTTGCCGACGATGGCGATGGTGACTTCGCCCACCGGGTGATCGCAGGCATCGACGACTTCGCGCCACTCCGACAGGTCCGCCTCGCCCACCGGCTTGTCGATGGCGAGCTGGTCCACGACCAGCTGGTCGAGGCCCTGCTCGTGCAGCCACATCGGGATCTTGTAGATGTTGTCCAGATCCACCGCCGAAATGACCGCCTTTTCCGGCACATTGGTGAACAGGGCGATCTTGCGGCGTTCGGAGGCCGGGATCGGCTGCTCGCTGCGGCACACCAGCACATCGGCCTGGATACCGATGGAGCGCAGTTCCTTCACCGAATGCTGGGTCGGCTTGGTCTTCAGCTCGCCAGCGGCGGCAATCCACGGCACCAGCGTCAGATGCATGAACATGGCCTTGGACGGCCCACGCTCGATGCGGATCTGGCGAATGGCCTCGAGGAACGGCAGCGACTCGATGTCACCCACGGTGCCGCCGATTTCCACCAGGCCAATGTCCGCGCCCTCGGTGGCCACGTCGACACAGCGCTTGATCTCGTCGGTGATGTGCGGAATCACCTGCACGGTGGCACCCAGATAATCGCCGCGGCGCTCCTTGCGGATCACGTTCTCGTAGATGCGGCCGGTGGTCACCGAATGGCTGCGGGTCAGGCGCGTGCGCACGAAGCGCTCGTAGTGCCCAAGATCGAGGTCGGTTTCGGCGCCGTCATCGGTCACGTAGACCTCGCCGTGCTGGAACGGACTCATGGTGCCCGGATCCACGTTGATGTAGGGATCCAGCTTCATCAGGGTGACCTTGAGGCCGCGGGCTTCAAGAATGGCCGCCAGCGAGGCCGCCGCAATGCCCTTGCCAAGCGAGGACACCACCCCGCCGGTAACGAAGACGAGGGGAGTAACGTTCGGGGACGCCATGGGGAGTTTCCGCGGTGAAAGCGGGATTTTACAGGATCGGGGCACGCGATTCACTCGGCGATGCCGCGTCGCGGACCCGGAATCTGTCAGAACCCCGCTTTCACGGGCTGTTTCTGGCCCTGCTTGATACGCCCGGCCCTGCTCGCCGATCATCGACAGATGAACGCCGGAAATTCTGCAAACCCCGCCCCACCGCGCATCTGCCTGTGCATGATCGTCAAGAACGAGGCGCACGTGATCCGCCGCTGCCTCGATTCGGTGCGACCGCTCATCGACCGCTGGGTGATCGTCGATACCGGCTCCACCGATGGTACGCAGGCGCTGATCCGTGAACTCATGGCCGACGTGCCCGGTGAACTGCATGAACGCCCGTGGGTGGACTTCTCGACCAACCGCAACCAGGCGCTGGATCTGGCCCGTGAGGGCTGCGGTGAGCCGGACGGCCGTCAACGCGATTATGCGTTTGTCATTGATGCCGACGAGGAACTGCAGATCGCTCCGGATTTCAGGCGTCCGGATAGCCGCGCGGACGCCTACGAAATCCAGATCCTGCACGATGACACCCGCTACGCACGGAATTGCCTGGTCGCGCTGGATCGCCCCTGGCACTACGAGGGCGTGCTCCACGAAGTGCTGGTCTGCGAACGGCAATCCATACCAACGCCGCTGCCCGGACTGCAGGTGATCTACCGGGCCGAGGGTGCGCGCAGTCGCAATCCACGCAAGTTCCATGACGACGCAGCGGTGTTCGAAGAGGCGCTGGAGAAGGAACCCGACAACGCGCGCTACGTGTTCTATCTGGCCCAGAGTTACCGCGACGCCGGCGAGCCGCAAAAAGCGCTGTCGGCCTACCAGCGCCGCGCCGGCATGCCCGGCTGGGATGAAGAGACCTGGTTCGCGCTGTTCCAGGTAGCGCGCCTCAAGGAAGTCCTGCGGCTCCCAGAAGCCGAAGTGGCGCATGCCTACCTCTACGCCTACCAGGGGCGCCCGGCGCGCGCCGAACCGCTGCTGGAGCTGGCCCGATTCCATCGCGAACGCGGCCAGTACGCCATCGGCATGCTCTATGCCCGCCAGGCTGCGGCCATTCCGCGACCCGCCGACCGCCTGTTTGTCGATGAGGCCTGCTATCGCTGGCGCGCGTTGGATGAGCTGAGCATCACCGCGTTCTACACGGGCGACACCGAAGCCGGACGCGCCGCCAGCCGGCAGTTGCTGGCCGATGCGGCCTTTCCCGCGAGCGAGGCCGAGCGCATCAGAAAAAACGCCGCGTTCTATGCCGAACGCGGCGTTTGAGACTGACGCACCAAAGTTGTCGCAATGATCTCGCCTCAGGTCAGGCTACCCCACAGGATGGCCTGACAGATGTCCGAACGAAATAGCTGACCTTAGCCGCAGCCGCTCCATATTCACGAGTCAAGGTACAAATTCAGCACCCAATGTGACCGGACCTGCCGTGAAACCCACTCCTGTCACTGTTGGATCGTTGATTGGGGCCCGATAGTACAGACCAGAGAAAGCAGTGTCATTCAGTTCACAAGCCCCTGAAGACGCGGTGTAGCGACTATGTCGCGAAGGAGCGATGACGGTATCTGGTGACGATTTGGGCACGTAGTAAAGGGTATTCGGATTCCCCTCACCCATCACAAGGCCTGGACGCGCCTGAGCACCAGAAACCAATGCAGGGCCAGTACAATCATATGATTCGTAGGAAGCGGTTGAGTCTCCGGCAAATGTTCCGTCGGGATCAACACCGATGGTATACCCGGTTTCCGAAATGAATGCCCAACGATCTCCAAAGCCGGTAACCACCGTCGGGTAGAGCGGCCTCGTCAGCGAAGTGCTCAGTGTGCCATTGATCGTGACCCGATAATGCAGCCCTGCCCCAGCAGGCCCTGTCGGCCCCACCGCTCCCGTCGCACCTGTTGCACCAGCGGTTCCTGTCGGACCTTGAACGCCGGTCGGCCCAATCGGACCCGTCGGACCCGTTGATCCGGTCGGACCGGTTGCGCCAGTACCACCCGTTGGCCCCAAGGCCCCCGTCGGGCCAGTCGGCCCCGTGCCTCCGGTTGGTCCCGACGGACCTGTTGGACCCGTCGCTCCAGTAGATCCGGTAGATCCGGTGGATCCGGTTGGCCCCTGCGCACCCGTCGGACCAGTTGGTCCGGTATCACCGGTCGAACCCGTCGGCCCGGTTGGCCCCGTCTGCCCGGTTGCTCCGGTGGGACCAGTTGGACCCGTGTCGCCCGTCGCTCCCGCTGGACCGGTCGGACCGGTCGGTCCCATGGCACCAGTGTCGCCTGTCGCACCCATCGCTCCGGTGGCGCCCATTGGGCCGGTTGGCCCCATGGCGCCGGTCGGACCCGGCACACCATCCGCACCGGTGGCGCCCATCGCGCCGGCCGGGCCAGTGGGACCAGTCGGACCGGTAGGACCCGTGGCACCGGTCGGGCCGACGATGGAACCGCAGGCGCCCAACTGGCCGGTACTGGCGTCGAAGCAGACCGGGCTGTCTTCCTGCACGGCACTGGGCAGGCCGGTAATGCCCACCGTGCCGTCCGGATTGACGATGAAGCGCGCGGTGGCCATCGCCAGCGGGCGCCGCTTCATCCACTTGTCGATCATCGTCATCTCAATGCCCCCTAGAAATATTTCCGTTTCCTGCGAAGCTCGTTGCCCCGAGGCCATCAGCACAACGCCATGAGGCGTGGTCAGTTCAAGAACATCAACACCAGACTCGCGCCTACACCGGGCGCGGAATCCAGAGTGATGGGAATAGCGCTGTTGTTACGTAGGGTGATCACGTCACCGGCGGTCAGGGGCAACAGATTCTCACCGCTGATTGAACCGATCGCGGTCAGTAGATCCCGGTTGGTACTTGCATCCACGGTTCCGTTCACCGCAATCGCAAGGGCTGCACCAACACCCGCCGTGTAGTTGACCGTGTAATCGACCCGATAGGTGCCGGTGACCGGCACAACGACCGTAGCAGTCCCCGCAGTATGGGTAACACCGGACAACGGACCGTTGTTGGTGAAAATCACATCAGCGCCACCGACCACTGCCGCGGCTCCTAGCGAGAACGTCCCGCCAAAGGTCGTCACGCCAGCTCCTGCTGGCCCCGTGGGGCCGGTCGGGCCTGTCGGGCCAGCAGGTCCCATGGCTCCGACATCCCCGACAGGACCGGTTGGACCCTGTACCCCCGTTTGGCCAATGGGGCCTGTGTCACCAATGGCGCCTGTCGGACCTATGGGCCCTGTTGCTCCAATGGGTCCCGGTGGACCATCGGCACCCGTGGCGCCGATCGAGCCGGTCGGACCGGTGGGGCCCGTTGGACCAGTTGGCCCGGTCGGTCCCATGGGGCCGGTTGGCCCGACGATGGATCCGCAGGCGCCAAGCTGTCCCGTACTGGCATCGAAACAGACAGGGCTATCTTCCTGAACGGCGCTCGGCAGACCCGTAATGCCCACGGTGCCATCCGGGTTCACGACAAAGCGTGCTGTCGCGCCACTGCTGTCCTTCACCACCACCGCACCACCCGCAGGAGGGGTGATCTCAAGATCAGCCGCATGCACGGCCGGCAGGCTGCTCAAGGCAGCAAAGATGGCGAGACTCACCGGCGTGCGAAACGGCATCGTCGATTCCAAACCGGCTCTCCGTCAGGAACCGAGACGGGAACGAGCAGCCGTCAGACCCATACCGGCCAACAGCGCGGAAAGCAGCAACAGGATCGGCAGCTGCAAAGCCGGAATCACCTGCGGCGCAACGATGGCTGCGGCCACAACGGCACCGAACCACCCTAGCGCATTGCCGGCACCACCTTCGTTGGTTTCAGCCGGCGCCAGCGGCTGGCCGTTGGCGTGCACGTTGGACACGCCGACGTGAATGATCGACTGTGTGCCGCCTGCCGCCAGATTGAACTGACCTTCGGCACCGGAAGGCAGGCGCTCGATCTGCAGCGGATCAGCCGCAGTACCGGTGATTTCGAGGTGCGCCAGGATCGTCTGGATACCGCCGGCATCGACCACGATGTGTTTGCCCAGCATGCTGACCAACGACAGGGTCGAGAACGTATTGCTGCCGACGATATGGGAACTGGCGAAGGCGCCATCGACAAAGCGGACGGTGCCGCTACCGGGGTCGAAACCGCCATCCACCTGCCAGTCACCGGCAAGCTCGATCAGGCCGGCTCCACCCAACAGGGAGCCACCGCTGGTCACCAGCAGATTGTCGACGCCGACCAGCTGACCGCCGCCAACGCCCAGCTGCCCCGCGATGGTCACATCACCAGCGCCAGCGATGGTCCCGCCATTGAGCTGGATCGATGCGCCCGCAGGAATCGAGATACCTGCAGTCGCCTTGCCGGATGCAATCAACCCGGCCACAGCCATCAAGGCCGCAACAAAAACGTGTTTCAGTGTCGCCCCCTGCATAGCATCCCCCTGTTCGTGCTATTGCCGGCCAGAGTATTCCATTCCGACAAAACGGTCGATCCTCCATTTGAATGGCGGTGTCACCCCAGCGTGTTAAGGTCGCACACTGTTCCACGGGACGCTGCGGCAGAACGGTTACCGTCCATGCACGCCAATACCCAGACAGTCGCCAGCGATCCGTCGCTGGCATTCCAGAAGGTCCGGAACCAGACCCGGAAACTGATCGAAGGACTCAGCGCAGAGGACCTCTGCGTGCAGTCCATGCCCGATGCCAGCCCGGGAAAGTGGCATCTGGCGCATACGACCTGGTTCTTCGAGGTCATGCTGCTGCAGCCGTTTGCCGGACAGGCACCGTTGAACGCCAACTGGCTGTACCTGTTCAACTCCTACTACGAGGCCCTCGGCGAGCGCCATCCGCGCCCGCAACGCGGCCTGCTGACCCGACCATCGCTGGACGAGGTGCTGGCTTATCGCGAAACGGTGGAATCACGGGTGCTGGCTTTCCTGGACGCGCTGGAGCCCGATTCAGCCACAGGTCGCGACGCGCTGGCCGTACTCGAACTCGGCATGAACCACGAACAGCAGCATCAGGAACTGCTGGTCACCGACCTCAAGCACCTGCTCTCCCGCAATGCCCTGCAGCCTGCGTGGCGTTCGCCGTCGCCACGCGGGGTGAATCCGGAACCGCTGCCTCCAGCCGAATGGTTGACGCACGAAACAGCGGGTCCGGTGGAAATCGGCGCGAGCAACACCAGCTTCGCCTTCGACAACGAACGTCCGCGACACCGCACCTGGCTCGAACCCTATGCGCTGGCCTCGCGACCGGTCAGCTGCGCGGAGTACATCGAGTTCATCGACGCCGGTGGTTACCGCGATCCACGGTGGTGGCTATCGGATGGGTGGTCCACCGTGCAGTCCGAAGACTGGTCGACCCCACTCTACTGGCGCAATGACGGCGGTATCTGGCTGCGTTTCAGCAACCGCGGAACGGTGCCGGTCGATCCGAGTGAGCCGATCTGCCATCTCAGCTATTACGAGGCCGATGCCTACGCCCGCTTTCGCGATGCGCGACTGCCAACGGAAGCCGAATGGGAACAGCTGATCGGCCGGCAGGAATGGAACGGTGAGTTTGCGGACTCGGGTCGCCTCGAACCTGAGCCACTGACCGGCCGCAGCTTTGGCGGCAACGTCTGGGAATGGACGCAGAGTCCCTACGCGCCCTACCCCGGCTTCAAACCGTTGCCCGGAGCGGCTGGCGAGTACAACGGCAAATTCATGTGTTCGCAGATGGTGCTGCGTGGCGGCAGCTGCGCCACGCCGCGAAACCATATCCGGTCGAGCTATCGGAACTTCTTCCCGCCAACCGCGCGCTGGCAGTTCTGCGGGCTGCGGCTCGCCAAGGACATCCCATGAACAGCGCCGTCATCGCGCCGCCCAACGCCACCATTGTCGACCTCAGCCCTGACCTGGAAAGCCTGCAGGACGCGGTCATCGATGGCCTGTCGATGTCGCCTAAATGGCTGCCGGCGTGGCTGTTCTACGACGCCCGCGGCTCGGAGCTGTTCGAGGCCATCTGCGAGCAGCCCGAGTACTACCCGACACGCACTGAACTCGCGATCTTTCACCGGCACGGTCGCGAGATCGCCCAAACGCTGGGCGAAGGCTGCCGGCTGGTCGAACTCGGCTCTGGCGCCGACACCAAGGCGAAGATGCTGCTGCGCATCCTGAAGAACCCGGACGGCTACGTCGCCATCGACATTTCCGGCAGCCAACTTCGCTCGTCCGCGCTGGCGCTGGCCCGCGAGTTCCCGCGCCTGCCGATCACCGGCATCGTTGCCGACTACGGCGAGGACAGCGCACTGCCGCTGGAGGAAAGTCCCGGCGATGGCCCGCTGGTCGGCTTCTTCCCGGGCTCGACCATCGGCAACATGGAGCCGCGCGTGGCCGAAGGCTTCCTCAATGCGTGGGCGGAACGCCTGTCCGGTGGCGGCATGCTGATCGGCGTCGATCTGCTGAAATCACCGGAGCGCCTCAACGCCGCCTACAACGATGCCGCCGGCATCACCGAGGCGTTCAACCTCAACATGCTGCGCCACATCAACCGCGAACTGGGCACCGACTTCGACCTGTCACGCTTCCGGCATCGTGCCTTTTTCAATGCCGACAAGAGCCGCGTCGAAATGCACCTGGTCAGCGACGGCGCACAGATTGTTCACGTGGCAGGCCAACCGTTCCGCTTCGCCGACGGCGAGTCCATCCACACCGAGAGCAGCTGCAAGTACAGCATCGACAGCTTCCAGCAACTGGCCCGCCGCGCCGGTTTCGAACCGATGCGCGTGTGGACCGACGACGACAGCCTGTTTTCCGTGCACTACCTGCGCGCGCCCTGAGGCCCGCGACGGCGATCAACCCGCCGGTGGTGGCGGGGGCGGTGCGGCAGGGGCCGACCCGGGCAGTGCGGGTGCCGGCTGCGGGGCGATGCCACCGGCCTTTTCCTTGAGTTGGCGGAACTTGCCGGACCAGCCCTCCAGTTTGCCGCTCCACTCGGCGTTGGGCATCTGGCCGGCGCTGACCTTGAAGTAAACCTGCATCAGCGCGGTCATCGCCAGCGGGTCGACCAGCGCCGCCTTCAGACCCCAGGCCAGCACCACGGCGATGGCCACGCCCCAGAAACTGGCGACATTCGGGAACAGGCTGGCGACGCCCAGCGCAGGAGCCAGACAGACCACGAAGATCAGCGCGGTCAGCAGCCAGACGATGACGGTGATGGCCGCGGCATTCTTCAACAGCGTCTTGTAGTTCTGCGCGTAGAGCACCACGGCATCACGGCTGGTGGCCCAAGCGTTGTCGGACTTCACGCGGATGTTGTGGGCCAGGATCACCTCGTCCACGTAGGTGAGCGAGGTGCGCAGGATGGCGTTGATGATGCCCATCGCCGAATCGAGTCCCGGGATCGGCAGCCAGTTGGCGATGCGCATGGTCATGCGGTTGATGACGCGGATGATGCCGTTGATGAGGCGATCAACGCCGAACAGCACAGAGCTTTCCACGAAGCGCGATTTCACCACCTCGGCGCCGTGCGCCAGCTGGCCCTTGCCGCCGGGGATCTCCTTGCCTTCCAGCAGCTCGGCCAGCACCGCGATGTGACCGGCCTTCACCATGTACAGCAGGTATTCGCGCAGCCAGTAGAGCACGCCACTGGTCAGACCAAAGCCGATGGCACCGCCCCAGAAGGCAAAACCGGGGTTCGACGCCGCCTTGCCGACAATCCAGCCGATGCCAGCGCCAGCGCCAGTAACGATCAGATAGGCAAGGCTGATGCCGACATAGACCATCAGGCGCAGGAACAGATAGGGAGTGGTGCGAAGCAACAGGCCAAGAACCTGGCCCAGCTTGAAGTCGAACATGGCGGAAATTTCCCGATGATTGATGAGGGGTTGTCGCACGCGGTGGGACGACTACCGGCTACGTTGAACGATACGGGATCACCGGGCGGTTTCCGACATGCGGCTGAAGCCGTCACGGGAAACCCGCAACGCCTTTCGCTTGACCGGTACCGCCCCGCTCGCCACCATCCCGCCCTGTCCTACCGCAATACCGCACGGAATCCTCACGGAATGAGCAGTCGCTACAACGCCGCCGACATTGAAGTCCTCTCCGGCCTCGACCCGGTCCGCCGCCGTCCGGGCATGTACACCGATACCAGCCGTCCAAACCATCTCGCGCAGGAAGTCATCGACAACAGCGTCGACGAGGCGCTGGGCGGCCACGCCAAAACCATCGACGTCACGCTGCATGCCGATGGCAGCTGCGAGGTCAGCGACGACGGACGCGGCATGCCGGTGGACATCCACCCCGACGAAGGCATTCCCGGCGTCGAGCTGATCCTCACGCGCCTGCATGCCGGCGGCAAGTTCAGCGGCAAGAACTACACATTCTCGGGCGGCCTGCACGGCGTCGGCGTCAGTGTGGTGAATGCGCTGTCGTCGAAAGTGGAGATCTTCATCAAGCGCGACGGCAGCGAATTCCGCATGCAATTCCGCGACGGCGAAACCGACTCGTCGCTCGAAGAAGTCGGCAGCGTCGGCAAGCGCAACACCGGGACGCGTCTGCGCTTCTGGCCTGATCCGAAATACTTCGACACGGCCAAGTTCAACCTGCGCGCGTTGCGCCACATCCTGCGAGCCAAGGCGGTGCTCTGCCCCGGCCTGACCGTGCGCCTGTTCGACGAGGCCAGCGGCGAGCGCAATGAGTGGTTCTACGAGGACGGCCTGCGCGACTACCTCGCCGGACAGATCGCCGACCGCGAACGCCTGCCGGCCGACCTGTTCGTCGGCAGCCACAGTCGCGACACCGAAACCGCCGACTGGGCCATCGCCTGGATTCCCGAGGGCGAGCTGGTCACCGAAAGCTACGTCAACCTGATCCCGACCGCCCAGGGCGGCACCCACGTCAACGGCCTGCGTTCCGGCCTGACCACGGCGCTGCGCGAGTTCTGCGACTTCCGCAACCTGCTGCCGCGCGGGGTGAAGATCGCGCCGGAAGACGTGTTTGATCGCCTGAGCTTCGTGCTGAGCGCCAAGCTCACCGATCCGCAGTTCAGCGGGCAGACCAAGGAGCGCCTGAGCTCACGACAGGCTGCGGCTTTCGTCGAAGGCGCCGTGCACGACGCCTTCAGTCTGTACCTCAACCAGCACGTTGAACTGGGTGAGCAGATCGCACAGCTGGCGATCAGCCGCGCACAGGCGCGCCTCAAGACCGAGAAGCAGATCGTCCGCAAGAAGGTCACGCAAGGTCCCGCCCTGCCCGGCAAGCTGGCCGACTGCATCAGTCAGGACCTGTCGCGCACCGAGCTGTTCCTGGTCGAGGGCGACTCCGCCGGTGGCAGCGCCAAGCAGGCGCGCGACAAGGACTTCCAGGCCATCCTGCCGCTACGCGGCAAGATCCTGAACACCTGGGAAGTGGAATCCGGCTCGGTGCTGGGCTCGCAGGAAGTGCACGACCTCGCGGTCGCCATCGGCTGTGATCCAGGCAAGGATGACCTGTCCGGCCTGCGTTACGGCAAGGTGGTGATCCTCGCCGATGCCGACAGCGATGGCCTGCACATCGCCACGCTGCTGACCGCGCTGTTCCTCAAGCACTTCCCGTCGCTGGTGCGCGCTGGTCACGTCTTCGTCGCCATGCCACCTCTGTTCCGTGTCGACGTCGGCAAGCAGGTGTTTTACGCGCTGGACGAAGAGGAAAAGCGCCTGCTGCTCGAGCGCATCGAGCGCGAAAAGATCAAGGGACAGGTCAGCACCACGCGCTTCAAGGGTCTCGGCGAAATGAACCCCTCGCAGCTGCGCGAATCCACGATCCATCCCGATACGCGCCGACTGGTGCAACTCACGGTCGAAGACGACGACGGCACCCCGCAACTGATGGACATGCTGCTCGGCAAGAAACGCGCCTCCGATCGCCGCCAGTGGCTGGAGGAAAAAGGCGATCTGGCGACGCTGGAAGTGTGATAACGCTCGTCTGTTGGGTCGGCGTAGACTGCCGACATGGCCCGTGGCGATCGCCAATCCCGTCAACGCCGTTTCGGCACATTCAGTGACCGTATATTCGCGGCGTTGCTGTTCGTCGGCTTTGGCGTGCTCATTTACTTCGCCGCCAGCGGTCGCTTTGATCAGGAAATCGGCCAATTCTCGCACTGGTTGCGGAACCTGTTTGGTGGCTGAGTCACAGCCCGCCGGCAGACTTCAGACGCAGGTTTCCAGCAAAGCCCTCAGCACAGCCTGAAGGCTGGCAGCCTTTTTTCCGTCGTATTCGAAGCTGTCTTCGTCCATGTAGCAGCGCTGGCTGATTTCGAGCTGCACCGCGTCGATGCCATTCGCCGGATCGCCATAGTTGCGGGTGATATGGCCGCCCTTGAAGCGGCCGTTGGCGACCCAGTCGTAGGCGCTCTGCCCTTGCAAGACTGCTTCCAGACGCGCCTGTCGATCCACGGAACAGCTGGCACCGGCGGACGTGCCGAGATTGAGATCCGGCAAGCGGCCCTCGAACAGGAACGGCACCACGCCGCGGATGGAATGCGCTTCCCACAGCACCGCGCGGCCGTGCGCTGCCTGGATGCGTGAGAGCTCGGCCGCCAGCGCATCGTGATAGGGACGCCAGTAGCGCTCGCGGCGAATGGCAATCTCATCGGCATCCGGCGCCATGCCTTCCTGGTAGATCGGCTCACCGTCGAAGCCGACCAGCGGACACAGGCCAGTGGTGTTCTGTCCCGGATACAGAGAGGCGTCGTCCGGAGGGCGATTCAGATCAATGACGTAACGCGAACAGCGCGGCACCAGCATCGAGGCGCCCAACTCACGGGCGAAATCGTAGAGACGCGCCACGTGCCAGTCGGTATCGGGCACGCCGCGCGCCTTGTCGGTCAAACGTACCGAGATGTCATCGGGAAGCGCCGTGCCGTCATGCGGACAGCTGACCAGCAGCGGCGCGCTGCCTTGATGCAATGTGAAGGTAGACATGGCGGGCACGCTAACTGCTGTCCGGCGTGGTTCGCAAGCCGCCATGTCTGGAAATCCGCATTGGCTTCGTATCCCGGGGAATTGCCACGAAAGGACGCCCGCATGCAGAAGCTCGTTGTTGCCGTATTCCTGTCCCTGTCACTAATCGCCATCGACACAGCTCAGAGCGCCACGTTCAACGTCACCAATACCAACGCAACGGGAGCCGGTTCGTTTCGCCAGGCGATGATCGACGCCAACGCGAGCCTTGACGCCAGCAACACCATCCAGGTGGACAGCGGCCTCAGCGGCACCATAACGCCACAGTTCATCAGTTCCGACCTTCCGCTGATCGAGTCGCAGCAGCTGACCATCAATGGTCCGGGTGCCGACCTTCTGACATTGGACCTGACCAGCCTTCAACGCCTGACGCTGGAATCGGGCGTAACCCAGCTCCAGATCAACGACCTTGCCATCAGCGGTGGCACGGCGTTTCGTGGTGGCTGTCTCAACAGCGAACACGGTGCCGAGCTGCTGATGTCGGGAGTGATTTTCGAGAACTGCACGGCGGTAACCACGAACACGACGGAAAATGCACGGGGTGGCGCCATCTACAGCACCGGAATGCTCGTGCTCCAGGACAGCACGCTCAAGGACAACCAGGCGCTGGGTGGAGTCGACGCCGGGGCCGAAGGCGGCGCAATTTACCTTGCGCCGCTGGCCGGTGGCGTCACGCTGACCATCCGCCGCTCACTGGTCAACGGCAACGACGCCAGCAGCGACAAGAATGGGGCGTCCGTCCTTGGCGGCGCCATTCGCGTGACCGGCAATGTCAACACGGTCATCGAGGATTCCGGCTTCACCGGCAACCGGACCGTGCTGACCGGCACCGGTTCCAGCGGAGATGGTGGTGCGATCAGCGGCCTTTTCAGCCAGTTGACGCTGCGCCGCAATCTGTTCTACGCCAATTCCAGCGCCGGTAGCGCCAGCGTCATCAGCATCGGCGCGAGCAATCCCGCCGATCGCTCGCCCACTGACATCGAGAACAACACGTTCTATTTCAACGACGGCAACCGGAACGGCGTCGTCAACAACGGCGCGGCCATTTTCCTCAACCGCAGCGCGCTGCGCATGCGCAACAACAGCTTCCGCGACAACAAGACCAGTATCGGCGGAGGCAGCCTCCACTATGGCGGTGACATCGACCTGATCAGCGTGTCCAACAACGCCTTCGACATCGACAGCCAGGACGGCAGCCAAAGCTGCAGCATCAGCTTCGGCGTGACGCCGGACGCCAGCTTCACTGGCATGTTCAACTACTTCACCGATGACAGCTGCACCTTTATCGCCGGCGCAGGCACCCAGCACCCGACCCTGCGCCTGGAGGCCACCACCTTTCCGGCCAACGCCACGGCCTTCACCCTAATCCCGAAGGGGCCGAGCCCGCTGATCGACGGCGGTGCCACCGCAGTCTCGGATACGGACTGGACCCTGTGCCCGCTCAAGGACCAGGTCGGCTTCCCGCGCCCGCTCGACAGCGACGGCGACGGCGACGCGCGATGCACCGCCGGCGCCGGTGAAACCGCATTCATCCTGCCGTCGGTCATCTTCAATGACGGCTTCGAAGACCCCGGGATACTCTGACCAGCGGTCAGGAACTGGCGACCACCTCAGGTCATCAGCACCACTTCTTCGGCGGAGGTCGGGTGAATGGCGACGGTGTCGTCGAAATCCCGCTTGGTGGCGCCCATGCGGATGGCGACGGCGAAACCCTGCAGGATCTCGTCGGCGGCTTCACCCAGCAGGTGCAGGCCGACGACCTTCTCCTCGCTGCCGGCGCAGACCAGCTTCATCAGGCTGCGCTGCTCACTGCCGGCCAGCGCGCCGCGCATCGGCCGGAAGCGGCTGCGATAGATGCGGACATCGTCGCCGAAGCGCTCGCGCGCCTCAGTTTCCGTCATGCCAACGGTGCCGATGGGCGGATGCGAGAACACCACGGTCGGGATGTTGGTGTAGTCGAGCCGACGATCCGCCTCGTCACCGAACAGGCGATCCATCAGCCGACGTGAAGCGGCGATCGCTACCGGCGTCAGCGCCGGCGCATCGGTGACATCGCCCACGGCATGGATGCCGGCCACATTGGTGTCCTGGAAGGCATCCACGGCAATGAAGCCCTTGTCGTCAAGCGCCACGCCGGCGTCGGACAGGCCGATGCCCTCGACATTCGGATCACGACCCAGCGCCCACAGCAGCTGGTCGAAACCGTCCGCGCTGCTGCCATCCTCGAACGCCAGCGAGTAGCCACCATCGCTGCGCGATGCGCCAGCGAGTCGCGCTCCGTGATGACGTTCGATGCCGTGATGCGTCATCCCGTTGCCCAGCGCGTCGGCAATCTCGTGGTCAAACTGCCGCAGCACGCAGGGGCCACGGGTGAACAGGCTGACCCGCGCACCCAGTGATCGCAGCACGCCGGCGAACTCGACGCCGATGTAGCCGCCGCCGACGATGGCGATATGGCGCGGGCATTCGCGCAGCGCGAACACGTCGTCAGACACCATGCCCAGCTTGCCGCCCGGCAGGTCGATACGCCCCGGACGCGCGCCAGTAGCAACCAGCACATGGCGTGCCGTCATTTCGCGCTCACCGACCGCGACCCGATGCAGACCGTCCCTTGATGCCAGCAGGCGGCCGCGACCATCGACCATCTCGATGTCCAGTTCACTGAAGCGCCCACGATAACTGCCGTGGATGCGTTCGATGTAGTCGTCGCGCAGCTGCACGAAGTGCTGCCAGTCCAGGTGCGGCGCGGCGACCGAATCGAAGCCAAAGGCGCGGGCGACCCGCGAGGCGTCAGCCAGGTCGGCAGCCAGCCACATTGCCTTCTTCGGCACGCAGCCGACGTTGACGCAGGTGCCACCCAGGCGGTCCGGCTCGATGATGGCAACGCGCGCACCATGGCGCGCCGCACGTACCGCGCCGGCAATCCCGCCGGAACCGGCGCCAAGGACGATCAGGTCGAAGCTGCTGGACATCGGGTTTCCTGTGAATTCGGAGGTTCAGGCGAAGCGCGCCGGCGAAAAGGCCGACGCTTCCATGCAGGGCTCGCGCGCGGCAATGTGGTCGGCAACCAGCTGCGCGGTGGTCGCCGACATGCTGACGCCCAACATGCCGTGGCCGCCGGCAAACAGGACGCGCGGATGTTTGGGCAGTGCACCGATCACCGGCAGGTCGTCGGCCATCATCGGCCGCCAACCGTACCACTCCTCGCGCAACTCGCCGCCGGTCGGCTGATGCAGGTAGTCGGCCGCACCGCGTTTCAGCGCATCCAGGCGGACACGGTTCAACGTCGTGTCGAAGCCGGAAAATTCCATGGTGCTGCCAAGGCGGAAACCGTCCTCCCAGCTGGTGACGCAGACACTGGCCTCGGCCAGCACCAGCGGACGCTGCGGCGCCAGTTCCGGGCGCGACCAGGTGATGGAATAGCCCTTGCCCGGCTGCATGGGCAGCTTGATTCCCAGCGGCCTGAGCAGGGCCGGCGACCAGGCGCCGGTGGCCAGCAGCAGCCAGTCTGCCCGCCGCACGCCGGCGCTGGTCTCGACGCTGACACCCTGCCGCGACGCATCGACGCGCCGCAGATCGGCGCTGCTCTCGATCACACCACCCAGTTCGGTGACCCGTCGGGCCAGCTCGGCGACAAGTCGATCCGGGCGCAGCTGGGCATCGCCGGGAAATTCGATGACGCCAACAATGCCCTCGCGCAGGCTGGGCTCCAGCCGCAGTGCATCACCCGGGTCGATCAGCCGCGATTCGATGCCCAGCTCGCGCAACGGCACCGCCAGTTGCTGCTCGTGCTCGAACTCGGCGGCATCGCGAAACACATACCAGCTGCCACTGGCCCGGAACTGGCAGTCGAGCCGCTCGTCATCGATCAGGGCTTCCAGACGCTGCCGGGCATCGGCCAGGATGGCCGCGCGCTGACGGGTCGCCTCGGCGGCATCCCGGGCGTTGCAGCGACGCAGGAAGCGATGCATCCAGGCCGCCAGCGCGGGATCGAAACGCGGCTTCACGTACAGCGGGGCATCGGACTTCAGCATCCACTTCAGCGCTCGCCAGGGCGTGCCGGGCAGCGCCAACGGCGGCGCGTGGCTGGGCGTGATGGTGCCGCAGTTGCCATGCGATGCACCGGCGCCGGGACCACTGCGGTCAATGACCCGGACCGAGCGGCCATCACGCAGCAACCTGAGCGCGGCGCTCAGGCCGATGACCCCGGCACCGACCACCAGCACTTCATCGCCGGCAGCCGGCGCCGGGAAATTGGCCTTGGATGACATGGAAAATCCGTGGATGAGCCGACATTGGCCCGTCAACTCATTGTAAGACCGCCGTCAAATGCGCCACTGGTCCGTCGCGGAATGCCGTTTGTCAGCAGCCCGAAATGGGCAACGGATCACGCAGGGCCGATCCTTGCTCGCATCCACAAAAATTTTGAGAGGTAAATCACATTTTTTTTGCTGCATTGCAAAATGACGAAAACTGTGAACAGGAGCAGATTTCAAGTCGCTCCGCAGTTCGCGACGCCCCTTGGCGCCACCCTCGGCGGGCACCGGCCCGGCCCAGGAATTGGTCGGGTTTTTTTATGCTGGTTCCGACCATGGATGCGCCCGGGGAAGGGTTTGGTCAAGAGAGCCAGCCGGTTGCCACACGCAAGGGGATTTACCCAAATGAACTACCGTAGCTCCGCTCTCACTGCCGCCGTCGCTCTGGCCCTTGGTCTCGCCTCCTCCGCCCACGCTGCGCGCCAGATGGACGACGAGGTCGCTGCCGATGTCCGCGTCCAGGCAGTCGACCGCGCCATGATGAACATCCAGCAGAACGCCAAGGCCATGCACGCCGGCATGAACGACCAGTTCCAGGCCAGCGACGTAATCCTGGATGACAACGGCGCCGAGCACGTGCGCATGAAGCGCAGCTACCGTGGCCTGCCGGTCATCGGCGGCGATTTTGTCGTCCACAGCGACAACACCGGCAAGCTGGCCTCCGTGAGCCAGACGCTGACCCATGAGATCAGCATCGACACGCATGCCTCGCTGTCCAAGAGCGAAGCCGTGCTGAACGCCGGCGTCGACTTCGGTACCGCCTTCGACGGCGTTTCCGACGCCAAGCTGGTCGTCTACGCCCGCGGCAAGGCGCCGCAGCTGGCCTATGAAGTGGTCTACACCGGCTTCATGCCGGACCAGACCCCGACCGAGATGCACTACTTCGTCGACGCCAACAACGGCCGCATCCTCGACAAGTGGGACGGCATCCACACCAAGGGCAAGCCGGGCGGCAGCGGCGGCGGCACGACCTGCAACACCAACACCACCGGCAGCGGCCACACGCTGACCCTGGGCAACGTCAACATCAACACGGCCGGCTGCACCGACGGCTCGTACCAGATGAAGGACCTGTCCCGCGGCGGCGGCTACACCACTGACCTGAACAACCGCACCAACGGTTCCGGCACGATCTTCTCCGACGCCGACAACACCTGGGGCAACAACAGCACCTCCGACCGCGCCACCGTCGGCGCCGACGCCCACTACGGCGTGTCCGAGACCTGGGATTACTACCAGAACATCCACGGCCGCAGCGGCATCGCCAACGATGGCCAGGGCGCCCTGAGCCGCGTCCACTACGGTCGCAACTACGTCAACGCCTTCTGGTCCGACAGCTGCTTCTGCATGACCTTCGGCGATGGCAGCGGCTCCTACCTGCCGCTGGTCGCGCTGGACGTGGCCGGCCACGAAATGAGCCACGGCGTCACCAGCCGCACGGCCAACCTGACCTACTCCGGCGAGTCCGGTGGCCTGAACGAAGCCACCTCCGACATCTTCGGCACCATGGTCGAGTTCTACAGCAACAACTCCAGCGACAGCCCGGACTACCTGATCGGTGAAGCCATCTACGCCAGCAACCCGAGCGACAGCAAGGCGCTGCGCTGGATGTACCAGCCGAACAAGGACGGCAGCTCGCCGAACTGCTATGCCAGCAACCTGGGTAGCCTCGACGTGCACTACAGCTCGGGCGTGGCCAACCACTTCTTCTACCTGCTGGCTGAAGGCAGTGGCTCCAAGACCTTCGGTCCGAACACCGTGACCTCGCCGACCTGCAACGGTTCGAGCATCACCGGCATTGGTCGCAGCAAGGCCGAGGCCATCTGGTACCGCGCGTTGACGGTCTACATGACCTCCAACACCAACTACGCCGGTGCCCGTGCGGCCACGATCAGCGCCGCGAACGACCTCTACGGCAGCTCGACCGCCAGCTCGGTGGCGGCAGCCTGGAGTGCGGTCAGCGTCAACTGATCCAACTGCGTCACAGCGCAACATCGAAAAGGCCCGCTCCAAGCGGGCCTTTTCTTTTGCCGCGCGTTTTGGCGGTCATTGCCGCATTCAGCCGACCGTCGAAACAACCCTCGTCCACCAATTCATACCGTTTGTTTGCTGCTGGTCGGCGACAGGAATGCCATAAGCCCCTGCCTGAAGGTTACAAATTGCAACCAAACCGGGAACGACCCGATGTTGCGGCGCCGCAAGACACACCACTTTCCGGCTCTATGTGTCGGCGTTCGCAGTTTCGGCGCCTGACAGGATTTCGGCCAGCCAATGCGACCGGAACCTGGCTGCGTACATTTCGGGTTTTTTATGGGTCGCCACTTGATCGGATGATCCGGCGCGGGCAGCCCAGCCATTCCCTGAAAGTCCGCACAAGCCACCCGGGGAAACATCATCCAATGAATGTCCGTCACACCACCCTCACCGCCGCCATCGCTCTGGCCCGGCTTCGCCGCCTTCTGCCCAGGCGGCCCGCCAGGCCGATTTCCAGAACGACGTGCGCGAACAGGCCGTTGGCCGCGCGCTGTCCAACATCGTCAAACGCGAAGGCCGTCCATGCCTCGCGCAACGACCAGTTCGAGGCCCGCGACGTCATCCTCGATAACAACGGCGCCGAGCACGTGCGCATGAAGCGCAGCTACCGTGGCCTGCCGGTCATCGGCGGTGACTTGGTCATCCACAACAACCGCGCCGGCAAGCTGGCCTCCGTGAGCCAGACGCTGACCCATGAGATCAGCATCGACACGCATGCCTCGCTGTCCAAGAGCGAAGCCGTGCTGAACGCCGGCGTCGACTTCGGTACCGCCTTCGACGGCGTTTCCGACGCCAAGCTGGTCGTCTACGCCCGCGGCAAGGCGCCGCAGCTGGCCTATGAAGTGGTCTACACCGGCTTCATGCCGGACCAGACCCCGACCGAGATGCACTACTTCGTCGACGCCAACAACGGCCGCATCCTCGACAAGTGGGACGGCATCCACACCAAGGGCAAGCCGGGCGGTGGCGGCGGTAACGGCAATGGCGGCAGCGGAGCCACCTGCGACACCGACAGCGTTGGTACCGGTCGCACCCTGACGCTGGGAAATGTGCCCATCAACACGAGCAGCTGCTCGGATGGCAGCTTCCAGATGGTGGATCTGTCACGCGGCGGCGGCTACACCACCGACCTCAAGAACCGCACCAACGGCTCGGGCACCACGTTCTCCGACGCTGACAACACCTGGGGCAACAACAGCACCTCCGACCGCGCCACCGTCGGTGCCGACGCCCACTACGGTGTGTCCGAGACCTGGGATTACTACCAGAACATCCATGGCCGTGACGGCATCGCCAATGACGGCAAGGGTGCCCTGAGCCGCGTCCACTACGGTCGCAACTACGTCAACGCCTTCTGGTCCGACAGCTGCTTCTGCATGACCTTCGGCGATGGCAGCGGCTCCTACCTGCCGCTGGTCGCGCTGGACGTGGCCGGCCACGAAATGAGCCACGGCGTCACCAGCCGCTCGGCCAACCTCACCTATTCCGGCGAGTCCGGCGGCCTGAACGAAGCCACCTCCGACATCTTCGGCACCATGGTCGAGTTCTACAGCAACAGCGCCTATGACCAGCCCGACTACCTGATCGGCGAAGAGATCTACGCCAGCAATCCGGGCAACAGCAAGGCGCTGCGCTACATGTACAACCCGAGCCTCGATGGCGCTTCGCCGAACTGCTACAGCGGCTCGCTGGGCAGCCTCGACGTGCACTACAGCTCGGGCGTGGCCAACCACTTCTTCTACCTGCTGGCTGAAGGCAGCGGCAACAAGACCTTCAGCAACGGCACGATCTCGTCGCCGACCTGCAACGGCTCCAGCCTGAGCGGCATCGGCCGCAGCAAGGCCGAGGCCATCTGGTACCGCGCCCTGACGGTCTACATGACCTCCAACACCAACTACGCCGGTGCCCGCACCGCGACGATCAACGCCGCGAACGACCTGTATGGTTCGGCCACCGCGTCTGACGTCGCCGCCGCGTGGGACGCCGTCAGCGTCAACTGATATCGCGCTTCATCGCAGCACAAAAAAGGCCCGCCATTCGGCGGGCCTTTTTTCTGTCCATCCGGAATAACCGGACGCTGAGACGTTCGCCGGGATCAGTGCTCGTGGCCACCCTTGCCGTGGACGTGGCCGTGGGCGATTTCCTCTTCGTCGGCTTCGCGCACCTCGACGATTTCCACGTCGAAGTTAAGCGTGCGGCCGGCAAATGGATGGTTGAAGTCGACGTCCAGCACCGACATGCCGGCCTTGAGCACGGTGGCCTGGCGTGGACCGCTCTGGGTACCGATGACGGCGATCATGCCCGGGCGCATCTTCGCCCCGTCACGCACGTGCTTCTTCGGCACGCGACGCACCAGGCCTTCGATGCGCTCGCCATAGGCATCTTCGGGCGGCACGGTAACCTGGAAGGTATCGCCCTCGCCCTTGCCTTCCAGCGCATTGCGCAGGCCGGTGATCAGGCGACTCTTGCCGTAGAGGGCGGCAATCGGATCACCGTTGCGGGTGCTCTCGATTTCCAGCCCGTCCTCGCCAGTCAGCGTGTAGTGGAAACGGACGACGCGATTCTTCTCAACCTGCATGTGTCTCTCCTGCGGCCATCATCCCGGCCTTTCGTTCAGCCGCGCAGCATAGCGACGGCGCGGGCACGGGTCATCCATTTTCTCGCTGCGGGAGAGCCCTGCCCGCCATCAAAGCTGAACGAACCTGCGGGTTTCATTTGACAGAACTGCCGCCAATCGCCAGCTTTCCAAGGATGTCCGCCACACCGCCATCGCCAGCAACGCTTCCCGCCTCGGCAACGCCGATCGGCGAACGGGCGCTGCGCGCGATCGCGGGAATCGTGGTGGTGATCCTGATGGTGGCCTGTGGCGGTGCGCCGAAGCGCCCTTCGGCGCCCGGGCCGGCGCCCCTGGCACGTCCGAGCGGAAACCCCTCGCAGCTGGCCAATGCCGTGCTGTTCCGCGCCATCGCACTGGTCGGGACTCCCTATCGCTGGGGTGGCAACACGCCGGAATCGGGCTTCGACTGCAGCGGGCTGGTCGGCTACGTGTTCCGCGACGCCGCTGGCCTGACGCTGCCACGCACTTCGTCATCCATCAGCGAAATCGCGGCTCCCAAGGTCAAGCGCAGCGAGTTGGCCAGCGGCGATCTGGTGTTTTTCGCCAGCGGCAAGCGGATCGACCATGTCGGCATCTATGTCGGCGAAGGCCGCTTCGTGCATGCCCCCAACCGCGGCGGCACGGTACGCCTGGATGAGATGGATGGGCACTACTGGCGTGATCATTTTCGCTTCGGCAGGCGGCCACTTCACTGATCGCTGCCAGCAAGGCCCTTACCGCGAACCTGAACCGCAGGTCCTGGCGACTCGCCATTCCGCTGGCAATTGGCGGCCGTCTGCCCTAGACTGCGCGCCGTTTGCTGCGCTGTCTGCCGGTTTTCCCTAGCGGAACATGCGATCCCAAGCGCCTCCCTCGATGGAGCCTCGCCCGCAGATCGCCCCAGATCGTCATCAAGGATCGGAAGCGGTTCGTTGAATCGTTTCGGCACAGGATGTGCCATCGAATCAAACACTTGCCTGTTTGTTTTGGAGGGCTCGACGTGGCATTTGCCGCGGCCGCGCTCACGCAAGCCACGGCTTTGGCCCGGCCTTGCGTCCGACCCTGTGACCGTTCCGACGCACCGCCCGTCGCTCACAGACCCGATGCCGTTTCCGCGGTGTCGTCACAACCTGTTTGTTTGAACTGCTGGTCGCGGCGCAGGGAACGTGACCGCCCAGGAGTTAGTGATGTCTTTCGAGTCCCTTGGACTGTCCCCGGCGCGTCTTTCCGCGCTGGCCGAACTCGGCTATGCCGAGCCCACCCCGATTCAGCAATCCGCCATTCCGCTGGTGCTGGCGGGCCACGACCTGATGGCCGGCGCCCAGACCGGTACCGGCAAGACGGCCGCCTTCGCGCTGCCGCTGCTCGACCGCCTGGAAGCCGACAACCGTCGCGCAGGCCCTAAGCAGGCCCGCGTGCTGGTGCTGACGCCGACCCGTGAGCTGGCCTTGCAGGTGCATGAATCCTTCCGTGAGTACGCGGGCACGAGCGGCGCCAACAAGAGCCGCCTGAAGAGCGCCACCGTGTTCGGCGGCGTCGGCATGCAGCCGCAGGTGCAGGCACTGCGCGGCGGTCTCGACGTGCTGGTGGCCTGCCCCGGCCGCCTGATCGACCACATGCAGCAGCGCACCGTTGATCTGTCCGGCGTCGAATACCTGGTGCTGGACGAAGCCGACCGCATGCTCGACATGGGCTTCCTGCCGTCGATCAAGCGCATCCTCGGCGCGCTGCCGAAGGATCGCCAGACCCTGCTGTTCTCGGCCACCTTCGCCGACGAAATCAAGGCGCTGGCCGCGCAGTTCATGCGCGATCCGCAGCAGGTGCAGATCGCCGCGCGCAACAGCGTCGCCGCCACCGTGCAGCATCGCGTGCATCCGGTGAACAATGACCGCAAGCGTGACCTGCTGCTGCACCTGCTGTCCGAGGACAGCCGTCGGCAGACGTTGGTGTTCAGCCGCACCAAGCACGGCGCTGACAAGCTGGTGCGCATCCTGGTGCGTGCAGGCCTCAAGGCCGCCGCGATCCATGGCAACAAGAGCCAGGGCGCGCGCACCAAGGCGCTGGACGATTTCAAGAGCGGTCGCGTCACCACGCTGGTCGCCACCGACATCGCCGCGCGCGGTCTCGACATCGACCAGCTGCCGGCGGTGATCAACTACGAGCTGCCAATGGTGGCCGAGGACTACGTGCACCGCATCGGCCGCACCGGCCGCGCCGGCGCCGACGGCCAGGCCATCTCGCTGGTCAGCCACGACGAGGTCAAGCGCCTGCACGCCATCCAGAAGCTGATCGGTCGCGAGATCAAGCAGCAGCCGGTGGTTGGCTTCGAGCCGGAGTCGCCGCTGGCCTCTGCCCGTCCGCAGCATGGCAACGGCGCAGGCAACAAGCCGCCGCGCTCGCGCCATGGCAATGGTCAGAATCGCAGTAACGGCCCGTCGCGCAACGGCGGCCAGAACCGTGGCAATGGCCAGAATGCGGGTCGCCATGCGGGTGCGCCGGCTGGTCGCGGTTCACGCCGCGGCAAGCCGCGCAACGCCGGCGGCCAGGGACAGCGCGGCTGATCGGGCGGCGCACGACGGTTATCCTCGTGCGCCGAATCCGTTGTCGTCGACCGTCATGCCCTACACACCAATCCTTGCCACACTCGGTTACGTGATGTCGCCGGATGGCGCACGCGTGCTGATGATCCATCGCAACGCCCGCGCCAACGATCAGCACCTTGGCAAGTACAACGGCCTGGGTGGCAAGCTGGAGGCTGACGAGGATGTCCTCGCCGGCCTGCGCCGTGAACTCCACGAGGAAGCCGGCATCGACGCCGTCGACTGCGTGCTTCGCGGCACCATCAGCTGGCCGGGATTCGGCAAGAACGGTGAGGACTGGTTCGGCTTCGTGTTCCGCATCGACCGCTTCGATGGCGAGGTGATGGAACGCAATCCGGAAGGCGAACTGGAGTGGATCGAGCGTGATCGCATCATGGAATTGCCCATGTGGGATGGCGACCGCCACTTCCTGCCGCTGGTGTTCGATGACGACCTGCGCCCGTTCCATGCATTGATGCCCTACCGCGACGGCCAACTGGTTTCCTGCCGCATCAGCGGTCGCGAACAAAACTGACGGATGCGCCGGGGAGGCGAATCCGACCAACAATCCGAAACTAATGGCCGCCACGCGCTATGCTCGGCACAGCGCAACGGTCGATGGAATCCTCATGTCCGAACAGACCACCCCAGAGCAGAGCAACGCGGCCAACGACGCCGGCGACGACAACCGCATCCGTTTTCGCGATCTCGGCCTGCACCCGACGGTGCTCGAAGCCGTCCGCGCCGTCGGTTACGAATCGCCCTCGCCGATCCAGGCGGCAACCATTCCCGAGCTGCTGAAAGGCCGCGACCTGCTCGGCCAGGCGCAGACCGGCACCGGCAAGACCGCGGCCTTCGCGCTGCCAATCCTGTCGCGCATCGACCCCTCGCAGCGCACGCCGCAGGCACTGGTGCTGGCGCCGACGCGTGAGCTGGCCATCCAGGTCGCCGAAGCGTTCCAGAAGTATTCGAAGGGCCTCGATGGTTTCCACGTGCTGCCGATCTACGGCGGCCAGGCCTACGGCCCGCAGCTGTCGGCGCTGAAGCGCGGCGTGCAGGTCGTGGTCGGTACGCCCGGCCGCGTCATCGATCACCTGACGCGCGGCTCGCTGGACCTGTCCGAACTGCGTTGCCTGGTGCTGGACGAAGCCGACGAAATGCTGCGCATGGGCTTCATTGATGATGTCGAAGCCGTGCTGCAGAAGACGCCGGAAACGCGACAAGTCGCGCTGTTCTCCGCCACCATGCCGGCGCCGATCAAGCGCATCGCGCAGACCTACCTGCGTGATCCTGCCGAAGTGCAGATCGCTTCCAAGACCACCACCGCCGCGCACATCCGCCAGCGCTACTGGTGGGTGAGCGGCATGCACAAGCTGGATGCACTGACCCGCATCCTCGAAGCGGAAACGTTCGACGGCATGATCATCTTCGCGCGCACCAAGATGGGCACCGAGGAGCTGGCGCAGAAGCTGGAAGCGCGCGGTTTTGCCGCCGCCGCCATCAACGGTGACGTCGCGCAGGCGCAGCGCGAAGCAACCATCGGCCGATTGCGCGACGGCAAGATCGACATCCTGGTCGCCACCGACGTTGCCGCCCGCGGCCTCGACGTCGAGCGCATCAGCCATGTCGTCAACTACGACATTCCCTACGACACCGAGAGCTATGTGCACCGTATCGGTCGTACCGGTCGTGCCGGCCGCGAAGGCGACGCCATCCTGTTCGTCAGCCCGCGCGAGAAGGGCATGCTGCGCGCTATCGAACGCGCCACGCGGCAGCCGATCACCGAAATGCAGCTGCCGAGCGTGGAAACCGTCAATGACGTGCGCATCTCGCGCTTCATGCAGAAGATCAGCGACACGCTGGCCAGCGCCGAACTGGCCGACTACCAGAAGCTGGTCGAGCGTTACCAGAACGAGCACAACGTGCCGGCGACAGAAATTGCCGCCGCGCTGGCGCGCCTGCTGCAGGGCGACACGCCGCTGCTGCTGGAGCCGCCACCCAAGCGCGAGTTCGCACCGCGTGAGCGCGACTCGCGCCATGACTCGCGCAATGATCGAGACGCACGCAAGAAGGATCGTCATGAGCGATCTGAACGACCCGAGCGTGGCGAACGTCCGCCGCGTGCCCGCGATGACCGTCCGCTGCCCACCGATGCCGACATGGAAACCTACCGCGTCGAAGTCGGCCACCAGCAGCAGATCAAGCCCGGCAACCTGGTGGGCGCCATCGCCAACGAAATCGAACTGGACGCCCGCTACATCGGCCGCATCGACATCCGCGGCAGCTACAGCCTGATCGACCTGCCCAAGGGCATGCCACCGGAACTGTTCTCGCACCTGAAAAAGGTGCGCGTGGGCGGCGAGCAGCTGCGCATCCGTCACTGGAGCGAGGAAGACGAAGCCAACGCGCCGCCCGAATCGCGCCCGAGCTTCAAGCCGCGCAAGCCGTTTCACAAGGAGGGCGCAGGCCGTCCGGACGACAAGTTCCGGGGCAAGCCGCGCGGCAAGTTCGCTGGCGATCGCCCAGGTGGCGACCGCGGTCCGCGCAGCGGCCCGGGTGGCAAGCCGCACGGCAAGTTCAAGGGACCGGGCAAGCCGCGACGCGACGACTGACCGGTCGCCGCATGCAGCAGCCCGACGTTGTCATCATCGGCGCCGGCGCCGCCGGCCTGATGTGCGCCATCACCGCCGGCCGTCGCGGCCGGCGCGTGCGGGTGATCGAGCACACCAATCGCCCGGGCAAGAAAATCCTCATGTCCGGCGGTGGTCGCTGCAACTTCACCAACACCGGCACTACGCCGGCCAATTTCCTCTCGGCCAATCCGCACTTCTGCAAGTCGGCGCTGGCGCGCTTCACGGCCTGGCATTTCATCGAGCGCGTTGAGCAGCACGGCATCGCCTACCACGAGAAGGAGCTGGGGCAGCTGTTCTGCGATGTTTCCAGCAAGCTGATCGTGAAGATGCTGCTGGACGATGCGCAGGATGCCGGCGTTGAGGTCGTTACCGACTGCAGCGTCAACGAGCTGTCGCACAATGGTGATCGGTTCGCGCTACGAACCACGAAGGGCGCGGTGACGAGCGAATCGCTGGTGATCGCCAGCGGCGGCCTGTCGATTCCGCGCATGGGCGCCACCGGCTTCGGCTATCGCGTGGCCGAACAGTTCGGCCATCGCCTGTTGCCGACACGAGCAGGCCTGGTGCCGTTCACTACCAGCGGCAAGCATCTGGAACGCTGGAGCGAGCTGTCCGGGCTGTCACTGCCGGTCCAGGCCGACTGCAGCGGGGCGAGCTTCAGCAATGCCATGCTGTTCACCCACCGCGGCCTCAGCGGCCCGGCCATGCTGCAGGTTTCCAGCTACTGGCAGCCCGGTGATGACCTGCGGATCAACCTGCTGCCCGACACGGATGCGCAGGAGTGGATTACCTCGCAGCGACAGCAGCGACCGGATGCCGCCCTGCACAACGTGCTGGCCGATGTCCTGCCGCGTCGCTTCGCGCAGCGCATCTGCGACCTCGAATTCGGCGAGCGCCCGATGCGCCAGTACGACCCGCCGCAGCTGAAGCGCATCGCCGACTATCTGTCGCGCTGGCCCATCGTCGTCAGCGGCACCGAAGGCTATCGCACCGCCGAAGTCACGCTGGGCGGCGTCGACACCGACGAACTGTCCTCCACGACCATGGCCTCCAAACGTGTGCCCGGATTGCACTTCATCGGCGAGGTCGTCGACGTCACCGGCTGGCTCGGCGGCTACAACTTCCAGTGGGCCTGGGCCTCGGGCCATGCGGCTGGTCAGGCCTGCTGAACGCCGTCAGTCCCGCCAGAGCGCATCCCAACCAGCGCGTCCCAGCGCACGCAGCCGCTCGATGTTGCGTTCGTAGATGGCATCGGGATCATCAATGCTCTCAATCACCCGGCTCAGGCTGTCTTCGCGAATCAGGTGCAGCGTCGGGTACGGCGAGCGATTACTGAAGTTCTCGATGTCATCCGCTGCGGTATCCGCGAACTGGTACTGCGGATGGAAGCTGGCGACCTGGATCACACCATCCAGTTCCAGCCCCTCCACCACGGCATCGGCCACATCGAGGAAATCGTTGTAGGCGAGGAAATCGCCCAGCACCTGCGGGTGGATCAGCAGCGTGGTTTCAACCTGTTCCGGATCGGCCTCCGCAAGGAAATTCAGTTCGCTGGCCAGGTCTTCGGCCAGAGCATCGATGTTCGTGGCCCCACTGACAACAAACCGCACCTGCCCGCGCACGTGCGGCGCACGTGCGAACGGACACAGGTTGAGACCGATCACGGCGCGCTCAAGCCACTGCCGGGTGGCGGCGATCACTGCCGTCTCGTTGTCTGCCTCGCTGATCATCCTGCTTCCCCGGAATGCGAGGTAACAGGATGCCATGCGCGACTGCTAGTCTGTCGCCTTTCCATCAAGGGATCTGCCCATGTCCGCCTGGATTTCGCTCATCACCCTGCTTACCCTCGTGCTGATGTTCGCCACCGGCGTCATCGTCGGCGCGGCGCGCGGGAAGTACCAGATCAAGGCGCCGGCGGTCAGCGGCCATCCGATTTTCGAGCGCGCCTATCGCGTGCAGATGAACACGCTGGAACAGGTGCTGCTGTTCCTGCCGTCGCTGTGGCTGGCGCACGGCTATGGCTACACCAACGTTGCCGCGATCATTGGCGCGATCTGGCTGCTGGCGAGAACCGGCTACATCATCACCTACCTGCGCGATCCGGCGCAGCGCGGCCTGCCCTTCACCGTCAGCATCCTTTGCAGCGCCATCCTGATGGGCCTGGCCGGCTTCGGCATCATCATGCGACTGATCAGCGGCTGATCCGGCGATGCGCAAGCAATACGATCGCGCCTACTTCGACCGCTGGTATCGCGGCGCGGAAGCCGTGGGTGGCCAGCGCGCGGCGCTGCAGCGCAAGGTGGACATGGTGCTGGGCGTGGCCGAATACCATCTCGGCCATCCAATTGCCTCGGTGCTGGACATCGGCTGCGGCGAGGGCGCCTGGCGTGCGCCACTGCTGACGCGGCGTCCGAAGCTGCATTATCTCGGCGTGGACAGCAGCGACTACGCGGTCAGCCGCTACGGCCGCAGCCGCAATCTGTTCCCGCTGCGCTTTGGCGATCTCGAATGGCAGCGCTTCGAGCAGCCTTACGACGTGCTGGTCTGCTCGGATGTGCTGCACTACCTGCCGGCCGCGGAACTGAAGCGTGGCCTGTCCGGCTTCGCCGAACTCGGTCGTGGCTTTGCCTTCATCGAGCTGTTCTGCCGTGGCGATGCCTTCGAGGGCGACACCGACGGCTTCCAGTCACGGCCCGCCGGCTGGTATCGCAAGGTGTTTGCCGAGAACGGCTGGCGCGCCATCGGGTCGCAGTGCTACGTCCACGGCGATCTGGCGCGGGACATTCCTGCGCTGGATGCCATCGCCTGACGCATGGCCGACAACGAAACACCCTTCGCCGGACTGGATCCGGATCGCGTGCTGGATGCGCTGGAGGCCATGGGCCTCGACTGCGATGGCCGCGTGCTGGCGCTCAACAGCTACGAGAACCGCGTGTTCCGCGTTGGCATCCACGATGCCGATCCCGTCGTCGCCAAGTTCTATCGTCCCGGTCGTTGGAGTGACGACGCGATCCTGGAAGAACACGCCTTCGCCATGGAACTGGCCGAACGCGATGTTCCCGTGGTTCCGCCGCTCGGCATCAATGGGAAGACACTGCACCACCACGATGGCCAGCGCATCGCGCTGTTCCCGCTACGCGGCGGCCACGCACCGGAGCTGGATGACCGCGACAGCCTCACGCTGCTCGGTCGCGTGCTCGGTCGACTGCACGCGGTTGGCGAGCAGCGTCGCTTCCGGCATCGACTGACGCTCGATATCGAAGGCTTTGGTCGTCGCTCGCTGCAAACCCTTCGGGACTGCGGGCAACTGCCGCACAACCTGCGCGACAACCTGCAGCGCATTGGCGAATCGTTGCTGAGCGCTGTCGAATCACGCTGGAGCGAGTCCGGCCAGCCGGCGATCATCCGCCTGCACGGCGACTGCCATCCCGGCAACATCCTGCGTCGTGACGAGCGCCTGCATTTCGTCGACCTCGACGACTGCTTGAATGGCCCGGCCATGCAGGATCTTTGGATGCTGCTTTCCGGCAGCCGCGACGACCAGAGTCGCCAGCTCGACTGGCTTCTGGAAGGCTATCGACAGTTCCACCACTTCAACGCCCGCGAACTGGCGCTGATCGAGCCGCTGCGTGCGCTGCGCCTGCTGCACTTCAACGCCTGGCTGGCACGACGCTGGCACGACCCGGCCTTCCCCGCCGCCTTCCCCTGGTTTGGCGAGAACCGCCATTGGGAATCGCTGATCGGGCAACTGCAGGAACAGTTGGGCGAACTGCACGAACCGCCGATCGAACTACCCTGGTGACACCGGGCGCCGACTTGCCGTTTCCACGCCAATCACGCAGCCTGCCGCTTCAGCCAGTAACGCTTTCGCCTACATCACTCCTGCCAACGACTGAGGTCCGACCATGCGCCGTCATCCGATTCGCCAGAGCCTGCTTGCCATCATCATCGCCAGCCTCGTCAGCGGCAGCGCCTTCGCCGCGGACGAAGCAAAGCCCGACAAACCGGCCGCACCGACCATGGCCTCGGTGATGGACACCGCCAAGGACAGCGACTGGCGCGACCTTGATCCCGACAACACGCTGTACATGGACCTGCCCGGCGGGCGCGTGGTCATCGAACTGGCGCCGCAGTTCGCGCCGCTCGGCGTCGACAACATCCGCACGCTGGTCAAGGAAGGCTACTTCGACGGCCTCGCCATCATCCGCTCGCAGGACAACTACGTGGTGCAGTGGGGCGATCCGAATGCCGACAACGCCGCCGACTCGGAGAACCCGCCGAAGTCGATCGGCAAGGCGAAGGAGAAAGTCGCCGGCGAATACTTCCGCAAGGCCGAAGGCCTGCCCTTCACCGCGCTGCCCGACCCGGACAGCTATGCCGCGCAGACCGGCTTTTCCGGCGGCTTCCCCGTGGGCCGTGATGGCGCCGACGGTCGCGCCTGGCTGACCCACTGCTACGGCATGGTCGGCGTGGCCCGCGGCATGGAACCCGACAGCGGCAACGGTGCGCAGCTCTACGTCATCATCGGGCACGCGCCGCGACACCTCGATCGCAACGTCACGCTGGTCGGTGAAGTCTGGAGCGGCATGGAATTGCTCTCGACCATGCCACGCGGCAAGGGCCAGCTCGGCTTCTACGAGGACCCGTCACGCCGCACCAGCATCGCCTCGATCAAGCTGGCATCGGATGTCCCGGAAGACCAGCGCCAGCCCATCCAGATCATGAAAACCGACAGCGACACCTTCAAGCAGCTGATCCAGGCCCGCCGCCACCGCGCCGAGGACTGGTTCCTCGATCCGGCCGACCACCTCAGCGTCTGCAACATGATCATCCCGTCGCGGCTGAAGCCTGTGGAAACGCCAGCCGAATAAGCCGCGCATCGCCACAGATGCCGAGCGTCCAGAGGAACAAGTCCAAGGAATTCCCGCGCATGAGGCCTTTCCTTTCAGTAACGCTGCTTTGCCTGTTGTCACTGCCCTGCCTCGCGGCGGAGCAGCACTTTGACTTCGAGAAAGCCAATGAGAACGGGCGACCCTTCGGCTGGAAAATCTCAGCTGATCGTTGCACGGCAAGACTGGACGGCATTCGGACTAGCGGGGAGAAGGGTCTGCACTTCGACTGCACCAACGATGGCGACGGCGCGACAGCCGCATATGCCGCGCGCACCGTTGTTACGGATCCTTCGCGCGCAGGCCGGGCGACCTTGAGCGGCGACCTGCGCTTTGAGGATGTCGCAGCCGGACATGCGGGCCTGTGGCTGCGCATCGACGGCGCAGACAGCATGTTGAAACTCAAGAACATGAGTGACAGAAAGCTCGGAGGCACCATCGACTGGGCAAGGTACAGCGTCACGGTGCGCTTCCCGAAAGAATCTCGGGGTATCACCTTTGGCGCGCTACTGAGCTCTGATGGCCAGCTCTGGACCGATAGCCTGACGCTGGACATCGCCTACGACGACGGTCCGCCCAAACTCAGAGAGGACCTTCGGAATTATCTCAATACAGCGCTTGATCTCATTGTCGAGAAGAGCATTTTCAGGCCAATTGATGTCCAGGCATTCAGGCGAGAATCCACTGATTCCGCATTGGGTTCCGAATCTGTCGACGAGATCCATGCGTCCATAGTGAATGCCCTTCGGCGACTGGGTGATGGGCATTTCACATCCAATCATACGCTGCAATGTCTCACATGAGTCGAAGATTCAGGAGCAGACGTTCACGACATGACTACCAAGCTCACAACCGATCACATCGCAATTGTGGAGGTGCCAGGGATTGTCAAGGCAATGACAAGGTCAGAACCCGATTTGTTGATCATGGCCATCAAGCCTTGTCGGAGCTGGACTCCATGGTTGTGTGCGGCTGGGTAGTCGACCTGAGGCATGACCATGGCGGCGACATGTGGCCCATGCTCGCCGCACTCGGGCCATTGCTCGGTAATCAGGTGGTGGGCGCGTTTGTCTGGCCCGATGGCAAGCGCATGGAATGGTGGTACCGCGATGGCGGAGCGGGAGAATTCAAGAAGCCGGCTGCTTCCTCGTCTTCTACACCTCCCACAATAGTTGCGGGGAATGCGCCGTTGGCTGTCCTGATTGATGCCAACACGGCCAGTTCAGGCGAAATGACGGCAGTCGCCTTCAAGGGTCGCTCTCAGACCCGATTTTTCGGAAACCGAACAGCCGGACTTGCAACCCCGCTCGCACACTTCATGCTGCCGGATGGTGCAGCGCTGTTTCTGGCAACCTCGACAGCTGAAGACCGCACCGGAAAACGCTACCCGGTCGCAGTCGAACCAGACGTGCAAATCGACTCAACTGATGTAGACGAAAAGGACTGGTTCCTCGATCCGGCCGACCACCTCAGCGTCTGCAACATGATCATCCCGTCGCGGGTAAAACCGGCGTCCGAATGACCACGTAGACTCGACAGCACAATTGGGAAGCCGAATTACTGTCATTCACGACCGGATTCGGGCAATCTTCGCCGCTTGTCGGTTTCAAGATGCCGCCCATCATGCGTACTGCCGCGATTTTTCTGCTGATTGTTGCTCTTTCAGGTGCTGCTGTTGGCGCCCATGCTCAGGATTCGGTGTTCCGCGATGGCTTCGAGGCCGTGCCGAACATGACTTGTGTGGAGAAGAGCGTGCAGTCCACGTTCAACTTCCCCAGCGCCAACGGGCAGGATGCCGGCGCGCTGGTGACCTCCGCCTGCCTGCGGCTGGTGGATATCGCCGGAACGCTGACGCTGGACGAGCCCTATCGTGGTGCGCAGTTCCGCATCAACGGTGGTGCCTGGGTCGATCCGCCGATCGTGCTCGCCAACAACGACGAGATCGAAATCCGCGCCAGCGCGCCGATGGCCATCGATGACGTCAACTGGGTCTACCTGTATGACGGCGGCAACGCGGTGGCAGACTTCCTGATCCGCACCCGCAACGACGTGCGCCCGGCCACCCTTTTCCGGGTGGGACCGGGACGTACCTACACCGAACTCACCCAGGTCGCGGATCTGCTGCGTGCCGGCGACATCGTCGAGGTCGATGGCAACCAGAGTTATGCGCCGGTCGAATTCCAGCGCGCCGGGCTGCCGGCTTCGCCAATCACCATCCGCGGCATCCGTGTCAGCGGGCAGCGTCCGGAAATCGACGGCGGAACGATCACAGTTTCCTTCCGTGGTGCGCATCACTATGTGTTCGAAAACATCGATGTCACCGGCGGCAGCGAAGTCTGCGTCCGCAACGAGGCCAACGACGTCACCATCCGCGACAGCCATGTCCACGACTGCACGCGGCACGGCATCCTCGGCGCCGACAACTACAGCGGCTCGCTGACCATCGACCGCGTCGAGGTCGACCATGCTGGCGGCGTGTTCAACGGCGAGAACCTGAAGCATCCGGTCTACATCGCCACCGACCGCGACCGCTATCCCGGCTCGCGCCTGCGCGTGCAGCACAGCTACATCCACGACTACGGCGGCAACGGCATCAAGAGCCGCTCCGAGCGCGACGAGATCTACTACAACTGGATCGACACCGGCACGCGCATCAACGGCGACGTGTACTACACCGTCGAACTGAACGGTTACGAGGAATACGAATCCGTGCCCGGCATCAATGCCGACGTGGTCGGCAACGTGCTGGTACATCGCAACGTCTTTGGCGTGCGCCTCGGTGGCGATGGCACCGGAAACCTGCGCGGCCGCGTGCGCTTCGTCCACAACACTCTGATCGTCGGTTCGGCCTTCGATCAGTACACGCCCGTCATCCGCTGGTTCGATTCGCTGGAATCCGCCTATCTGGCCAACAACGTGTTCACCCGCATCAATGGCGATACCACGCCCCTGCGAATCCAGCGCGACGATGCCGTGTGGGTGAACGGCAGCATCGCCGTTGCCGGCGCCAACAACTGGGTGCCATCGGGCAGCAACAGCATCGCCGCCGGCTACTTCCCTGATGACTGGACCGGCACCGTGTTCGGAAGCGGCAATCCCGGTTATGCAAATCTCTCAGGCTTCGACAGTCTCGATCTGACCGTGCAGGCCGCCAGCGATATCGATGGCACCGCCAGCGCCGATCTCGATGGACCGACCGGCTACGAGATTCCCGATCCGCTGGCGCCACTGACCTTCATTGCACCAGCTACGGCGCCAATGAGCGATTCCGCGTTGAGCGCCATACCACGGGCAGGAACGGCCACCAATATCGGCTCCAGATAGCAAATCGCTAGACTGAATGACAACCACAGCCTGCAGGCGTTTAACGTCAAGGTTACTGCTACCAGCCGTCCAAGACTAACAGCGAGCTCATTTTTGACGACAGTCATATCGACCGCTGGACGGACTAAGTGAGGCTCCTCCTGGGCAGCGCTTACGTATCTCCGCACGAAGGCCGTCAGAACGCTGCTGCATTGCCATATAGATTGCGTCGTTCTCGGAATGCCAACGATTCAGTTCAGCGTCAGCAGCATCGCGCTTCCCCTGGTTTCTGAGCTTCCGAATCCTCTCAGACAAATCACGCTGCCGCTTGGAGTACTCCCGCTGAGAAGCGGAAACCGCCATCAATTCCTTGGACAACTGGGCGAGCGACAAACCATCTACCGGTGTGGCGTTTACCGTGATGGAGGACTTCGACGAAGCTTGCCGAATTGTCGAGGCAGTGGCGCTTGGATCGCATGGTCTGTCCTGGAAGTTGGTCTTTCCATTGGACTCGCACTTGTAAATGGCTCCAGCCTGAACCCCGTGGACCGGAATCGACAATGCCGCCAGGAGCCATCCGGCTATAGCTGTTTTCCCCGCAAATCGAAACATTTCACCTCCAGAAAAAGGATGCTCCACAGATAAGGTGCAAGACCTGCCAAACAGGCGCGAGTGGGCTGCTCCAATCTATTTGCCACAGCCGTACCGTCGGGTTGCCGGCAAATAAACAACATTTCCTTGGCAACGCTTATGGATTTCCCTCGTTATCTCTTCTCTACGTTTGTCCACCGCTCCCGGATCAGCGTCGTGCTCTTTGTCCCAGCGATCCCATTCGGCGAATACATCTTTTCCCTGAGCCTGCATTTCACGTAGCCGCTTGGCCAATTCCAGCCTTTGTCTGCCCCAGTCCCCAAACGCATCATCAAGCGCGAGCATTTCCTCCGACAGTTCGTCCATCGAAAGCCCTTTGAGTGATCGTCTACTGACACCAGACTGACGACGCGAATCTCCATCATGAGTTGTCGCTACTGTCGCGTCAGGGCCGCACGGACGATCTTGGTATTCAGTTCTACCATTGATCGTGCATTTGTAGATGGACCCGGCGTTCACCACCGGGCAAAGCATTGCAGCAAACAGTAAGCAGCATATAGCTACCATGATTGGGCGAGAGAATGTTGCCATCGGAAAATCCAATCCTTGAAAAAATTCTGCGTTCAATGCAGGAAATATTCTGCGCAGAATATTCGACTGACGGGGACGCCTGTACGAGCCGCCCTACGCACTGCCCCACTCGCACCATCAGCCGAATGGCACCACACCGATCAACGGTCCGTGCAGGTAGAGCACGAACACCGCTGTCAGACCGAGGCCGATGACAACCGTCAGCACAGTCATCGGCATCGATGTTGAACCAGTAGGCGACTTCGGACGACGCCGTGCGCTACGGAAATCAAGAATCGCCCAGATCAGGAACGCGGCGAAGACGATCACCGAATGCAGCCAGCCGCTCATCAGCAGGTGAGCAAAGGCCCAGACCTTGACGCCAAGAATCATCGGATGGCCGAGCTTCGCGCGGATCGCGTTGCGCGGAACGTAGGCCGCCGCGACCAGCACGAAGGCAATCGCTACCAGCAGCGCACCGACATGGCGTAGCGCCATCGGCGGCAGCCACAGCAGCTGCGTGTGCTGGCGCGCCTGCCCGTAACCCCAGACCAGCAACACGAAGAAAGCAATGGACAGCAGGCTGTAGACGCCCTTCCACGCCAGTTCGCCCATGGCCGCGATCCGGGCTTCCCGCCAGCGCGGCGCGACGATGCGAATGGAGTGGATGGCGAGGAATCCCAGCAGGCCGATCAGCAGGGCAGTCATGTGCGTCTCCGTCGCGATGATGTCATCGCCGCATTCTGCCGCAGTTGGAATCGATTGACGTTGTGGGATCGGATTTACCGGCGCTGCCCGGGCAAGACCACCTCGAAGAACCAGACCGGCCGATCGCATTGACGTCAGCAATTTCAACAGGTTGCCAAAAGGAATCGTCCACCACAGGCCTCTCATCCCGCAGGATTTTTCGACCTCTGGACAGTGTCGAGGCGATCGGCGCAGACTCTTGCCCGCGCCGCAGATGCGGCTTGAAGGAGCTGGTGATGCGTGGATGTTTGCTTGCGTTTTTCCTGCTGCTGATGGCGTCGGCGACTGCCCATGCCAGCCAGCCCATTGCCAGCATCCACTATCCGCCATCGGACTGCTCCGGCGGCACCAGCGTGCTCAATGCCGAGGGCTGGGCCGAACTTTCGGTCGAGGCCGGCACCTATCCGAAAATGCTTTCGGAGCACGCGCTTACCAGCGCCGACAACGGCAGCGAACTCCCGATGGTCGGGGAAATGCCCGGCAGCTTCGCCGAGATGGTTCCCGCGCTGACCAACGGCGTCAACGACAACCTGGCCTATGGATTCTTCGAGAACACGCAGAGCCTGGACGAAAACAGCCTCTTCGCATCCGTACCCGAACGCAGCGGCCCCGATCTGCAGGGCTATCGCATTGATGGCATGACGGTACAGGTCATCGACGTCACCACGAACCTCAACGGCTCGGGAACGCTGCTGCTGTTCAGCTGCGACCTCAACTTCGTGATCCATGGCGCGCACCTGCGCTCCCTGGGCGGCACGGTCTCCGGCCTTGCCGGCAGCGGCCTGCAGCTTGGCGTCAGCCTGAACGGCGGCGCCATCAGCGCCTTCGATCCCGGCGGCAACGGCAGCTTTGTCGTTCCCGGCCAAATCGGCGACGGCGACAGCTACAGCATCAGTGTTGTCCAGCAGCCGAGCTCGCCCGGACAGATCTGTTCGGTCAGCAACGGCAGCGGCCTGATCAATGGCAGTGACATCGACAACGTAGCGGTGACGTGTGGGAGCAGCATCCTTTCCAGCGATGCCCCGCTGCTGACGTTTTCGGTATTCGCACTGGGCGAGGTTTCGCCAGCACAGCAGTTGACGCTGCAGAACACCGGCGGCGGGACGATCACCCTGGGCTCGCTGGCGTTTTCGGGTCCGGGCGCGAATGATTTTTCATTCTTCGATGACGGCTGCAGTAGTGCGGCACTCGCTCCTGGCGGTCAGTGCGCGGTGCACGTGGACTACGGACCGTTGGCGGGGCCAACCAGCAATGCCCAGCTCGACATCCCGTCTGACGGAGTCGGCGTCGACCATGTGCTGCTGACCGGCATTGTCCTCGAAGTGTTTGCCGGCGGCTTCGAGTAGCCAGGCCAGGGCTTGCGCCTGTCTCGACCGCCGAGACGGCCGGCGGGGACAATGCCTCGCATGAGCCGCTCTTCTCCACCGAACCAGCCAATCAAGGGCCGTGGTGCCACTTCGCGCCGCGAAGGGCGTTTTGAGGTCCGCACGGTGGAGGCCGTGGACGATGGCTGGGCGCGGACTCCCGATGACACCGACGCCGAGCCGGACAAGCCGGCCACCGAAGTCAGCTTCGAGCAGGCGCGCAGCATCATCACCCGCAACAATTCGCCCGACGTCGGTTTCGGGCAGTCGATCAATCCCATACGGGGCTGTGAGCACGGATGCGCCTACTGCTTTGCCCGGCCCACTCACTCCTACCTCGGGCTGTCGCCGGGCCTCGATTTCGAAACGAAGCTGATCGCCAAGCAGAACGCGGCGGAGCGCCTGCGCGAAGAACTGCGGCGACCGGGCTATCGCGTGCAGCCAATCGCCCTCGGCATCAACACCGATGCCTACCAGCCGGTGGAAAAGCGCCTCGGCATCACCCGCGCGCTGCTGGAAATCCTGCACGAAACCCGGCACCCGGTGAGCATCGTCACCAAGGGATCGCTGGTACTGCGCGACATCGACCTGCTCGCCGACATGGCGCGCCAGAACCTCGCACAGGTATTCGTGTCGGTAACCACGCTGGACAACCAGCTGTCGTCGAAGCTGGAGCCTCGCGCCACCGCGCCGCACACGCGCCTGAAGATGATCCACGCGCTCAGCGAAGCTGGTGTGCCGGTCGGCACGCTGGTGGCGCCGGTAATCCCGGCGATCAACGTTGCCGAGATCGAGCGCATTCTCGAAGCCGTACGAGAAGCCGGCGCTGCAGCGGCAGGCTACGTTCTACTGCGCCTTCCGCATGAGCTGAAGGAGCTTTGGCGCGAGTGGCTGACGTTGCACTATCCGGATCGCGCTGATCATGTGACCAGCCTGATTCGGCAAATGCGTGGCGGCAAGGACTACGTCAGCGAATTCGGCACGCGCATGCGCGGCACCGGTCCCTTCGCGGAGCTGATTGCCCAACGCTTCCGCCGCGCACACCAGCGGCTGGGATTCGACGAACTGCCGCCCGTCGATACATCCCTGTTCCGGCCGCCCGCCGCCATCGGCGACCAGGCCGACCTGTTCGGCGCATGACGCCGACTGCAGTCCTCGCACAGGACTGCAGTCGAACGGACAGGCCTCGCACCGTGCGGCACCGCCCTATTGGCCGGCCTCCAATCCATCCCGGAAGAGCAGCTGGGCGCCAGCCATCGAATAACGCGCAAGGCCGTTGCGGGCATCCACGTCCGCGTAGACGAATGCACCACCCACATGCAATCGCAGCGCGCCACGCTCATACAGAAGCGACCTGACCATGGCATCCGGCAAGGGCTGCCAGCTGGCGTCGATGGCTCCTGGCGACGCCACGGCAACTCGCATCAGGTGCTGCTGCGTGGCAGACAGGAAGTTGCCGCCAACATAGAGCTGCCTTCCCGCCAGCGCGAGCGCATACACCTTGCCCGCCGGCTGTGGGATCCACGACACATCCAGCGCGCCGGTCGTCGCATTGGTCCGGACCAGGTGATTCTGGCTGCCGCTGCTGTAGAACTCACCACCAACGTAGAGCGCGTTGCTTTCGGCATCCAGTGCGAAAGCCGCCACGTCCAGCGCACCCGAACTGATGGGCGGATTGTAGGCGCCGACCACGACTGGCGTCGTCACTGAAACCCGAGCCACGCTCTTGCGCTCCACCCCGGCGATCTGCCGGAAATAGCCACCGACGATGAGATCGGTATCGGTGCGCAGGAGCGCGGTGACACGGCCACGGTTGCCAGCGCTTGGCGTGGTGGCCGTGAAGATCTGCGTCGGCACGTAGAAATCCAGATCGAAGTCACCGCTGGCGCGCTCCAGACGTGCGAGACCGAAGGCGTCGGCCGTGGTGATGTCACCACCGACATAGACGTGCGTGGCATCGAGCGCCAGGGCAAACACATCGTTGCCCGAACCCAGCGCGGGTGACCAGTCGGCCACCTGTCCGTCAAAGCCGATCTTCGCGACGCCATTGCGCGGCTGCCCGCCAACATGGGTGAAGGCGCCGCCAATGAAGATGCCGTCAGCGTCCACCGCGATGGCGCGAACGACCGCACGACTGCCGGAGGTGATGCTCACCGAGAACGTCGGATCCAGCGAACCGTTGCCGTTGAGTCGGAGCAGATGCGTACGAACTACGCCATCACGAGTCTGCGTGAACTCACCGGCCACGAGCAGCTTTCCATCAGGCTGGCTGGCCAGGGCATGGACGACACCGGAAGTCGTGCCACCGGCGCCATCGGGGCGAAGCAGTCCGAGATCGGGAAACATATCGGGACGCTGGGCCAATGCCACGGTGGAACAAGTCAACAGCAGGAAAGCGAGGGAAGCGATGCGGAGAAAGCGCCGGAATGCGCTGATGGATGTTTTCATGTTCGCGTCGTCTTGAAGGGTTCAGAAAAGAGAGGTCGAAATGCAGATCAGGGCAGCAACGTCGATCACTGGTGTGGTTGTGGCCTGCTTCCATGGGAAAACCGGGGCATAGCAGCTTCTGTGCCAAACCCGCAGCACGGCGATCTGCAACGTTTTTTGCCGGGGATTCCCGTTGTCCGGTCGTCCGTCGCGGACACGGTGTACGGACAGGCGGCAGTCCTCATGAAGCACGCGCCGCTTCCGGATTGCCCGCGGATTGCCAGAATTCGACCCGCCGGCTTCCGCAGCCGCCATTCACAATGGAACGCTCCCATCGAGGACGTCACGCATGACGCTCAGCTTGTTGCTATCCGGCCTGCTGCTGGCGGCGGCACCGGAAAACGCTGTTCCGGCCGACCAGCAGCCTTTCGAGTGCACGTCCTGCGAGGCGTGGAACGCGGCCGTCGAGCCCCGTCAGCTGGCGGCGAACAGCTGGTATGTCGGTACCCGCGGGCTGGGTGCGGCGTTGATCATCGATCCGGAAGGACTGGTACTGATCGACGGCGGCCTGCCACAGTCCGCCGAACGCATCCTCGACAACGTGCGCAAGGCCGGCTTCGATCCGGCTGACATTCGCTGGATACTCAACTCGCACGCACATTTCGATCACGCCGGCGGTATCGCGGCGCTGGCGCGCATCACCGGTGCGAAAGTCGCCGTTGGACGCGAAGGCGTCATCGCGCTGACCGGCAGCCCGCCCTACCACCCGGACGATCCGCAGGCGGCTTTCGGCAGCCTTACGCTGTTTCCGCGCGTGAACGATATCCGTCCCGTTGACGATGGCGACCGCATCACCGTCGGCAGGACGACCATCACCGCAGTCGCTTCACCGGGCCACGCACCCGGCGGCATGAGCTGGAGCTGGCGATCCTGCGATGCCAGCGGTGAGTGTCAGTCGGTGGTCTATCTGGACAGCCTGAATGCCGTGTCGGCGGACGACTATCGGTTCAGTGACCATCCGGCCACCGTGGCCGCCTTGCGCGACAGCATCCGGCGCGTGTCCGTACTGCCCTGCGATGTCGCCACCGCCGCGCATCCCGACCAGCTGCCGCAGGCCGCCAATGGCGAGAGCGCCTGCGCCCGCTACGCCGCTGCGGCCGGTCAGCGCCTGCAGCAGAGACTTGTCGAGGAGAGCAAGTCCAGCGCCTCGCCTTGAGTGCCAGGCAAAGCAAAGGGCCCGACACAGTGGCCGGGCCCTTCGGAATGGAACGTCGCCGTTGATGCTTCCCGCTACAACTTCGCCTCGAACTGCTTGAGCTGGTTCTCGGCGCTGTCCTTGGACAGGCCATAGCGTTCCTGCAGCTTGCCGATCAGGTAGTCGCGATGACCATCGGCAACGTCCAGATCGTCGTCAGTCAGCTTGCCCCACTGGCTCTTGATGCGACCGGTCAGCTGCTTCCATTTGCCTTGGATGATGTCGTGATTCATGACGTTCTCCTGGTTCGAGGGAAAGATTGTCCGGGCTCAGCCCTTGCGGCGCGCAGCGCCTACCGCGGTAACCACGCCACCAATGCCCAGCAGCACATAGCCCAGCATGTTGGATGGCTTCTTCTGGGTTTCGACGCTGATCGAGTTGTCACCCAGGCTCAGCACTTCCTTGCTGTCCGGGAAGCTGACGGCCCCCATGGCGATCAACGCGCCGATGATGAGCAACAAAACGCCAGTAACGATGATTCCGGTTTTCATGAGGTTCTCCTGTCTGGTGCCGGTGAAAGCGGAGGTGCGATGCGCCCTGCCGCTACTCACACAGGAGTCAGCAATTGGCGTGCCATTCGCCAATGATCGAAAAACATACATTGAAACAATTGGTTAGGACAAATACCGCTCGACATGGCGAGCCATCCGACTGGCGAGATCGTGCAGAATGCATGCAGATCGGGCGAGCTGCAGTCAGATCGGCCGCCTGACAGGCTGCGATACCGGCGTGGAAACCTGGCCTTGGATTCAGGCCGGGGCGCGCTCCAGTTCCAGCACGAAAACCGAGCCGCCACCGGGACGGTCTTCGTGGCGCAGCTCGCCCCCCATCCATTCGGCTTCCTGCCGCGCGACGGCCAGGCCAACGCCCGACGACGACGCTGCCGCACTGTCTGTCTCGGCGGAAAGGCGTACATAGCGCCGGAACAGGCGCGCCTTTTCCTCGCTGGAAATGCCCGGCCCGCGATCCGCTACCCAGATACGTACCGCACCCGGCACGGCAGCGGCCCCCAGCTCGATCTCGCTGCCATCGGGCGCGTACTTCAGCGCGTTGGAGATCAGGTTGCGCATCACCAGCTGCGTGGCGTCCAGGTCACAGCCCACGGACAGGCCTTCGACGACCTCACCAACCACCAGCGCCATGCCGCGCCGCGATGCCTCGTCGGCGAAGGCTTCGACGACCAGGTCGAACAACTGATTCACCGGCACCGCCTGTGGCGTGTATCCGCGTCGGAGCTCAAGACTGGCGCGGCGCTCCAGGTAGCGCTCGACGAAACCCAGCGCCTTCTTCGCCGAACTCTCCATCGACTCGGCGCGCTTGCGCTGTCCCTCATCCGCAAGGTCCGAGGCCAGCAGGTTGGCGTTAAGGCTGATGTTGAACAGCGGGTTCTTCAGGTCATGCGCCACGATGGTGGCCAGGTCCTCGCGCTCGCGAATCGCCTCGTAGAGCTGGTCCCGTGATCGCTTGAGCTCCGCGTGGGTTCGCACGCGAGCGACGAGTTCCTCGGCTACGAAGGGCTTGACGATGTAGTCGACCGCACCGCCCTCGAAGGCGCGCAGCAGGTGTTCGCGCTCGTTGGCTGCGGTGAGGAAAACGACAGGGATGTCCTCCCAGTCGGGATTGCCCTTCAGCCGCGCCAGCACTTCGAAACCGTCCATGTTGGGCATACGCATGTCGAGCAGGATCACGTCCGGATCGGCTGCCTCCATGCGTGCCAGCGCGCGCTTGCCGGATTCCGCCGGCATCACGTCAAATCCGGCATCGCTGAGCACGGTGCCGAGCAATCGAATATTGGCCTCCTGATCGTCCACGATCAGGACCAGGGGCGGCCGAGCGCCCCAGACAGACAAACTCATTCCACGACTCCGTTGTCCTCCCCGATATCGGCCACGTAGGCCGGCAATTGCCGCAGCAACGACTCCATCGTCACCACGTCGAAGCGATCGGCCGCCGCGCGCAGGCGACCGCCGAACTGGCGGATGCGCTGGAATCCACCGAGCACGCCCAGGCGGACCAGCTCATCGGCCATGGTGCGAACCGCACGCACGCGCAGCGATGCCACGACCTCGTCGAGGTCCTGCTCGACGATCAGCCGGAGGCCGGCAATAGCCTGTTGGCGATCCAGTGCCGTGCTTGATGCGTCATCCTCGACAGCCTCATCCGATGACGGGTCGGCGCTGTCGTCGACTGGCTGGCCAACAATCTCGCGCAGTGTTTCGAACAGCGCGCGACGGCTGACCGGCTTGCGCAGGTAACCATCGAAAATCTCGTTCGCGGCATCGCTGCGATCCTGCAGGCTGGATGCGGTCACCGCGATGATGCTCGGCGCGTCCTCGCCCGCTTCGCGGCGGATGCTGGCCGTCGCGGTGCGTCCATCCATATGCGGCATGCGCAGGTCCATCAGCACGATGTCCGGGTGGAAGCTCTGCACGCGATCCACCGCTTCGCGTCCATCCGCCGCCAGTTCGATCGTGTGGGTGTCGCTTCCGATGTAGGCGGCCAGCAGGTCACGGTTCCAGGCAACATCGTCCACGATCAGCACGCGGCTTGGGGTCAGGGTGTCAAAGTCGACATCCGGCGCTCCCGGTTCGGTGGTGTCGGAGTCACCATCGACCAACGGAACATCGCTGAAGGTGACGCGGACGCGCGACCCCTCACCCAGCCTGCTCTGGATCGATATCTTGCCGTTCATGAGCAGCAGCAGCTTCTTGACGATGGCCAGGCCCAGTCCGCTGCCTTCACGCTCGGCGATGGTTTCCTCGTCACCTCGATAGAAAGGCTCGAACAGCCGTCGCTGCTTCTCCTCGTCCATCCCGATGCCGGTATCGCTCACTTCGATGATCATGTGGATGTGCCCTTCCGCGGTGCCAGGCACGCAACTGACGGCAGTGCGAACCTCGCCGTCATCGGTGTACTTCACCGCGTTCGACAGCAGGTTCATCAGCACCTGCCGGAGACGCGCCGAATCCAGCATCAGGGCCGCCGGAACGGCCGGCGCCACGTGCGCGGACAACTGCAGCTGCTTTCGGGCCGCCGGTTCCGCGAATACCGCCAGCGTGGAGTCCATCAGGCCGCGGATATCCACCGGTTCGGGATCCAGCGTCAGCTTGCCGGCCTCGATCTTGGACAGGTCGAGGATGTCGTTGATCAGCGCCATCAGTGCCTCGCCGCTGGTCTGGATGGCGCGGATGTATTCGCGCGCGCGCGGCGAATCGGGTGTCTTCGCCAGCAGCTCGGAATAGCCATACAACGCATTCATCGGCGTGCGGATTTCGTGGCTCATGCTGGCCAGGAAAGCACTCTTCTCCGCGCTGGCGTTCATCGCCTGCTCTGCCCGCAGCTCGGCGATCCGCTGGTCGGCCTGTGCCTTGCGGCTGTGACGGATGGCGAGAAAGCCGATGATACCGGCGACCAGCGCGAGGCCATTCATCAGCCACAGCGTCGCGTTCTTCTGGGTGATGACCGCGTCGAGCTCCTGCTGCCGTTCGGAGAGGCGACGTGATTCCTCGTACTGCAGTCCGGAGGCAAGCCAGCGCACCTGGTCGTCGAATTCCACCTCACCGCCGCGACGGACAACCTCGGCCGCAACCTCGACGCCGTCGGTCTGCGCGGTTTCGATCAGGGCGCGCATGCTGCGCTGCCGGCGGTCCAGCTCGTCACCCAGCGACTGCAGGCGTTCGGCCTGCTCGGGCGTGCCAGAAACCAGTTGGATCACCCGCTGCATATGCTCATCAAGCTTGCGGACTGCTTCCTCGTAGCGATCCAGTATGTCGTCGCGTCCGGTCAGCACATAGCGCAGGCCCGAGCTTTCGGTTTCCGCATACTCGGCCACCACGTCATTGATGGCGGCCTGCACGCGCTGCATCTGCCCCACCCATTCGGTGGCACGCTTTTCCTGGCTGGCGCTGAAGGCGTTGTAGGCCGCTGCGCCCAACACCAGCGACACCGCCAGTATCACCAGGCCGTAATAGAGATAGCGGGTATGGAAAAAACTGGAAGGTCGGAGCATTCGCCGTTTCTATCCGGTGAGCGAAAGGACCGGCCGATCCTGTCAGCCGTTGAGCGCCATGATGACACCATTGAGGATGAGTGCGAATGACACCCAGAGCAGCGCCGGCACCAGTAGTAGCGAACCAAGCCCGCTGAGACGCGACACCGTGGCGATCGAAACCACCGTTGCCAGCCACAGCGCGGCGATGTCGATGAAAGCCAGCAATGGCGACTGCAGGCCGAAGAACAGCGGCGTCCACGCAGCATTCAGCACAAGCTGCACACCCATCGCCCACAAGGCCAGCGTGCGTTCTTTTCCCGGCGGGGACGCAAGCACCAGTCCCAGACAGATGGCAATCATCGCGTAGAGGACACTCCACACCGGAGCGAACACCCACGCCGGCGGCTGCCATGTCGGCTTGACCAGTGCTTCAAACCACTCGCCCGGCGGGAACGAACCACCAATGGCGAGAACGACGCCAACCGCCAGCGCGGCGACCAGCGCGGGACGCCAGCGCGTCTGTCGCGACTGGCTCTTCGTTGGATAACGGGTCTGGCTGATTGTTTGCATGTCTGACTCCTATCTTCCTCCCCGCGTTGTGGCAATGGATATGTGTCGCTGACGATTCAATCTGATTCTTTGAACCGGCTGCTTCGATGGACTGCCATCGCGAACCACCCCCTGGCTCAGGACAATCCGTAGCTCTTGCGTTTTCGATAGAGCGTCGACGCATCAATGCCCAGCGTCTGCGCCGCGGCGTCCAGCGTTGCGCAGCGCGCCAGGACGGCTTCGATGTGGGCGCGCTCCAGCTGCTCCAGGCTGACTTCGCCACCCACTGCAGCCGATGTCCCCGTCGCGTTTCCGTCGGCAGCCGGCATTCCGCTGGAGGCATCGATGTTCATGTGGCCGGCGTCCAGCTTTTCATCGGCGCACAGGATCACCGCGCGCTCGATGACGTTCTGCAGCTCACGAACGTTGCCTGGCCACGGATAGGCCAGCAGAGCACGTTCCGCCGCATCCGAGAGCGAGCGCGCCGGGCAACCGTATTCGCCGGCGAAGCGCTGCACGAAGCCACGCGCCAATGGCACGATGTCCTCGCGGCGATCACGCAGCGATGGCAGCACCAGCGAAACCACGTCCAGCCGATAGTAGAGGTCCTGGCGGAACTCACCGCCTTCGGACATGCGCTTGAGGTCGCGATTGGTCGCCGCGATCAGACGCACATCGGCCTGTCGGCTGACCGGATCACCCACGCGCTCGTATTCCTTGTCCTGGATGAAGCGCAGCAGCTTGGGCTGCAGCGACAGCGGGAACTCGCCGATTTCATCCATGAACAGGCTGCCGCCATCGGCCTGCGCCACGCGGCCATCGGTGCTGTCGATGGCGCCACTGAAGGCACCCTTGCGATGGCCGAACAACTCGTTCTCCAGCAGATCGGCATTGAGCGACGGGCAGTTGACGGTGACGAAATTGGCGTCGGCGCGCTGGCTCCAGCGATGGATGGCACGCGCCATCACGTTCTTGCCGGTGCCACTCTCGCCGAGGATCAACACGTTCGCGCCGGTACCCGCGACGCGACGCGCAACGGCAATGGCCTCGCGCATCGCCGGCGATTCGCTGTCGAGATCGTCCGAAGGCGTCGAAGCCACCTGCTGCTCCAACACCTCGACGCGCGTGGACAGCTGGCGCGCCTCGGCCTGGCGGGCAACCGCGATGCGCAGCTGTTCGGGCGAGAACGGCTTGACCAGATAGTCGTGGATGCCGAGCCGCAGGGCTTCCATGGCCGCTTCGGTGTCACGGTTGGCCGTCGCCATGATGATGCGCAGGCCTGGTGCGTGCTCCTTGATACCCGGCACAGCATCGGTGCCGAGGTCGTGGCCGATATTGCGATCCAGCAGGCAGACATCGAAGGGACGCGTAGCCGCGAGCCGAAGGCCTTCATCCAGCGTCTCGGCTGCGGTGAACACGATGCCGCGCGGTTCGAGGATCGCGCGGTAGGTGTCGAGGATGTCCGCATCATCGTCAACGGCAAGGACGCGGACTTTGTTTGGGTGCTCGGTGCTGGGCATGGGACTCCCGTCATCGTCGTCAGGGTCGGCCGATGTCTTGGCCGCTGGCAATCATCAAGCAGGTTGCGTGCCAGCTGCGACCGGATTGGCACAGGCTTTGCTGGAACCACCCGGACAACCGGGAGAACGTCATGACCACACTGTGCCTGTGCGACCTTAACGAACACGACCTTTCCGTCCTTTCAGAGCTGGCGGCGCCCGCTTCCTGCGGCGCTCCGGCGGACTGGCCCGGCATGGGAAGTCAGCAGGACCGGCAGCCTTCTCATGTCGTGCAGGATGCACGATACACCAGCCGTGATCCCGCAATCTGCACGGCAGCCATGCCCACCGTACGACCAGCCACCGCTTGAACACGGCCTCTGCTGGCTGGCACGCAAGTTGCGTTGCTCTGGGTGTGCGGCCCGATCCGCACCCTTTCCATCCAGACAAGGAGTACGTCATGGCAAGTCTCAAGAAACCGTCCGCCAACTCGACCCACAGCGACAGCCCGCGCCAGGCGATGGGCGAGCACTTCGGTGAATCGAAGGATCACCTGATGGCCGCCGCCAGCGCCGCGGCCGATACCCTGCGCAACGCGAATTCGGCCGCCGTGAAGGAGCTGCGCAGTGGCGGTGCCGGCGTTCGCGAAGAACTCGGCGAGGCGGCAAGCAGCGGACAGAAGGTTGCCGGTGCCGCGCGCGACGCCGCCCGCGACGAATGGAACGCGATGAAGGGTCACGGCCGCAACCTGCTGAGCCGTTCCGAGCAGTGGGTGCAGGAGCGTCCGCTGGCCGCACTGGGCATTGCCGCCGCCGGTGGCTTCATCCTGTCGCGAATGATGCGCCGCCGCTGATCACGCGCCGCGGGGGAACGGCACCATGAACCAACACCGGACCAGCAAACCAGCAAGACGCGGCAGCGTGGCCGCCGTCGCCGGAACGGCGGCGGCCACGGGTCGCTCGTTGCTGGACCTGATCGACAGCGAGCTCTCGCTCACCGGCCGCGCGCTGCTGCGCGCCGCGCTGATGGGGATGGTCGCCATTGCCCTTGCCGGCGTGGGCGGCCTGATGCTCGCGGTGATCCTGGTGCTGCTGCTTCAGGCAGCCGGTCTTGGCTGGCTGGGTTCCGTGTCCCTGGTGACGCTGGCCGTGCTCATCTTCTGCGGCATCGCGACACTCAAGGCGAGAAACCTGCTGGAATTGTGCGGCCTTCCCGCCACCCGCCGCCAACTGTCACGGATGTTCCGCGAATCGAACTCACCCGAGTCGACGTCGGGCGAATCTCCATCCCAACCGGAGCCGCAAGCATGAGCAGCCTGAGCCGCCAGATCGAAGCCGTCCGCATCGCGGAAAGCCGCGTCGCCGAACAGCGCGATTCGCTGGAACGCAACAGCCGGCGTCTCGCCAAGCGCGCGCGGCGCCTGTTGATGCCGCATGGCGTGGTGGTCGGCGGACTGCTGGCCGGCGTGCTGGCGGATCGCTGGCTGTTCCCGCCGGATTCCCCGAAGCGTTCCAACGAGGAACACGGATCCGGCAGCAATGAAGGCAGCGAACGCACCTCCTTCCTCGCCGAGATCGGCAGCCTGTTGGCCATCGCCAACAGCCTGACGCCGCTGGCGATGAACGCGATGGAGCTGCATCAGCGCTGGCAGGCCTCACGTGCTCCGAGTGATGCAGACGCGGGGATGAACCCGGAGACCTCGGACACGGCAGGCTCGACATCAGATGCGGATGCCCTCAAGGAAACATCGGCATGAGCGAGCCCAGCCACCAGGTGGAAATCGCGGCAGCTGCACCCCAGCAGCCTGATCGCGACAAACGCCGACGCCTGCAGCAAAGCCGCTCCCTGGCGTTGGCTGCGTTGGGACTGGTTGCCATCGTTGGCAGCCTCTACCTGGCATCGCCAGTACTGCTGCCAGTTCTCGCCGCCAGCTTCTTCGCGCTGCTGCTCAATCCCTGGGTGCGCTGGCTGTCGCTGCGCGGCCTTCCGCGATGGCTGGCGGCCAGCCTGATCGTCGGCCTCGGTCTCGCCGCACTGACCACCGCTGGCTATCGCCTCTACGAACCCGCCATGGAAGCCGCCGCGGACTCACCGCGCGTGGTCTACCAGCTGAAACGCAAGCTCAATCCCGTGCAGCGCAAGCTCGAGGACGCCGGGGCCGTCGGCGAAGCGCTGGACATGATCGACGAGATCGGCGGCAAGAAACCCAAGCAGCAGACCGTCGCCGTCGTCGATGATCCGCCCGGCATGCGCGAGACCCTGGGTGGCATGGTGCGCGCCGCTATCACCGTTTTCTCGATCATCATGCTGGTCTACTTCTTCCTGACCTACGGCGAAGTGCTGTTCCGCCGCATCATCACCGTGGCGCCAAACATCGCCGAGAAGCGTCGGCGCGTCGCCATCATCCGCGCCATCCAGATCGACGTGTCGCGTTACGTGGCAACCATCACCCTGATCAACGCCACGCTGGCACTGGTCACCGCCGGCGTGCTCTACCTGCTCGGCGTCGAGGACTACCTGCTCTGGGGTGCCCTGATTGGCCTGTTCAACTACGCACCCTACGTCGGCCCGCTGTGCAGCTTCGTGCTGCTGCTCGGCGTCGGCATCCTGCAGTTCAGCTCACTGGCAGACGGCATCGCGCCAGCACTGGCCTTTCTTATCCTGCACGGCATCGAGGGCCAGCTGGTCACGCCACTGGTGCTGGGCCGCAACCTGTCGCTGAACCCGCTGATCATCCTGGTCTGGCTGATGTTCTGGGGCTGGCTCTGGGGCATCCCCGGCCTGCTGCTCGGCGTCCCGCTGCTGGTCAGTGCCAAGATCGTGTGCACACATACGCCGTCGTTGAATGCCTGGGCGCGACTGCTGGAGAAGTAGCAATCTGTGCGGGATACAAAGATCCCTGGGAGTTACCCGCACAGCCATGAGATGTGCACGGTCAGATCGCGGACGGTGTAGGCTCGACACAATTCGGGCAATTCGCCGGAACGCCAAATGAAACAACTACCGATCCTGCTGTTTGTCCCAATGGTTTCCACCGCAGCACTCGCAGCCGGAATCAATC
>JACKOX010000008.1 GCA_024233975.1 Rhodanobacteraceae bacterium
ATGATTTCGAGCATCACCTGCTCGGCGGCTTCGGCATCACCGGCCTCGCGCAGCTGGGTCGCCTGGAAGCCCAGTGCCGACAGCAGGGTGGGATCGGTTGCCGAGAGGTTCGCACGCAGCGTGGCGATGCCGCCTGCCATCAGCGGCTGGGCTTCCGCTGCCCTTCCCTCCTGCGTCAGGGTTTCAGCGAGATAGACCCGGGCCAGCGCTGCTTCGTTCGAATCCTTGCCAGCCAGAGCCGTCAACTGCTGCTGGGCCTGCTTCAGCGTTTCCTCCGCTTCGCTCAGTCGGCCCAGTCGGGTCTGCAGCAGGCCGACATCACTCAGTGCACGGGCGATGTCGATCGGTTGGCCATGTTCCTGCTGGATCGCCAGGGCCTTGGAGAAGGCGGCTTCGGCTTCCGTCCAGTCGAGCCGGTCGTCGTAGACGCTGCCCAGACGGCTCAGCAGTTCGGCCTCGAACAGCGGATCCATGTGGGCACTGCGAGCATCGGTCAGGGCCTGCTCCAGCGTGTTGGTCGCCCGCTCGGGCTCGCCGAGGTAGCCGTAGATCCGTCCCAGCGTGCCGAGCAGGCGTGAGCGATAGGCTGGCGCCACGTCGGTACGCGCCAGCAATTGCTCGCGACCACGGTCGATCAGCGCCGTTGGTGTCAGTTCAGTGCGCGCAGTACCCGGTTCGGCTTGCTGAAAGAGCTCGGTGAGGAATTCCGTGGTCGCCAGTGCCGCCTGCGATTCCTCGCGCGCACGTGCTTCCGCAGCCAGTGCGAGGTTGCGCTCGCTGGCCAGGCGCCAGCCCATCGTGCCCAGTGCCAGGAGTGCTGCCAACGTGGCCGCGGTGGCGTATGGGTGGCGGCGCAGCCATTTGCCGATGCGGTATCCGGCGGTGTCCGGCGTGGCCTGGATGGGCAGGCCGCGCCGATAGCGATCGATGTCCTCGGCGAAGGCTTCGGCGGATGCATAGCGCCGTTCCGGTTCCAGCGCCGTGGCGCGAGCAACGATGCGATCCAGATCGCCACGCAATGACGCGCGACGCGATGGCTCCACCCGCTGGCTTGGCAATGCCAGGCGACCATCGGCCAACAGGCGTGGCGGCTTGTCACAGAGCAGCTGCGACATCAGCAGCCCCAGCGCATAGACATCGGTGGCCGTGCTCACGGTGCCGCCATCGCGCTGTTCCGGAGCGGCATAACCCGGCGTAAACCACGGCTGGGTGGCGTCGTGGCGTGCGTCGGGATCGAGCAGCTTGGCAATGCCGAAATCCAGCAGTACCGGTCGGCCATCCTCGCGCAGCAACACGTTGGCCGGTTTGATGTCGCGGTGGATGATCAGCCGCTGGTGAGCGTAGTGGATGGCGCGGGCCACTTCGGCCAGCAGTGACAGGCGCTGGTCGATGGAGAGCGGTTTGCGTCGAACCGCATCGGTGATGCATTCACCGCGAACGTATTCCATCACCAGGTATGGCTGGCCACGTTCGGTTTCACCGCCATCCAGCAGGCGGGCAATGCAGGGGTGCTCCAGCTCGGCGAGGATCTGCCGCTCATGACGAAGCTGCTGCGCCGCGTTGCCCCCGCCGAGCAGCTGCATCACCTTGATTGCCGCCTGCTGACGGAAGCCGCCGTCTTCGCGTTCGGCCAGGAACACCACGCCCATGCCGCCACTGCCCAGCTCGGAGACCAGTCGCCACGCACCCAGACGCGCGCCGCTCAACGGCTGCTCATCGGCAGGGGCCAGCGCATTGCCGATGCAGGCCTTGAGGCGGTCGGTCACATCGTCTGCAGCCAGCATCGAGCGCAGCTCGGTGATCAGTTCGGCATCGTCTGGCAGACCAGCCAGCCACTGCTCACGTCGGGCTGCGTCCACCTGCAGGCCCTCGTCGAACAGCGCCTCCAGCCGCTGCCAGCGCTTGGCGCTCACGCCTGCAGTCTCTGCCGCAGCCAGGCCTTGGCGAAACGCAGGTCGCGATTGACCGTTGCCAGCGACAGGTCGAGCACCTTCGCCACGTCTTCGTGTCCCAATCCCACCAGATAGCTCAGCTCGAGCACATCGGCCTTGCGCGGGTCCTCTTGGCGCAGCTGCGACAGCGCCTCATGCAGTACTTCGGCGTCGCCGGACTCCTCGGCGGCCTGATTCTCCGCCGCATCGAAAGTCACCCGGAACTGGCCGCCACCGTTCTTCGCTGCTGACTGGCGTCGGCCAAGGTCGAGCAGGATGTTGCGCATCGCCACCTGCACGGTGCGGAAGAAATGCAGGCGCCCTTCCCAGTTCACATCGGCCTGCAGCAGGTTGACCACCAGTTCGTTGACCAGCTCGGTCGGCTGTATGGCGGCGCGGCCACCGCCCTGACGCAGACGACTGGCCGCCAGGCTGCGGATGCGGTCGTAGACGAGAGCCATCACGGCATCGCCGGCCGGGCCACTTCCCCCGTTCCAGGCGCGCAACAGGACGGTCAGCTCATCTGTGTCGTTGGTCATGGGTGGCCCCGTGATACGAATGGCGACGGATTCGCGTCAACCCATGCCAGAGCGTCCATTCCGGACCACTCATGCTGGAGATGCGATCATGATCCGAAAAATCCTTCCCGTACAACTGTGCCGAACGTCGTTGTTGGGACTCTCTCTCTGCTTTGGCCACGCCATGGCAGCACCCGGCGATCTCGACCTGACCTTTGGCCAAGATGGCGTGATGCTGGTCAACCTCAACGGCGGCCAGGAACACTTCTCCGCCCTACTCGCCCAGCCCGACGGCAGTGTGCTGGCGGTTGAGCCCCGGTACCACTCGTGATCCGGTGGAAGCTGTGCAGAGTGCTGGCCAGGATACGTCCATCGTGCGCGTGTTGCGCGACGGCCAACTCGACCCGGGCTTTGGCGTGGACGGACTGGTCCAGGTCGACACCGGCGACGACAGCGATGCGGGCTACGGGCTGGCGCAGCAGGCGGACGGCAAGCTGCTGGTCGCCGGCCGCCTCGACTCCGGCGCCTATGGCGACTTTGGCGTGGCACGACTGAATCCCGACGGCACGCTGGACACCAGCTTCGGTGAAATCGATGGACCGCAGCGCCGTGGCTACCGCCGTATCAACATCGGACCGACCGCCTTCATCAATGACGAGGCGCGTGCCGTGGCCCTGCAGTCCGATGGCCGCATCGTGGTGGCTGGCGTGGGTTATGCCATGGACGGCTCCTTCAACTACCCGCGCTTCGCGGTGGCGCGCTTCACCACTTCGGGTGACCTGGACACCAGCTTTGGCAGCGGCGGCACGATGGTTGCCCCGGCCACGGCCGCCGAAGTGAGCGAGTACGTCACCGGCATCGCCACGCGCCGTGACGGCAGCATGCCCAACGACCGCATCACCGTGGTCGGCTACGTCTTCGCTCGCAGCACCGCCGTGGTGCGCCGCTACCTGTCCAACGGCCAGCCGGACACCAGCTTCGGAAGCGGTGGCGAACTGCAGATCACCGAAAGCATGGTCAACGGACAGCGCCAGGGCATGACGCGTATCGACGCGGGCGTGTGGACCGACGCCGGCAAGCTGGTCGTCGTCGGCACCGGCGGCGACCGCGGTTTCGTGTTCCAGCGCTTCAACGCCAACGGCAGCCTCGACACCACCTTCGGCAGCGGTGGCCGCGTGCTGGTGAAGTTCAGTGGCGTCACCGAATACGACGAACCGGCTTCGATCACCCTGCTGGACGACGGCCGCATCGTTGCCGCCGGTTACGCCAGCATGACCTACGGAAGCGCCGCCGCCTCGAAGGACTTCGCCGTGGTGCAACTGCTGCCGGACGGTACGCCCGATCCGGCGTTCGGGGACGGTCATGGGCGTTCCACCTACCCGCTGTCGATGGCCGCCGACCAGGCCTTCGCCATCGCAGCCACCGCCGACGGCGACCTACTGGCAGCCGGCACCGCCAACGACGACGAATACACCGGTCCGGGCGACTCCCGCCGTGGTGCCTTCATGCGCCTGCAGGGTGACCGCCGCCTTTTTCGCGACAGCTTCGAATAAGTGCACTGATCGTCAACAGATTCATCCAGGCGCGGGGTTGTCCCACGAACCTAGCAACCCCGCCCCTGCTCTCGTAGGCCCCGACTTTTTTGGCACCTGCAGCAACTTGGCGGCCCTGCCCCATTCATGTTTCCCAGAAACCTGCTGTTTCAATTCAAGCCAGAGGAGCGTGGGTGCAAAGCAAAAAAGCAAAAGAGTCGGCGCCACGTAACAAATTCATGCCTCTGCGAAGCCAGTTGGATACGTCGGGCTTTCTCTGGACGCACTACGTTCAGAGAAGCGTCTCACCCTCTGAGCCTCTTGCAGGCATTACTGGGCAGGCACTCGCCATCAGCGCCCGATAGGTGTAAATATGTACACCATGAATTCCCGCAACGATCCCGACCGCCTCACCGACGCCCAGCAGGCCACGCTGGACTTCATCCGCGAGCATCTGGCAGCGCACGACATGCCGCCGGCCCTGGCGGAAATCGCTCGTGCACTGGGCTTTCCGCACACCAGTTCGGCACAGAAGTGCCTGCAGGCGCTGGAGCGCAAGGGCTACGTGGAACTGCTGCCGGGCAAGGCACGCGGCATCCGCCTGCGTTCTGCGGCACGACCCATTGGTGATGACCTGCTGCGCCTGCCGGTGCTGGGCCGCGTCGCCGCCGGTGCGCCGATTGGCTCGGGCACTGATGGTGGTGATGTCGAGCGCCACCTGCGGGTCGAGGCCTCGCTGTTCAAACCACGCCCGGACTACCTGCTGCGGGTCCAAGGCGACTCGATGATCGACGACGGCATCCTCGATGGCGACCTCGTCGGTGTGCGCCGTCAACCCACGGCCGAGAACGGCCAGACCGTGGTGGCCCGCCTCGATGGCGAGATCACCATCAAACGCCTGCAACACGACGCGGACAGCATCCGTCTGCTGCCGCGCAATCCGGCCTACGCGCTGATTGTGGTTGATCCCAATAGCGACGACTTCGCCATCGAAGGCCTGTTCGTTGGCCTCTTGAGGACGCTGTAATGGGCCGCGCACTTCGACTTGATGAGGTGTTGTCCGATCCACGCATCTGGCGTGGCAAGGCGGCCAACCAGACGCCGGACGGACTATCCACCGGCCATGCCGCACTGGATGCTGCATTACCCGGCAATGGCTGGCCACGCTCGGCGCTGAGCGAAATCCTGCTGCCGGCTGACGGCATCGGCGAGCTGCGCCTGCTGCTACCAGCATTGGGCGAACTCAGCCGCCAAGGCGGCAACGTGGTGCTGATCGACCCGCCCTACACGCCCTTTCCACTGGCCTGGCAGGCGCAGGGGCTGGAGCTGGCCAAGCTGCAGATCGTCGACAGCAGCGGTCGTGACAGTCTGTGGTCGGCCGAGCAATGCCTGCGGGCCGGCGCCTGCGCGGCAGTGCTGCTATGGCCACGGCAGGTCGATGACCGCGCCCTGCGCCGGCTGCAGGTGGCGGCGGAATCCGGGCAATCCATCGGCTTCGTCTGTCGCGATGCGCGACATGCCGAACAATCGTCTCCCGTTGCCCTGCGTCTTCGCCTGCATGTGCGTCCCAGCGAGATCGAGGTGCTGAAATGCCGTGGCGCCGCACCACCAACACAACGCATTCCGTTCGCGGACGGGCGACATTGAGGCTCGCCGCGCATGCTCTGGGCCTGTCTGCGGCTGCCGTCGCTGGCCATCGACGCCGTTCTCCGGCAGCGCGATGAGTCGACGAAACAACAGCCTTTCGCACTGATCGACGGCCCGCCGCAGCGTCGCGTGTTGGCGGCGCTGAACGATGCCGCGCTCGCGCTCGGCCTGATGCCTGGACAGTCGCTGGCTGCGGCACAGGCAATCTGCCCATCGCTGCACGCTGAGCCAATCGACCCACGCCATGCCGAGCGCAGTCGCCGCCTGCTCGCCGCCTGGGCCTACCGTTTCAGTCCGCTGGTGGCGATCGAACCCTTCGACGATGCCGTGTTGTTCGAGGCCGAAGGCAGCTTCAACCTATTTGGCCCATGGCTGCGCTTTGCCGGTCGGCTGCACGCGGAACTCGACGCGCTGGGCTTCCAGCATCACCTGGTGCTGGCGCCCAATCCGCATGCCGCCCATGCGCTGGCCGCCGCGCATGCCGACCTCGCCGTCACCACGCCGGATGCACAGCAACGGGCGCTGTCCGCACTACCCATGCAGTCGGCCGGTCTCGATCCACGGGCCGCGACGCGCCTGCAGCGCATGGGGCTACGCTCCCTGGGACGCTTGTTCGAACTGCCGCGCGATGCCCTGGCCAAACGCTTCGGCCCGGCATTGCTGGACCGGCTGGACGAGCTGCGCGGCACGGCACCCGCCCTGTTGCCCATGTACCGGCCGCCTGACCGCTTCGAAGCACAGATCGAACTCGGCTTCGAAGTGGTTCGCACCGAAGCGCTGCTGTTCCCGATCCGCAGGCTGGTTGGTGATCTCGCCGCCTTCCTGTCCGCTCGCGACGGTGGCGTGCAGCGCTTCGAGCTGCGCTTCCGCCACGAGGACCATGCGCCGACCATCCTGCAGCTCGGCCTGCTGGCACCGGAGCGCGACCCGCAGCGCCTGTTCGACCTGGTCCGCCAGCGACTGGAGCGCCTCCGCCTGGCAGCGCCAACACTGGAAATCGAGCTGCACGCCCGCGAACTGCCGGCCTTCGTTCCCGAGGCTGGCGGCCTGTTCGATCCACGACAGGCGCAGCAGCTGAGCTGGCCACAACTGCGTGAACGCCTGCGCGCCCGTCTCGGTGGCGACGCCGTTCGGCAACTGCAGCCCTTGTCCGACCATCGTCCGGAACGCGCCTTCCAGCAGCGGCGCGAGGAACGTCGCCAGCCGGTCATCCAGACCACCTCACCACGCCCGACCTGGCTGCTGCCGCGACCGATCCTGCTGCGCGATCCGTCACCGCGCATCCTGGCGGGCCCGGAGCGCATCGAAAGCGGCTGGTGGGACAACGGCGACACCCGCCGTGACTACTACGTCGTCGAGACCTCGCGTGGCCAGCGCGCCTGGGTTTTCTGCGCAGTGGGCGAGACTGGTCCGTTCCAGCTGCACGGCTGGTTCGCCTGAGTCACATCATGGACGCGCCCGAATACGCCGAGCTGCATTGTCTGTCGGCCTTCAGCTTTGGTCGTGGCGCGTCCAGCGCAGAGGAGCTGTTCGAGCGCGCGAAGATGCTGGGCTATGCCGCGCTGGCCATCACCGACGAAGCCTCGCTGGCCGGCATCGTGCGGGCACACGAAGCGGCACTGGAATCCGGACTCAAGCTGATCGTCGGCAGTGAAGTGCAGCTCGACAACGGCCCGCGGCTGGTCCTGCTGGTCGAGAACCATGCTGGCTACGTTCTGCTGTGCGCACTGATCACCACGGCAAGACGGCGCTCACCCAAGGGCGAGTATCGATTGCTGCGCGAGGATTTTTCCGGCGAGACCAACGGACTGCTCGCGCTGTGGCTGCCGGGTACCGATATCGACCATGAGCACGGACGCTGGGTTTCCGAACGTTTCCCGCAGCGCACCTGGCTGGCGGTGGAGCTGCACCATGGACCCGACGACGACGCGCGCCTGCGCACCTGCCAGGCGGCCGCCGCGGAACTCGACCTGCCCACGGTCGCGTCGGGCGACGCGCACATGCATGTGCGCCGCCGTCGCGCGTTGCAGGATGTGCTCACCGCCACCCGATTGCACTGCACCGTGGCCGAGGCCGGTGATCGCCTGTTCCCGAATGGCGAACGCCATCTGCGTCCGCGCGACACGCTGGCACGGCTGTATCCACGGCAGCTGCTGCGCGAAACCCTGCGCATCGCCGAACGCTGCCAGTTCAGGCTGACCGAACTGCGCTATCGCTACCCGCATGAGGTCGTTCCCGGCGGCCACACGCCGGACAGTTGGCTGCGCGTACTCACCGAAAACGGTGCGCGGGAACGTTGGCCCAAAGGCATACCGGAAACACCGCGCCAGCTGATCGAGAAGGAGCTCGCGCTGATCGCCGAGCTCGAATACGCCAGCTATTTCCTCACCGTCCACGATATCGTCCGCTTCGCCCGTGAGCAGAACATCCTCTGCCAGGGCCGCGGCTCGGCGGCGAACTCCGCTGTCTGCTTTGCGCTGGGCATCACCGAAGTCGATCCGGCGCGCATGAACATGCTGTTCGAGCGGTTCGTCTCCAAGGAGCGCAACGAGCCGCCGGACATCGACGTCGACTTCGATAGTGCACGTCGCGAGGAAGTGATCCAGTACGTTTACCACCGCTATGGCCGCCAGCGCGCGGCGATGACCGCCGTCGTCACCTGCTATCGCGCACGCGGCGCGGTTCGCGATGTGGCGCGTGCGCTGGGGTTCTCCGAAGACCAGCTGCAGCAGTTGTCGCGCACCGTCGGCAGCTGGAGCGAAAAACCACCCGAGACCGAAGCCCTGCGCGAGCGCGGCTTTGATCCGAACAGCCCGATGATGCAGCGCTTCCGTGTGCTGGTCGGCGAACTGATCGGCTTCCCGCGCCACCTCTCGCAGCATCCCGGTGGCTTCGTCATCGCCGAGGACCCGCTGCATACGCTGGTCCCGGTGGAGAACGCCACCATGCCGGATCGCACGGTGATCCAGTGGGACAAGGACGACCTCGACACGCTGGGGCTGCTCAAGGTCGACGTGCTCGGCATCGGCATGCTCGGTGCGATGTCGCGCTGTTTCGACCTGCTGCGCGAGAGCGGTCGACGTGACCTGCGTCCAGCCACGGTGCCGGTCGAAGACAAAGCCACCTACGACATGATCTGCCGAGCCGGCACCGTCGGCGTATTCCAGATCGAGTCACGCGCGCAGCAGTCCATGCTGCCGCGCCTGCAGCCGCGCTGCTTCTACGACCTGGTGATCGAGGTGTCCATCGTCCGCCCCGGGCCGATCCAGGGACAGATGGTGCATCCCTATCTCAACCGCCGGCGCGGACGTGAGGCCGTCGAGTATCCGTCCAAGGAACTTGAGGAAGTGCTGTCGCGCACGCTCGGCATCCCGCTGTTCCAGGAACAGGTGATGCGTATTGCCGAAGTCGCCGCCGGCTACACGCCGGGCGAAGCCGATGAACTGCGACGTTCGATGGCCGCGTGGAAACGGCGCGGTGGACTCGAACACCATCGCCGACGACTGCTGGCCGGCATGGCCGAGCGCGGCTACACGCCGGAGTTCGCCGAGAAGATCTTCGAGCAGATCAAGGGCTTCGGCAGCTACGGCTTTCCGGAATCACACGCCGCCAGCTACGCACTGCTGGCTTACGTTTCGTCATGGCTGAAATGCCACGAACCGGCAGCCCTGCTCTGCGGCCTGCTCGACGCGCAGCCGATGGGCTTCTATGCGCCGGCGCAGCTGGTGCAGGACATCCGACGCGAGGGCGTGAACGTGCGCCCGGTCGACGTGCGCCACAGCAGCTGGCTGTGCACGCTGGAAGCTGATCGCACCGCACTCGATGACCTTCGCTCTCAGCCGGCAGTGCGACTCGGACTCGGTCAGGTGCAGGGATTGAAGGAAGTCGCAGGCCGCGCCATCGAAGCCGCGCGCATCCATTCAGCATTCCGTGACATCCAGGACCTGGTCGACCGCAGCGGTATCGAGCATGACGACCTCGACCGCCTCGCCGATGCCGGCGCCCTGCGCGGCCTCAGCGGGCACCGGCATCGCGCGCGCTGGAATGCAGCCGGCACGGAGCGCCAGCTGCCATTGTTCGCCGGCACCCGCGCAGTCGAGGAGTCGCGCATCGCGCTGCGACCACCCTCAGCCAGCGAGGACGTCATCGCCGACTACGCCAGCACCGGCCTCACCCTGGGCCGCCACCCGCTGAGTTTCCTGCGTGCACAGCTGCGCCAGCGGCGTTGCCTGAGTTCGCGCGAGGCGCTGCAACGCAAGCCCGAAACGCCTCTGCGCGTAGCCGGCCTGGTCACCGCCCGGCAGCGCCCACAGACCGCCAGCGGCGTCACCTTCCTCAGCCTGGAAGACGAGCACGGTACGCTCAACGTCATCGTATGGCGCGACCTGCGCAAGAAGCAGTCGCGCGAGCTCAACGAGTCGCAACTGCTGGCCGTGGATGGCCATCTCGAATCAGCCGACGGCGTGCAGCACATCATTGCCCACCGACTCACAGACCTGAGTCCCATGCTGGACATGATCGTATTCAAACAAAGGAACTATCATTGACCACATGCCCCCCGGGATCCAATGAACGAACCAACCTGAAGCCCGGAGCTGGCCATGGCCAGTATGATTGAAGGAGGTATCATCGACCCGCGCCACCGCCAACATTGTTCAAGTCGCTGTATTGCATCGGGAATATCCAGCAGATATAATTCCGCGTCTTTGGTTCCAAATTCTGCCGAGGTAATGTCATGAAGGTCCTGTCCTCTCTGAAGTCGGCGAAGACCCGTCACCGCGACTGCAAGGTCGTTCGCCGTCGTGGCAAGGTTTTCGTGATCTGCAAGTCCAACCCGCGTTTCAAGGCGCGTCAGCGCTGATCCGTGGTGCGAAGGCGCGCTGCGCCATCGCAGAAAAGGGTCGCTTCGGCGGCCCTTTTTCGTGGGCGATGGCAAAGGCCCCGAGGTTCGGTGGCCCATCGGATAGCAGGGCAATTGCGTGATTTCAGGGTTCGCATCTGACAGAATCAGCGGCAACTCTGGCATCCCACGCAATCTGGAGGCGGTCATGAAAGTCGGTCTGTTGGGTTCACTTCTCGTTGCCACGCTGGCTGGTGGTTTCATCGCTGCTCCCGCGAATGCGGATGTCCTGCTGGTTGAACGCGCCCAGGAAGCGCAGACGATGCCGCTTCCGACCCGTGGCATGACGATGTCGCAGGTCGAGAAGAAGTTCGGCGCGCCAATGTCCAAGCGCAATCCCGTGGGCGGTGCCAACGAAAAGCGTCCGCCGATCACGCGCTGGGTCTACGCTGACTACACCGTGTACTTTGAAAACAGCCACGTCATTGACGCAGTGCTCAACAAGGCCTCTCCGGACGAAACCGGACCGAAGCCGATCAAGTAAGCCATGACCAAACCACATTGGCGTCTGCCCGCGGAATGGGCGCCCCAGTCCGCGGTGCTCTTGGCGTGGCCGCATGCCGGCACCGACTGGGCCGAACGACTGGCGTCGGTGGAAACCACCTACGCCGCTCTCGTCAAGGCCATCACCCGTTTCGAACCGGTGTTGCTGGCGGTTGCCAGCCCGGAAATCCGGGCCCACGCCAGCGCCCTGCTATCCGCCGAAGCGGTTGATCTGAATGCCGTTCACTGGGTCCCGGCGGACTACGATGACACGTGGCTACGGGACTCGGGACCGATCACGCTGCGCTCGACGGATGGTGATTCATGCCTGCTGGACTTCCGTTTTACCGGATGGGGCGGCAAGTTCGAGGCTGGACGGGATGACGCGCTGGTCGAACAGCTCCGCGCCGCCGGTGTATTCGGGGCGGCGCAACACGAGCGCATCGATTTTGCCCTCGAAGGCGGCGCAATCGATGTGGACGGCGAAGGCAGCCTGCTCAGTACCTGGCACTGCCTGCACGAGCGTCACCCCGACGCCAGCCGCGAAGCCATCGAGACCACCCTGCTCGGCTCGCTGCGCCAGGATCGCCTGTTGTGGCTCGAGCACGGCTATCTCGAGGGCGACGACACCGACGCCCATATCGACACGCTTGCCCGCTTCGCCAGCCCGACGCGCATCGTCTACCAGGCCTGCGATGATCCCGGCGACTCGCACTACGCAGAGCTTCGCGCCATGGGCGAAGAGCTGGCCAACCTGCGAACCACGGCCGGCCAGCCCTACGAATTGTTTGCCCTGCCCTGGGCGAAACCGATCCTGGACGAAGGCCGTCGCCTGGCGGCGTCCTATGCCAATTTCCTCATCATCAACGGCGCCGTGCTGATGCCCGCCTATGGCGATCCAGCCGACATCAAGGCCGCCGAAGTGCTGGCCAGGGCGTTTCCGGACCGCGAAGTGGTGCCGGTGCCTTGCCGCCCGCTGATCTGGCAGAACGGCAGCCTGCACTGCATCAGCATGCAGCTGCCTGAAGGAGTGCTTCATGTCGAGTAACCGCCCACGCCTGCTCCGCGTCGCGCTGGTGCAGGAGATCAACCACGGGGACGCCGCAACGAACCTGGCGGTCATCGAGCAGCGGGTGGCCGAAGCCGCCGCTGCGGGTGCGCAGCTCGTCCTGCTGCAGGAGCTGCACAACGGGCCCTATTTCTGCCAGCACGAGTCGGTCGACGAATTCGATCGTGCGGAAGCGATCCCCGGCCCCAGCAGCGAGCGGCTTTCCGAGTTGGCCAAGCAGCATGGCGTGGTGATCGTCGGCTCGCTGTTCGAGCGTCGTGCGCCGGGCCTGTACCACAACACCGCCGTGGTGCTGGAGCGCGATGGCCGTCTGCTGGCGCGCTACCGCAAGATGCACATTCCCGACGATCCGGGCTTCTACGAAAAGTTCTACTTCACGCCCGGCGATATCGGCTTCCAGCCCGTGGATACCTCCGTGGGCCGTCTTGGCGTGCTGGTCTGCTGGGATCAGTGGTATCCGGAAGGTGCCCGCCTGATGGCGCTGGCTGGCGCGGAGCTGCTGCTCTACCCCACCGCCATTGGCTGGGATCGCAACGATAGCGAGGACGAACAGCAGCGCCAGCGCCAGGCCTGGATCATTTCGCAGCGTGGTCATGCCGTCGCCAACGGCCTGCCCGTGCTGAGCTGCAACCGCACCGGTTTCGAGCAGGCACCTGGCAGCGAGGAAGGCATCGACTTCTGGGGCAGCAGTTTCGTCGCTGGCCCACAGGGCGAAATGCTGGCCGAAGCGTCGGTCGACAAACCCCAACTGCTGGTGGTGGATGTCGATATGGCGCGCAGCGAGGCGGTTCGCCGCATCTGGCCGTTTCTGCGCGACCGACGCATCGATGCCTATGACGACCTCTTGAAGCGCTACCGTGACTGAGCCGGTTTCCACTCCCACGTCGACCTCGGACGACGCAGACAACATCGCGCTGTCGACCGACCCGTTGCACGGCCAGCCGCTCGCGGTCGTCGAGCGTGATGGCGTGCGTTACACGCTGCTTGGCACGGCCCATGTTTCCCAGCAGAGCGTCGACGCGGTCAATGCGCTGCTGGATCCGGCCAACCGGCGCTTCGATGCCGTTGCCGTCGAACTTTGCGAAGGTCGATTCCAGGCGCTGTCCAATCCGCAGGACCTGCAGCAGATGGACCTGCTGCGAATCATTCGGGAAGAGAAGATCCCAATGGTCGCGGCCAACCTCGCGCTTTCCGGTTACCAGCGACGACTGGCGGAACAGCTGGGCGTGGAGCCCGGTGCTGAGCAGAAAGCAGCCATCGCGGGCGCCGATGCGTTGGGCCTTCCAGTATGGCGCATAGACCGCGAAGTCGGGCTTACCCTGCGTCGGTGCTATGCGTCGGTCTCGTGGTGGCGAAAGTTCGGCATCATTGGCGGTTTGCTGGGTAGCCTGTTCGATGACGAGGACATCGAACAGGACGAAATCGAGCGCCTGAAACAGGGCGACATGCTGGAGAGCAGCTTTGGCGATTTCGCACGCAGCTCCCCCGCCCTGTATGAGGCATTGATTGGCGAGCGTGACCGTTTCATGGCCGCGCGCCTGCGCGAGGAATCCGCCAGATCCGGCAGTCCTGCGCCGCGTGAAGTCCTGGTCGTGATAGGCGCCGGGCACATGGCAGGCACTCGCGACGCGCTGGAACGCGGTGAAGCCGATCCTGCCGAAGCTGTCGCCTCGCTCTCCACGGCTCCACCCAAGGGCCAGTGGGGCCGCATCTTCGGCTGGCTGTTGATCGCGACGATTCTTGGGCTGTTTGCGGTCGGCTTCTGGAAAGGCTCGGCGATCGGCACCGAACTGCTGCTCAACTGGGTCGGCATCACCGCCCTCGGTGGCGCACTGGGCTGCCTCGCCGCCGGCGGGCATCCATTGAGCATCCTCGCAGCGGCCGTGGCTTCACCGATCACGCCGTTGAGTCCCGCACTGGCATCGGGAACGATCAGCGCACTGGTCGAAGCGTGGGTGCGGCGTCCAACCGTTGCCGATTTCTCTGCCCTGCGCGACGACCTCTACACATTCGGCGGCTGGTGGAGGAACCATGTTCTACGGGTATTCCTCAACTTCTTCCTGACCAGCCTGGGTACCGCGCTGGCGGTCTATCTTGCCGGCTGGAAAATGATCCAGGCGCTAGGTTGAAACCGCGCTCGGTTGAAATTTTCCCAGCCACGGCGTCAGGTGCACCAGACGCCGCACTGATCAGACCTCCGGCACGGCGGTTCCACCCAGTGGAGCGGCCTTGCGCGCACGCCCCATGATGCGCGCGGTGCCCAGTCGCAGGTCATCGAGAATCGTGTAGATGGTCGGCAGGAACAGCAGGCTGACCACCGTCGAGAATGCGAGGCCACCGACGATCGCCCGCGCCATCGGGTAGTACGGCGGGCCACCACCGCCGATCTGCGCGCCGGGGATGCACAGCGGAATCATCCCGAGGATGGTGGTGCCCATGGTCATCAGGATCGGGCGCAGGCGTTCACTGCTACCGGCCACCAGCGCCTGGTGCCGTGACATGCCGGCACGGCGCAAGGCGTTGATGTGTTCGATCATCACGATGCCGTTGTTCACCACCACGCCCATCAGCACCAGGATGCCGATCGAGGACATGATCGAGAAGGTCGTGTCTGTCAACGCGAACAGCCAAAACACGCCCAGCGCCGAGAACAGGATGTTGCTCATGATCGCCGCCGGGAACAGCAGTGACTCGAACAGCGCCGCCATCACCAGATAGACCATGAACAGCGCGAGCACCGTGTTGAACAGCATCTGCTGACCAGCCTGGTTGTCGCGGTCGAAGGCACCGGTCAGGCTCCAGCGGTAACCCGGTGGAAAACTGGCGCCAGCCATGGCCTCGGTGATGGCCTTGCTCGCGTCACCAAGGACAACACCGTCGGCAAGGTCCGCCTCGATGCTGAGCGCGGTCTGCCGGTTCTGGCGGCTGATCCGCGTCGCCGACGGATGGACGTCGACGGACACCAGCGACATCAGCGGCACGCGCTCACCGGCGGCATTGTTCAGGTAGAACGTCGACAGGTCGGCCAGGCCGAAATCGTCGCTACCGGCAAAGCGCACCGTTACCGGCACTTCGGTGTCACCGTGGCGGAATTCGCGCAATGGCGCGCCACGCAACGCGATGCCGATGTACTGGGCCACTTCCTGTGCGCTGAAACCCATCCGTGCGGCGCGCTCGCGGTCGACCGTGACAGCCACTTCACTGTTGGCATCACCGATATCCAAGCGCACGTCGGTGAACTCCGGCCGGGCCTTGAGAATGGGCATCACGCCTTCGGCGATCTCGTTGAGCGTCTCGGTGCTGTCCCCGATCAGGAACATCTGCGCCTTGCCATCATCGCCGCCGCCACCCGGTCCGTTGTTGTTCTGGAAGCCGACTTCGGCCCGCGCCGACTTCGGCATGCCTTCACGAATCGCTTCCTTCACCTGTTCGACGGGCAGCAGATCACCACCCTCCTCGCGCAGGGCGACACGGATACCGCCCCAGCCCTGCTCGCCAAACCAGGAATAGATCTGGCGTATCTGCAGCTCTTCGCGCTTGGAGTCGAGGTAGTTCTCGATGCGGGTGACCTCCTCGTCCATCTGGTCGAGGCTGTAGCTGCCCTTCCACTGGAAATTGAGCTCGAATTCACGCCCCGTGTCGTTGGGGAACATGTCCACCTTCATGAACCACCACGGCACGATGCTGATGCCGATGATCAGCACGATGCCCGCAACCGACCAGCCGCGATGGTGCAGCGACCAGTCAAGCAATCGGCTGTATCCACGCTGCATGCGTGGCACGAACCCGTGATGCGCCAGCGCCGCTGGCGGCGTGCGCAGTTTGGAGGAAATCAGCGGGATCAGCGTCACCGCCACCAGCCAGCTGGCCAGCAATGCGAGGGTGATGCTGATCGCGACGTGCGACAGATAGATGCTGATGAAGTTGCGTTCGCCGAACAGGTTGGGCGCGAACACGATGATGCTGGTCAACGTGCCGGCGCTGATCGCCAACTGCACGCCGCGTGTGCCTTCGATCGCGCAACGCAACGGATCGTTGGGATATTTCTCGCGGTACTGGTAGATGCTTTCCACCACGACGACGGCGTTGTCGACCAGCATGCCGATACCAAGCAGCAACCCCATCATGCTCATGATGTTGAGGGTCATGCCGAGGAAGTACATGCCGCCCAGCGTCATGGCGAAGCAGACCGGAATGGTCAGCGTCACCATGAACGTCGATGGCCAGTGGCGCAGGAAGTAGAACAGCACCAGCAGCGACAGCAAGGCTCCCAGGAGGCCCGCCTTGGCCAGTTCGTCGATCGAACTGGTGACGCTTGCTGCCTGGTCTTCCAGCACCTTGACCTGGATGCCGGCCAGCTCCGGTTCTTCCGCGAGCTTGTCTAGCTCGTTGAATACGGACGTTGCCACGTCGACCAGATTCGCATTGCGTTCACGGAACACATTGATGCCGACGGCGGCACGACCATCGAGATGGCGTCGGAAATCCGGGTCGGTTTCCTTCAACGTGACCGTGGCGATATCCGACAGGCGAAGGCCGCTACGATTCAGCACGAGGTCGCGCAGCTGGTCGAGGTCGGTGATTTCGCCTATCGGCTGCACCCGCAGGCGACGGTTGGCAGCATCGATCTGCCCGGCGGAAACCGAGAAGTTGGTCGTGCGAAGACGCGCCGCCAGCTCGTTGAGACTCAGTCCGTGCGCGAAAAGGCGATCCGAATCGATGGCGATCTCGACCTCGGGCGGCTGCGCGCCAGTGATATCGACCTTGGCCACGCCCGGCAGGCGTTCGATGCGCCGTTTGAACAGCCGCTCGATCAGGCTGTATTCGCCGCTCATGTCGTGGTCGCCGGAGAACCTCAACTGCAGCACGGGCTGATCGGTCGACGAGAATTTCTGCACGAAGTAGCGCTGGAAATCGTCCGGCAGGTCGTCGCGGATGGCATCGATGCGGTCGCGTGCCTGCGAGGCGACGATGGTACTGTCGCGACTCCAGTCACTGAATTCCATGAACACGAAGGCACCATCGGAGCGGCTGTTGGAGTTCATCCGCTTGATGCCGGACAAGGTGGACAGTGCCTCCTCGACCGGCCGCGTGATGGTCCGCTCCACCTCCTCCGGAGTCGAACCCTGGTACGGCAGGCTGACAAAGATGAACGGCGCGTTGGCTTCCGGGAACTGTTCCAGCGGCAGCAGTTTGGTGGCGATGAGGCCGGTGACCACCATGCTGACGAAGAACATCAGGATGGTCACCGGTCGCTTCAGGCTGAGCGCGGCCATGTTCATCGGATCAGGCTCCCCCGGTCGCGCCGTCCACGCCCTGCAGTTCGTGCTCGGCATGCGAGATGGCCGCGGTACGACGCGCACGCTCGGCACGTTCGCGGTAGGCGGCATCCGGGCGACGATCCAGCAGGTCGTAGACCACCGGGATCACCACCAGCGTGAGCAACGTGGAAATGCTCAGGCCGCCGATCACCGTCAGCGCCATCGGCGCCCGCACTTCGGCGCCTTCACCGCCGAAAAAGGCCAGTGGCGCGAAACCGAACAACGTGGTCAGCGTGGTCATGATGATCGGACGCAGACGTGAATTGGCGCCTTCGATCAGCGCCTCGCGCTTGGCCACGCCGGCCTCACGCAGCTGGTTGACCTTGTCGATCAGCACGATGGCGTTTTTCACCACGATGCCGACCAGCAGGATCAGACCGATGAACACCACCACCGATACCGAGTTGTTGCTCAGCACCAGGGCCAGCACGGCACCGACCACGGCCAGCGGAATGGTGAACAGGATGACGAAGGGATGCAGCAGCGACTCGAACTGCGAAGCCATCACCAGATAGACAAGGAAGATGGCCAGACCGAAAGCGAACAGCAGCGAATTACGCGACTGATCCAGCTCCTCGCCCTGTCCGCCGATATGCATCTGAACGCCAGCGGCCAGTGGATTGTCGGCCACCAGCTTCTGAACTTCGGCGACGGCGGTGCCGAGATCGCCGTAGCGGATGCCGGCCGATACGATGGCGGCGCGGCTCTGGTCGATGCGGTTGATCTCGCTGGGGCCAATGGTTTCGACCACATCGGCCACGGCGTCCAGCGTGATTGGGCGGTCGCTTTGCGGGTTCACGATCAGCTGACGGATGTCCTCGATGGAGGAACGGTCGTTCTCACTTGCACGCACGAGCACATCAATCTTGCGATCACGGAAGCTGTAGCGCGTGGCGACTTCACCACGCACCTTCTTCACCACCTGGTCGGCAATCTGCCGCGTGGTCAGGCCCAGCGCCGCCGCACGTTCCTGGTCAAAGCGGATCTGGATTTCCGGGAAGCCCTGCTCCACCGACGACTTGATGTCGACGAAGCGGTTCGACTCGCGCATCAACGCGGTCAGCATTCGACCGGCAGCCTGCAGGGCGTCGAGGTCGTTGCCGTGCAACTCGATTTCCAGCGGATTGGAAACGCTCAGCAGCTGCGGGCGACCGAACTTGGCGTCGACATTCGGATACTGCGCCAGCGTCTCGCGCATGCGCTCGGTTTCGCGTGCTTCCAGCTCGCCGCCGGCACCACCGGCCAGCACCACGCTGATGCGCGCCACGTTCTCGCCAGATTCCGTGGGGTTGGCATCCAGGCGCGTACCGGTGCCAGAGACACCAAAGATCGCCTTCACGCCCTCGTCGCCATCGTGCTGCGCCTGGATGGCGCGAACCAGCGAGTCGGTTTCGTTGAGGCGCGTGCCTGGCGGCAGGCGTGCGGTGATCTCGAAGCGATCCTGCGCAAACTGCGGGATCAGGTCGAGACCAAGGCCTGACGCCATCCACAGCGAGATGCCGAAGGCAATCGTGGCAGAGCCGAGTACCAGCAGTGGGCGATCCAACGCCTTGGGCAGGACGCGCGAGTAAACAGTTGCCATCCAGTCATAGGCGGCAATGATAGGCAGCCCAAAGAGCCAAAGCACCGCTTTCAGGAACATCCCAATCGCGCGAAAAACGACGGAGCCCAGCCAAGTGATCCCGAACAGGATCCATCCCGGAATTGACGCGGTAGCAGCTGCGACATCACCTGCCCGCCCACGATTGGGGCTCGGCGCCTTGGGCTCCTCGTCGGCAAACGACAAGGGTGCCTTTGCGGCAAGCGACGACAGCATCGGAATCAACGTCAGCGAAATCACCAGCGAGATCAGCAGCGCGATGGCAACGGTCAGCGCCTGGTCGCGGAACAGCTGGCCGGCAATGCCCTGCACGAACACCATGGGCAGGAACACGGCAACCGTGGTCAGCGTTGAGGCAACCACCGCCATGCTGACTTCCTTTGTGCCGACCAGTGCCGCCTCGATAAGTCCCAGTCCGCGTTCGCGCGCCTTGGCGATGCTTTCCAGCACCACGATCGAGTCGTCGACCACCATGCCGGTGGCCAAGGCCAGACCGGCCAGCGACATCACGTTGAGGTCGAGTCCGAACTGCCCCATGAAAAAGAACGTGGCGACGATCGACACCGGCAGCGACAGGCCGATGACGAAGGTACTCCAGGCGTGGCGCAGGAAGATGAAGATGATAACGATGGCCAGCAGGCCGCCGATCAAGGCTTCCTTGCGGACCTCGGACAGCGCCTCACGGATGAACACCGACTGGTCCTCGACGGTACTCAGGCTGGCACCGTGCGGGAGCTGGTCCTTCAGTCGTTCCAGTGCTGGCCGGACCGCATCGGCCACCGACACGGTGTTGGCGTCACCTTCCTTGTAGACGGCCAGCTCCACGGCTTCGCGGCCATCCATGCGGATGATCGCCTCGCGCTCCTTGTAGCCCTGCTCGATGGTGGCAACGTCCTTGAGCCGCAGAGCCACGCCATCGCGCGGCGTCAGCAGCAGCTCGCGCATCTCGTCGACGCTGGCGAACTGGTTGATGGTACGCACGAGGTAACGCTGTGAACCTTCTTCGATGCGCCCGCCGGAGATGTTGATGTTTTCCTGGGCCAGACGACTGATCACCTGCTCGATCGGCAGATGCAGCTGGGCCAGACGTTTCTGGTCGATCAGCACCTGCACTTCGTCTTCGAGGCCACCGGAAATCTTGACCGCGGCGACGCCGGTGATCGGCTCAAGGCGCTTCTTCAGCTCGTCGTCAGCGAAGCGACGCAGGCGCATCAGCTCGGCCTGGCGCTGCTGCGCCGGCGTGGCGTCGCTGGTCTCGCCCGCCATCAGCACGAGTCGCATGATCGGTTCGGTCGACGGGTTGAAGCGCAGCAGCACCGGCTGCTTGGCTTCCAGCGGAAGCTGCAGCACTTCCAGCTTGTCGCGGACCTCCAGGCTGGCCTTGTCCATGTCGGTGCCCCAGGCGAACTGCAGCACCACGTCGCTCTGCCCGGTGCGGGACACCGACTGCAGGCGATATAGGCCTTTCACCACGCCAACGGCTTCCTCCACCGGCTTGCTGATCAGCGTCTCGATCTCGGCCGGCGCCGCACCGGTGTACTCGGTGCGGACGGTCAGCGTCGGGTAGCTGAGGTCAGGCAGCAGGTTGACCTTGAGGTCGCTGAGCGCAATCAGGCCGAACAAAAAAAGGGTGAAGGTGACCATGGCGATGGTCACCCGTCGCCGGATACTGGTCTCGATGAGGTTCATCGGCTGCTGGCGCCCGCGCTACCCGTGGCGTTGGCGACGGCAGTGCCGCCACCGGCGTCCTCCAGTTCGGCAACCGGTGCAGCAGGATTCAGCACCTGCACCTTGCTGCCATCGCGCAGCGCGACCTTGCCGGTGGTGACAACGGTATCGCCCTCGTTGAGGCCGTCGCGGATCTCGGCAACGCTGCCATCGATGTAGCCCAGGTGCACCGGCAGGCGTACGGCCTTGCCGTCGCGAACCGCGAACACGGCATCCTCACCCTCGCCCTCGAGCAGCGCGGTGCGCGGCACGGTCAGTACATCGTCGCGACGGTCGTAGATCACCTCGATGCGACCGAACATGCCAGGACGCAGGGCGCCACTGCTCTTGAACTCGGTAGTGACGCGCACCGTGCCGGTTCCAGCATCCACCACCGGACTGACGCGCGACACGATGCCCTCGAAGTCACGACCCGGAATCGCGTCCACCTGCATGCGCACCGGCAGATCGGCGTTCATGGTGGCCAGTTCGCGTTCCGGCACGTTCAGCACCGCCTCCAGGCGTTCCGTGTTGACGATGTGGAACAGGGGCTGGTTGAGCTGGATCAGGTTGCCGCGCTTGACCATGCGCTGTGAAATCACGCCGCTGATCGGGGCCTCGATGCGCGTATAGGACAGCTCCAGCTTGGCCAGATCCACGGCCGCCTTCTGCGTCGCCACGTCATAGCGAAGCTTTTCGTAAGCGTCGGCTGCGATGAGCTTGCGGTCGAACAGTTCCTTGGCGCGATCCGCTTCGGCTTCCAGCTTCTTCAGCGCGGCGCTGGCGCGGGCGACTTCGAGGCGGGTGCGCTCGGGGTCGATCTGCGCGAGCAGCTGCCCGGCCTTCACCGTCTGGCCTTCCTCGGTATTGAGCTGCAGCAGGACGCCGGTGGTCTTGGCGACGACGTCGGTTTCTTCCGGCGCCGCCAGCGAGGCGCTGCCAGCGTAGCTCGCGGCGATGTCCTGACGGCTGGCCTGGGCCACTTCAACCGGGATGGCGCTGTCGGCCTTCTTGTCACCGTCCTTCTTCTTCCCGGCTTCGGCCGTGCGCTCGGTCTGCTTGCCGTCTTTCGCCTTTTCGGCGGACGCATCACCACTCTTGCCGCCCGAGCAGGCGACAAGCAGCAAAAGCGCGGCGGCGCAGAGCACGAGGCGGAGCTTGGGGAAGCGCACTTCCGGCTCGTTGGGATGGGTCGGAAGGGGCATTTCGGTCACGGCGTTCATGGCGGTCTCGTGGCGTTGATATGGTGTAATACTAAACTAGCACACTAGGATGGTCAATCGCACCGTGCCTATTGTCATTGCCGCGACTCAACGTGCCGCGTGCTGCAAGTCACCCCGACCACGGTCACGGTGCGCACGAGCAAGATGCGCTGCTCTTGCGACGATCGACGGGCGAGGCCGTGACAAACTGGCGACAAGAACGGCCGCCCCGCTATACTTGCCGCTTTGCGGAACCTGGGGTCGATTACCGGCCTGTCATGGAACGCAGACTTTCAACCCGTTCACGGATTTCACGATGACACTGATCCTGCGCACCCTCGCCGGTCTGTCCCTCGCTGCAGCGCTGGCATCGCCGGCCTTCGCCAAGGGCGATATCGAGGCCGGTAAGCAGAAGGCCTATACCTGTGCCGGCTGCCACGGCATTACCGGCTACAAGAATGCCTACCCGACCTATCACGTGCCGCGCATCGCGGGCCAGAACTACGAATACCTGAAGGCGGCACTGCACGAATACGCCAAGGGCGAGCGCAGCCACCCAACGATGCAGGCCCAGGCCGAAAGCTTCAGCGAGCAGGACATCGACGATATCGCCAGCTTCCTTTCCAGCCTGTCCGAGGAGGGCGCCAAGTGATCAATCGCAACGCTCTCCGTATCGCGCTTTACACGGCGCTGTTCGCCATGGCCGTCCCGGCCTTCGCCGCCAAGGGCGATGTCGCCGCCGGCGAGCAGAAGTCCAAGGTCTGCCAGGCCTGCCACGGCAAGGATGGCAACGGCGTCCCGAACATGGACATGTACCCGCGCCTCGCCGGCCAGTACGCCGACTACCTGGTGAAAGCCCTCAAGGACTACAAGTCCGGCGCGCGCAAGAACCCAATCATGGCTGGCTTCGCCGGCACGCTGGAAGAACAGGATATGCTCGACCTGGCCGCCTACTTCAGCGCTCAGAAGTCGCCCCTGCACGACCTCAGCCAGCACCACGACTAAGCCGTGCCAGCAGCAGATTCAGAAAAGCCCCGGACTCCGGGGCTTTTTTTTTGTTTGGATCGGACATCTCGAGCGGAAAACCGCGCTTGGTCAGTTCCAGTCTCCTTGATCCCAGATCAGGGTGTTCCACAGGCTGAGACCACAGTCCGCGACGGCCACGACAGGGGCACCTGCCTGGCCGGTCTGGTCGGTCAACTCGCAATTTGGGCCAGTGCCCGGCTGGACCGACACAATGACCTCGAACGTCTCGCCACTGCCGACAGTTGCCCCAAAGCAATAGAGGCCATCCGAAGTCACCGCCAGCGGGCTGCCGCTGTTGAGCAGGAAGGTGGCGCCGCGCCCGGCTCCCAGATTTCGAACCATCAGAGTGACTGGCCAGTTCCCTTGGGGCTCGGCCTCAAGACCGTCCCGGTGGATCAGCGCGCAGGGCTCGGCCGTGGCGAGCACTGGCAGCAAGCCCAACCCGACAGCCAGCAGTCGTCGGATGGAGGACACCGACGAAATGAGCATCTCAGGGATTGCCCAGTCGGGTAACGACCAGCTTGGCCCTCCCCTCTTGAGCATCGATGGTGATCGAGGATTCGATGGTCGAAGCGGTGTGCACCTCGACGCTGATGGTGTGGTCGCCGGAATCCAGCACCACCGGGTAGAGAATGTCCCAGTGCGCACCACCGGAACTCTTGGTGTCGTCACTGACCATGCGGAGGATGACCTCCGCCCCGAGCGTCGGGACGGCGCCGTCAATGCTCAAGCCGACGAAGAGCTGTGACCAGGCGCTGAAACTGGTGATGTATGCCTCACCCTGGGTCTGCAGCAGTACGGTGGTTCCGTCGTCGGGAATGTTGATGGTGACGGGATCCAGCCCTGGCAATGGGTAGTAGGCGAAACCGGTCGGATTGACCGACTCGTTGGCAATGATGAAGTTGCCGGAACTGTCGAGGAAGAACAGGCCGTCGGCGTAGTAGGACTGGGATTCGAGCACCGGGGAACCGGCCGCAATCAGTTGCTGGATGGCAGAGTTTGCAGCCGCAAGATCACTTTGCAGCTGCCCGATGTCGGTACCGTGTTGAGCCACGACGGCTTGCAGACTGGCCACCGCGGTCTGCAGGTTTCCAATGTCCGCGGCGTTGCCGTTGACGGCGGTTTCCACCGCTGAGAAGTTGGCATTCACCTCATCGGCCACAGCCGGTGTGCCGGCTTGAAACGTGTTCGGAACGGTCACTTCCGAGGCTTGGAGTGGCAACGCCCAAAGTGCGAGTAGTACGGCCGCGAGTCTCATAGGGGTTCCCCCGCGCAATTCGCATCAGGGAATAACCTTGCTACAGCCTGCCATGCAAATCAAGGCGAGTGGACCAGTACGATCAGCGTTGCAGAAGGTCAATGATCCACCGGAGGTTATGGGCTGCGTGGATCGTGATCCGACCCCAGTCTCCGCCACGCCTTACCGATCATGGAACGCGATGAAGCCCCACCATCCAGGCTATCGTCGAGAGGCATCTTGGCGTTATGGTCAGAGATCGGAGAAGGCTTGTTGGCCTGGCCGCGATTCGGGGAACTTCCGCATGAGCAAAACAGACCGTTACGGAAGCACGCTCGATGATCTACGAGTCCCGCGGGTTCGTTTCAACGCGAGCATTCTGCTCCTGCTGGGGATTGTTTCCGCCACGGCGCAGGCCGAAGAGACCTGCAACGTCGCCAGCGAACCCAACCACAGCAATCTCGATACGAACTACATACTCGGCGAGGCGGAAGGCGAAGCTGCCGCGATGAACTGGCAGACGGGCCTGGTGTGGAAGCGATGCCGGGAAGGCTGGAGCTGGGATGGCAGCACCTGCGTCGACAATCCCGCCGAGGCCGACACGGCCAACTGGAACGACTGGATGAACGCCTACATCCCGCTGTCGTTTGACGTCCAGGATAACTGGTGGACGCCAACACACGACCTCATTCAGGGCGACTACATCCCCGACCCGTCCTATGGCCCCAGCGGCATCGACCGCCTGCAGAGTGGCCAATGGCGGATGCCGTACTTCAGCGAACTGGCCGCTCTCAATGCTGGCTGCGAATACGCGCCGATGATCAATCGCAACGCGTTCCCAAACACGCCAAACGAATTCTTCTGGTCAGCTTCGCCCTATGCTTCGGACACGGCATTCGCACTGTCCGTGGATTTCTACGTGGGTGGCGCGATCTTTCCCTACCCGGATCGCCGCATCGCTGCACCGATCCGCCTGGTCCGTGGTGGCCAGCCATTCGCGGCGCTTGCCTCACCGCCGTGGCGCTGGGTGACGTCAAACAGCGACACCGTCTTCGACAGTTTCACCCTCGCCCGTTCGGACCTCGATGGCCAAGCTTGGGGCGGCGCGAGGATTTCCGGGACCGGCAATCCGCATTTCAGCCTCGATGGCGGCAATTCCTGGCTCACCGAAGCCATCGTCAAGAGTGGCGATGAAATCACCGTGAAGGTCAGTGCCGGCATGAACGGCTCGGTGAACGAAGCCATCTTCGCCCTGCGTAGTGGCGACACCTTCGGCAGTGGCGGCAGTTGCTTCAACTGCGGCGACGAAGGGACCGCACGAATCGAAACCACGGCCCATTTCACGGTGGTGGTCGGCGATGCTCCAGGTCGCTGCTACGTGGATGCCGCTGCGGTCGCCGGCGGCGACAACGGCAGCAATTGGGCCAACGCCTTCCTTGACCTGAAATCAGCGCTGGTCGAAGCCGCCTGCGAAGAGATCTGGGTAGCCGAAGGCCTTTATCGGCCATACGCGATGCTCTTACCGGGCAGCCCCACCGCGATCGAACGGAGTCACAGTCTTGTCATTGATCGCCCGCTGGTACTGCGCGGTGGCTTTGCTGGCGCGGATTCCGGCGAGTATCCAGGCGGCGAAACTGACGCATCCCAAGCCGATCCCCTCGCCCACCCGACAGTGCTTTCGGGCGACATCGGCAGCGACGACATGGTGGATGGCAGCGGCATCACGGCCGATGCCGACGACATTGTCAGTGGCAATAGCTATCACGTCATGCAGATTGACGGCAGCAGTGCACACCCTGTCGACAGCAGCACCGTGATCGACGGTTTCACGATTACGGGTGGTGCGGCCGATGGAAGCAACGCCGACGCCAATGGTGGCGGCCTCTACTGCAACGCGCCGGGCAGCGGCAGCGTGTGCAGTCCGAGCCTGAGCCGCATCGACTTCATCGGGAACCGGGCTGTTTCCGACGGTGGCGGCATGTTTTCCACCGGAACCGACACGGGCATCGCCAGCCCACAGCTGCAGCACATTCGCTTTATTGGCAACCTGGCCTGGTATGGGGGCGGCCTCGGTATCCACGCCGTCAACGGCAGTGGCAACCAGACCGTGCTGCGCGATGTGGTGTTCCAGGGGAACCGCGCCCAGCGCAGCGGCCAGAGCGCTTCCGGTGGTGCGATCTACAACGTCAACGTCGTCGCAACCGCCTACCTGACCGTGACCAACGCCGAGTTCTCTGGCAACTGGGCGAACACCGGTGGCGCCCTCACCAACGAGGTCGGCTCCCTCGGACACGGCAACGTGGAACTGGTCAACGTCACCTTTGATGGCAACTACGTGGTCGGTGGTTCCACGGGTGGTGCGCTGTACAACAAGGTCGCTGGTAACGACATGGGCACGACGCCATCGTATTTCGACCTGTCGTTGAGCCATGGCACCTTCAGCAACAATGCCACCCTCAATGCTGGCGGCGCGATCAGCAGTTCGTGTGCCGGCTGCGCTGAAGATACGCAGCGCTATGAGAACGTCATCTTCTGGGGAAACAGCTCGAGCGGCGAAAGCGTCGACGTGCTGTACAAGCCTAGCAGCACAACCAGCATCGAATTCGTCAATAGCGTTGTCCAGGGTGGCTGTCCGGGTGGCGCCGTCTGTTCGGGGGCGCTGAGTACCGACGACCCGTTGCTTGGCGTCCTGCAGGACAACGGTGGCTTTTCCGCCAGCCGGCTTCCGGGTCCGGGCAGCCCCGCCATCGATAACGGCAGTTGCCTCGTGATCGAAACCGCCGACCAGCGCGGAATGCCTCGCCCGATCGGTGTAGCCTGTGATATCGGCGCTACGGAAGCCATCCAGCAATTGCTGTCGGTGACGGTAACCGGCGCGGGCTCGGTGTCAGCAGATGCTTTGCCGACAGCCGAGTCGGGCGCCATCGTGGATTGCACCCAGGGTGGCGGCAGCTGCGCAGCCTACTACCATGCAGAAACGCCTCCCGCGATCACCTTGTCCGCGACGCCAGCCAGCGGCTGGCATTTCCTCGGTTGGGACGGCGACTGCCTCGCGAATGGCCCGAACCCGAGCGCATTGGTGACGCTGGACGCCGACAAGTCCTGCGTCGCCCGTTTCGCAGCCGATGTCCCTGAGGTCTTCGCCAGCGGTTTTGAGAACTGAAGCCCCTAGACAGGCGAGACGGTTCGAGATTCGCAGGGATTACTCCAGTTCGGACTTCGCGAACTGGACGTCCAGCCATTCCATGGCGTCCTTGGGTTTGAGCTTGGAGGCCTTTTCGTAGGCCTCGGCGGCATCGTCCTCGCGCTTGTCGCCATAGAGCAGCATCAGGCCGTTCCCGTATTCGATCCAGGTGATCGGTGAATCCGGAGTGATCTTGGTGGCGCGCTTGAGGTGCTCCTCACCGACCGCCGCCTTCGCGCCGTAAGTCAGTCCGCCGAGCATGGCGCCGACCTTGTCGATGATTTCCGCGTGGTACAGGCCCAGTGCGGTATGCGCTTCGGCATGATCGGGCGCCAGCGCCAGCGTGCGGTCGAGGCTGTCACGGACCTTGCCGGCAAGCCCCTGCTTCAGCGCCTTGGCGATGGAAATGCCCTGGCTGTAGCGGCCAATGGCGAAAGCGCGCCGGTAGTGGGCGTTGGGGGAATCCGGCAGGGCATTGCTGGCCTCCTCGGCGAGCTGCATTAGCAGTTCGTAACGCGACAGTTTGGTCTTGTCATCATCGACGAGATGGTCGGCATGGATGCCACCCGCCTTGCAGGCGACCGAAGCGCCGATGGGACCGAGTGACTGGCCAATCTCGAAGGCCCGCTGGAAGTCGCCGCCATGAAAGGCCCGCCAGGCATCCTGCAGCTGGTTGGCGATGTCATCGGCGTCCTTGGCCTTCTTGCCTAGCTGCGCGGTGACAGCCTTGGCGTCCGGGTACGGTTCGCAGTCACCCTTGTGCAGCTTGGGCCAGGCCTTCTTGAGCTTGTCGCCGTCGAAATCGAAATCCTTCGCCGGGCCGGGAAACGCCGCCCACTCGCCTTTCTTCGCCATTGCCGCTTCTCCTCCCTGTGCCCAAGTCTGGCGGCGAGCATGGCCAATCGACCGCCTGGAGGCAAGCGGCGCTGCGTCAGCGAGCCACCTTGGGGACGATCAGCTTCAGGCCCTTGAAATAGTCGCGGTAGAAGCTCGCGTCGCGGGTAATCAGACCGTCGCATTGAAGCAACGCATGGGCACCGACCAGGAAGTCGGGCACCGTGCGCACCCGCTTGCCGCCACGCTGGCGGTAGCGACGCTGCATCTCTCCGGCACGTAGCGCCGACTTCGCTTCCAGCGGACTGAAGCGGATGCTCATCTCCTCCAGCACCGACATCGCTTCGGTTCCGTCGCGCAGGGCCGTGCAGACCTCTGCCAGCACCACGTCACAGACGACAACGGAACCGGCACCGAGGCATTCGCGTAGGGTGATCTCCGCTGCGTCGGCACCGGGGCCATCGGCCATGAGGTCAATCAGTACGGATGAGTCGATGGCGATCATCGGGCCACGCCGTCAGGCGTCGGGATCGAAGTCCAGCGGATCACCAGGCGCCCGGCCACGGATGGCGCGCATGGCTTCGTCGGGGCTGGCGAAGCCATCCAGCTTGAAACGGCCGCGAACACGCGAGATGGCATCGTCCACGCTCTTGCGCAGGATGATGCGGCTGCCCTCCAGCTCGACGGTGAGCTTTGCGCCCTTTGTCAGGCCCAGTGCGTCGCGCACCGGTTTTGGCAGGGTGATCTGTCCGCGTTCGGCAACGGTGGCTTCCATACGATGCTCCTGCAACGCCGACGTCGGCAGAGCGGCGTCGGCAAAACTGGGTATGCATCGATCATACATACTTCATTTTTCGTACTCAACAGGGCATACTATGCACCCTGTCGTCGAGCTCTCCGGCGACCTGCAAAACCACCCCGCCATCGACACCAGCCAAAGGGACAACGCCATGAGCGACTCCTTCGCCACGCTGTCCGACCTCACCGTCGGCGACACCACCTACCGCATTCACAGCCTCGAAAAGCTGGGCCAGCGATTCGACATCAAGCGCCTGCCCTACGCGATGAAGATCCTGCTGGAAAACCTGCTGCGCAACGAAGACGGCGTGAGCGTGACCGCCGATTCCATTGAAGCCGTGGCGACCTGGGAGGCGAAGAAGGAACCCGATACCGAAATCGCCTTCATGCCGGCGCGCGTGGTGCTGCAGGACTTTACCGGCGTGCCCTGCGTGGTCGATCTGGCCGCGATGCGCGACGCCGTGGTGGCGCTGGGCGGCAAGCCTGACCAGATCAATCCGCTGATTCCGTCCGAGCTGGTCATCGACCACTCCGTGCAGGTCGACGTGTTTGGCAGCCCGGACGCGCTGGATCTCAACGGCAAGATCGAATTCCAGCGCAACCAGGAGCGCTACAGCTTCCTGCGCTGGGGCCAGAAGGCCTTCGACAACTTCAAGGTGGTGCCGCCGAATACCGGCATCGTGCATCAGGTGAACCTGGAAAATCTGGCCCGCGTCGTGTTCGAGCGGGAGATTGATGGCCAGCGTTTCGCCTTCCCCGACACGGTGTTCGGCACCGACAGCCACACCACGATGATCAATGGCATCGGCGTGCTCGGCTGGGGTGTGGGCGGCATCGAAGCCGAGGCCGCCATGCTGGGCCAGCCGTCGTCGATGCTGATCCCGCAGGTCGTTGGCTTCCGCCTCACCGGCAAACTGCCGGAAGGCGCCACTGCCACCGATCTGGTGCTGACCGTCACCGAAATGCTTCGCAAGCACGGCGTGGTCGGCAAGTTCGTCGAGTTCTTCGGCGAAGGCCTGAACCACCTGCCGCTGGCCGATCGCGCCACCATCGCCAACATGGCACCGGAATACGGCGCGACCTGCGGCATCTTCCCGATCGACGGCGAATCGCTGAACTACCTGCGCCTCTCCGGCCGCAGCGATGAGCAGATCGCGCTGGTCGAAGCCTATGCCAAGGCACAGGGCCTGTGGCGCGATCCGTCCATCGAGGCCGAGTACAGCGCCGTGCTGGAGCTGGACATGGCCGAGGTCAAGCCGTCGCTGGCCGGTCCGAAGCGCCCGCAGGATCGCGTGCTGCTGGAAAAGGTGCGCGACAACTACAAGGACGCACTGGCACCCATGGCCGCTGCCCGCGAAAAGAAGTCGCAGGCCGAAGCCGATTTCGCCAACGAAGGCGGCGGCACTGCCGTGGGCAACGACGTGGTCGAGTCCAAGGGCCGCGCCCAAATCACCATCAAGGGCCAGGACGTCGAGCTGAAGGACGGCGCCGTGGTCATTGCCGCCATCACTTCCTGCACCAACACCTCCAACCCGGCAGTGATGCTGGGCGCTGGCCTGCTGGCGCGTAATGCTGTTGCGAAGGGCCTGAAGTCGGCGCCGTGGGTGAAAACCTCGTTGGGGCCGGGTTCGCTGGTGGTCACCGACTACCTGAAGAAGGCCGGCCTGATGAACGACCTCGAAGCCCTGGGCTTCGACGTGGTCGGCTACGGCTGCACCACCTGTATCGGCAACTCCGGCCCGCTGCCGCCGGAAGTCAGCGCCGGCATCGCCGAAGGCGACCTGGTGGTGACCTCCGTGCTTTCGGGTAACCGCAACTTCGAGGGTCGTGTGCACGCCGAAGTGAAGATGAACTACCTCGCCTCGCCGCCGCTGGTGGTCGCCTACGCACTCGCCGGCACGGTCAACATCGACCTGACCACCGAGCCGCTGGGCAAGGACAAGGATGGCAATGACGTGTTCCTCAAGGACATCTGGCCGACCAACCAGGAAATCGGCGACTTCATCGCGAGGTCCATCGGTCCGGAACTGTTCAAGCAGAACTACGCCGACGTATTCAAGGGCGACAGCCGCTGGAACCAGATCGAGTCCCCGGACGGCGCTGCGTTTGCCTGGAGCGATGCCTCGACCTACATCAAGAACCCGCCCTACTTCGATGGAATGACGATGGCCGTCGGCGCCATCAGTGATATCAAGGGCGCCCGCTGCCTGGGTCTTTTCGGCGACTCCATCACCACCGACCACATCTCGCCGGCCGGCAACATCAAGAAGGACAGCCCGGCGGGTCGCTACCTGATCGGTCGTGGCGTCGACCAGAAGGACTTCAATTCCTACGGCAGCCGTCGCGGCAACGACGACGTCATGGTGCGCGGCACCTTCGCCAACATCCGCATCAAGAACAAGATGCTGGGCGGCAAGGAAGGCGGCAACACCCTGCACTTCCCCGAAAAGGAAGAGATGGCCATCTACGACGCGGCCATGAAGTACCGCGAGGAAGGCACGCCACTGGTGGTGCTGGCCGGCAAGGAATACGGCACCGGCTCGTCACGTGACTGGGCGGCCAAGGGCACCCTGCTGCTGGGTGTGAAGGCGGTAGTCGCCGAGAGCTTCGAGCGCATTCACCGCAGCAACCTGGTTGGCATGGGTGTGCTGCCGCTGCAGTTCACCGACGGCCACAACGCCGAGTCGCTGGGCCTGGATGGCAGCGAAACCTTCGACATCGTCGGCATGAACGACGGCGCCGCGCGTGAGGTCGAGGTCGTCGCTACCCACGACAGCGGCAAGGAAACAGCCTTCACCGTGCGCGTGCTGCTGCTGACGCCGAAGGAAGTCGAGTACTTCCGCCACGGCGGCATCCTGAACTACGTGCTGCGGCAACTCGCAGCGAAGTAATCCAGATTCATTCGACGTGTCACGAACAAGGCCGGGGACTCCCGGCCTTGTTCGTTTCGGGGTCGTGACTACAGCCCCCGATCCCAGTCCGCGCTGATCACCTGCCAGCCATCATCGCCATCGGCCCAGCCGGTTCGGATGCGATAGGTCGACGCGCTGTCCGGCAGGAATCCGGCGCCACCGGTTAGCAGGACATCGAGGTCGACTTCGGCCTGGCGATCGCCGGCCAGCAGGCGAACATCCATCGATACCACGCTGACGCCGACATCCTTTGCCCGCAGCAGCTGAGCGGCGATCAATCCGCGCAGCTGGCGACGATCCATGCCGCCCTCGCCGACGAAATCACTCGCCACGCCATCCATGAAATTGCCTGCTTGCCCGGTTTCAATGGCCTGCTGCATGGCAGCGATGCGTTCACGAAGACGTTGCTCGGGCGGTGCCGTTGAGCAGGCGGTCGCCGTGATTGCCAGCAAGCAGGCCAGCAGCCAGCCACAGCACGATGATCGTCCGGTGATGCCTCGCGCCCGCGAAAGCTCTGCCATGTTGCGCCCTGCCTTGTCAGCCTTGGGGGATGATGCAATCCTTGCCTACGATAGCGCGTACGCCAACGAATGGCGTATGCAGGCAGGGAACAGGGTCTGGGAGGATCTGGATGAGCGAGAAGCACCCGTGGCTGGCCAACTATCCGGCGGGCGTGCCGGCAGAAATTGATCTGAATGAGTTTCGCTCCATCGTTTCGGTACTGGAAACCTCCTGCCAGCGTTTCCGTGACCGGCCGGCCTTCGAAAACCTCGGGCGCACGCTCACCTACGCCGAGATCGATGACCTCAGTGCCCGCTTCGGCGCCTACCTGATCCACGAACTGAAGATGAAGCGCGGCGATCGCATCGCGATCATGATGCCGAACCTGCTGCAGTACCCGATTGCCATCTTCGGCGCGCTGCGCGCCGGCCTCACGGTGGTCAACACCAACCCGATGTATACGGCGCGCGAGCTGCATCACCAGATGGTGGACAGCGGCGCCACCGCCATCGTGGTGCTGGACAACTTCGCGCATACGGTCGCCGAGGTGGTGAACGACAGCCCACTGAAGCACGTGATCACTACCGGCGCCGGCGACATGCTGAGCTTCGCCAAGGGCAAGCTGGTCAATTTCGTGCTGCGCTATGTGAAGAAGGCGGTGCCGGAGTACCACATCCCCGGCGCCATCCGCTTCAAGGCGCTGCTGAACCACCAGCACAAGCTGCCCGCCGTCGACATCGAGTCCGGTGACATCGCCTTCCTGCAATACACCGGAGGCACCACCGGCGTGGCCAAGGGCGCCATGCTGACCCATCGCAACCTGGTCGCCAACATGCAGCAGGCTTCGGTGTGGCTGGGCACCAATATCGACTACGGCAAGGAAGCGATCATCACCGCCCTGCCGCTGTACCACATCTTCGCGCTGACGGCGAACTGCCTGGTTTTCATGAAGTTCGGCGGCATCAACCACCTGATCACCAATCCGCGCGATATGCCTGGCTTCGTGAAGACGCTGTCGCAGCTGCGCTTCACCGGGATCACCGGCGTCAACACCCTGTTCAACGGGCTGCTGAATACGCCGGGCTTCGACAAGGTCGATTTCTCCAACCTCAAGTTCACCCTGGGTGGCGGCATGGCCGTGCAGCGCGCCGTGGCCGAACGCTGGAAGAAGGTCACCGGCGTGCCGCTGATCGAGGCCTATGGACTGACCGAAACCTCGCCTGCGGCGTGTATCAACCCGATGAACATGACCGACTACAATGGCAGCATCGGGTTACCGGTGCCGTCCACAGAATGCTGCGTGAAGGATGAGAACGGAAAGCAGCTCGGCGTCGAGGAAGTGGGCGAGCTCTGCGTGCGCGGACCGCAGGTCATGAAGGGCTACTGGAATCGCCCGCAGGACACCGCCAAGGTGATCAGCCCCGATGGCTGGCTGCATACCGGTGACATGGCGAAGATGGACAAGGACGGCTACTTCTTCATCGTCGACCGCAAGAAGGACATGATCCTGGTCTCCGGATTCAACGTCTATCCGAACGAGATCGAGGACGTGGTCGCCGAAATGGATGGCGTGCTGGAAGTCGCTGCGGTTGGCGTGCCCGACGAGAAGTCTGGCGAAGCGGTGAAGCTCGTCATCGTGAAGAAGGATCCGAACCTGTCCGCCGAGCAGGTCAAGGCGCACTGCAAGGAAAACCTCACCGGCTACAAGCAGCCCCGCTACATCGAGTTCCGCACGGAGCTGCCGAAGTCGAACGTCGGCAAGATCCTGCGTCGCGAGCTGCGTGACTCGGCCTGAGCGCGCTCAGTCGAAATGATCGTATAGCCGGCCGCGCTTGATCAGGTCGCGCAGGCGCGCCTCACTGGGCGCCGAGAGGCGATCAAAGCGGAACGCCGCAGTGTCGTCGCAAAGTCGCGCCAGCTTGGCCCAGGCAAGCACGTGCTCGCCACGCGGTCCGTGAATCTCAAGTTCGGCGGTTGCCTCGCGCCGGAGATCGAACGCACGCGGCAATCTGACGCGCACACCGCTCAACGACAGGTCCATCAACGGACTCTGCCATTCCCGGGCGCCTTCGCGGATGGTCAGTTCGCCATCCATCACGGCCCTGGAACACCGCACACCGGGAAGATGCTGTCCCATCTTTGCACCTCCTGAATTCCCGTCTTTACCCTGCCCCGGCGCTGACGGCACTTCAAGTGGCAATTGCCAACCATTGTTACAAATCAATGAGTTGCCGGACCAACGGCAGAAACTGCCCGAAATCCGGAAGGCTTGGAGACACATCAAACTGCGCGAACCCATGCAGCCCGGAACTGTTGCCGAGCCGGAAATCCGATGTCTTGCCGAATGCGTGGATTGTCGGAGGCGGCACGCTGGTGATCGAATATGGCTCGACACCTCGTAACCAGAAGCGAGGTCCCGTTGTCGCTCGCGCATTTGAATCCGCGAGGGCGAAGTGTCGAGTGGGAAGAGTCAGACAGCCATGCTTGAGGGAGGAACAACATGAACCATCCATCGAAATTCCACTGGGCCAGTGCTGTCCTGCTGGCAATGACCATCAACCTCGCGGCGACCCCCGCCGCCCATGCGCAGCAGGAGCAAGACAAGATGATCGACGCAGGACTTTCCATGGCTGACAACCTGTCGGCGCTCACCGGCAAGTCGGTGACCCTCTATCTGTCCAACGGCAACAGCGTTTCCGGCAAGGTCGGCAAGGTCTACGGCGGCAACATCCACATCGCCGAACTGAGCGGCAAGGAGTATTTCGACGCGCTGATCCGCGTGGATGCCGTCATCGGGTTCGAGGTGCGCGCAAAGAGTGGCTGATGCCCGCCAAGAAGCGGCTTCTCATATGACAAAGCCCCGGAATACCGGGGCCTTTGTCTTTCTGGTGCTGGCGGAACGGAGTCAGTCCGAACCGACTTCGGGGCGCATGTACGGGAACAGCAGCACGTCGCGGATCGACGAGCTGTTGGTCAGCAGCATCACCAGGCGGTCGATGCCAACGCCAAGGCCACCGGTCGGCGGCATGCCATATTCCAGCGCACGGATGTAGTCGGCATCGAAGTGCATGGCCTCGTCATCGCCGGCATCCTTCTCCGCCACCTGCGCGTGGAAGCGCTCGGCCTGGTCTTCCGGATCGTTGAGTTCGGAGAAGCCATTGGCGATTTCCTTGCCGCCAATGAACAGCTCGAAGCGGTCGGTCAGGCCCGGATCGGCATCGTTGGCGCGGGCCAGCGGGCTAACCTCGGTGGGATGCATGGTGATAAAAGTCGGTTGGACCAGCGTGTGCTCGACGGTCTTCTCGAAGATTTCAAGCAGTAATTTGCCCCAGCCATAGCCGGGCTTGACCTTGATCTCCAGCCGTTCGCAGTGGCGACGCAGGGCATCGACATCGCGCAGATCGGCGTCGCTGATTTCCGGATTGTGATGCTGAACGGCCTCGTGCATGGCCCAGCGACGGAACGCCGGCCCCACGTCGATGGCCTGCCCTTCCCACTCCAGCTTGGTCGTGCCGATGACATTCTCGGCACAACCTCGGATCAGGCCTTCGGTGAGGTCCATGATGATGTGGAAGTCGGCATACGCCTGGTACAGCTCCAGCATCGTGAATTCGGGATTGTGCCGGGTGCTGACGCCTTCATTGCGGAAGTTGCGATTGATCTCGTAGACGCGCTCGAAACCACCGACCACCAGGCGCTTCAGGTACAGCTCCGGCGCCACGCGCAGGTACAGATCGATCCCCAGCGCGTTGTGGTGGGTGACGAAGGGACGTGCCGTCGCGCCGCCGGGGATGATCTGCATCATCGGCGTTTCTACTTCAAGAAAGCTCCGAGGTTGTTGCTCCAACCAATTGCGAATAAAGCGAATTGTCTCCGATCGCTTCTGGAAAACCGTCCGCGAATCCGGATTGATGATGAGGTCGACATAGCGCTGGCGATAGCGGGTCTCGACGTCTTCCAGACCGTGCCACTTGTCCGGCAACGGACGCAGTGACTTGGACATCAGGCGCATCGAATCGGCCTTCACCGACAGCTCGCCAGTCTTGGTCCGGGTCAGCGTGCCCTCGGCGGCAATGATGTCACCCACGTCCCAGGTCTTGAACGCGGCGTAGACGTCCTCGCCCACGGCATCGCGCTGCAGGAACAGCTGGATGTCGCCGCTGCGGTCACGGATGCGCACGAAGCTGGCCTTGCCCATCACGCGCTTGGCGAGCATGCGACCGGCCAGGCTGGCGCGCACGCCTTCCGCCTCGATGGCCTCCTGCGTCCACTGCTCGGCATCGGCAAAGCGCGCCTGAAGCTCGCCAGCCAGCGCATCCGGACGCGCATCGTTGGGGAATGCCTGCCCCGCCTCACGCAGCGATTTCAGTTTGCCGCGACGCTCGGCAATCAGGAAGTTCTCGTCGCTGGCCTGCCCCTCGGGCCGCTGCTTGCTGTCGTTCATGGGATGTTCGCTTGTATCGGATTTGGAGTTTGCTGCGTGGATTACTGTGCGTCGCTGCGCTTGGAGCCAGCTTCCAGACCCGCCTTCAGGCTGGCCTCGACGAATTCATCGAGATCGCCGTCCAGCACACGCTGGGTGTCGCTGCGCTCGACGCCGGTGCGCAGATCCTTGATGCGGCTCTGGTCCAGCACGTAGTTGCGGATCTGGCTGCCCCAGCCGATGTCGGACTTGCTGGCTTCCAGCGCGTCCTTCTCGGCGTTGCGCTTCTGGATCTCGAGTTCGTACAGCTTGGCCTTCAGCTGCTTCATCGCGCGATCACGGTTCGCGTGCTGGCTGCGCTCGGTCTGGCAGGCCACGACCACGCCGCTGGGCACGTGGGTGATACGCACCGCCGACTCGGTCTTGTTGACGTGCTGGCCACCAGCGCCGGAGGAACGATAGACATCGGTCTTCAGGTCCGCCGGATTGATGTCGATCTCGATCTCGTCATCGACTTCCGGGCTCACGAACACCGAGGTGAAACTGGTGTGGCGACGGTTGTCGGAGTCGAACGGCGACTTGCGCACCAGGCGATGAACGCCAATCTCGGTTTTCAGCCAGCCATAGGCGTAACTGCCTTCGACGCGGAAGGTCGCGGACTTGATGCCAGCCACTTCGCCACCGCTGACTTCCATCAGCTCGGTCTTCCAGCCGCGATCCTCGCACCAGCGCAGGTACATGCGCAGCAGCATCTCGGCCCAGTCCTGAGCCTCGGTGCCGCCGGCGCCGGCCTGAATATCGACGAAGCAGTTGGCCGAATCGAGCTTGCCGGAGAACATGCGCTGGAACTCCAGCTTCTCCAGCCGCTTGCTGTAGCCATCGACATCACTCTCGATGGCGCTGACAGTGTCCTCGTCGCCCTCTTCCACCGCCATTTCCAGCAGCTCGGCGGCACCGGTGAGGCCTTCGCCTAGTCCGCTCAGTTCGCTGACGATGTTGTGCAGCAGGGAGCGCTCACGGCCCAGGTCCTGCGCGCGCTTCGGGTCTTCCCAGATGCTGGGATCTTCCATTTCCCGGTTGACTTCTTCCAGACGCTCACGCTTGGCGTCGTAGTCAAAGATACCCCCTAAGCGCGGTCACGCGGCCTTGAAGGTCCGCAATCTGCGCCTGGATCGCATTGCTCTCGATCATGTCCTGCTCTCGATCAGGTGAACTCGGATGCTGTCGGTTGGCGAGCCAAATGCTCCGCCAAAGGGGCGCGATGTTAGCAAATGCGGGCGTTGCCGGTCAGTCCGCAGCCCACAGATTGCGAACAACCAGCTGCACGCCGTGGCGGTCGCGATAGTCGTCGGTGGCCAGCTGGTACAGCAGTTGAACACGCGCCGGGGGCGGCTCGCCTTGCCAGGCGCCAAAGGCGATTGCATCAATCTGCGTGCCGTCGGCCTCGTCCAGACCTTGCAGTGACAGCTTCAGGTGACGCTCACCCACCACGCGCCAGGACGTGACCGCGAAACGGTTGTCGAAGGCCGGCTCCGGGAAGGCTTGTCCCCAGGGACCGCCGTCACGCAGCTGTTCTGCCAACTCGCGACTGAAGTCGCCGCCAGCCAGCGGACCATCGCTGAAATGGCATTGCGCGAGTTGCTCTGGCGTGAGCCAATCGCCAGCGACCTCGGCCAGCCCGCTGGCGAGTCTCGGGATGTTCTCAGCTTCGATGCTGAGACCGGCAGCCATGGCGTGACCGCCGAAGCGGATCATCAGGCCCGGCTGACGGCGATCCACTTCGGCCAGCGCATCGCGAAGATGGAAACCCGGGATGGAACGCGCCGAACCTCGCCATTCGCCGGTTGGCTGGTCCGGGTCCACCGGCGCCAGAGCGATCGTCGGCCGATGCAGGCGGTCCTTGAGGCGCGAAGCGACGAGGCCCACCACGCCCGGATGCCAGCCGGCATCGTGGACGACAATAGCCGCAGCGGTGTTGGCGTCATCAACATCGATGCCATCGAGACTGGCCTCGGCCTGGTCAAGCATCTGCTGCTGGACTTCTCGTCGTTCGCGGTTGATCTGGTCGAGCATGGACGCAAGCTCGTGCGCATCGCCGGGATCATCGGCCAGCAGGCAAGCGATACCGACGCGCATGTCTTCCAGTCGCCCGGCGGCATTGATGCGCGGGCCGATGGTGAAGCCGATGTCGGTCGCGGACAGATTCGGCAGCGGTCGGTTGGCAACCTGGGCGAGCGCCGCGATACCGGGCTGGCAACGGCCGGCGCGTATCCGGCGCAAGCCGGCGGAAACCAGCGTCCGGTTGTTCTGGTCGAGCGGCACCATGTCGGCCACGGTGCCGACCGCGACCAGATCGAGCAGCACGGAAAGATCAGGCTCGCGCCCCGCTTCGAAGCGACCATCAGCGCGCAGGCGCGCACGCAGCGCCAGCAGCAGGTAGAACATCACACCAACGCCGGCCAGCGCCTTGCTGGGAAAGGCATCGCCCTCCTGGTTCGGATTGACGATAGCGTCCGCTTCGGGGAGACGTTCGCTAGGCAGGTGATGGTCGGTGACGATGACGCGGCAGCCCGCATCCCGCGCCGCTTTCACCCCGGCCACGCAGGCGATGCCGCTGTCCACCGTAATCAGCAGGTCCGGCAGCGGCTGAGGAAGATCAGCCACCAGTGCCGGCGAAAGCCCGTAACCATGCTGTAGTCGGTGCGGTACCTCGAAATCGACGGACTGCGCACCCAGAAGGCGCAGGCCACGCACCGCCAACGCGGCCCCGGTAGCGCCATCGCAGTCGAAGTCGCCGACCACCAGAATGCGCTGGTCGCGATCAATGGCTTCGATCAGCAGGTCGCAGGCCTTGTCGAGTCCGCCAAGTGTTTCCGGTCGCGCCAACTGCGCCAATCCCGGCGCGATCTCCGCCGCGGTTTCCACGCCGCGGGCTGCGTAAACCCGTCGCATCACCGGATGCTGGCCGTCCCAGGCGTCGCCGGGAAACTGCTGCGGGACGTCCCGGCGCCGAATGCGTGTCGCCGTCATCCGCGACGCCAGAAACGCCAGCGGTGCGACCGCCGCCAACAGACGACCAGCCCATCCGCAAAGTCGAAGCTCACCCACCCGTCCTGCAAATGACGCTGGATCGACGGCAGCGCTGCTTCCACCACCTTGGCTGCATCCCGCCGGCCGCGGAGGTCGAGCAGCCAGTCACCATCGATGCCAGACCTGGCAGTCGCGGCTTCGAAGTCTTCGATACGTCCCGGAGCCTGACCCGAATAGGCCAGCAGCATCTTCCAGTGTTCGTCCTCGCTGACGACTTGGGCGTGGGAAAAAGACACGCTGTCGGGGAGCCGGCCGCCACCCCAGAACCACAGCGCGTTCACCGGCGGCAGCCCGGATTGGCGACGACGGACATTCAAATCGTGGTTGTGCAGCACGATCTGCGCCTCGCTGAACAGTCGGCGCCAGCGGCGACCTGTTGGGCCTTCAGGCAGGCAATCGCCAAGGTCCGCTCCCAAAGCGTCCTCCGGAGCGACAAAAGTCGGTAACTCGGTTTCAGCCGGCATCTGCAGATACCAGCGGTGCCTGGCCTGCTCCGATCCGCTACCCGCCGATATCGGAAAGCCTTCATCACCGAACAGCGGTTTCAGCGGTTTGAGGAGGTTTTCGACGTCATCCGGCGACAGGTCCAGGCCAGGTCCATGCGCCATGAGGCGACCGGTGGTCATGTCAGCCTGCATCAGTACCGGGTCGGCCCGCAGCCAGCTGCTGCCGACCGCATCACCGTGATCGACCTGACGACTGACCGCTGCCATCGACAGTTGCCGTGGCAGCACGTCGACGTGCCGACCGAACTGCGCCTGCGCACCGCTATCCGATGTTTCGGAATCTCCCTGCGCCAGGCATTTCGCCATCGCCGAACCCGGCGATGGCATCGCCATCTGGTCGCGCGGCGGCAGCAGGAAGCAGATGCGGGTGGTCATCGGGCGGGGGTCAGCCCTCGTAGATGACGGCCACGATTTCGTAGGCGCGCTCGCCACCGGGGGCGGCGATGCGGACGCTGTCGCCCTCGTGCTTGCCGATCAGCGCACGCGCAACCGGCGAGGAGATCGAAATCAGCCCCTGCTTGATGTCGGCTTCGAGGTCACCAACGATCTGGTAACGCTTCTCTTCGCCTGTCTCCTCGTCCGCCAGATCAACGGTGGCGCCGAAGACCACCTTGTCGCCGGCATTGAGCGAGGAGACATCGATGATCTGAGCGTTGCTGATCGTCGATTCCAGCTCCTTGATACGACCTTCGGTGAAGCTCTGCTGCTCGCGGGCCGCGTGGTATTCCGCGTTCTCCTTGAGATCGCCGTGGGCGCGGGCCTCGGCAATGGCTTCGATGATCTGTGGGCGCACGACGCGCTTCAATCGTTCCAGTTCTTCACGCAGCGCGTCGGCGCCACGGCGGGTGAGCGGTGCTCTCATTTTTCTGACGTCCCTTCCTTCTTTTCCCGGGCGTTGGTTTCCCGGTCCTTCAATTCCGTATGCAGTTCCTGCAACGACCAGACATTGGCGCCGTCGCGGAACTCCAGCGAATGCAGCAGTGCGCGGGCGCCGGCAATGGTCGTCGAATAGGTGACCTTGTGCTGCAGTGCCTCGCGACGAATCGAGAACGAGTCGGCAATCGCCTGCTTGCCCTCGGTGGTGTTGACGATATAGACGATCTCGCCGTTCTTGATGAGGTCAACGATATGCGGACGGCCTTCGATGACCTTGTTGATATGGTCGCACGGGAGACCGTTTTCGCGCAGGTAGGCGGCCGTACCGCCGGTGGCGACAATGGTGAAGCCGCGGCGGATCAGGTCGCGAGCCACCGGCAGCAGACGCGGCTTGTCGGGGTCGCGCACGGAAACGAACACGCGACCCAACTTGGGCTTGCGGATGCTCGCGGCTTCCTGCGCCCGGGCGAAGGCTTCGCCGAAGCTGCGACCGACACCCATCACCTCGCCGGTAGAACGCATCTCCGGGCCGAGGATGGGGTCCACGTTCTGGAAGCGCGCGAACGGGAAGATCGCTTCCTTCACCGAGTAGTAGTCGGGAATGACCTCGCCCTTGATGCCCTGCGCGGCCAAGCTGACACCGGCCATGCAGCGCGCGGCAATCTTGGCCAGCGACACGCCGGTGGCCTTGGACACGAACGGCACCGTGCGCGAGGCACGCGGGTTCACTTCCAGCACGAAGATGCGCTCGCCCTGGATGGCGAACTGCGTGTTCATCAGGCCGACGACCTTGAGTTCGCGCGCCATCCGCGTCACCTGCTCGCGCAGTCGCGTGCAGATCTCCGGGTCCAGGGAGTACGGCGGCAGCGAGCAAGACGAATCGCCGGAATGCACGCCGGCTTCCTCGATGTGTTCCATGATGCCGCCGATCAACACTTCGCCCTGCTGGTCCATGACGATATCGACGTCCACCTCGACCGCGTTGTCGAGGAAGCGGTCGAGCAGTACCGGCGACTTGTCGGACACTTTCACCGCATCGCGGATGTAGCGGCCGAGGTCTTCGTCGCTGTAGACGATTTCCATGGCGCGACCGCCCAGCACATAGCTCGGGCGCACGACCAGTGGATAGCCAATCTCGCGCGCCAGCGCCAGCGCCTCGTCGGCACTGCGAGCGGTACGGTTCGGCGGCTGCTCCAGCCCCAGCTTGACGATCATCTGCTGGAAGCGCTCACGATCCTCGGCGAGGTCGATGCTGTCCGGCGAGGTGCCGATGATCGGGGCACCGGCAGCTTCGAGGTCGCGCGCCAGCTTCAGCGGCGTCTGTCCGCCGTACTGAACGATCACGCCCTTGGGCTGCTCGATCTCGATGATTTCCAGCACGTCTTCCAGCGTCAGCGGCTCGAAGTACAGGCGGTCGGAGGTATCGAAGTCGGTGGATACGGTTTCCGGGTTGCAGTTGACCATGATGGTCTCGTAACCATCGTCGCGCAGCGCCAGCGCGGCATGCACGCAGCAGTAATCGAACTCGATACCCTGCCCGATCCGGTTTGGACCGCCACCCAGCACCATCACCTTCTGGCGGTCGCTGGGCTCGGCCTCGCACTCTTCCTCGTAGGTCGAATACAGGTATGCCGTGTTGGTGGCGAACTCCGCCGCGCAGCTGTCCACGCGCTTGTAGACCGGACGCACGCCAAAGGCATGGCGCAGCGCACGCACGGCAGCTTCGTCCGTGTCGGTGAGCTGGGCCAGGCGCGCGTCGGAGAATCCGCGACGCTTCAGGCGCCAGAGGCCACGCGCATCGAGACCGGCAATGCCGCCGGCCTCGACCTGGCGTTCCATCTGCACCAGTTCCTCGATCTGGTCGAGGAACCACGGATCGATGTGCGAGAGCCGGAACACCTCGGCCACGCCCATGCCGGCACGGAAGGCGTCGGCCAGCGCGAAGATGCGCTCGGCACCGGGTTCCTTGAGGTCACGGCGCAGGCGCACGCGATCCTCGTCGCTGTCGAGGCGATACTCGCCGGGATCAAGCCCGACCTTGCCGGTTTCCAAACCACGCAGCGCCTTCTGCAGGGACTCCTGGAAACAGCGCCCCATCGCCATCACCTCGCCCACCGACTTCATTTGCGTGGTCAGGCGTGCGTCGGTGGACGGGAACTTCTCGAAGGCAAAACGCGGAATCTTGGTGACCACGTAATCGATGGTCGGCTCGAAACTTGCCGGCGTCAGGCCACCGGTGATCTCGTTCTTCAGCTCGTCCAGCGTGTAGCCGACGGCAAGCTTCGCGGCCACCTTGGCGATCGGGAAGCCGGTGGCCTTGGAAGCGAGTGCCGACGAGCGCGACACACGCGGATTCATCTCGATGACCACGACGCGACCGGATTCGGCGTTGACGCCGAACTGCACGTTGGAACCGCCGGTGTCCACGCCGATCTTGCGCAGCACGGCGAGGCTGGCGTCGCGAAGGCGCTGGTATTCCTTGTCGGTCAGCGTCTGCGCCGGCGCCACGGTGATCGAGTCGCCGGTGTGTACGCCCATCGGATCGAGGTTTTCGATCGAACAAACGATGATGCAGTTGTCCGCGCGGTCGCGGACCACTTCCATCTCGAACTCCTTCCAGCCGAGCACGGATTCCTCGACCAGCACCTCATGCACCGGGCTCAGCTCGAGGCCACGGGTGACGATGTCCTCGAACTCCTCGCGGTTGTAGGCGATGCCACCACCGCTGCCACCCAGCGTGAAGCTCGGGCGGATGATGGTCGGGTAACCCACCATGGCCTGGATCTCGACCGCACGCTCGAACGTCTTGGCGACCTCGGCCTTCGGGCACTCGAGACCGATCTCCTTCATCGCGATGCGGAACAGCTCGCGATCCTCGGCGGTACGGATGGCGTCACGCGAGGCGCCGATGAGTTCGACGCCGTACTTCTCCAGCACGCCATTATCGGCAAGGTCCAGAGCGCAGTTGAGCGCAGTCTGCCCGCCCATGGTCGGCAGCAGGGCGTCCGGCTTTTCCTTCTCGATGATGCGTTCGACGAACTGCCAGGTGATCGGCTCGATGTAGACGGCGTCAGCCATCTCCGGATCGGTCATGATCGTCGCCGGATTCGAGTTCACCAGCACCACGCGATAGCCTTCCTCGCGCAGCGCCTTGCAGGCCTGCGCGCCGGAATAGTCGAACTCGCAGGCCTGGCCGATCACGATCGGACCGGCGCCGATGATCAGGATGGTCTGGATGTCAGTACGCTTTGGCATCAGCCGGCCTCCTTGCCGCGATGCGATTGCATCAGTTCGGTGAACTGGTCAAACAGACCCTGGATGTCCTGCGGGCCGGGACTGGCTTCCGGATGACCCTGGAAACCGAAAGCGGGACGGTCGGTGAAGCGGATGCCCTGCAGGCTGCCGTCGAACAGCGAGCGGTGGCTGGGCTGAACGTTGGCCGGTAGCGTGGTCTCATCGACGGCAAAGCCGTGGTTCTGGCTGGTGATCATGACCCGACCGGAGGCGAGGTCCTGCACCGGATGGTTGGCGCCGTGATGGCCAAACTTCATCTTTTCGGTTTTCGCGCCGCTGGCCAGGCCGAGCAGCTGGTGGCCAAGGCAGATACCAAACAGGGGCATGCGCGCGTCGAGGAACTCGCGGATCGCGGCGATGGCATAGTCACAGGGTTCCGGATCGCCGGGACCGTTGGAAAGGAACACACCGTCCGGCTTCATCGCCATCACGTCGGCTGCCGGCGTCTGCGCCGGAACAACATGGACGTCGCAACCACGGTCGGCCAACAGGCGCAGGATGTTGCGCTTGACGCCAAAGTCGTAGGCCACCACGCGGAAACGCTTTTCGCCGCTGGCGAATGCGTTGGCATCGAGGTCGAACACGCCCTCGCTCCATTGGTACGACGAACGGCAGCTGACCACGCGGGCGAGGTCCTGATCCTTCAGCGATCCGAACTTGCGCGCCAGCTCCACGGCGCGGTCGGCATCAATGTTCTCACCGGCCACCAGACAGCCGCCCTGGGCACCGTCATCGCGAAGGATGCGGGTCAGGCGACGGGTATCGATCTCGGCGATGGCGACCACGCCACGGCGGCGCAACCACAGCGGCAGGTCGACCTCGCTACGCCAGCTGCTGGCGTGACGCGGGACATCACGCACGATCAGACCAGCAGCGTAAACCTCGCCGGACTCGTTGTCGGCGTCGTTGCAGCCGGTATTGCCGATATGCGGATAAGTCAGTGTGACCAGCTGACGCGCATAGGAGGGATCGGTCAGGATTTCCTGGTAACCGGTCATGGCCGTGTTGAACACGACCTCGCCGACCGATTCGCCATCCGCACCGACACTGAGGCCGTGGAACAGGCTGCCGTCGGCAAGCGCAAGCAGAGCTGGAGTCATTCGTTACCGCCTTTCAGGTGCAGCGAAACCCGCAAGCCTGCGCAAGCTGGCCTGTGGGGTTCGTCAAATTCGGGGGATCGGGCGGAACGATATTTTAGGGATGAGAATCGCCAGTGTCCACTTGGCACGAAGGTGTTTAGTGGCCTTCCATACAGAACGACGCCGTGGCAATGGCCTCGCCACGGCGTCGCGGACAAGTTCCGGATAGAGCGGCTTTCGGTCAGCGCCACGCATCCCCATGCGTGGCTGTGGCTCCATCACCGACGCCAATCGCCGGCTCGCCCAGCATGACACGAACATTGCCGGGCCTGAACGCGAACGGCCCGGACAATGCCGGGCCGTTCGAGTACTTCTGCAGCAGGGCCTCTTAGAGGCTCGGCTTGTACTGCGCCACCAGCGCCTGCATGCGCGCTTCCTGGCCGCTGGTGAACTGGTTCATGCACGCGTCGTCGGTGTAGTCCATGAAGTTCAGGATCGGATCAGCACCACCACCCGAGCAGGTGTCACGGCCAGTCGGGCAGCCGAATGCGGCGCTGGACTCGGCAGGCGTGTCGGCGACGTAGTCACCCGGATTGTTACAGCCGCCCTGGAAGGTGTGGTACAGGCCCAGGTAGTGACCAACTTCGTGGGTTGCCGTGTCACCCAGGTTGTACGGTGCAGCCGAACCACCCGGCAGCGACTCGTTCAGCAGCACCACACCGTGCATGGCGCTGTCTTCCGCGTACGAATTCGGGAAGGTGGCGTAGCCCAGGATGCCGCTGGACGGGTTGCAGGTGTAGATGTTCAGCGTGTGAGCCGGATCGACAGCCAGCGCGTTCTTCATCTTGCTCTCGGCACCACCGTAGCAACGATCGTAATACTGACTGTTGTTGACGCGCTCCACACCCACCAAGTTGAAGCTGAAGCCGGTGCCACTGTAGGCCTGGTTCAGGACCTGGATCTGCTGGGCGATCTGCTGATCGGTCACGTCGCCGACCACAGTGCCGCCACCACCGCCGCCCGGACGACCTTTCTTCGCTTCAGCCGACTTCGCAGTCTTGACGATCACGTGGAAGTAGACGTCAACCACGGTACCGCCACCGGCCTTGGACAGCGGGCCATCAATGTTGTTTTCCCAGTAGGAGAAGAAGGCGTTGTCCAGCTCGGCCTTCTTTTCAGCGGTGAGATTCTCCTGAGCGCAGCGCTTGCCGCGCACGATCTCGCCCTTCTTGTTGAGGAAGTGGATGTCCTGCTCGACGGTGGTTTCCGCCGGCGACATGCCGTCGATGTCATCGAAACGCGCTTCGACGTCGTGCTGCATGGAAAAAGCGGCGCCAGCACTCAGCGCGAGAACGATGCCAGCAAACAGGCGAGATTTGGTCTTCATGAAGCTCCCCGAAAAATCAGACAGAAATACCTTGAGTGAGCTTCCGGTTGGGCGACTCCCCTCGCCCGGCCGTTACCGAAGTCGTCCTGTCCCGGACGAAGCCTTTCGGAAGCGGCGCCCAAGTTGCAGAAGCGTGATCGGCGTCGCAAGTTGCAGTGCAGCAAAAATCACCAGCTCGAACGCAAAACGGGGTACTACAGACCGCCGTCCACCAACACTATTCGACCGCTCATCGGTCAATGTTGCGATTCTTTACATAGATAGTTTAGCAATATCAATTGGTTGCAGGTTATTGCGAACGATTGCGCAATAACCTGGTCGCCGCGCTTGCCGATGTGCATCAAATGCAGGGCGAAGCGGTCAATTCCGGGACGATCCAGCTTGCGTCCTACGCGGGCTTCAGCAGGTCGACCAGGCGGTAGCGTCCTGGACGCCGCCCAACGACCCGGGCCGCCGCCTCCAAGGCGCCAGCCGCGAAGATGTGGCGGTCGGTGGCGCGGTGCGTGAGCTCCAGTCGCTCACCCTCGCCGCAGAACTGCACGGTGTGCTCGCCCACGATGTCGCCACTGCGGACGCTGCTGTAGACAACCGGCCGTGAGGATTCCGGACGTGCCGCCTCCACCTTTCGGCCAAGCGCCAGCGCCGTTCCCGACGGTGCGTCCTGCTTGCCGCGGTGGTGCTGCTCGATGATGTCGCAGTCCCATCCTGGCAAGGCCGCCGCCACCTGGGCCACGGCCGCGCCCAGGATCGCCACGCCCAGACTGAAATTGGCTTCGCAGACCAGAGCGACGCGGTCCGTCGCTCCGACCAGCTTGGCCTGAAGGTGACTGTCCATGCCGGTGGTCCCGGTCACCAGCGGACGCGCTCGGCTGTGACAGAGCTCGACGAGCTTGAGCAGCCCTTCGGGCCGGCTGAAGTCGATGGCCACATCAAAGCCCGGCGTGTCCGGCCCCAGCTCATCGTCGCTACCCGGTGTTGCCACCAGCGTGAACCGCGAATCCCTGGAAAGGAGTTCGCGTATCGATGCACCCATGCGGCCACCTGCTCCAAGCAACAGCAGGCGAAGCGGTGACGAGCCGGTCGAATGGCCCTGATCCTGTGTCGTATTCATGCGGCCATGCTCCAGCAGGGCCGGCGCCAGCGTCAACCTGCGCGACCATGGCGTTGGCATCCGCCGCCCGGAAAGCAATAATCAACCGGCCATCGTTTGGGGAGACGATCATGAAACCGGTATCGCGATCACTCGCGCGACACGCCGTGGCCCGTCTGGGCCTTCTGTTCGCGCTGCTGCTTGGCGTCACCGCGGCGAAAGCGCAGACGCCCGCCGAGGCGCTGGATGCCGCCTGGGTGCAGGTCTGCGCGCAGGCCCAGCCCGGCAGCAACTTCTACGCCCGCTGTCAGGACATCCTGAATGCCGGTCCGGGCTCCGGTGATCGCCGCTCCGCGGCCGCCATCGGCAACAACCTTGGCGTGTTCGCCGCGCAGATCAAGATCGCCCGCAGCAGCTTCGCCCGTCGCGCTGCCGCCGGCTCGAAGAAGCGGCAGGAAGCCGACCAGGGTCTTGGCCTGGATGGCGACGAGGACGACGCGCTGTGGCGTTCGGAGCGCTGGGGGCTGTTCGCCAGCGCCTACAGCTCGGACGTGGAGCGACCGGAGTCGCGCTTCGAAAATGCCTTCAACAGTGACATCTCGGGTGCGACGCTAGGCGTTGACTACCGTTTCTCGCCCAACATTGTTGGCCTGCTCAGCGTGGGACTCCGGCGCAATGACGCGCGCTTCGGCGGCGATCGCGGCCGCATGAAGGAGGACGCCAATGGCTACACGGCGGCGTTCTACGGGAACATTGGCGAGCATTTCGGCTGGCAGGCCAGCGTCGGCCGCGAGTCCATCGATTACGACACGGCCCGCCGGATCCAGTTCAGCCTGGTTCGCAACGCCGGCACAGCGGAAGAAGACCGCATAAACGTCGACTTCCTCGCGACGGCGGCCATGGGCGGCCGCCACGACCAGGCCAGTGCCAGTGGCGACTGGAGCTGGTATCGCGGCGCCTGGAGCTTCCGCACGGGACTCGGTGCCGACTACAGCAAGGTCAGCATCGATGCGTTCAGCGAGAGCAACGGCGGCGGCCTCGACATCCGCTTCGGACGTCGTGCCAGCAAGAGCCTGCGCGGTTACGCCAGCTTCGAGCTTTCGCGCACCGCGTCAGCCAGCTGGGGCGTGTGGACGCCCTACTTCCGCCTTGACTGGTTCCACGAGTACAAGGACGACGGTCGCATCCTGCCGGCCTTCTTCGCCGGCGATCCCAGCAATACGCGCATCGGTTTCGCCAGCGGCGCCCCGGACCGGAGTTTCGGCAACCTGGGGATCGGCATCAGCACCGTGCATCCGGGCGGCTGGCAGTGGTTCCTCGGCCTGGATCGCAGCATCGCGAACAGTATCCTGACCGAAACACGCTTCAACTTTGGCTTCAGGAAGTCTTTCTAAGCAACTGATAAATCGAAATTTATTTAGGCCTGTTTTGGTGCTGGCTTGAGCCCTGTCGCCGTACACACGCTGCTGGAAGTGTGTGCGTACGCCGTGGGCATGCAGGTCTATCTGCGCCAGCGCCGGCGGCGCGAGCACCCGCTGCTTCGCGATCGCGACCTCGGAATCGTCATCGTCGTGGCAGCTGCGGTTGGCGCCGCGCTGGGTTCCAAGCTCAGTTTCTGGTTCGATGACCCACTGGCCGCCTTTGCGGATTTCCCTGAGTGGCGGCACCTGCTGCAGGGCAAGTCCATCGTTGGCGGCCTGCTCGGCGGCTTGGTTGGCGTCGAAATCGCCAAGAAAGCGTTGGGACAGACCGAATCCACCGGCGACAGCTTCGTGTGGCCGTTGGCCATCGGCATGAGCATCGGCCGCGTCGGCTGCTTCCTGGCCGGCCTTGCCGACCATACCTACGGCACGCAGACTGCCCTGCCCTGGGCAATCGACTTCGGTGACGGTACTCCACGACATCCGACCCAGCTCTACGAGATCGCCTTTCTGCTCGGCTGGACCACGCTGATCTGGCGCCGCCGACAACGACTAAGCCAATCGGGCGACCTGTTTCGCCTCTACCTGGCCGGCTACCTGCTGTTCCGCCTCGTGATCGAATTCATCAAGCCTTTGCCGTATTCCTGGATGGGCCTTTCCGGCATCCAATGGCTGTGCCTCGTCGGGCTGGCCTACTATCTGCCGGCATTGCCGCGATTGAGCCGCGAACTGCTGTCCACAAGGAACTGAGATGGGCCACAAGGTCAGGCCATACCTCTACTACGACCACGCCGTTTCGATCTGCTCGACCTGCCTGCGCCGTGTCGAGGGCAACCTGATCATCAAGGACCAGCGCGTGTTTATGGACAAATGGTGTCCCGAGCACGGCCGCGAGCGCGTGCTGATCGCCGACGACGCCGATTATTACCGGATGGCACGCGAACGTTTCATCAAACCGCCGGAACTGCCGGAGCGCTTCAACACCGAGCGCCGCTGGGGCTGTCCCTACGACTGCGGTCTGTGCCCGGAGCACATGCAGCACAGCTGCCTGACGCTGGTCGAAGTCACCGATCACTGCAACCTGCGCTGCCCGATCTGCTACGCCGATTCCGGCCCGCATCGTCCCGGCTTCCGCGACCTCGCCACCATCGAACGCATGCTGGACGCGGTGGTCACCAACGAGGGCGAGCCGGACGTGGTGCAGATCTCCGGCGGCGAGCCGACCCTGCACCCGGACTTCTTCGCCATCCTCGATGCCGCCAGGGAGCGGCCGATCCGCCATCTGATGGTCAACACCAACGGCCTCCGCATCGCCAGGGAGCCCGAGTTCGTCGAACGACTGGCCGGCTACATGCCCGGCTTTGAGCTGTACCTGCAGTTCGACTCGCTGCGCGACGAGGTGCATCAGGAGCTGCGTGGTGCGAAGCTGGGCGAGATCCGCCGCCGAGCGCTGGAGAACCTGAATCGCCACGACATCTCCACCACGCTGGTGGTGACGGTGAAGAAGGGCCTCAACGACGGCGAACTGGGCGAAATCATCGACTTCGCCCTGCAGCAGCCCTGTGTGCGTGGTGTGACGTTTCAGCCGATCCAGCATGCTGGCCGCGCCGAAGGCTTCGACCCTGCGAGCAACCGGCTGACGCTGACCGAAGTCCGACGCCGCATCATCGAGCAGAGCGCGCATTTCGAGGGCAAGGACCTGATACCGGTGCCCTGCAATCCGGACAGCCTAGCCATGGCTTACGCCCTGAAACTGGGCGATCAGGTGGTCCCGCTGACCGGTATGATTCCCGAGGACACGCTGATCAACGCCGGCCGCAACACCATTGTCGTCGAGCGTGACGAAGCCCTGCGCGACCAGGTGTTCAAGCTGTTCGCCACCAACCAGTCGCCGGAAGGCCAGGCCTGCTCCCTGTCCGACCTGCTGTGCTGCCTGCCGCAGGTGCAGGCGCCGGCTGAACTCGGCTATCGCAACGTGTTCCGGGTGCTGATCATGGCCTTCATCGACGCCCACAGCTTCGACCTGCGAGCGGTGAAGAAGAGCTGCGTGCACATCGCGCAGCCGGATGGGCGCATCATTCCCTTCGACACCTTCAACCTGTTCTACCGCGACGACCGCGTGAAGCAACTGGAAGCGTTGCGGGCGGCAGTAGATCGAGGAAACGAAACCATTCCCGGAGACCAGTCATGACGGATTCGAACGCGGCGGACAAACCCAATGGCAATTGGGATACCACGGCCGCCGGCTTCGGCATTGCCTGGGCGGTGCTGCTGGTATCCGGCGTGGCCAGCCTGATCATCGGTGCGATCCTCGACGAGACGGGCGTCCACGGCAACGAGGTGCTGTTTCTTGGCCTGATCTCGCCATTCGCGATGCTGGGATTGCTGGCCGCCAGCTTTTTCTCCGGACACAAGCGCTTTGCCGGCGGCGTGCTGGCCGGTTTCGGCTCCATGTTCGCGCTGACGCTGCTGCTGGTCGCAGCCTGCTTTGGCCTGTTTGCCGTCAACGGATTCTGAGCCATGAACTCGATGCTTGAGCCGCCGAAAGACCAGGGCAGCATTGCCGCAGGATTCGGCATCGGCTGGCTGTGCATGCTGATCGGCGGCGTGATCGCCGCACTGCTGACCGGCGCTGCCGGCATGGTGAGTCAGTTCGAAAGCGCGCGGCCGCTGTTGGCCGTCGTGCTGCTGTTCATTGGGCTGCTGCCGCTGCTGATGCCGATCGCGGCCATGATCCACTTCGGCCGACGCGGTCGGAGCAAGACGGTCAAGGGCGTGCTGTTTGCCCTGCTATCGGCGCTGGCGCTGCTGGTGCTGCTCGTCGCGGCCTGCTTCGGCCTGCTGATGAACGCCAACTTCCACTAGGCGGCGACCGCCGCCCTTGCTGCAGGCCATCCGTTGTCGGACCTGCGGAATTCAGGGAACAACGGGCTCAGCCGGTGACCTTTTCCCAGAATGCCTTCACACCGTCGAGGAATGAACTGGACTTGGGCGAATGGCGCTTGGCCTTGTCGCCCTCAAAGGTGGTTTCGAACTCTTCGAGCAGTTCGCGCTGTCTTGAGGTCAACTTGACCGGGGTTTCGACCACCACCCGGCAAAGCAGATCGCCAGCAACGCGCGAACGCACCGACTTCACGCCCTTGCCGCGCAGGCGGAACAGGCGACCGGTCTGGGTTTCGTGCGGCACCTTGATCTCGGCTTCGCCGTCCAGCGTCGGCACGCGGATTTCGTCGCCCAGCGCGGCCTGGGAGAAGCGGATCGGCACTTCGCAGTAGAGATCATCGCCGTCGCGGCGGAAGATTTCGTGCGGGCGAACCTGTACTTCAACGAACAGATCACCAGCCGGCGCACCGGCCGGGCCGGCTTCGCCCTCGCCCTGCAGGCGGATGCGATCACCATTGTCGACGCCCGGTGGAATCTTCACCGACAGCACGCGCTGGTCTTCAAGACGACCCTGACCATGGCAATGGTCGCAAGGATTGGTCACCGCCTGGCCGCTGCCACCGCAATGTGGGCAGGCCTGCTGCACCGAGAAAATGCCCTGCTGCATGCGGACGCGGCCCTGGCCGCGGCAAGTGCCACAGGTTTCCACCTTGCCGTCTGCCGAACCCGTGCCGGTGCAGTGCTGGCAGGAAACCAGCGTCGGCACCTCGATGCGGCGCTCGATGCCGAAAACGGCCTCTTCGAGGTCGAGCTCCATGATGTAGCGCAGATCGGAGCCGCGACGCGGACCGCGCGAACGGCCACCGCCGCCGAAGATGTCGCCAAAGATATCGCCAAAGATATCACCGACATCGGCATAGCCTTGCCCACCCCCGCCGCCGCCATGCCCGTTCTCGAAGGCGGCATGACCGTGCTGGTCGTACATGCGCCGCTTGTTCGCATCGGACAGCACCTCGTAGGCCTCCTTGGCCTCCTTGAACTTGTCCTGGGCGTCGGCGTCGGGATTGCGGTCCGGGTGGTACTTCATCGCCAGCCGGCGGAACGCCTTCTTCAATTCGTCGGCGCTGACGGATTTCTCGACAGCGAGGACTTCGTAGTAGCAGCGTTTGGACATGGCGTGCGATCAGTCGGTTCTTGTGGGGCGATAGGTAAGAAATGCAACGTTCGAGACAAAAAGGGACCCGGGCGCTTTCGCCATCCCGGATCCCCCTGGGCCATTGCCGGCCTTACTTCTTGTCGTCGTCCTTGACCTCGGTGAACTCGGCGTCCACGACGTCATCAGCGGCCTGGCTGGCGCTGCCGGTGTCGCCACCGGGCTGCGCACCGCCCTGCGAGGCCGCCGCGGCTGCCTGGTGCAGCGACTGCGCGACCTGCTCCAACGCCGTGGTCTTGGCTTCGATCTGCGCCTTGTCCTGGCCCTTCATGGCCGCTTCAAGGTCAGACAGCGCCGACTCGACCGGGCCGATGGTTTCCGCCGGCACCTTGTCGCCGTGCTCCTTGATCGCTTCGCGGGTGGCGTGAACCAGCGCGTCGGCCTTGTTGCGGGCCGTCACCAGTTCGTGGAACTTCTTGTCCTCCTCGCGGTGCGTCTCGGCGTCGTTGACCATCTTCTGGATCTCGTCCTCGGACAGACCGGAGCTACCCTTGATCTCGATCCGCTGTTCCTTGCCGGTCTTCTTGTCCTTGGCGCTGACGTGGATGATGCCGTTGGCGTCGATGTCGAAGCTGACCTCGACCTGCGGCATGCCACGCGGCGCAGGCTCGATGCCGGACAGGTCGAACTTGCCCAGCGACTTGTTGTACAGCGCCTGCTCGCGCTCACCCTGCAACACATGCACGGTGACCGCCGTCTGGTTGTCTTCCGCAGTCGAGAAGGTCTGCGATGCCTTGGTCGGAATCGTGGTGTTCTTCTCGATGATCTTGGTAAAAACGCCGCCCATGGTCTCGATGCCGAGGGAAAGCGGGGTCACGTCGAGCAGCAGCACGTCCTTGACGTCGCCAGCCAGCACGCCGCCCTGAATCGCGGCACCAATGGCCACGGCCTCATCCGGGTTCACGTCCTTCTTCGGCTCCTTGCCGAAGAACTCGGTGACGGCCTGCTGCACCTTGGGCATGCGGGTCTGGCCACCGACCAGGATCACGTCGGACACGTCGGAGACGCGCAGACCGGCATCGTTCAGCGCCGTACGGCACGGCTCGATGGTGCGCTTGACCAGGTCCTCGACCAGCGACTCGAGTTTGGCGCGGGTCAGCTTGATGGTCAGGTGCTTCGGACCACTGGCATCCGCCGTGATGTACGGCAGGTTGACCTCGGTCTGCTGGCCGCTGGACAGCTCGATCTTGGCGCGCTCGGCGGCATCACGCAGGCGCTGCAACGCCAGCGGATCCTTGCGCAGGTCCATGCCCTCGTCCTTCTGGAACTGCTCGACCAGGTAGTCGATGACACGCTTGTCGAAATCCTCACCACCGAGGAAAGTGTCGCCGTTGGTGGCCAGCACTTCGAACTGCTTCTCGCCATCGACTTCGGCGATCTCGATGATCGACACGTCAAAGGTACCGCCGCCGAGGTCGTAGACCGCGATCTTGCGATCACCGCCCTTCTTGTCGAGGCCGTACGCAAGTGCTGCCGCAGTCGGCTCGTTGATGATGCGCTTTACTTCCAGACCGGCGATCTTGCCGGCGTCCTTGGTGGCCTGGCGCTGGCTGTCGTTGAAGTAGGCCGGCACGGTGATGACCGCTTCGGTGACCTTCTCGCCGAGGTAGTCTTCGGCGGTTTTCTTCATCTTCGCCAGCACTTCCGCGGAAATCTGCGGCGGCGCCATCTTCTTGCCGTCGGACGTCGACACCCAGGCGTCGCCGTTTTCGTGATCGACGATGGCGTAAGGCACCAGATCGATGTCCTTCTTCACCTCGGCATCAGTGAACTTGCGACCAATGAGGCGCTTCACCGCGTAGAAGGTGTTCTTGGGGTTGGTGACCGCCTGACGCTTGGCGGCAGCGCCAACCAGCGTCTCGCCGTCCTTGGTAAAGGCGACGGTGGATGGCGTGGTGCGATCGCCTTCCGAGTTTTCAATGACCTTGGCCTGGCCGCCGTCCATGATGGCGACACAGGAGTTGGTGGTACCCAGGTCGATACCGATGATCTTCGACATGTTGGATTCTCCCGTAGATATGGACGGTTTTGAACCGTCAAGAACTTGCTTCCGATGTGGGGCGCAACGCGCTCTGATTCAAGGGCGCGCCCCGGATGTTTCGCGCCGGTTCAGCCGTCGCTGGCCACCACGACCATGGCCGGGCGCAGCAGCCGGTCATTGAGGCGGTAACCCTTCTGGTAGACCTGCACCACGGTATTCGCCGGGTGCTCGGTCGACGGCACCATGCTCATGGCCTGGTGGCTTTCCGGATCGAAGGGCTGGCCGGTGGGGTCCACCACGCTCAAACCATTGTCGCCAGCAACCTTCAGCAGCTGCTTCAACGTCAGTTCGACGCCGGCACGCAGCTGTTCGCCGTCACCCTGCGCACCCAGCCCCTGCTCCAGCGAGTCCAGTACCGGCAGCAGGTCGCCGAGGATGCGCTCGTTGGCGAACTTGCGTGCCTGCTCCAGATCACGCGCCAGGCGGCGGCGCTGGTTTTCGATCTCGGCGCGTTCGCGAAGGCGCTCGTCCTGCAGCTGCAGTAGCGCGGCTTCCAGTTCAGCGATGCGCGCCGCCTCGGCGTCGGCGACGTCCGGGTTCTTGTCGTTGGGTTCCATGGCGTGTCCTGCAATTCGTGGCAGACAAAAGAAATCAATGCCAGCCAGCTCCCCAGCCGGCATGAAGAAATCGATTCGGAAACGGTTATTGGGCCGTCTGGCGACTATTCAAGGGCCCGCCCAGCGCGGCACCCAGAACGTCTGCGGTTGCGCGAACCACCGGAATCACCCGATCGTAGGCCATCCGGGTCGGCCCGATAACGCCCAGCACGCCCAATACGCGGCCATCGGCGCCGTAGGGCGCAGTGACAATCGAGCAGCCGTCCAGTGGCGCCAGGCCGGATTCCTCACCGATGAACAGGCGCACGCCCTCGGCGTGGATGCAGCCATCCAGCAGGCGGATCAGCTCCCGCTTGCGCGAAAACGCCTCGAACAGCTCGCGCAGGCGGTCGAGGTCGGACAGGTCCTGGATCGACATCAGCCGCGTCTGCCCGGCCACCAGCATGTCATCGCCATCGGCCACCGGCTGGAAAGCGCCCTCCGCCACGTCCACCGCGGCCGACAGCACGCGTTCCATCGCCGAACGGGTTTCCTTGAGCTCGCGCAGCAGTTCCTGATGGATATTGCCCAGCGAACGCCCGACGAAATGCTGGTTGAGGTAATTCGCCGCCTGCTCCAGCTCGCTGGGCGTGTAGCCACGGCGGGTGGTGACGATCCGGTTCTGCACCTCGTTGTCGTGGAAAACGAGGATTACCAGCACCCGCTGCGGATCCAGCGCGACGAAGTCGATGTGCTTCAGGGCGAACTGCTCGCGTCGCGGCACGGTAACCATGCCGACGAAGTGGGTCATCGCCGACAGCAGCTCGCTGGCATTGCTGAGCAGCCCCTGCGTCCCCGCGCCTTCCGGCAGCTGGCGCTGCAGCTGGTCGAGTTCGGGCGCGCCCAGCGGCTGCATCTGCAGCAGGCTGTCCACGAACAGGCGGTAACCCTGCGCGGTCGGCACTCGACCGGCCGAGGTATGCGGTGCGGCAACCAGACCCAGTTCTTCCAGGTCCGCCATCACATTGCGGATGGTCGCCGGACTGACGTCCAGCCCGGACTGCCTGGCCAGCGTGCGTGAGCCGACCGGCTGACCATCACGGATGTACTGACCGATCAGCGTGCGCAGCAGGCGACGGGCTCGGGCATCCAGTTGATTCTCTGCGGTCATGCGGTCTGTTCGGTCCTTGCGCTCCCGTCATAAATAAGGTCAGTGACGGGCGAAGGCAAGCGCGCGAAAACCGGTTGGCGCGCCGCGGGGCGCGTGATAGCGTGGCCGCCCTTCGTCCTGCCCGAGTCGCTGCCCGAATGCTTCGCCGCGTCTATCTCAAGGACTTCGCCGTGATCAGCGAAGCGGAGATCGGTTTTTCCACCGGCATGACGGTGATTTCCGGTGAAACCGGCGCCGGCAAGTCACTGCTGGTCGACGCCCTGCTTTTCATCGGCGGCGCTCGTGCCGACAGCGGCGTGGTCCGTCACGGTGCCGATCGCGCCGAGCTGCTGGCGGAGTTTGGTCTCGACGACGCCCCGTCAGCCGCCGCCTGGTTGCGCGAACAGGAGCTGGACGAAGACGCCGAGCTAAGCCTGCGCCGCGTCATCCGCGCCGACGGTGGCTCGCGGGCCTGGATCAACGGTCGTCCGGCCACGCTGGGGCAGCTTGGCGAACTCGGCAGTCTGCTGATCGAGATCCACGGCCAGCACGAGCATCAGGCCTTGCTGCAACGCGAACACCAGCGTGCGCTGCTGGACGCTTTCGGGCGCTATCCCGATGAACTCGGGCAGGTCGCCCGGCTGGCCACGGAATGGCGCGACGTGCAGCGCGAGCTTGAACGTCTGGATGCCGCCGAGGACAGCGCAGACCGCCTCGCCTACCTCGAACACCAGTTGGCCGAACTGGAACGCGAGGCGCTGGAGCCTGAAGCCCTTGAAGCGCTGATGGCCGACCAGCGCCGCCAGGCCAGTGCTGCCGACCTGATCGAGGCCAGCGACCGAGCCACGCAACTGCTTTCCGGCGACGATGGCTTCGCCATTGCCAGCCAGATTGGCCGGATCCGCGCCGAACTCGGCAAGCTGGTCGGCGTCGAGCCGCGGCTGGCCGATATCGACGCCGCGCTGGAAAGCGCCGCCATCGCCATTGACGAAGCATCCAGCGGCATCGATCAGCTGCGTGACGACTTCGACCTTGATCCGGAACGTCTGCAGGAGCTGGAACGCACGCTGGGCCGGCTCAACGACCTCGCCCGCAAGCACCGCGTCACCGCCGAACGACTTGGCGAACGCCGCGATGAAATCGCCGCCGAGGTCGATGAACTGCGTGGACGCGACGCCAGCACGGCCCGCCTGCGTCGGCAGCGCGACGAGCTGGCTGATCGCTGGACCAGCGCCGCCGCCGAGTTGACGGCGAAGCGACAGGCTGCCGCCGATGCGCTCGGCAAGCAGGTCAGCGAGCTGATGGATCAACTGGGCATGGGCGGCGGTCAGCTGGATGTCGCGCTGGAAACACGCGAAGACGCCACGCCGAACCCGAACGGCGCCGAACGCATCGAGCTGCTGGTGGCGGCCAATCCCGGCCAACCGCCTCGCCCGCTACGCAAGGTTGCCTCCGGCGGCGAGCTGTCACGCATCAGTCTGGCCATCGAAGTGGCTGCGCTGGGCCTCGATGCGATTCCCAGCATGGTCTTTGACGAAGTCGATTCGGGCATTGGCGGTGCGGTCGCCGCAGTGGTCGGCCGCAAGCTGCGCCAACTGGCTGCCAGTCGCCAGGTGCTCTGCGTCACCCACCTGCCACAGGTCGCCTCACAGGCGCACCAGCACTACCGGGTCAGCAAGGGAGTGGATGGCGGCATCACTCGCAGCGCCATCGCCAGGCTGGATGACAAGGCACGCATCGAGGAACTCGCCCGCATGCTGGGCGGCCTCGAAATCACCGTCGAAACGACGGCGCATGCAAAGCAGATGCTGGCCGACGGCCAGCGCGACTAGCGGGGTTCAGCCCTTTTTCGGCTTGGGCCGGACGTACAGCACGAGGCTGTGATCCTCGATGAGGTAGCCGTGCTTCTCGGCGATCTCGTGCTGCAGGCGCTCGATTTCCTCGCTGATGAACTCGATCACCTTGCCGCTGGTGACGTCAACCATGTGGTCGTGGTGCTCGCCGCGGTCCAGCTCGAACACGGCCTGCCCACCCTCGAAGTTGTGTTTCATGACCAGGCCGGCGGCCTCGAACTGGGTCAGCACGCGATAGACCGTGGCCAGGCCGATATCTTCCTCGTGCTCCAGCAGAGCGCGATAGATGTCTTCAGCGGTCATGTGCCGCGGGCGGGCGTTCTCGAGCACATCGAGGATGCGCATGCGCGGGTGGGTGACTTTCAGGCCGGCTTTGCGCAGATCCTGCGATTCCATGCGGTTGGCTCCACGTCGTTGACGGATCGAGGGGCGGGACCCGCCATCCGGCGTTTCCGGTCGCCCGGCGAGCCGGCGTTCAGCCGGGCTTTCGCGAAAGCGTCATAGTGTATCATCCGCCCTTTGCCCGACGGACCCTACCCGCACATGCCGCAGCTGCTGAAGTTCACCCTCAAGCCCGCGCTCAAGCTGGCCACCGCCGCCCTGCTTGCTTCGACCGTGGTTGGTTGCGGCCTGATCTACAAGGTGCCGGTGTATCAGGGCAATCTGCTGGAGCCGGCCAAGGTGGAGCAGCTAAAGCCCGGACTTAGCAAGCGCCAGGTATCGCTGCTGCTGGGGACGCCGTCCATTCGCGATCCCTTCCACCAGGAGCGCTGGGACTACACGGCGAGCTTCAAGCGCGACGGCGGCAAGACCGAAGTGAAGACGCTGACGCTGACCTTCGACGGCGATTCGCTGGCGACCATCGACGGCGACTATTTCAAGGATGAACCCGGCGATCTGGCCAAGGAAATGGGCCGCTACGGCAACCTGCCGCGCGAAAAGGACAAGGGCCGCTAGGATTTGGCCTCGCGCTGGCGCTCAGCCATCTGCCGGCGCACTTCCTTCGGATCACAAAGCAGCGGCCGCAGGATTTCCACGCGATCGCCGTCCCGTAGCGGCGTGTCGTCCTTGACCGACTTGCCGAACACCGCCAGGCGATCTGCCGAATAGTCGATGTCGGGTACGGCCGTGCGCAGTCCGCTGGCTTCGATCGCATCGCCCACCGTCGCACCCGCTTCAAGTTCCACGCTGCGCTGCCAACTGCGGTCCACCAGCGCGTAGACAACGCTGACACGCAACGTTTTCCCGGTCGTCACTTCAGACATCCTGAGACTCCGGCATGCGCATGGCTTCACGGCAGAAATCATCGACCAGCCGATCCGCCAGGCCGGTAAAGCCGATGGCCAGCGCCGAACCGACCAGCGTTCCGGCAAGGTCAAAGTCCAACTGCAGTTCAACCCGGCAGGCCTGCTCCGCCAGCGGCACGAAGCGCCACTCGCCACGCAGCTTCCGGAACGGACCGGCAAGCAGGCTCAACTCGATGCGTTCATGCGGAATCAGCTGGTTGCGCGTGGTGAACGCCGTCTTCAGCGCACCCAGGCGCAGCCGGAGCTCGGCGTCCATGCTCGATTCGTGTTCCTCGAGCACGCTCGACCCTTCGCACCAGTTGAAACGCGAGGGATACGACCGGACATCATTGACCAGGTCATAGATGAACTTGGAGGAGCGGCGGACGATCGCCTGTCGCTGGATCTGGGTCACGTGACCACCCGATTGTGAAGGACTTGTGGTGGCGTACTCGCGAGCCCGGGCGGGATCGGCGACAATCGCCTGCTGTAACGGAATCGAAACGATGGCCAAGAAAGGCAAGAAGGACAACAAGGATAGCGGATCGACCATCGCCCTGAACAAGCGCGCCCGTCACGAGTACTCGCTGATGGAGCGCTTCGAGGCCGGTATCGCGCTGGAGGGCTGGGAGGTCAAGGCCTTGCGTGCCGGTCGCATCGCCTTCGCCGACAGCTATGCGCTGATCCAGCACGGCGAAATCTTCCTGATCGGCGCCCAGATCACGCCCCTGCTCTCAGCTTCCACCCATGTGAAGACCGTGGACCGGCGCACACGCAAACTGCTGCTGCACCGGCGCGAGATCGACAAGCTCGTTGGCGCCGTGGAACGTGATGGTTTCACCGTGGTGCCCACGGCGATGTACTGGAAGAACAACCGGGTCAAGGTCGAAGTGGCGCTGGCCAAGGGCAAGCAGGCGCATGACAAGCGCGCTGCCTCCAAGGAGAGAGACTGGCAGCGCGACAAGCAGCGCATCATGCGCAGCCACAACAAGACCGGCTGACCAGAAGGCTGAATGGCGCCCATCGGAAACTGCCGCGGCCATTGAATCCACCGGAATCCACCACCATCTGTGTTAGCGTAACCACTTCAGGGGGCGATCGGCTTCGACGGGGGTCGTGAAGTCACTTGATGCATGTCGAGGGGGCAGCTTTCCTCGTAAATCCAGCGGCAAACAAGCTTAGTTGCGAACGACGACAACTACGCACTGGCCGCCTAAATAGGCCAGTCCGGAACCCATCGGTGCCTGCAACGGTGGAGTTTCCGGTCATATTTGCAGGATCGCCCGGCTGTGTCGTCTGCCGCTGACGGGCTAAATCAAGCGGACTGGTCCGGCGGTGTGCTTCGCACGTCGTGTTGCCGTCGGGCGAGATCAAACGGCGAGCTAAACATGTAGATTCGAGGATGGAGCATCTTCGGACGGGGGTTCAATTCCCCCCGCCTCCACCATACGTACACAAACGCCGCCTCCGGGCGGCGTTTGTGTAACTGAGAACAGATACTGCTTTCGCGGCCGGCCGGCCAATGACCTCTGTCACTGGAACACCGGGGCGGCTGGCCCTAGTCTCGCAGTCCTGAATTTCCGCGTGGCGCCCACCGCGCCGCCTTTCTTCTGGAGTTTTTATGTCCCGCATCCGTCTCCTGCCGCTCGCAGCGGCGCTTGGCCTCGCCCTTACCGCCTCCGCCAGTGCCGCCGAGCATGACTGGCTCAAGCCCGGCGAGTTCGACCGCGACACCGCCGCCTGCCAGGACCTGAACCAGCGCGTGAACGGTCCGTGGCTGGCCGCGAACCCGGTTCCGGGCGACCACACGACCTGGGGCACCTTCGAAATCCTCGGTGAGCGTTCGCTGGAAACGCAGCGCGAAATCGTGGAAGCCGCTGCCAAGAGCGACGCAGCCAAAGGCAGCATCCAGCAGAAGATCGGCGACCTCTACGGCAGCGGTATGGATGCCGACGCGCTGAACAAGGCCGGCGTCGCGCCACTGAAGCCGTACCTGGCGGAAGTCGATGCCATCAACAGCCCCGAAGCGCTGGGTGAATGGATCCGTCGCGACTACAGCCGCGGTTTCGGCAGCCTGTTCGGCTTCTTCGGCACTGGCGACTTCAAAGACTCCTCACAGGTCATCGCCTACGCGGCCCAGGGCGGCCTGAGCCTGCCGGAAAAGGCCTACTACCTCGAGGACAAGGAAGACTACGTCAAGATCCGCAAAGCCTTCGTCGAGCATGTGGCTAAGATGCTGGAGCTGGGCGGCGTGTCCGCGGATGACGCCACCAAGCAGGCGAAGGACGTGCTGGCCTTTGAAACCGAACTGGCGAAGCACTCGCTGTCGCCGATCGAGCTGCGTGATCCGTCGAAGTTCTACAACCCGGTCAGCGTCGCCGATGCCGACAAGATCACCCCTCACTTCTCCTGGAGCGCCTTCTTCGACGCCAACGGCGTGGCGCAGCCGAAGATGTTCTCGCTGGCGCAGCCGGACTTCTTCGCCGCCATCGACAAGATGATGACCGAAACGCCGCTGGACAGCTGGAAGGCCTACCTGCGCTACAACACCATCAACAGCGCCGCGCCCTTCCTCAGCGACGCCGTTTCGGAGGAAAGCTTCAACTTCTACGGCAAGGCCCTGCGCGGCCAGGAAGAGCAGCGTCCGCGCTGGAAGCGCGTGCTGTCGATCGTCAACGGCGTGATGGGCGAAGCCTTGGGCCAGCTGTACGTGGCCAAGGTGTTCCCGCCGGAATCCAAGGCCGCCGCGCTGGAGCTGGTCAACAACCTGAGCGCCGCACTCAAGGTTCGCCTGGAAAACCTCGACTGGATGGGTCCGGAAACCAAGAAGAAGGCACTGGAAAAGTGGGCATCGTTCACGCCGAAGATCGGTTACCCGGACAAGTGGCGTGACTGGAGCGACCTCGACATCCGCGCCAACGACTATCTGGGCAACGCGATCCGTGCCAGCGCCTTCGAGCACCAGTTCCAGATGGCCAAGATCGGCAAGCCGGTCGACCGCAGCGAATGGGGCATGTCGCCGCAGACGGTGAATGCCTACTACAACCCGCAGATGAACGAGGTCGTGTTCCCGGCCGCCATCCTGCAGCCGCCGTTCTTCGACGCCTTGGCCGATCCGGCGCTCAACTACGGCGGCATCGGCGCGGTCATTGGCCACGAAATGCTCCACGGCTACGACGACCAGGGCAGCCAGTTCGACGCCAAGGGCAACTTCGACAACTGGTGGACGGCTGATGACCGCAAGAAGTTCGAGGAGCGCACCGCCAAACTGGTCAATCAGTTCGACAACTACGTGGCCATCGATGGCCTGCACGTGAAGGGCGAGCTGACGCTGGGCGAGAACATCGCCGACCTCGGCGGCCTGACCGTCGCCTACGACGCCTTCCACAAGGCCACCGAGAACATGCGCCTGCGTCCGATCAACGGCATGACGCCGGACCAGCGCTTCTTCGCCAACTGGGCGGTGGTGTGGCGTCGCAACTTCAAGCCGGAAGAGCTGAAGGTGCGCCTCAATACCGATCCGCACGCGCCAGCCAACTTCCGCGCCATCGGAGCGCCTTCCAACATGCCCAACTTCGCCCACGCCTACGAGTGCGTCGACGGCGACAAGATGGTGCGTCCGGAAGCCGATCGCGTGGTGATCTGGTAAGCCTTGCATCGACCGGCGCGGGCCAGGCTGCCCGCGCCGGCTCACGAATTTCGACTCACGATTCAGATTTCACGATACCCAGGAGTTCATGGTGTCCCGAACCCTTCGACGCTCGCTGAGCCTCAGCATTGCCCTTGCCCTCACCTCGCTGGCTGGAATGGCCGCCGCGGAGCCGGTGTTCAACGCCGGTGACATCGACACCAGCATCGATGCCTGCGCCGACTTCAATGCCTACGTCAATGGCAAGTGGGTGGCCGAGAACCCGATTCCCTCCGACCGCACCCGCTGGGGCGCCTTCGACCAGCTGCGCGAGCAGAGCCTGAATGCGCAACAGGACCTGGTGAACGCCGCGGAAACCGTCGCCGATATGGCCGGCAAGGGCAGCATCGTTCAGAAGATTGGCTGGCTGTACCGCTCCGGCATGAACGAGGCCGCCATCGAAAAGGCCGGCATGGACCCGATCCGACCCGACCTCTGGGAGATCGAGCGCCTGAAGGACGGCAAGGATGTCGCCAACTGGATCGGCAAGGCCTACGCCGAAGGCAATGGCCAGGTCTTCAACTTCGGCTCCAGCGCCGACTACCAGGATGCCAAGCGGCAGATCGCCTTCACCTTCGAGAGCGGCATCGGCCTGCCGACCAAGGACTACTACAGCGACGACCAGTACGCCGACATTCGCAAGGCCTATCGCGACTACATCGCGACGCTGTTCAAGCTGAGCGGTGACGACGACAAGTCGGCCGGCAAGAAGGCGGACTCGGTGCTGGCTTTCGAGACGCGCCTTGCCGCAGCGTCGCTCAGCAACGTGGAGCGACGCGATCCAAAGAACCAGTACCAGTTCGTCAGCATCGCCGAAGCGAACAAGCTCACGCCGCACTTCGACTGGAACGCGTTCTTCAAGGCGCAGGGCGTGACGGTCAAGGACGGCTTCTCGCTGGGTCAGCCGAAGTTCTTCGCCGAAGTCGACCGGATGCTGGCGAAGTCGCCGATCGCCGACTGGCGAAACTACCTGGCCTTCCACACCATTGATGACGCCGCGCCTTATCTTTCCAGCGCCTTCCAGGACGCCAATTTCGCCTTCTACGGCAAGACCCTGAATGGCCAGCCGGAGCAGCGCGCCCGCTGGAAGCGCGTGCTCGACGTGGTCAACGGCAGCATGGGCGAGGCGCTGGGCCAGCTCTACGTGGACCGTTACTTCCCGGCGGAGTCCAAGGAGCGCGCGATGGAACTCGTGGACAACGTGCGCAACGCGCTCAAGGTCCGCATCGAGAACCTCGACTGGATGAGCGATGCCACCAAGGCCAAGGCGCTGGAGAAGTGGAGCACCTTCCTGCCGAAGATCGGCTACCCGGACAAGTGGCGCGACTGGAACGGTCTGGCCATCAGCCCGGACAACTTCTACGCCAACATCAAGGCCGCGTCGAAGTTCAACTACGCCCATGATCTGGCCAAGATCGGTACCGCCACTGACCGCATGGAATGGGGCATGACGCCGCAGACGGTCAACGCGTACTACAGCGGCACCACCAACACCATCAATTTTCCCGCCGCCATCCTGCAGCCGCCGTTCTTCTATGCCGACGGCGACGACGCCATCAACTACGGTGCGATTGGTGCAGTCATCGGCCACGAAGCCAGCCATGGCTTCGACGACAAGGGCAGCCAGTTCGATGGTGCGGGCAACAACACCAACTGGTGGACCGACGAGGACCGCGCCAAGTTCGTGGCGCGCGCCGACAAGCTGGTCAACCAGTTCGACGGCTACACGCCGCTGGCGGACTACCCGGACAAGCGCGTCAACGGCAAGCTGACCCTGGGCGAGAACATCGCCGACCTCGGTGGCATAAGCGTTGCTTACGATGCCCTGCAGGCCGCGCTCAAGGACCAACCGACCGAAGCTGGCGCGAAGATCGACGGATTCACCCAGGAGCAGCGATTCTTCCTCAGCTGGGCACGCGTCTGGCGCGGCAACATCCGCGATGAAGCGCAGCTGGTGCGCCTGAACAGCGACTCGCACTCGCCGATGCAGTTCCGCGCCATCGGAGCGCCGTCCAACCTGGACGCCTTTGCCCAGGCCTTTGCCTGCCAGGTCGGCGATGCCATGGTCCGTGATGGCGAAAGCAAGGTCCGCATCTGGTAGTCACCAACCCGACCATGCGCGATGCCTGACGAAGGCCGGCCTTGCCGGCCTTCGTCGTTTGCAGCCGCCGGGACGGAATGCCGGCTGCTAGACTTCGCGCTCGTCAACACACGATCAGGCGCTTCATGCCCCGACACCATCGTTTTCGTTTCGCCACGTCCATGCTGGCGTCCCTGCTCATCACCCTGGCCGGCCCCGCTCTATCGGCAGCCAGCGACGCAACCAAGCCCACCGCGCAACCTAGCCCCTGCGATGACTTCGCCGCCTGGTCCGCTATGCAACGTGGCGAGAACGCCGCACTCGATCCATTCCAGATCCTCGACGCGAACAGTCGATCAACGCAGATCGCCCTGCTCCAGCGCGCGGCCTCCGCGCCGACGAACGACAACCAGCGCCTGCTTGGGGATCTGTGGGCCTCGGCCACGGCCGAACAGAAGCATGGGATGGATGTCCTGAAGCCGCTGCTCGATCAAGTCTCCGGCATCCGCCGTCCGCGCGACGTTGCCGACGTCATCGCTTCGGCGCATCAGCAGGGTTTGCCACTGCTGTTCCGCGTCGACGTCGCCGCCGACCTGCGCAACGCCAGCCAGTCCATGCTGTACCTGCGGCAGGCTGGCCTCGGTCTCCCGGATCGGGATTACTACCTGCGCCAGGACCCGCAGACGCAGGCCCTGATGCAGCATTACCGTGCCTATGTTGAGCGCCTGCTGAGCCTGAGCGGTAGCGGAAAGGCGGCGAAGGCCGATGCGGAGCGCATCCTCGGCATGGAGACGCAGCTGGCTCGGGCCTCGTTGAGCCTCGCCCAGTTGCGTGATCCCAACAACAGCTACCTGCCGACCGACATCAAGGCGCTGGACAAGCAGTATCCCAGCCTGCGCTTCAAGGACTTCTTCCGCACGCTCGGCCTGCGCGGACTCAGTGCCGCATCGATGGCACACACCGCTTTCTTCGTGCAGGCCAATCACCTCGTCGATGGCGGTTCGCTGGAGGCCTGGCGCGCCTATCTGCGCTTTCATCTGGTCAATGACCTCGCACCATGGCTTGGCGGCGACGTCGCCAAGGCGCGCCGGGATTTCGTCGGCGTGCAGCTCGAAGCCATCGACGACGAGCCCGCCCGGGAGGAGCGCGCCCTGGACACGATCCAACAGTTGCTTCCCGATCTGCTCTCCCGCGAGTTCCTGGCGCAGTCAGATACCGGCCGGCTCACCGCCGCGCGCAACCTGATCGACAGCGAGGTCGCCAGCCTGCGACAGGCCATCGCCGATGCCGACTGGCTGAGCAACGATGCCCGTGACGCCGGCGCCGCGAAGGTCGACGCACTGGTGATCGAAGTGGGTGGCGACAAGGGTGCTGTCGATACGGCAGGCCTCAGCTTCAGTCGTGACCAGCTCGCCCGCAATGCGCTGCAGGTTGCGGCATGGCGCCAGCGCATGGCGCTGACCCGTATCGGTCGTGCCCCAATGGTGGGCACGATCCCCGCGCAGACGCCGGCGGTTTTCTACGATCCTGCCCACAACCGCCTGCAGGTGTCAGCGGCCTTCGCCGCACCACCGCTGTTCAGCCGCGCCATGTCGCCGGCCGCGCAATACGGTGGCTTTGGCGCCCTTGTTGCCCACGAACTGGGCCACGGTTTCGACCTGGCGGGCAGCAAGTTCGACGCGCAGGGCCAGACTCGCCCGTGGTGGACGCAGCCGGATTACATCGCCTACGCCAAGCGCAACGAGCCGCTGAGCGTGCAGTACGAGGCCTACCGCAGCGAGGCTGTTGCCGTCGACGGCAAGCGCAGCTTCATCGAGAATGCCGCGGACCTGGCCGGTCTCGAGCTGGCGTGGATGGCGTACCGCGGCAAGGTCGACGCGCCTGCCAATGCCGCCGGCGACCAGTCGTTCTTCAGCAGTTGGGCGACCTTGTGGCCGGCACTGCCGGCCGCGCCGGATGCCGATGGACTGCAGGCGCCGCCAACACTTCGCGTCAATGGGCCGCTGGCCAACTTCGATCCCTTTGCCGCCACTTTCGACTGCAAACCCGGGGCAGGTTTCATGCTGGCGCCCGAAAAACGCGTCCACATCTGGATCAACTGAAGCGAAGCAGGGCCGCAACAGCGTAAAATCCGGGAATGGCAGTTTTTGTTCCCGGACAACGTTGGTTCTCGATAGCAGAACCCGAATTGGGCCTCGGCACGGTCATGCGCCTGTCGGGGCGAAGTGTTCAGATCGTCTTCACCGGCAGCGGGCTGATTCGCCAGTACGCCGTCGACTCCGCCCCGATGCTGCGCGCCGAGTTCCAGCCCGGCGAGCGCATCCGCGTGGATGGTTCGGAGTGGGTGGTTGCTTCGGTCAGGCAGGCCAACGGCGTACTGCACTACGCCTGCGGTGATCACGAATTCGCGGAGGGTCAGCTCGACGCCGAACAGCCCGTGTCGCAGGCCGATCAGCGCCTGCTCTCCGGGCGCGTCGACCGCAACGACCAGTTCGACTTCCGTTTTGAATGCCTGCGCCGACGCGCCAAGGCCCGCGCCCATCCGGGATGGGGCCTGCTGGGTTCGCGCATCGACCTGATTCCGCACCAGCTGCGCATCGCCGAGATTGGCGCGACCCGCCGCCCTCCCCGCCTCCTGCTGGCCGACGAGGTTGGCCTCGGCAAGACCATCGAAGCCTGCCTGATCCTGTCGCAGGCACTCGCCAGTGGTCGCGCCGAGCGCGCACTGGTGCTGGTGCCGGAGAGCCTCGTACACCAGTGGTTCGTCGAACTGCTACGCCGCTTCAACCTCAGTTTCGCCATCTTCGACGAGGAGCGCTGCGAAGCCATCGCGGCGGAATCGCCCGAGCGCAATCCGTTCGAGGAAGAGCAACTGGTGATCGCCAGCACCGACTGGCTCGCCGGCGATGGCGAGCGCGCCGCGCAGTTGCAGGCGGCAGGCTGGGACCTGATGGTCGTGGATGAGGCGCATCACCTCGAATGGCATGTCGACGGCGCCAGCCCCGGCTATCGCCTCGTCGAAACGCTGGCCGAGACCACGCCGGGATTGATCCTGCTTACGGCGACGCCGGAGCAGCTGGGACTGGACGGCCATTTCGCCCGCCTGCGCCTGCTTGATCCGGCGCGTTTCAGCAGCCTGGACGACTTCCGCGCGGAAAGCGCACGCTACCTGCGCCTCTCGCAACTGGTGGACATGCTCGACCGCGGCGATTCGCCCAACGCCGCCGACATGGGCATGCTCGCCGAGCTGTTCAGCGGCGAGGAAGAAGACCTCGCCGGACGGCTGGGACGCATCGCCAATGGCGACCTGCATACGCGCAAGGAGCTGGTCGATGCCCTGATCGACCGCCATGGCACCGGCCGCGTGATGGTCCGCAACCGGCGCAGCGTGGTCGGCGGCTTCCCGAAGCGCATCAAGGCGCTGCGCACACTGGAAGCACCCGACGACCCCACGCTTCCGGGTCGCCTGCTGGCGGAATTCCTCGCGGACTGGGGACCCGGCTGGTGGCTCCAGGGTGAACGACATGCCGAGCCCGGACACGACTACAGCAAGGATCCGCGACTCGACTGGCTGCTCGATATTCTGGAAGCCACCGGTAGCGACAAGCTCCTCTTGATCTGCCGCAGCCGCGCCAAGGTCCAGGCGATCGAGGAAGCCCTGCGCCTGCGCAACGGCATGCAGGTCGCCCGTTTCCACGAGGACATGAGCCTGCTCCAGCGGGATCGCAATGCCGCGTTCTTCGCCGACCCGGACGGTGCGCGACTGCTGCTGTCATCCGAAGCCGGCGCCGAGGGTCGGAACTTCCAGTTCGCCCACCACCTGCTGCTGTGGGACCTGCCACCGGATCCGGACCAGCTGGAGCAGCGCATCGGCCGCATCGACCGCATCGGCCAGCGCTTCGACGTCACCATCCACGCCGCGGCGATTGCCGGAAGCCCGCAGTCACTGCAGTTGCGCTGGCTGGACGAAGGCATCGGCGCGCTGGAGAGCGTCTGTGCCGACGGGCGCGAGTTGCTGCGTGAATTCGGCGCCGAACTGCTCTTGCTGTGTCGCCAGGCGGCCGAGGAAGGCTTGCGCGAGGATCTGTTCCGCGATCTCCTGAAGCGCAGCAGCGAGCGCCACACCGAACTGGCCGACGCCATTGCCTCCGGTCGCGATCACCTGCTGGAGCTTGCCAGCCAGCGTGGTGCCAGCGCCGGCCTGCTGCTGTCCGCCCTCAGCAGCGAGGACCAGGCCGCGCGTAGCGACGATTTTCCGCTACGGCTACTGGAACAGTTCGGCATCCACAATGAAACGCTGGCCCCCGGCATCTGGGTGCTCGATCCCGAATACGTGACGCACGATGCCTTTGATGCCTTCAAGGAAGGCCCGCGCTCGGCCTGCATCGATCGCCAGATCGCCATGGCCCGCGACGACCTGCTGTTCCTGCGCCTGGACCAGCCGCTGATGCTGGGCGCCATGGATCTTCTGCTGTCCGGCGAGAGTGGCAACGCAGCCTTCCTGATCGACGACAGCCTGGCGCCGCGCACGGTCATTCTGGAGGCCGTCTATGTCCTGGAATGCATCGCGGACCGTCGCCTCAATACTGATCGCTTCCTTCCGCCGGTCCCGTTGCACGTCGCCGTGGACACGCGCAGGCAGCCGCGCGACGACTTCCACCCGAACAGCGCCGCGCTGCGGCGCGCCAGCAACCGGCAGATCGACCTGGGCCGCTTCCGTCCGATCCTCAAGAAGCTGCTGCCGCCGATGCTGGACTATGCCGAGAATGTCGCGCGCGAAGCCGCCGCCGAACGATCCAGCGCCGCCGCCGAAGTCGCCGCGAAATGGGGACGCGTCGAGCGGGAGCGGCTGGTTGCATTGAGCCGGATCAATCCCAGCGTCCGCGCCGAGGAAATCGACGCGCTGGATGCCGAACTGTCGGCACTGGCCGAAGCGCTGCCGCGCGCCCGCCCTCGACTGGATGCGCTGCGTCTGGTCGCCAGCCCCGACTTCCTCTCGCTCCGGGTGTGATGATGCTGAAACGTTTCCTCGGTCGTCTGCGCTACCCACAGCTGTTCATGCTGTTCGCCGCGTTGTTCGCGCTGGATCTTGTCATTCCCGATCCGCTGCCCTTCTTCGACGAGATCATGCTCGCACTGGGCACTACGTTGCTGGCAGCGCTGCGCTCACGCCATGACAGCAGCTCGCAGCGGCCGCCCGACGGAAAGTGACGATGCGCGTACCGGTTCTCACCTATCACGCTGGAATCATCAACGGAACCGACTACCTCGGCAACGACCATGTAGCCCTGGCCGAGGATCTGGCGCTGATCCAGCGCCTTGGTCTGCGCATCGTGCCGCTGCAGGAAGTGGTCGATGCCTTCCTCGAACGCCGTGATCCGTTGCCATCCGGCTGCGTCGCGCTGTCCTGCGATGACGGCACCGACTACGACTACCGCGACCTCGACCACCCGGTTGCCGGCCCGGTGCGCAGCTTCCACAACCTGATGACCGACTTCCAGTTCCGGCACGGTCATGCGGCGCAACCCGGCCTGCACATGACGGCTTTTGTGGTCGCCTCCCCGGAAGCCCGCCAGCGCATGGATGAGCGCTGTCTGCAGGATTGCGGCAACTACAGCGATGACTGGTGGCGACCGGCATTCCTCTCCGGCCGCTGGGCCATCGAGAATCACGGCTGGGACCACAACCACCCGGAACTTGACGATCCGGGCCCACACGGCATCCGTCGCGGTGACTTCGCCAATATCGACAACGTCGAAAAAGCGGATTACGAAATCGCCCAGGCTCGGGACTACATCGACCAGCACCTGTCACCGTCACGCTCGCGACTGTTCTGCTATCCCTTTGGACACGTCAGTGACTACCTGCACGACGACTACCTGCCCGGCCGCGGCGTGGAACTCGGCCTTGACGCCGCCTTCTGTGATGGCGCCGAACCGGTCACCCTGTCGAGTGATCGCTGGCTGCTTCCCCGCTACATCTGCGGTTGGCATTGGAAGTCGCCCGGCGAACTGGAGCAGCTGCTGCGCACCGCTGGCTAGATCAGGCGAACGCCCTAGAACGGACCGATGGCCGCCACGCGGTCGATCAGCGCCTCGCGACGCTCTTCCGGAAGCAGGCGATGCCAGTAGGCCAGCAGATGCTCGACGCGCGTGGGCTGGAAGCCGGCCTGCATGTCCACCTCAAATGCGCGCGGGTCACCGCAGTGACCGAAGAACGCTTCACAGCGATCCGCATACTTGCTGAAACCAAAGCGCAGCGTCCTTAGCAGCAGACCACCCGAGGCGCGCACCGCGTCACCAACGGCAGCCGGAACCTGGGCAAAGGCCCGACCATCGGTGGCTCCGCCTCCCACCAGCACCACGCCCTCGTGGAGGGTGAAGTGAAGATACGACGCAGCGACGAAGGCGCCATCCTCGCGCCGCAGGAAAGCCACTACATGATGCGGAAAATCCGGCGCCGACTGCGCGTACTTCCGCTGGAAGATCGGCTCCGCGAAGAACGGCCCATTGTCCACTTCATTGATGGTCAGCCAGTCATCCAGGTCAATCATCGAAATTCCTTGCACGGCAACAAACGCTTGCAGGCCAGCGCCACAAGGTTTGAAATCAGGTCACGATGCTACCGGAACTGATCGACTCGCACTGCCACCTGGATGTTGCCGATTTCGCGGAGGATCGCGAGGCCGTGCTGTCTCGAGCCCGCGATGCCGGCGTCCGCCATATCGTCGTACCCGCCATCGAGCGCGAAACCTGGGGTGAACTGCAGAACATCTGTCGGGACAGCCCTATGCTGCATCCCGCCTACGGGCTTCACCCCATGTTCCTTGATCGACATCGGGATGACGACCTGTCGGCACTGGATGCTCGACTCATGGCAGGCGACGCGATCGCCATCGGCGAATGCGGCCTTGATCACTTTGTCGAGGAAATTGCCGACCCTGCCGGGCGCGACAGGCAACAACAGCTCTTCGAAGCCCAGCTGGAACTGGCAAGGAAACATGACCTGCCCGTGATCATCCATGCCCGACGAGCGGTCGAGGATGTAATTCACAGCCTTCGTCGGCTAAACGGCCTTCGTGGCGTGGTGCACAGCTACCCCGGAAGCCTGGAACAGGCAAAGCAACTGCAGAAGCTGGACTTCCTGCTGGGGTTCGGCGGCCCGGTCACCTACCCGCGTGCCCGCCGCCTTCGTGAAATGGTCGCCACGATACCGGCCGATCAACTGCTGCTGGAAAGCGACGCTCCGGATCAGCCGGACGTCGACTGGCGTGGCCAACGCAACGAGCCAGCACGCCTCACCACCGTACTGGCCGTGATTGCGAAACTCCGCGACTGCGAAGCTACCGAGCTGGCTGAACAGACCACGGCCAATGCCCGCCGCCTGTTCAACCTGCCCGACTAAGCCTCACCAGCAATTGGTCCCGGTACCACTCTGCCCGCGGATACCGGTGCTGGTTAGTGTAAGCGTCCCGCACAACGTGTCATCAACGGCTTGTGATTTCTGCGGCGCTGCGCTCAGCGTGTAGCTAGTTGCATTGACTGCCGACGTCGTCACTTGATACCAGCCGTTTTCCGAGTTCAAAGGAAATATCCCAGTACACGCCGCATTGTTGTAGGCACTAAAACGCGTGAAGCATCGTTCCATCCGCGCCTCGGCACTGCTCAACACCGCCTTTCCCTCGGCTCTGCGTGTCTTCACCATCTGGTCCCGATAGCTTGGATACGCAACCAGAATGATGATCGCCAGAATAGCCACGACAATCATCAGTTCTATCAGGGTGAAGCCCAAAGTCTCCGTTCGACGTTCCGTACACATGACCATTAGTTCCCGGGCCAGAGTTGACGCCACGAGTTGCGACCCTTACTGCGTCGTCCTGCCTCGGTCACAACCTCGATGCCGCCGGTGGACCCAGACGCGTACTTGTACTCACGATCAGCCTGATCACCACTACCTTCGATGATGGTCGGTGTGTCGATGATACCCACCTCGGAGCGACGGCCTCCCGGTGAATGGTCATCGCCGCCGTAGTCGACGTAGTCATTGCCGTCAATGACGCCATCACCATTCACGTCCAGCACCGGAATGTCGAAGCTACCACCGCTCTGGGCCTCGAGCTCCATCAGCCAGCTGGTGCCGCCTCCCTCGCAAGGATCAGAGCTCGGAATCAGCGTCGGGAAAATCAGTCGACCGTCATGCAGGATCGGCTGCGACACTGCGCGCTCGCCCTCCATGCCGTTTCGCGGCGACTCCAGGTCCATGTACCAGCCCTTCTTCGTGGCTCCGACCGGATTCTGGCTCACGACGCGGAAGTCACTGCCATTCGCTCCTACTTCGGCGAGGATTTCTTGCTCGGTCAGCTCGCTGCGCCCCGCGACGCGATCACCACTGTTGTTGCCTGACAGCGTGTTGGCGTCCTGGATGCCATAGAAACTCTGCACCGGATCACTCGGTGCGACGATGTTGTCGCCACTCTGGATGAAGCTGCCCGTACCGAAATAGACCATCAATGTACCGGTCTCTCCACGACCCACCACTGGCCGCATGGTGATCGGCTGGCGGCGACCGGCCGGGCACGCGAACGGCCCAGAGGCATCCTGCCCTGCGCAAGCCGTGAACAGAGGCTGCGGACGGTTCGACTGAACAAACGACGAACCCCAGCTGTTCGCGCTGGTAGCGCGTACATCAAACTTCCAGAGGTTGCCGTATTCGTCGCCCGAATAGATGAAGTCAGTGACGCGGTCACCATCAATGTCGACCGGGAACGGTGATGCCATACCGTTGGCGGACGCCGTCGATTCATCCTGCGAGCGCACTGTGGAGATCTTCTTCAACAGCGAACCCGTTGCCAGGTCGACGATGAAAAGCTTGGCCGACTTGCCGGTGGTATAGCCGCTGCCAAAAATTACTGCCCAGCTACCATTCGCCATGCGAGCAATGCTGGGTCGGCCGACAACGTAGCCCAGATCCGGGTCCGTGAATTCCCACTTGATGGAATTGACGCCGAGGGCACCCGGATTGGTCACGTCAATCGCATAGACCGTCTTGCCACCCGCACCGAGCGACCCGACCAGATAGGTCTTCCAGCTGCCTCCAACGTATGCATCACCGGAAATCGGAGTGCCATCGACGTAATAGCGATGGCGATAGGACGGATCGGTAAGGCTGTTCAGATCGCCCACGATTTCACTCGGGATGTAAGCGTAGCTCTCGATACCACTATCGGCATTGAAGCCATGCACCATGCCATCGTTTGCGGCCACGTAGACCATGCCTTGACGGCTGCTCTTGTTGCCATTCACGAAAGCGCGGTAGCTGGAGCGCCCGGCTGCTCCAGCGGGCAACTGGTCATAGCCGAAATCCTGAGCGCCCACGAACCACGGGCTCGCATTCACGATGTCTCCAAGAACGCTTCCACGATCCCGGAAAGCTCCTCCGTTGGCTTGCTCGCCACTGCGATCACCGCGCAGATAGTCGACGCGCTGCGGGCCCAGACCATCCGGTTGGCCATCATCGCCGGCATTGAGCGCCGCCTGTTGGGTGGAGTCGAGATTGTTCCATTCAAAAGCGACTCGCGTACCTGCCCCCGTCCGCGTGTAAATGCTCCTGCTGGCGGGTGCCGGGATGAGGCTGCCGGCATTCCAGGCCAATGCGCCCACACTACCGTCTGCATTGACGCCGATCTTCAGCAGCTGACCACTCCAGTCCGCGCTATCGAATCGTGCCTGGTAGATGACCGTGTTGGCGTCCAGTCGAGTGGAGTTTGACGCGACCACCGATGCAGAGCTGATCACGCTACCAAGAATTGCCCTCAAAGCCTCACTCAACTTCTGGCTAAGCTCGGTGGAATTCTGAGCGTTGAACATCTGGCCACGGCCATTCACCGCTGCGTGGTAGAGGTCGTCTACCTGTTCGCGACCAGAATCATCGTTGACGTTGGTTGGCCAGGTCGGGGGGTAGGTGTAGGCATCCCGCACCGTCTGATAACGACCGCTGAAGTAGTTCGGATTGGCATAGAAATCGCCCACTGCACCCAGGGTGATGCCGTAGGTATTCACATGCAGGTCACGCTCGCAGTCCATCCACGCCGGTGGATTGGACGTGGAGCATTCGGCACGAACGGGCACCTTGCCGGCGTCGAGATCGGTGCGAAGGCGATTCTCATAGTAGTACATGGCGATATCGCCCAGCGTATCGCTGTAGCTATCCGCGTACGGCGCCCCGTTGTTTCCATCCGCATTGTCGACGTTGAGGTCGGGCTTCGTGTTGCTGTAACCGTCCGTGAACTGCAGCATGAAGTTCTGCTGGCAGGCATATTTGATGATGCCTGCATTGCGGGACGCGAAAAGACTTCCTGCATGACTCATGCCTTCGCGATTTGGGGTGCTGGCACTTCTTCCAATTCGACCGTACATGAAGTCGTACAGGTCATCCTTCTGCGTATCCATGCTCCACATGTCTACGCTGCTACTACGACTGTTGATCGTGAAGGCACCAACCGACATACCGTTCTTGTCGGCAAAGGCGGCACCAAGACCTGCCCTCAGCGTCATGTGACGCTTGCGGTAATAGCTGAACCAGTTGGCGAAGTTCTGAAGCTCGGCGGCCTGGGTACGACCACTGGGGAAACTGGTCGCCGATGGAATTTCGTACTTCTTCAGGCAACCACCGTCAAAGGCAATCGCGTCGACGCCCACAGCTTCAAGCGCCGTCTGTCGCGCAGTACTCCAACTTGAATAGTAAGTCTCGTACCGCGCACCGGAGGTTGTTTGGCAATTGCCACCCAGCCAGCCTGGCAATGCAATATTTGAATTCAGACGAACGTAGTAGGTTGCCGGCGTGTAGTGATAGCGTTGGGTGGAACCACTGTTGTTGGTTTCCCTGGTTTCCCCCGGATAACCACTGCCGTTTTCGCGACGCATGCTCCTGGCAGTATAGAAACGCCAGTTGTTGTCATTTGCATAGATATCTGTCGTGAGATTCAGGCGCTCGCTACCGGAAACCTCCGGGTCTGAAATGGCGCTAGTCGGGGTTGCATCCGGGTAGTAAGTCCCATCGGCCTTCACCCAGGGGCGGTAAGTCACCATGGGATCGTAATACTGACCGTTGTAATCGGAGCTTCGGGCGAAAGCCAACTCGGGACGCGGCGGCAGCGCCCGCCCGTTAGTGCTGTTGTATGCGTAGACCTTGTTTCCGCTACCCGTGCCATTCGGAAACAGGTACGAATAGTCAATGTTGCCCGACACTCGCAGCCGACCTGATCCATCCACCAGGGTGCCGTTGCTGTCGCTACTGACCTGGAAGGACAGCTGGCCCGTATCCGTCTTGAACAACATTTCCCAGTCCATGGAACCGGAATCATCGAGCACCAGCATCAGGTTGGGTTCGACACTGTTCGCGACGGACAGTGGAATGTTGGCCAAGTCCGCACGTGCGGCACTGCTGAAGCTGAGTCCCGCAATGGCAAAGGCGATTCCGAGACGCGACATCAGCGGATGAATGGTGTGGCTGGACACTGGCATGGCTGCGCTCATGGCGGCACTCCTCATGGAACCGTTATCACCGCATCAGCGGCGGTAGGTCGTCTGCAGAATCACTGAATACTGGGCGTCACCGGTATCGGCGAACGGTTGGGTACTGAAGCCGATGGCGGTCACCCGGTACATGGTCGTGTCGGGCTGGACACCACCCGCCTCAAGATCGCCGCCCGGCTCGGGAATCGGCGGCAGCGCTTCGACGATGTAACGAGGTGCCTGGCTGACCTTCCAGCCATCATCGGCGACCATCGGCATGGTGATCACACCGCTGTCCCAGCCCGTGCTGGGCGCGGCCAACGTCGGTGCCGGCTTGTCCACGTAGTGGTACCAGCCAGCCGTGGAGTGATAGTCAGGCAGCGTGTTGCCGGAAAGCCCTGTCTCGCCTGCACGCAGCGCCGCCTCGGCAGCCTGCAGGGCCAAGTCGATGTTCCGCGTACTGCCTGCAATCTTTTCCTGCATGGTGCTGGCACGAATGGCCGTCAGGGTCAGCATCGTGAGCATCAACAACACCATCAAGCTGACCATCAATACCGCACCGCGCTGCTTAGCGGCAAGGCATGAAGTTTTGAACGAACGAGTCATGTCTGAGCCTCTCAGAGCAAGCGATTGCGAAGCGCGATGGTGGAAGAGAACACGCGACGCTGCCGACGGTCATCCACCGGGTTGATCGTGGTGCCCGCGAGGTTGTAGGTCGCCGTGTCCATGCCATCGAGGAACTCTTCCGGAGAACGCATCAGCAAGGAAACACGGATGGCCCGGACCTGCTGCCAATCGGTTACCGCACTGGCATCGCGGTAGTCATCGACGATGTAGTCCTCGTTGCCGTCAACGCCATAGACAATCTGCATCGAGTCCACCCCAGGCACCAGTTCCTGGTCTTCCATGGCGCCGCCACGCAGGGATGCCCGGTACAGGGACGGCGTGCCGTCAGTGCCGCGGCCAACGTAGTAGGCGTATGAACGCAGCCTCGAAACCCGAGTCCCTTCCGTAAACGGTCCTTCGGGACCGGTGGAGGCAATATTCTCAGCATTACCCGGCGTGTAGCTGCCGGCACTCGAACCGACGATGTTATTGCTGGCGCTGACGACATTGGTTGCCTGGAAAACCTCTGCCTGCTGACAGTTCGTCACCACAAGAATTTCACCGTTGGTGATATCCCGGACATCGTCGACAAAAATCTGCGAGCCCGAAGTGAATGGCGCCACCAACGGGATGTCATCGGGTGAAATCCCGCTCACCACCAGGACATCCGAACCGGGGAGCGCCTTTCCGTCCAGCGCATTCGCGCCGGTGGGCAATGCCGGCGTCCAGCCACCGCCCGGCGCCGGGTTGGTTGCCGTGATGTTGTAAGTCGCACCAACACCGGTCCCGGTACTTTCGAAGCCGGAAATGCCGTGACCAATCAGGTCGAACGGATAGGCCGTGCTGTTGAGGTAGTTATGTACCGGCAATGGCTGGGTACCGGAGCGACGGCTACTGCAACCCGCCAGCCCGGCCATGCGTGCATCTCGAGTGAGATATTCCAACGCGAAGTTGCCCGACTCCTGCACGATGCCCGACTGCTGTTGCGCCGTGAAGGTAGTCTTGTTGAGCAAATAAACCTGAAGGACGGCAGCAGTGAGCAGCAACGCCAGCACCATCGCCACCATCATCTCGATCAGAGTCAGGCCTCGCTGCAGACGCCCCTGGAAATTGACGTTCGGCCGCATAGTCATAGCTCGGTGGTGTAGTTGAATGAGAGCAACTCGCCAGAGGGTGTGTTCTCGCTACCCTCCTCGCCACGCGCATCTTCCCAGCGCAGCGAAACATTGGCGACACGGCCATTCACAGTGACTGCCCCCTGCCCGCCGGGCAGCGCGTTCCCTACGCTGCCAATCCAGGCGCTTACGTCATCGTTGGCCAGCGAACCCGAACCGGGAGCAGCTGCACCAAAAGCAATGTCGTAGTCGCCGCCAAGAGCCGCCGTGCGGTTTGCGCGCATCCGCTCGGTCATGTCCTTGGCCAGGAACGTTGCCTGCGAGCGGAGGTAGGCGTTGTGGTTGTACTTCATGGCGCTGACCTGCAGAGCCGCCAGGCCAAGCAGGCCAACCGACGTAATCAGCAGCGCGATCATCACTTCGATCAGACTGAAGCCGCCTCGGCGTCGGAGTGAACGTATTGAGTTGAACGAGTACGTGGTGGACATGCAGACGTCCTCAGGAACAGGCAAGGCGCTGGGTGCGGATGCGCCCCATGCGACTCAGGTAGACCCGCCGGCGCTGCTCGCCGTGGCAGGTATCGGGTTTCAGCTCAAAGAAAACTTCCAACGTAGAGCCGGTAACGACTTCGCCGTTAGGTAGGAAACGAATGAACCCACCACTATGTTCTGGCGCAGTGATGCTGAGCTGCAGGTCCTCGTTGTTGAAGACCTGAACGAGCTCGGCGGGGCTGGGATTGCCTGCGCGAACGCCGTCCACGACGAGGACGACGTCCTGACCACCCCAGGCCGTTGCGCCAGTGCAGCTGACGGCACTCGCGGCTGGATCGGCGCTGGCACACAAGGTGATGGGCTCGCCCCGGCGGATGGCTTCCGCGCGGGCCACCTGCATGGCGGCGACCAGGTTATTGGTGCCGGCTGCGAGGCGGTTGTTGCGGATGAATTCCGCGAAGCTGGGCACCCCGACACTGAGCAGGATGGCCGCCACGGCCAGCGTGACCATAAGCTCGATCAGGCTGAATCCGTCGTGATGTTTCATAGGTCTTTCTCCACAGCTGCGACTCCCCAGCCGCAGATACGCAGAATGGGCAACCGATTATCGGTTACCCATTACCGCTAATGGGGAGATTACGCGAATCACGTCGCAAAACAAAGGCTTAAATGCAAACTTGTGTCATAGTTCACACTTTTTAACGCCATCTTTTGGCGAAACCCCAAAATGTCCCGCCCCGGGGCAAGGCCGAACTCGGCGCCGAAGCCTTCGGCTCAGCGCTTCTCCAGCAGCAAGTCCAGACAACGCGACACAGCGGCCATGCCAAACGTGGCCGTGACATGCGTTGCAGCACCCAGCCCCCTGCCGCAGTCCAGATTGCCTGCACCGCCATCGGTTTTTGGCCGAAGGCCGCATACGCTGCCATCCGCCTGTGGATAGCGGACGTTCTCCAGCGAATAGACGGCGGGCACGCTGAAATAGCGATTGGCGCTACGGGGAAAGCCGAAGTCCGAGCGCAGCTTCTTGCGGATCAATGCCAACATGGCATCGTGTTCGGTACGGCTCAGGTCGCGAAGCCGCACCATCGTCGGATCCACTCGCCCACCTGCCGAACCGACGACAATCAGGCGCTGCTTGCGACGTCGACACCACGCGATCAGCTCCACCTTCACGCGGAACGCATCACAGGCATCGATGACGACATCGACGTCGTCACCAATCAGTTCCGTCTGGTTGCCTGGAGTCAGGAACTGCTCGATCGCATCCACCCGCGCATTGGGATTTATCGCGCTGAGGCGTTCGGCCATGAGCCGGACCTTGGAACGACCGAAGTTGCCCGCCAACGCGGGCAGCTGGCGATTGCTGTTGCTGATGCACACGTCATCCGCGTCGATCAGGCGAATATGTCCGACGGCTGACCGCGCCAGCGCCTCGGCAACCCAAGAGCCAACGCCACCGACACCCACCACGCACACGGACGCCCCGGACAGGCGTTCGATGCTGCCCTGCCCGTACAGACGGTCAATCCCGGAAAACCGCTCAAGCCAACCCGCATCCATCTTCGCCCGCCAACCCACAACGCCTGCTACAAGGTGGCGCATGATAAGCCAGCAGATGTCGCGCGACCCAGACAAGGGTGGTGCCTTCCTGACATCACAGGCAGAATCGGGCGCTGCTTCGATCCTCCCGGGAACAGTCCATGCGCATCGCAATCGTCCTCATCATCGGCCTTCTCGCTGGCGCCCTTGGCGGCATCAAGGCCTACCAGAGCTTCTCCGCAGGCAGCGAAGTACCGCATGCGGTCATGTGGATGATGCGCTACCACTTCGGTGCCGTTGGCGATGCCATCAAGGCCGGACAATGCGGACCGGAAGCCGTCGGCAGCCATATCGACACCCTCGCGCGCATGGCCGATGACATCGAGCCGGTCTTCCTGCCGATGGGCGACGATCTAGACGCGCCATTCAGCGAACACGCCAAGGCGCTTCGGGACGGCATCCAGCAGATGCAGTCGGCCGTAGGCTCGGACTGCAAGGGCCTGGCCGCCGCGCGAGGTGAGACTTTTGAAGCCTGCAAAGCCTGCCATCGCGACTTCAAATAGCGTTCCGCAAGCCCGGCGCTTGCTTCGGATTAATTTACCCGGGTAATATACTCGCCGCATTTAACCCGGATATAACCATGTACACCCAGATCCGCTCCTGCAGCGCGTTCAACGGAACGCGCCTGATCGCGCGCGGTACGCCGCTCGAAGTCGCCCTCATCATCAAGTCGGTAACAGACAACGGCGCAGCCGAGCCCATCCTTGTGTTCGACGACGACAGCAGCCAGGCCGTCGATTTTGATTTGCGGGGAAGCGAGGCCGACATCCGCAGCCGCATCCGGGCGTTACCCGCGCGCAAGCCTGGCCGTCCAAAGCTTGGCGTCACCGCGCGAGAAGTGACACTGCTGCCGCGACACTGGGACTGGCTGGCGGAACAACCACGCGGCGCCTCGGCAACCCTGCGGCAGATCGTCGAGCAAGCCATGCGCAGCGACCAACGACCGTCAATCGACCGCAAGGCGGGAGAAGCCGTCCAGCGCTTCATGACCGCGATGACCGGCAATCTGCCAAATCACGAAGAAGCGACCCGCGCATTCTGGCGCAACGATCAGCAAGGCTTCGCCGCGTTGATTGATAGCTGGCCGCGTGACGTGCGCGATCATCTCCGCGGTCTCGTATACACCGCCTGGAACAATCCGAAAAACTAGACCGAGACATCCACTCCGCAAAGCATCGGACTTGGACAAACGACGCGTTCGGAATCGTCGCCCCCACCATTCGCGACCGAATTGATGCGCCGCAGCTTGCCCCATCGTCCACTGTGACCGGCTGGCACAGCCGTGGCTCAATCGGATCTCCCTGTTGGCTGGAGGTCCGATTGATGTCCCGCATTCGCAGTGGTTCGACCCCGTATTCCCGCGCGCTCCATGTCGCCAAGACCGTGATGACGGTCCTCGCCTGCGTGATCGCAATGCCCGCACTCGCGCTGACACAGGTCACCGGCTTCGGCAGCAATCCCGGCAACCTGCAGATGTTCAAGTACGTTCCCAGCGGCCTGCCGGCGAATGCCCCGCTGGTCGTGGCCATGCATGGCTGTTCGCAGAGTGCCTCCAACTATGACGACGAAACCGGCTGGCAGCTGCTGGCCGACCGCTGGCAGTTCGCACTGCTGCTGCCGCAGCAGCAGAGCAGCAACAACTCCAGCGGCTGCTTCAACTGGTTCGTGCTGGGCGACATCAGCCGTGGCCAGGGCGAAGCCCTGTCGATCAAGCAGATGGTCGACCGCATGGTCACCGACCACGGCAGCGATAGTTCGCGCGTCTATGTCACCGGTCTGTCCGCTGGCGGCGCGATGACAGCGGTGATGCTGGCGGCCTATCCCGACGTATTCGCTGGCGGCGCCATTCTTTCCGGCATTCCCTATCGCTGCGCCACCAGCCAGAACGCCGCCTTCAGCTGCATGAACCCCGGCAGCGACTTGAGTCCATCGCAATGGGGCGACAAGGTGCGCGCCGCCAGCAGCTGGAACGGCCCGTGGCCCATCGTGTCGGTCTGGCATGGCGATGCGGACTACATCGTTCGCCCATTGAACATGACGGAAAGCATGGAGCAGTGGACCAACGTCAACGGCGTCGACCAGACCGCCGATGTCAGCGAAAGCATCGGTGGCTATCCGCACAGGGTCTACAAGGATGCATCGGGCATCGCCCGCGTCGAGACCTGGAGCATCACCGGCATGGGCCACGGCACGCCGGTTGATCCAGGCAACGGCGAAACTCAATGCGGCACAGCCGGGGCCTACATCCTCGACGTCAACCTGTGCTCCAGCTACTACATCGCCCGCTTCTGGGGTCTGGACAACCTAGATGGCGAACCACCGGTAGCCGTGTTGACCTCGCCTGCCGACGGCGCATCGATCAGCGGCAGCGTCACCATCACTGCCGGCGCCAGCGACAACGTCGGTATCGACCACGTTGAGTTCCTACTCGACGGCAGCCTGCTCGGTAGCGATGCGACCGCGCCCTACTCCATCGTCTGGGACAGCAGTACCGCTACCAATGGTGATCATGACCTGCAGGCACGCGCTGTCGACCTGGCCGGCAACAGCGGCAATTCGGACACTGTCACGGTGACGGTCAGTGGCGGCGGCGGCGGCGGATCAGGTGGTGGTTCTGGCGGCGGTTCGGGTGGTGACCCGATCACCGTGAGCTTCAGCAACGAGGATGCCAACGACGGCTACGTCAAGGCGAATGCCGATGGCAGTTCGGCCGGCCTCGGCACGCTGGAGAGCTGGCTGGGCCTCGCCATCGGACGTGGCACGGACGGCAAGTTCAATCGTGCCCTGCTCTCCTTCGACACCGCCGCCATTCCGGATGGTGCCACCATCGTCAGCGCCCACCTGACGGTTGCCTACAGCAGCGCCTATGGCAATCCATGGACCAATCCGGTGGGCAATCATCTGGTGATCGATGTCGAAAACGGCTGCTACGGCGCCTGCAACCTTGAGACCAGCGACTGGGGCGCGTCATCCAGCGCGATAGCCAGCGCCGAGCTGCTGAGTTTCACTGGCGGCAACCAGACCAGCACCGCGTTCGACGCGGTGGGTCTCTCCGCGATCAATGCGATGGGACGAACCCAGCTGCGCCTGAGGTTCAGCAGCAACCAGACGGCAACCAACTACATCTGGATCGACAACGGTGCCAGCGCGACGCTGGAAATCACCTATCAGCCCTGATTTGGAAAACGGGGCCGACCTTCGTGGTCGGCTCCGCGCAATCGCACGGCTCAAGCGGAGCTACCAGCTCGTCGGCTTCGGGTTTCGTTCGTTGAAGTTGCGCTGGTGCCAATACGGATAAACCGGCGTGCGCTGGCTGGCCTTGTCCAGCGCCGCGATGTGATCGGCACCCAATGACCAGCCGACGGCCCCCAGGTTCTGCTCCAGCTGTTCCAGGTTTCGCGCACCCACGACGACGTTCGAAACACCGGGCCGCTGCAGCAGCCAGTTGATGGCCACCTGCGGAATGGTCTTGCCGAGATCCCTGGCAACCGCGTCGAGCGCATCGACGACGTCGTAGAGATAGCCGTCCTCCACTTCCGGTCCACCACTTGCTCCACCCTGCGCGATACGGCCAGAGCTGGCCCGTTGGTCGCGGCGGATCTTGCCGGTCAGGCGACCCCAACCCAACGGGCTCCAGACCATGGTGCCCAGGCCCTGGTCGAGGTTCAGCGGCATCAACTCCCACTCATAGTCGCGACCAATCAGCGAGTAATAACCCTGATACGACACGTAGCGCTCCATGCCATGGCGATCCGAAGCCGCCAGCGACTTCATCACGTGCCAGCCGGAAAAGTTGGAGCAGCCGATGTAGCGGACCTTGCCGGAGCGGACCAGGTCGTCCAGCGTTCGCAGCACTTCCTCGACCGGCGTCAACGCATCGAAGCCATGCATGAAGTAGACGTCGATATGGTCGGTGCCAAGCCGTCGCAGGCTGGCTTCCGCCGCGCGGATCAGGTGATGGCGCGATGAACCCTTGTCGTTCGAACCCTTGCCCGTCGTGAAGGTGGCCTTTGTGGAAATCAGCACGTCGTCGCGACGTCCCTTGACAGCCTGTCCGAGGATTTCCTCACTGGCGCCGGAAGAATACACGTCCGCGGTATCGAAGAAGTTGACGCCGGCATCGAGGCAACGGTCGACCAGACTCCTCGCTTCGGCCACGTCCGTCGCCCCCCAGCGGGCAAACATTTCGCCCACGCCCCCAAAGGTTCCGGTACCTAGGCTCAACACCGGCACTTTCAGGCCGGAGCGTCCCAATGTTCGGTATTCCATGTTCGACTCCTTGTCGGTTCAGCGGTTTACGGACTTCATGCCCGCTTCCGGATAGCGTGTGCCTTGGATGGCGATGGCTTCGATTGCGGCACGCAGTTTTTCCTGCGTCTCGGCGTCGAGCACGACGCTCGCAGAAGCCGCATTCTCATCGAGACGCTTCACGCTTCGTGTACCCGGGATCGGCGCGATGTCCTCCCCCTGATGCAGCAACCAGGCCAACGCCAGCTGCGCCGGTGTGATGGCACGCGCTTCCGCGATGACGCGAACCGCATCGACCAGCGCCCAGTTGGCGTCGAAGTTCCCGCTCTGGAAGCGCGGGTTGTTGCGGCGCCAATCGTTCGGCGCCAGATCGTCGGGACGCTGGATGCTGCCAGTGAGAAAGCCACGACCGAGCGGACTGTATGGCACCACACCAATGCCGAGCTCTCGGCACAGCGGCAGGATTTCGTCTTCGATGTCGCGCGTCCACAGCGAGTATTCGGTCTGCAATGCCGCGATTGGCGCGACCTTCACGGCGCGCCGGATGGTGTCCGCCCCGGCCTCGCTCAATCCGAGGTAGCGCACCTTGCCCTGCTCCACCAGCCGCTGCATCGCACCGACGGTTTCCTCGATCGGCGTCTCTGGGTCAACGCGGTGCTGGTAGTACAGATCGATGGTCTCGATACCAAGGCGCTTCAGGCTGGCGTCGCAGGCAGACTGCACGTACTCCGGCCGTCCGTTGACGCCGAGGAAAGCGCCGTCCGGTGCACGAACATTGCCGAACTTCGTGGCCAGCACCACGGCGTCGCGACGTGTCTTCAATACCTCGGCGATGAGCTGCTCGTTGCGACCGACGCCATACATGTCGGCGGTATCGAGGAAATCGATGCCAATGTCGATCGCGTGGTCAAGCACGGAGATGTTCTGCTGGTGATCGGAGTCACCATAGAAGTCCGACATGCCCATGCAGCCGAGGCCCAATGCGGAAACTTCTAGCCCCTGACCAAGCAGGCGGCGGGGGGTGCGTTGATTCATGACGGGCTCCAGTTGGGATGGCGTACAGACTAGGTTCCGCGTCTCGGGCAGCGGTAGATCAGGGCTGCATTGTTCTTGCACGATCCTGCAAAGAGCGCTGCTTCGCAGCAAATCTTCCGGCCAGCCGCGCTAAGCTTCAGTGCCATGGAACCACGACAGTTTGCGATGTCCAATCTTGCGTTCGCCAAGCCCCGCAACGACGCGCTAGGGGCCTTCTTGCCCGAAATCGCCAGGCTGGTGAACCACCATGCCAGTGAAGATGGCGTCATCGAAACGGCCATGCCGGGGCTCAGCCTGATCCGGGCGACGCAGCCAACAGCCTGTATTCCGACCGTCTACGATCCCTGCCTGTGCGTGGTCATCCAGGGCAGCAAGCAGGCCACGCTCGGCGACGAGCGGTTCATCTATCACGCTGGCCACTTCCTGGTGGTGTCGCTGACGCTGACTGCCGCTTCGCACATTCTGGAAGCCAGCGAGGAGCATCCCTACCTCTGCCTTCGACTGACCATCGATCCCGACGAAGTCGCCAGCCTCATGACCACCCCGTCCATCCCCGAGTCACTCCAGACGCATTCGCGTGGGCTTTTCGTCGCGCCCATGAGCACGGCGTTCGCCGACGCCCTGCTCCGGCTGATGCGCTCATTGGACACACCGGAGGACATCGCCGTAATGGGCCCGCTGATGCGGCGGGAAATCTACTATCGCGTGTTGTCGGGACCCATGGGCGAACGCCTGCGATCACTGGTGGAAAGCGGCGGCAATGCACGACGCATCGCCAGCGCGGTGGAATGGATCAAACAGCATTTCGACCAGACGCTGCACATCGCCGAACTCGCCGAGCATGTGCACATGAGCACCTCATCGCTGCACCACCGCTTCAAGCAACTGACGGCGATGACGCCATTGCAGTTCCAGAAGCAGCTACGCCTGCACGAAGCGCGCCGACTGATGCTGGGCGAAGGGTTGGCCGCAGCCGATGCCGGGCATCAGGTCGGTTACAACAGCCCGTCGCAGTTCAGTCGCGATTTCAGCCGGCTGTTCGGCGCGCCGCCAAGACGCTCGCTGGCGACGCTTGGCGTCAGTACGCCCGACTGATGCCGGAGCGGCCCATGCGGGCAACGACTTCCATCGCCGCCCAGCGCAGGCCGAGAACGGTGGAAATCAGCGCCATGTAGGCGAAGCCGGCGAACCAGACAGCAACAAACACAAGGACAATGCCAGTGATGACGCCGGAAGCAGAGGCCCCAGCACCAACGCGAAGCAGCCATTCGATCACACCAACGCCACTCGCGATGGCAGCCAAGACAGTCACCATCCGGAACGCCACGCTTCGCAGGATTTCGCCATCCTCAATGCCACGAAGCCGGGGCAACGCCCAACCCAAGAACAATGCATAGGCGACCAATGGAGAAGTCATGCCAATGAGGCTATCTCCCGCGAGACCACCAATATCCAGATACACGTTGATGTACAGGAAGTCATAGACGAACTTGTAACCAACATAGCCCGTCCAATACAGCAGCGGTAGCCAGAGCATGAAGCGGATGATTCGTGCGTTGGTCATGATTCCCCCTGTGGAATTGACGCCAGTCGAGTATGCCACTGATGGATGCGTCCGCAACTACTCCGGCAAGGCCGGCCACTCACCCGCATCCAGCGTTTCCCGATACGCATGCCAGCTGGCGTAGGCGAGCCACGGCATGATGATGCCGAGGCCTACAAAGGCCGTCGCAAAACCCAACGCGGTCAACACCGCGATCAGCAGTGCCCACAACAGGCACACGCACTTGTTGCGCAGCACCGCGTTCACGCTGGACAGGCAGGCGGTGATCATGTCGACATCGCGATCGGCAATCATCGGCAAGGAGAAGGCCGCCGCGGCAAAGGTCGCAACGGCGAACACCGAGCCCACCGCCGAACCGATCAGCAGGAACTCCAGCAGCGTTGTGGGATCACTTTCACGCACGGGCACGAAGGCCGCCACCATCATGCCCGCTCGTGACCAGAGCAGGATGATCACCAGTTGCAGCAGCGCGAACACGGCCGCCTGCCCCACCACGCGCATGGCCAGCCGATGGGAAGCGCGAAAGCTGGGTTGCCGCGCTTGCTCCAGACGACGACTCACCGAATAGAGTCCGACGCCAATCAATGGGGCGATAAACACAAAGCCCGACAGCAGCGCGGCCAGCAGAGCGAAGCGCCCCAGCCACCAGGCGAAGGCTGACACCAACACGCTGACCACCACGATGATGACGCCGAACAAGGCGCTGATCCGCGGTGAACGAACCAGATCCGCCCAGCCGCGACGCAGCCAGCGGAACGGTGCATTCACCGAAAGCCGGGCACAGGGCACCACGAACCCGCGTTCATCCGGCTGCTCTACATGTTTCTCCGTCATCCGCCCTCACCCGCTCTGACGTGGTGACGAACATATCGCCGAATGCCGGACAAAAAAAGCCGGCCCCGTCGGAGTTGTTCCGGGGCCGGTAGTTGGAGTTAAGCCGGGGGGAGAAAAAAGGTGGCGCCAGCGGGACGTAGGATCCGGGGGGAAGATGTGCCCGCTGGCGCCGGGGGACTATTGCATCAGAGTTGGCGGAGTTCGCGGCCCGAGGTGTTGACGCGATCGCCGGTATGGATGCCGTTCAGGCCCTTCTGCTCGAAGACCAGGCGACGGCCGTCGTCCATGCGGACATAGATCGCATAGGTGTCGCGTTCATTGCGGTCCTTTTCGATCTTGTTGCCGGCGAGACCGCCCGCAACCGCACCGGCGACCGTGGCGGCCTTGCGGCCATCACCATCACCCACCTGATTACCGAGTACGCCGCCGATGATGGCGCCGGCGACCGCACCCGCGCCGCTGCTGCGGCCGTCGCCATAACGTGCGACCTCGATGCGTTCCACGGTGCCGCAACTGGTGCAGACACTCTGCTGGCTGTAGCCACCGCGATAGCCGTTGTCGCGATACGCATAGCTGCCGCCATTGCTGGCACAGGCACTCAACAGCGCGGACAGGAGAATGGCGGACAGAACGTTGATTTGATTTCGCATGATGGGCTCCTTGGGGTTGCCTGATTCCCATGGAGCAACTGGCGTGCCAACTGCGGCCCGCTTCGGCGACACCAACTAACTCATTGATATTTATGGCTGCACCGCACAGGCCCTGAATTCGCGAATCGGCGTCTCTTGCAGAGCGCACGAACCGCCGATGCGTTGGGCGTGCAGAATGCCTTGCCTGCAAGCCTGCCCCGCGGCTCAAGCCACAAATCGCTGATCAGGCGGTCAGCGACCAGCGCCCCAGCACGATGTGCCTGGTCTGTCCCAGCAGGCTCTGGATCAGCACGAACTCTCGCGCCAGCCAGCCCAGCGGTTTGATCGCGGTGGTTTCCAGAGGGTGGCGGTCATAGAGCAGTGTGACGTGTGGCGTGAAACGACCGGGATCCGGCAAATCGATGCCCTCGCGCAGCAATGCGTTGGTCAAGACGCGCTGGAAATCGTGGATGCCAGGTTCATCGCCGGCATCCGAACAGGTCAGCACACAGGGACATTGCCGGCGCCGACTGGCGAAGCTGCCCGCCTGATCGAAATGAATCTCGAACCCCGATGCCCGAAGGCTGGCTGCGGCACGCTCGGCCGATGTCACCAGGCCCGATGGCAGGCCGGCGAAATCTCCCAGGTGCTGCAGCGTGACGTGCAGGCGCTCAGGGGCGATAGGGCGGCCGGACAATTCATGCGCGTCCACCAGCTGGCGTTGGATATCCACAATGGCCTCGACGGCAGCGGCATCGGGAAACAACGCAAAGAACAGCCCATCCGTCGGCACTGGCGGTGCCTTTTCATGGAATTCCACCTGCACCCCACCGGTCGTTCCACGCCTGGCATAGCGTCCGCTGCTCATCGGCCTGTCTGTTCCGGATGACGATCAAGGAAGTCGAGCACCGCGGCGGCCACTGCCTGTGGTGCCTCCCATTGCGGATAGTGTCCGATGTCCGCCAATTCAACCACCGCGCCGTCCGGCAAACGCTCGCGCCAGCAATCGACGATGCGCTGCCCGGAAATCGGATCGCACAATCCATTGACATGGCAGAGCGGAACGCCGCTGTCACGCAAGGCATCCAGCCAGCGCTGGCGATGGCGTCGTCGCTCGTCGATGTAGCGGATGATCCGCGGCAACACACGGCGTCCGCCGTTGGCGATCAGCAGCGCCCAGTGCTCGCGCAGCTCCTCATCACCCGGCGGCCGCCTGCAGATCCGACGCATGCTCGCGGCGAAACGCCGGTAGCTGGACAGCCGCGCCACCAGAGGACCCAGCGGCCCTTTCAGCAGCTTCTGGATCAGCAGCGGTCGCGTGGCGTCGTCGAAGATCCCGCCATTCAGCAGGACCGCCGCGCGAATACGGAAGCGCAGTTCGCCGGCATTCTGGCGCGCCAGCAGCTCCTGCAGCACGGTATCGCCATAGTCGTGCGCGACAACGACGACATCGCCGGTGCCCGACTCGGCAGCCAGCGCCTCCCACTGATCGGCGCTGGCCATGATCGAGTAGTTGAAGGCGGGCGGCTTGTCAGACCGCCCGAAACCCAGCATGTCTATCGCCGTCAGGCGGAAGTTCTTCGACAGCAATGGCCAGAGCGTGAGCCAGTCGCGGCTCGATGTCGGAAAGCCATGGATCAGCCACAGGTCGGGACCATCGCCACCCGAGCGCAGGAACAGGCGGTGCCCGCGATACCCCAGCTCGCCTTCGTGCATCAGGGGCCGATCAGCGACGGCGATGACGGATCGAACCGGTCAGTCAGGGCCAGAGCCACATGAAGATCAGCGCGGAAAGTACCGAATAGATCAGGCCATCCAGCGCATACAGGGCGACGCTGGTCCAGGAACGGCCCATCCAGATGCCTTCGGATACGCCACCCAGCACGTACACGCCCAGCGACATCATGCCGACCAGATGCCCCGCCGCTCCGGGACTGCCGCCTGGCCCCACGTACTGCCAGGCCTGCAGCCCGCCGAACGCCGCGACAACCAGCGTAAGCAGGAACCACAGCAACAGGGGTTTCCCCATCGAGAACTCGCCGCTGGGACGAAGCGTCAGGAAGCCCACCGGTCCCTCGCGCATCTTCGCAGCCATGGACTCCTCGCCCATGGCCTTCATGTCCGCACAATACGGCAACACATACATTCCCGGCTGCGGTTTTCCGGCATTGATCGCCTCGCGCACGGCGTCTTCGTTGTCCAGCTTCCGGTAACTGCTGTTGTGCCAATTGAACAGCATGTGGACCAGGCTGCTGGCCATGAACACCGCCACCGCCGTCAGCAGGACGGGCAACCACAAACCTGCCATCGCGCTCATGTTCGTTCCCTCCAACGAATACCGATCCAGCATAACGCCATCCGGGTCCCCAACCCCAGATCCTACGAGCTGCAGGACAGCATGGAGCAGCCAGGGCGATCACGCGCCCAGTCCGGTCGCCGCGCCATGAAGGGGCGGGTCAGGTCGTTTTCCTCGTACGGCGTCTGCAAGGCGCGTTGCAAAGCGTGCAGCACGGAAAGATCGCCCTCACCCGCGGCATCGATGGCCTGCTGCGCCAGGTAGTTTCGCGGCACGATGCACGGGTTGGCGGCATGCATGTGCTGCTGGCGCTGCTCGGCTGACAAAGCGTCCTCCGCGATGCGCCGCGCATAACGCGACAGCCAGTCAATGGCTTCGGCATGCTGTGACTGCAGACGTACATCGGAGTAGCAGGCCGCGCGGAACGTGTCCGATGCCAGGAACGCTTCCGGCTGATCGCCCGGCCCGAATGACGCGAGCGCACGATAGGCCAGCGTCATGTCCAGCTCGGCGTCCCGGAGCAACCCCAGCCAGTCGCGAAACAGCGCATCGTCATCATCCCGGCGACCAATGCCCAGCTTGCGCGCCGCGTTGTCGCGATCGGCGGACTGGAAGGTGTCGGCGTAATGCCGCAGAGAATCATTCAGCGCTTCGTGATCGTCGAACAAGGGCGCCACCGCCATGGCCAGCCGTTGCAGGTTCCAGAAGCCGACTTGCGGCTGATGCCCGAAGCGATAGCGGCGCCCATGACGATCCGTGGTGTTCGGCGTCCAGTCCGGGTCGAAATCGTCAATCCAGCCGTAGGGACCGTAGTCGATGGTCAGGCCGAGTATCGACAGATTGTCGGTATTCATCACGCCGTGCACGAACCCGACGCGCATCCACTCGGCCATCAGCAGCGCCGTACGTTCGGCGACATCGCGGAACCACGCACCGTATCGATCCTGCGTGTCGGCATGCTGGATATGCGGGAAATCCCGGCGGATGACCACGTCCAGCAGCTGCCGCAGCAATGGAAGATCATCACGCGACGCCGGTAATTCGAAGTGGCCGAAGCGGATGAAAGATGGCGCAACCCGGCAGACGATCGCGCCCGGCTCCAACTCCGGATGTCCGTCGTAGAACATGTCGCGCAACACGCCCTCGCCCGTGGCGACCAGACTCAGCGCACGTGTGGTCGGCACGCCCAGATAGTGCATCGCCTCACTGCAGAGAAACTCCCGCAGCGATGAACGCAACACCGCCCGCCCATCCGCCCCCCGTGAATACGGCGTCCGTCCCGCGCCTTTCAGCTGCAACTCCCAACGTGCACCGTCCGCACCGACGACTTCACCCAGACTGATGGCCCGCCCATCACCCAACTGCCCCGCCCAGTTGCCGAACTGGTGGCCACCATAGTTGCTGGCGAAGGGCTGCATGCCCGGCAACAAGCGATTGCCGGCGAAGACCTGCGCAAAAAGCTCGGATTCCACGTCGTCGTCGGTAATGCCAAGGCGTTGCGCCATGTCGGCGGACCACGCCAGCAGTTCGGGGTGTGCCACCGCTTCAGGATCGACCCGGCTGTACAGCGCACCCTCCACCGCCCGCGGCTTGCGCACACCCGAGAACTCGCCAGGCAGCTCCCGGACGAACAGGTTGTCGAATTCAAATGCCAGCATCGATCGCACGGCTGCCGGAATCGGGGCGCTCCAGCTTGCCACGAAGCCATGTGGTCGGGGGCAACACCGCAAAGCCAGCCACTCGCCGACAACGCCGATCCAACATGAGCAGCGCGTTGTCCCGCGTCAGCAGCGCCTCGGCACCGCAGGCCCGTGCCAGTTCGAGGAACATCTGATCGTCCGGATCCTTGCAACGGGGAAGTACGGAGCCATCAAAGGCCCCCGCGGGAAGCGAGGTCGCTTCAAATGAGGTCGCCATGCCGGCGTACTCATCAAGCAATCGCTGCTGCCTGTCGGCATCCAGTGCCAGCTGCGGATAGCCAAGAACGCGCCGCCATTCGTCCCGTGTACGCGAATTGATCACCAGCCGCAGCGCTCCGCTCATCGCCAGCAACCGCAATGGTTCAACCGTTCTGTCGCGAAAGCACAACAGGTCCAGCCAGACATTGGTGTCCGGCACCAGAACTGGCCTGTCGTGCTGGGTGTGTCGGTGATCATCCATGTCGCAAACTTCCGCCTGACATCGTTTCTTTGCGAATATCGGTATGGTTGTCCTGCATCCGACAGATACGAAACCTTCTGACACCATTCTTCAAGGGAGAACAGCATGAAGCTCCGCGCGCGACCAATCACTCTCGCCCTCGCCTGCTCCACCACCCTGCTGCTGGGTGCCTGTGGTGGCAACGACACCGCCGGCAATGATGCCGGAAAGAGCGCCACGCCTGCGGAAGCGCCAGCTGTGGCCACTGAGCCTGCAGCACCCGTTGCACCCGCCGCGTCTGGCGGCGACCTGGCCAGCTTCATCGGCGACAACATCTGCGACGCCTTGCCGGTGTCGGCTCTGCAGGAAGCCTTTGGCGCACCGGCGGACGTGCAGGTTCAACCATCACACACGGGACGCACCGACAGCTGCAACTATTCCTGGCCACGGCCCGATGCCGAGGAACGCAAGCAGGCGATGCTGCAGGAAATGATGAAAAACGCCACGCGCCCGCCGGGCGAACGCATCAAGCTCGACCTGCACAAACTGTCCACCGACTACAACGTCAGCGTCATGCTGCGTGAAACCAAGGCCACGGCCTCGAGCTTCGTCCCACCCAAGCTGACCGAGGAGCAGCTGCAGGAGCGCATCAAGGCCGCCACCGAAGCCGCCAACAAGCGCCTCACCGACAAGCAGCGCGAACTGGTGGGCAAGGACGGCACCGAGAGCATCGCCGGCGGCATGATCCGCAAGACCAACGAGCGCACCGAGATCGACGGTGTCGGGAGCGCGGCGTACTGGATTCCGATCATGGGCGGCTCGCTGAACGTGCTCGATGGAAACGTGCATGTCAGCATCACCCCGATGCTGGCCGATGACGAACAGGGCAACATCGAAGCGGCGAAGAAGGTCTTCACCCTGCTCAAGCGCTGATCATCGCGACGTAGCGCGACAACCCGGCCAACTTCGTGTCGACGCAGCATCGCCCGCTGTGGAGTCGCATGCTGGCGGCACTGCCGGACCTGGCCAGTGCCGCCTTTTTCCTGTCGCTGTGGTTCAAGCCGCTGTACTTCGATGAGCATGCCGTCGCCAACGGCATGCTCATCATGCTGGTGGAGTTCATCCTGCTCCATGCGTCGGTATTCCTCGGCACCACCGCCTTCGCGCCGAACACGAGCCGCTCGAAAAAGATCAAGGGCATCCTCGGTTTCGCGCTTTTCTATCTGCTGTTCATCGCCGCATGGGCCATCAGCTTCAAGGCCTGGTGGCCCTTTCTGGCATTCGGTTGGCTGCTGTTTGCCAAGCTCTCGGCCGCACTGCAGCCGGGACAGGCGCCCATCGAACGGATGCAGCGCATGCAGTCCGGCTGGGCACTTGGCGCCATGGCCTACCTGGCTGGCGTGTTCCTTACGGTGTTTGTTCCAGTTCCGCGATTTGGCATCACCGCCAGCGTCGTTTCCCAGCTGGACCTGCCGGGCAGCGGGCTATGGATCAGCAAACCGCAGACGGTGATCGCCTTCGGCGTGTTCTATTTCGGATTCCTCGCACTGGCAAAGTGGCGTGACTGGCTGCTGCCCAGCGCCAACCTGCCTGGCCTCAAGGCCCATCAGACCGCCCCGAAGCAACCGCGAGACACTGACTGAAATAGCCGGCGAGCAATTCCGGCACTACAGGCGAGCGTCCCGCTGTAGCAAAGTGACGGACAAGATTTTCCGGCGGGGAACCCAACCATGCCTTGTCTCCGACTACTTCTCGGCCTGTGTCTTCTGACCATCGGGATCACAACTCCCTGCCGGGCTTTGGCCGAGCAGCCCCTTCCGATGAACCCAGCATCCTTGCCCCGCGATACGGCGCTCCCGTCATTGGCAACCCACGCAAGCGCCGATCAGCAGTACGCGCTCTACCTGCCACCCGACTATTCACCTGCCGAGCAACCTGAGCGCCGATGGCCGGTGCTGATCATCCTCGATCCGCGCGGTCGCGCACTTGAATCATTGCGGCTGGCCGTGGACGGTGCTCGTCGCCATGATTGGGTAGTGCTGAGCTCCTACCAGAGCCGTAGCGATACGCAGGAAGAGATCACCCTCGAAGCCATCCGCGCCCTTCTCGACGAGGCACAGAACTACATCGCCTTCGATCCGCGCCGGCTCTACTTCGCCGGCATGTCCGGCACCGCCAAGACGCTCTGGAGCGTCATGCCCAGCATGGATGGAATGATGGCCGGCATGATCGGCTGTGGCGGTGCGCGCCCAACGGAGTACGGCAAATTCCGCACCACGCCACCGGCATTCTTCGGCATGGCGGGTGACCTCGACTTCAACCACGCCGAAATGATGGCGCAGGAAGAGCGGCTGGCCAAAGTCGACTTCCCGCATCGTCTGGACATCTTCAGCGGCAGCCATGGCTGGCCAGGCGATGCGGCCACCTTCAGCCGCGCGATCAACTGGCTGGAGTTGATCGCCATCCGGGAGAACCGCCGCCCGCCCGATGCGGCATTCGTCGCGTCACAAGTGGCTGCTACCAGAGCCTGGCTGTCGGATGCACCGGATGAGCTCGAACGCCTGCGTCGAACTGAACAGGCCATCCAGGACTTCCGCACGCTGGCAGACACCACGGAATGGCAGGCAGAGCGCGCCCAGCTGCGGACCAGCCCGCAAATCAAGGAGCTGGAAAAGCAGGCGAAACGGCTGGAGTCCGTGGAGTCGCGCTTCGCCCGTGACTTCGACCAGTGGTTCACCCGCTTCACCATGCGCTATGCCGAAGGTCGACGCCTGTCGCCACCGGCCGTCGACGACGCCATCAGGGGCCTGCGCCTCCAGACCCTGGAGCAGGACGCCAAAGCCAGCGATCAGCGTGTTGCCGCATCCGCTACCCGACGTCTGGAGCGCGTCTACGTGGCGACATCCTTCTACCTGCCGAACGCCATGGCGGCCAGCGGCGATACCGAACGGGCCATCCGTTCGCTGGAAATCGCCATCCGGGTCTTCCCGGACCGGGCCGGCGCCCATTGGCGCCTGGCCACTCTCCTGGCCCGCGACAACGCGGTGGACAAGGCCTTTCGCGAACTCTATCGAAGTCGAGAGCTGGGCTATCTCGACGCGGACGACCTTCGTACGAACCCCGATTGGCAGTCCCTGCGCGGTGACGGGCGATGGCAAAGCCTTTCGCAAGGAGTGCAACCAGCCATCGGCCAGTAACCGCACCCGCTATCGCGACAGCAGAAACGCCGGCAGAGCAACGAGTCCAAGCATCAGCAGAATACCGAACGCCGCCAATAACAGCTGGCCCGGATTCCGGCGCAGTTCGGACAACACAGAGGGCAGACTGCCATCGGCCTTCGCCTGCCGGTACTCGGCCTTGACGCGCTCACGCCGTTCCCGCTGATAGGTATCCAGCAACTCGCGAGCCCGCATCAACTCGCTATCGTCGCGCAGCCAGATACCGGCAAACGAAATACCCCAGCGCCCCTGTTCGGTTTCGTACCAGGCAATGCCCTGCTCATCGAGCAGCGCACGCACGTCATCCGCCTCATCGTCAGGAACGTGGCGGAGATTGAGCAGTAGTGTCGACATGTCGCCATTCTATGTCCTGAGCCCCCGAACGAAATACCGAAGGGCCGAATGCGTTCTCACCGGGTTGATGAAAGCAGTTGGTAGCGCCAGTAAAAACCGCTGTTGGCGCCGCAGATGGAACCCCGGGCGCAAAAGATGTTCTCATGTGCGCCTCTCGCGTCCCTACGCCGTTCAGATGTCCGCCAACAGGAGATTCTCATGCGAATGCGTTCCCTTCCCCTACTCATCGGTGTCGCCCTGGTGTCCTCGCTCAGTGCTTGCGGCTCGGGCGGGGAGCCTTCGGCTGACGTTGAGAAGCCGGCCGCCGCGAATGTGGCGACGCCTGCCACCGAAGCCAAGGAATCCGCCGATGCTGCCGAGGTGGCTTCCTACCTCAAGGCGCATCGTGGTGACTATGTAAAAGTGCCGTTGACATCCGACCTCAGCACCCTGGACGACAAGCAGAAGCGCATGATCAGGCTGCTGATCCAGGCAGCGCGGCAAATGGATGCCATCTACTGGCAACAGGGTTGGGGCACGCGAGCGGCGCTGGCTTCACACATCACCCAGCTGGGTCTTGATAAGGCTGATCCACTAATGCGCCTGGCCAACGTCAACTATGGACCCTGGGATCGACTCAACGAGGACCATCCCTTCGTTCCGGGTATTGGGCCGCGGCCAGCTGGTGGTGGCTTCTACCCCGCCGACATGAGCAAGGAGCAGTTCGAGGCGGCCGATCTGAAGGACAAAACTGGACTCTACACGCTGATCCGGCGTGATCAGGATGGCAAGCTTTCCGTCGAGCCCTACAAGGATGCGTACGCCGAACCGCTTGCCAAAGCCGCCACGCTGCTTCGGCAAGCGGCGCAACTGGCCACCAACACCGACTTTGCCGACTACCTCAAGCTCCGTGCCGATGCGCTGCAGAGCGACGACTTCCAGCCCAGCGACATGGCCTGGATGGACATGAAGGACAACCAGGTCGACATTGTCATCGGACCGATCGAAACCTATGACGACCAGTTGTTCGGATACAAGGCGGCCTACGAGGCTTATGTTCTGGTCAAGGACATGGCCTGGAGCGAACGGCTCGCGCGCTTCGCCAAGTACCTGCCGGAACTGCAGCGCAACCTGCCGGTTCCTGACAAGTACAAGGCGGAAACCCCGGGTTCGGACGCCGACCTTAACGCCTACGACGCGGTGTTCTATGCGGGCAACGCCAACGTTGGCGCCAAGACCATCGCCATCAACCTGCCGAATGACGAAGAAGTCCAGCTCAAGAAGGGAACGCGCCGCCTCCAGCTGAAGAACGTCATGCAGGCCAAGTTCGACAAGATCATGATGCCGATCGCGCAGGAGCTTATTGCCGAGGATCAGCTCGGCCATCTGAGTTTCGATGCCTTTTTCCAGAACACCATGTTCCACGAAGTCGCACACGGCCTCGGAATCAAGAACACCCTGGATGGCAGCGGCACGGTTTCGCACGCGCTCAAGGAATACGCCTCCAATTTCGAGGAAGGCAAGGCCGACGTGCTGGGCCTGTACATGGTCACCCAGTTGGCTGAAAAGGGCGAAATCGACAAGAGCAAGCTGATGGACAACTACGTCACATTCCTTGCTGGAATCTTCCGTTCCGTGCGCTTCGGTGCCTCCGACGCGCATGGCAAGGCCAACATGATCCGCTTCAACTATTTCAAGCAGCGCGGAGCCTTCAGTCGCGATGCGGAAAGCGGCAAGTACCGCGTCGATTTCGACAAGATGACCGAGGCGATGAATTCGCTGTCTGCCGACCTGCTGACCATCCAGGGTGATGGCGACTACGCCCGCGCAAAATCGATGACCGATGAGCTGGGCAACATTGATGACCAGCTCGCGGCGGACCTCAAGCGTCTTGGGAAAGCCCGGATACCTGTGGATGTACTGTTTGAACAGGGTGTCAAGACACTCGGCCTGACGAATAGCTGATCCCGGCAAGTTCGCCGTCCTCAGCATTCCCGGTCAACCACATCGAGGTCTACGCCCTGCCCAGTTGCGAGTATTGGATGATGCGATCGCGTCCCGATGCCTTGGCTTCGTAGAGCGCAAGGTCCGCAGCCTTCAGCAGCGCCTCGGCGCTGCTACCGTCGTCGGGAAATACCGCGAGCCCCAGTGACAGCGTGACGGGCGGCAGCAGCCGCCCGTCGTGACTGACCTCGGACCGGCGAATGGCGTCAAGCATGGCCCTGGAAAGATCAAGCGCATCAGCCACGGCCGTATCCGGAAGCAGTACTGCCAACTCCTCGCCACCATAGCGGCAGACCACATCACCCGGCCGGGCATGTGCTTGCAGGGCATCGGCCACCGATTGCAGCACACGGTCACCGGCGGCATGGCCATGCGTGTCGTTATAGGCCTTGAAGTGGTCGATATCGATCATCAGCAAGGCTACCGGCGTGCCGACCTTGCTGCTGTTGACCAGCGCCTCCTGCAGCGACTCCTGAAGTTGTCGGCGATTGAAGAGCCCGGTCAGCGGGTCCCGGATGGACTGCTCCAGCAACGCGGCACGCAGTTCCAGGTTCGCCAGTGCCAGCGCCGTCTGTTCGGCCATGGAGTGGGCAACCGCCAGCCGTCGCCGGGCTTCACCGGCATCCGGCGCATCCTCGTGCCGGATATGCAGCAGTCCCAGCAGGATGCCCTGTGCCGAGAGCGGAATGCAGGCACTCGCACCGTCCTCCGTATCCAGGGAACACAGGTGCGAACAGGCATCCGCGACGCCCTCGACCGGATGACTGATCGCCCTGCCCTCGCGAATCGCCACGCAGGCACCACCATCCAGCTGCCGGTCCAGTGGAAGCCCCCATGTACAGCCCGCCATCCAGCCCACGCCGCCGGTTCGCCGCAGGTAGAGCGCGCCACTGCTGTGCGGGAACAGCCTGGGACCAAAGTCGCTGATTCGCCGGCAGGCGATGCCGACATCCTCGCTCCCCTGCAGTGCGGCCGACAGCTCACCCAGGAGCGACACTTCGCGATGCGTGCGTTCAACCTGGGCCAATGATGCTTCGAGACGACCGGTCTGCGCGGCCAGTTCCGCCGTGCGTTCACGGACGCTGCTCTCCAGACGGCGCCGGTTCGCCTCGTGCAGAGCCAGTCGACGACGGTAGGCGAACGCAAGCATGGCCATGACACCGAGCAGCGCCAGCGCGCGGAACCACCAGGTAGCCCACCATGGAGGCAATACCCGGATCAGCAGCCGCGCCCCATCCTCGTTCCACACGCCATCCTTGTTCGCGGCCCGCACGCGGAAAACATAGTCGTCCGGATCAAGGTTCGTGTACGTGGCTCGAGGCTTCGCCGCCTCGGCCTCGATGAAATCCCGGTCGAAGCCTTCAAGCTGATACGCAAAGCGATTGCGGGTCGGATCCGAGTAGTGCAACGCGGCGAACTCCAGCGTGAAGTCGGTGACCGCAGGCCCCAGCACCAGTGTCTTCGCGAACTCGATCGGCTGCGTCAGGCTGACACCGTCATGCACTTCTCCCGGACGTACCGGGACACCGGACAGCAGCAGGTCAGTGATCCGCACAGGCGGCGCCATGCTGTTCTCCACGATCGCATCCGGAAGAAAGGACACGGCGCCATGCGAACCACCGAACACCAGCGTGCCGTCCGGCAACTCCGCCGAGGAATGAATGAAATAGCTGCCGGAAGGCAGGCCGTCCCTTGCGGTGTAGTTGCGTACTTCGCCGGACGACGGATCCAGACGCGTGATGCCGGAGTCGGTACTGAGCCAGAGCCGTCCCTTGGCATCGTTCTCGATCGAATTGATCGTGTCGTCGGCAAGGCCATCCTGCTTCGTGTAGGTATGGAAGACCACGCTGCCGTCAGGCTGGCGTTGGAGCAGGTCCAGCCCTGCGACCGTACCTACCCAGATGCGGCCCTCGTCATCCTCGTGGATGTCGGTCACCAGGCTCTGGCTGAGGCTGTCCGGACGCGACGGGTCATGCTGGAAATGTTCGAACCGGCCGGATTCATCGACCAGCCGATCTAGCCCGGTCTCCGTTCCGACCCAGACCTGCCCGGCACGATCCAGCAGCATGGACAGCACGCGACCCTGCGACAGGCTGTCCGCGATTGCTGGATCATGTGAATAGACGTGGAGGCTGTCGTCCGCAGGATCATGTCGCAGCAGACCTCCCTCGGTACCAATCCAGACCACTCCGTCCCCGGCAATCGCCATGGCACGCACGGAGCGAAGCTCCTGCGCGGCACCTTCCTGCGCCACGGCAACGTATTCGCCTGTCGCGCGATCGAGTCGGCCGAAACCGTCCTGCTGTGTCCCCACCCACACGCCACCCTGTCGATCCGGTACGGCGCAGCGAACGAGATCCGTCGGCAGACCGTCAGTCCGCGCAGGATCGTGCCGGTAGTGCCGTAGCTCCCCGGTTTCAGGATCAACGTAGTCGATGCCACCACGCAGCAGACCGAACCAGATCCCGCCCTGCTCATCGGCCGCCACGTTGTAGACCAGGCTGTCGCTGAGGCGATAGCGTTCGTCGGCGACAGAGGTGTGCCGGTCGAAGCCACCACTGCCCAGGTCCAGGCGACTCAGTCCGTTGTACCAGGTGCCCAGCCACAGCGTGTCGTTGCGGTCCTGGATCATGCTGACCACGGAGTCATCGGCCAGGCTATGCGGATCTTCGGCACGGTGCCGGTAGTAGCGAACCGTATCGGCATCAACCCGATACGCACCGCTGTTCTGCGTCCCGATCCAGATTGCTCCGCCACGTTCGCGGAACAGCATGCGGACGGTATCGTCGATCTCCACGCCCTTCGGCAAAGGCAGGCCTTCCCCTGCCAACCCGTCACGGGTCATTGCGCGCAGCTGCAGCCCAGACGTCGTACCGATCCAGAGCCGGGTGTCGTCCTCCACCAGGAGACGGATGACCACGTTTGCCCTGCCACCACCGTCCAGTTCAAGGCGATGAATGCTGCCATCGCTCGGGTCCAGCCGATCCAGTCCGGCAGTACTGCCAATCCACAGGCGGCCTTCAGCATCCATCGCCAGCGAACGCACGTCATCACTGGCCAGGCCGCCATCTTCTGCGCGCCCCTTGTGCCAGAAGTGGAAGGTGCCCGTCGCAGGGTCGAGGCGTTGCAGCCCATCGGCGCTGGCGATCCACAGGGTTTCCACGCCATCGATGTCGCTGAGCAACAGCTGGCGAATGGTGCGATTGCCCTTCCCACGCTCCGGACCTTCATCCGGCTCGAAGGCATCAAAACCGGTGCGGTCGGGCGACAGGCGGAACAACCCGCCGATCGTGCCAACCCAGATCGCGCCCTGACGGTCTTCTTGCAGCGTGTTGACGATGTTGCTGCCGAGGCTCCGCGGATCACCAGGGACATTGCGGTAGGACACGAAACGGAAACCGTCGTATCGAACCAGCCCACCCTGGGTACCAAACCAGATATAGCCGTCATGGTCCTGCAACAGGGCTTCCACCGCGGTGACGGGAAGACCGTCGTCCGTGCCCAGATTCTCGAACCGAGGATTTCGCGGCGCACCCGTCGCCAGTGCACTGCAGGCGAGTGAAAGCCACAACAGACAGGAACCCAGCAACGATGCGCCGCGCGAGAGTCCTGATCGCCGCCGTGAACTGCGCGAATACCCGACCCACGACGTCATGAAACGATCACCCTGCCTCTGGCATTCGGGGCTATCTCCCTCGCGATGAAGGATGTCCCTCGAACTGATCGCGTCCCGTCTACCAGCCCCATCCGCAGGTCCCCTGGTGTCGATATGCTGTCGCCGCCTGGACAGGCCTGGCGAACGCCATGCCCAGATGTTAGCGGCCAGCTGCCAGCCAGCGCCACCTCCAGCCGCGACGCATAAAAAAAGCCCCGGGTGTCGCCACCCGGGGCTTTTTCAATCGGCAGCGCCGACCGCGAAATCAGGCGACTTCGACGGCGTCAGCCTGCAGGCCCTTCGGGCCCTTGACGACATTGAAGGTGACCCGCTGGCCTTCCTTCAGGGTCTTGAAGCCATTGCCCTGGATGGCGCGGAAGTGCACAAACACGTCCTCACCGCTTTCCGGGGTGATGAAACCAAAGCCCTTGGCGTCGTTGAACCACTTGACGGTTCCGTTCTGACGATCAGACATCGCTGAAACTCCTTGAAACATGAAAATGAAATCCGCGGCAGGTTCGGGTGAACATGACCGCAGCGCTACTGATGTTGCAGGGAGTAAAGCGAAGCGAAGCGATGTAGCAGATCGTTGGAAACCGCTGCGGAACAGCGTTTTCACGGTAGATCAACCGCATCGGGCCACGGTTTCCTGTGACCCTTGCAATCAACAGTGAGCGCACGTTACACCGTTTTCGAGCAAAAGGCGATACCTGAACGATGGGTCGCAAGTGATTGTTCAGGCAAGGCTTTGCTGTCATGCAATCGCAACATGGCGGCGAAGACCGGATAATCCCCGCCCATGCCCCTGATCACCCTGCAAAACGTCGACCATGCCGTTGGCGGCCCACCCCTGCTGGACAAGGCCCAGCTTAGCGTCGAAGCCGGCGATCGCCTGTGCGTGGTTGGCCGCAATGGCGCCGGCAAATCCACGCTGCTCCGCCTGCTGGCCGGCCAGCGACAGCCCGATGACGGCCAGATCATCCGCCAGACAGGCCTGCGCGTCGCCATGCTGGAACAGGCTGTCCCCGAGGGCGATACCGGTAGCGTGCTGGACTGCGTCCTCGCCGGCAGCGGCGCCGTCGGGGAACTGCTCGCCCGCCATCACGCCCTGACACAGGATGTCGATGCCGCCGACAGCGGCGAGCTGGCGCGAGTGCACGATGCCATCGACGCCGCCCATGGCTGGGATCTGGAACGGCGCGCCGAGGAAGTGGTGGATCGCCTGGGCTTGCCGGGCGAGGCCCGTTTCGAAGCCCTGTCCGGTGGTCTCAAGCGCCGCGTCCTGCTCGCAAGGGCGCTGGTGACCAAGCCTGACCTGCTGCTGCTCGATGAACCCACCAACCACCTCGACATTGAATCGATCCGCTGGCTGGAGGAGTTCCTGCGTGGTTTCGAAGGCGCGATTGTCTTCGTCACCCATGACCGCGCCTTCCTGCAGGCCGTGGCGACTGGCATCGTCGAGATCGACCGCGGCCAGCTCAGCGTCTGGCCCGGCGACTGGCAGAACTACCTTCGCCGTCGCGAAGAACGCCTGCATGCCGAAGCCGAGGAAAACGCCCGCTTCGACAAGCGCCTGGCCGCCGAGGAAGTCTGGATCCGCCAGGGCATCAAGGCGCGGCGCACCCGCAACGAAGGCCGCGTCCGCGCGCTCAAGGCATTGCGCCGCGAGCGTGCAGAACGCCGCGAACTGCAGGGCAACGTGCGCATTGAACAGCAGGCGTCTGCGCGCAGCGGCAAGCGGGTGATCGTGGCCGAGCACATGTCGTTCCGGCATCCCTGCAGTGAAACCGCACTGATCGACGATTTCAGCACCGTCATCGAACGCGGCGACCGCATCGGCCTGATCGGCCCCAACGGCAGCGGCAAGACAACCCTGCTTCGCCTGCTGCTGGGCGAGCTCAAACCGGATAGTGGCAGCGTGGAACACGGCACCCGGCTGGAGATCGCCTACTTCGACCAGCACCGCAGCCAGCTGCGCGATGACTGGAACGCCGTGGACAACGTCGCCGAAGGTCGCGAATACATCGAGCTCAACGGTCGTCGGGTCCATGCACTGGGCTATCTGCAGGACTTCCTGTTCACGCCCGACCGCGCCCGCGCACCGATCACCGAACTGTCCGGCGGCGAGCGCAACCGACTGCTGCTGGCCAAACTGTTCTCGAAGCCATCCAACCTGCTGGTGATGGACGAGCCCACCAACGACCTCGACATGGAAACGCTGGACCTGCTGGAGGAACAGCTGGCCGACTATGCCGGCACCGTGCTGCTGGTCTCGCATGATCGTGCCTTCCTCGATGCGGTGGTCACCTCGACCATCGTCATGCTGGGCAACGGTCGCGTTGGCGAATTCGTCGGTGGCTACAGCGACTGGGCCGCGATGGCCGAACAGGCGCCTGCGTCCGCAGCTTCCCTATCGAACAGCGAAAAACCCGCGGCGAAGCCGGTCGCGAACGAACCGCCGGTGGAACCAAAGAAGCGCAAGCTCAGCTATCGCGACCAGCGCGAGCTGGATGCCCTGCCCGGCCAGATCGAAGCACTGGAAGCGCGCATGACGGAGCTTTCGGCTGCCATGAGCGATCCGGCCTTCTTCCAGCAGGACGCCAACAAGGCGGCTGAGGCAGGCCGCGAACTCGCGCAGCTGCAGGAACAGCTCGACGCGCTGTATGTCCGCTGGGAAGCACTGGATGCATAGTCGTGCCTAGCGTGGACTTCTCCTGCGATTACTTCCGACGCGGCGAATGCCGCTCCTGCAGTGAGATCGCACGGCCTTACGGCGAGCAGCTGACCGACAAGGAAGCCTTGGCGCGAGAGACACTGGCAGCCTGCAAAGACCTGCGCTGGCTGCCGAGCATCGCCAATGCCGAGCGTGGCTTCCGCAACAAGGCCAAGATGATGGTTGCCGGCACCACGGACGCACCGACGCTGGGCATCCTCGACGCCACATTCCGCGGCGTCGATCTCGCCGAATGCCCGCTGTATCCGCCTGCCCTGTCGATCGCTTTCGAACCGCTGCGTGAGTTCATCGCCCGCGCCGCCATCGCGCCCTATGACGTGAACACCCGGCAAGGCGAATTGAAGCATGTGCTGATCACCGTCTCCGACGCTCCGGGCAATCCGCTGATGCTGCGTCTGGTCTGCCGCTCCCGCGAATCAGAATCACGCATCCGCAAGCACCTGCCCTGGCTGCGCGAGCGACTGCCCTCGGTGTCGGTCGTGTCGATCAACCTGCTGCCGCAGCACATGGCGGCCAGCGAAGGCGATGAGGAAATCCTGCTCAGCGATGACGACATGTTGTCGATGCCGGTCAACGGCATACCGCTTCACCTCAAACCGGGCGGCTTCTTCCAGACCAGCACCGCCATCGCCGCCGCCCTGTATCGACAGGCGCAGGACTGGATCGCTGAACGGCAGCCGACATCGGTGCTTGATCTGTACTGCGGCGTCGGCGGCTTCGCTCTCCATGCTGCAGCGGTGTTGCCGGCGTCAACGGCGATCGCCGGCATCGAGATCAGCGTGGATGCGATCGACTGTGCCCGGCACAGCGCCATCGAGATGGGCCGAGGCGGCGAATCATTCCGCGTGATTGACGCCACGCAGACGCCCGACGCAGCCATCGCAAAGGCCGATCTGGTTATCGTCAATCCGCCGCGCCGCGGCATCGGCAGCACGCTCTGCGAGCGGCTGGATCGCGCCGATGCGCGCTGGCTGATCTATTCCAGCTGCAATGTCGCCACGCTGGCCAGCGATCTGGTGCAGATGCCCCATTGGCATGCGATGGAGGCACGACTGCTCGACATGTTCCCACATACCCGGCACTTCGAAACCATCGTGCTGCTGGAGCGGCGCCCATGACCGCGACTCGCCAACCGACGATTGCCGTGGTCGGCGGGGGACCCGCCGGTCTGATGGCGGCCGAAGTGCTGCGCGCCGCCGGCGTCGATGTCGATGTCGATCTCTACGACGCCAAGGCTTCCGTCGGACGCAAGTTCCTCATCGCCGGCAAGGGTGGCCTGAATCTGACCCACAACGAATGCTTTGCGGATTTCGTACAACGCTACCGACCACGCCATCCGGTCGAGCACTGGCTGCGACGTTTTGGTGCGGATGCACTGCGCGACTGGGCACGCGGTCTTGGCATCGAAACCTTTGTCGGCAGCAGTGGCCGCGTATTTCCGCTGGACCAAAAGGCCGCGCCACTGCTGCGCGGCTGGGTACGACGACTACGCGACCAGGGCGTTCGTTTCCACGTCCAGCATCGTTGCGTCGGCATCGGCAATGGCCGGCAGCTTCGCTTTGTGACGCCTGATGGCGAAAGAACGATCAACGCTGATGCCGTGGTGTTCGCCCTCGGCGGAGGCAGCTGGCCGGTGCTGGGATCGGATGGCACCTGGGTCGACTGGCTCCGCAAGTCGGGTGCTGATGTCGAGATCCTGCGACCTTCCAACTGCGGTTTCGAGCTGGACTGGAGCGAGCATTTCATCGAGCGTCACGCCGGTGATCCGATCAAGCCGGTCGCCCTCGGCGTGCGCGAAAACGGCGACTGGCGCTGGCAGCAGGGTGAGCTCGTGGTCTCGGAATACGGGCTTGAGGGTGGATTGATCTACGCCCTGTCCGCACCGCTTCGCGAAGCCCTTGGCGACGATGGTGCGGAAATCCGCCTCGACATCTGCCCAACGCTGTCCGTGGCAGATGTCGAACGGCGACTGGCGCAAGCACCTGGCAAGCGCTCACTGTCGGAGCGCCTGCGTCGATCGTTGGGAGTTACCGGCGTGCGCGCCGCCCTCATTCGCGAAACACCGGCGTTCGACCCGACAGCCAGCAACGGTGCGCTGGCCCGCATCATCAAGTCACTGCCACTGCGCGTGAAGTCGACGAGACCACTAGCCGAAGCCATCAGCAGTGCCGGCGGCGTGCGATTCGATTCTGTCGATTCCGGACTGATGCTGAAACAGTGTCCGGGCGTCTTCTGTGCAGGAGAAATGCTGGACTGGGAAGCACCCACCGGCGGCTACCTGCTCACTGCCTGTTTCGCCAGCGGCGTGGCCGCGGCGGAAGGCGTGATCAGCTGGTTGCATGACGCAAAGGCTAAGCACGGCGATCAGAAGCGTGGATTCATCAACTGATTGAAGAACGAGCCAATTACGCCCGGGTTGACCGCAATCGTAACCAGCACACCATAGGCTGCGCCCCACAGGTGCGCACTGTGGTTCACGTTGTCGCGCCCCCTGCGATCCATATAGATGCTGTAGACCGTGTAGGCCACCGCATAGACGATGGCCGGCATCGGAATGAAAAAGATCAGCAGCATCGCCCACGGCTTGAAGAGAATGAAGGCGAAGAGCACGGCCGACACCGCGCCCGAAGCACCGAGGCTGCGATAACCGGAATCATTCCGGTGGCGCCAGTAGGTCGGAAGGATCGAGGCCAGTAGTCCACCAGCATAGAACAGGGCGTAACCCGCCGGACCTACAAAGGCATTATATTTCTGCTCGATGAACTGACCAAAGAAGTACAGCGTGATCATGTTGAACAGGAAGTGCGTGAAGTCCGCATGCACCAGGCCATAGCTCAGCAGCCGGTGGTATTCCTTTCCCTTGTTGATCGCTGGCGGCCAGAAAATCAGCCGATCCATGAGGCGTCGATCCTGCAGGGCCATGTAGGAGACCACGGCAGTGATGCCGATGACGAGCCAGTTGATGCTGATTTCCATATCGAGACACGATTCCTGGGCGCTACAGTGTTGCCAAGTCGACCCCGCTCGACAAGCGTGGCGCGCATCCGCTGCGTTTTCCGGGGACCGGCGCCGACCGGACGTGCCGGATGACGTACCATCGGCAGCTGTCCTCATCGACATTCCCGCGAGCCTTTCATGAACCCTGCTTCCCGTCTGCTTGCCGGCGCACTGGCGCTGGTCGCCATCCAGGTCCTTGCCGCTGATCCGTCGCCGCTCAGCACCGTTTCCGAACGATCCGGATTCAAGAAGACCGGCCGCTACGACGAAGTCATCGCGCTGTGCGGCGCTTTCGCCGAACGCTATCCGGACGCCGTGCGCTGCATCGACTTCGGCGTCACGCCGCAGGGACGACACATGAAGGCCATGGTCGTCAGCCGCAGCGGATCACTGGATGCCGACAGCGCCCGGCGCAACGGCGTGCCGGTCCTGCTGGTCCAGGGCGGCATCCATGCCGGCGAGATCGATGGCAAGGATGCGGGTTTCCTGGCGGTTCGCCAGGCACTGGATGGCGAGGCCGCCAAGGGCTCGCTGCAGAAGCAGGTACTGCTGTTCGTGCCGGTGTTCAACGTCGATGGCCACGAACGCTTCGGTGCATGGAACCGTCCCAACCAGCGCGGTCCCGAGGAAATGGGCTGGCGCACCACGGCGCAGAACCTCAACCTCAATCGTGACTACCTGAAAGCCGACGCGCCGGAAATGCGCGCCATGCTGCGCATGATCAAGGCCTGGGACCCGATCGCCTACGTCGACCTGCACGTCACCGATGGCGCGAAGTTCCGCCATGACGTGAGCATCCAGATCGAGCCCCTGCATGCGGGTGACGCCGCCCTGAAAGCCGCCGGCCAGCAGATGAGTCGCGACATGCTGGATGCGCTGAAAAAACAGGGATCACTTCCGCTGCCCTTCTATCCGTCCTTCGTGACCTATGACGACCCGTCATCGGGATTCGTCGATGGCGTTCCCCCTCCGCGGTTTTCCCATGGCTATTTCTGGCTGCGCAACCGCTTCGGCATGCTGGTGGAAACGCATTCCTGGAAAGACTACCCGACCCGCGTACGCATCACCCGCAATGCCGTGATCAACATGCTGGAGCAGACCGCGGAGCACGGCCGGGAGTGGTTGAAGCTGGCGAACGAAGCCGATCAGCGCAGCGCTGAGCTGGCCGGGAAGCCAGTAGACATGGAGTTCACCGCCAGCGACAGGTCGCATGACATCGACTTCCTCGGCTACGCCTATACCCGTTCGCCGTCGGAAATCTCCGGCGCGCTGATGACGCGCTACGACGAGAGCAAGCCGGCCACATGGACCATCCCGCTTCGCGATGACATCCAGCCCAGCACCGTCATCAACGCGCCGGGTGCGGGCTACATCGTGCCAGCGCAGCAGGCACGGCTGGTGCGCACCATCCTGTCTCTGCACGGGATCCAGAGCGAAGGCCTCCGCGACGGGATGGCGAAAGCCGATGTCCGCACCTTCCGAGCAGCCGAAGCCAAGCCCGCCACGGGTTCGATGGAAGGGCACCAGCGCATGACGTTTACTGGCGCCTGGCAGGACGAGCAGCGCAGCATTCCCGCGGGTTCAGTGTTCGTGCCAATCGCGCAGCCAGAAGCACGACTGGTGATGGCGATTCTGGAGCCCATGCTGTCGGACTCGCTTGCTGCCTGGGGCGAGTTCAACAATGCCTTCGAGGGCAAGGAATACATGGAGCCCTACGTCGCCGAGGAAGTCGCCCGCGAGATGCTGCGTAACGACCCCAAGCTGCAGAGCGAATTCGCGCATGCGCTCGAAGATCCCGCTTTCGCCGCCGATCCTTTCGCGCGGCTCAACTTTTTCTACAAGCGACACGCCAGCTTCGACGAACGCCTCAACTTGTACCCGGTCTACCGCGTGGACCGCTGGCCGCAATAGCGCCAAGCCCATTCTTGGCAAGGATTTTCAGCGCGGCGTAGGATGGCGTGGGGAATCCGAAGTCAGGGCTGGATGGAGGAACGACCATGGCGGATCGGGAGCGTCGCAGCGGCGACACAAAGCTGAGCCGGGAACTCAAGGCGCAGCTCAACGAGGACCAGCGCTGGGCATTGGGCGAGCACGAACGTTTCGGCTGGGAGCTCAAGTTCATCCGCCGCCCACCGTTCCAGCCGCCGATTCCTGTGGTTTTCGACGGTGACCGCAAGAGCTATGCCGTACTGCGAGAAGACGGCACGCTGGACGAGAACCCGGGGTTCGAGATCCGCGAGTAGACGCGCTCAGTCGTCATCCGTTCGCACCGTGGCGTCACGTCGCCGGCGTCCGACAAGCCGCAGCACCCGCTGGAATCGCCACTCGTTCACGCGCCACAGCAGCCAGCCGAACAGCGCGCCACCCGTCAGCCAAAGCAGCAGGCCGACCGCCGGCAGCCAGGAGGCCTGGCCCTCGCGATAGGTAATGACGCTGCTGATGACGAACATCGGCAGGCCATACAACAGCATCCCCTGACGGAACACGTAGGCCCGAACGCCCTGCTTCCGCCGCTCCAGCCAGCGCTGGAAATCCTTCTGCCGCATCCAGATCATGGCGCTCCGCCGGTCACGCGCTAGCCAAGCAGGTCGTAGGGGCCGCCGCGCTCCAGCGCCCGCTGATACGCCGGCCGTGCATGAATGGCCTGCAGGAATTGCCGGAGCCTTGGACGGTTGCGATAGCCGACGCGCTTCTCACCGGCCTCGACCGGGAAGCTCATCATCACGTCGGCGGCACTGAAGTCCTCACTGGCAAACCAGCCGGACGCCGCCAGCTCGGCTTCCAGGTAGTCGAAGTGCAGTTTCAACTGCGGGTCGATGAAGCTGCCGCTGACCTTGTCGGCAATGGCACGCGCCACCGGACGCACGAAGAACGGCATCGGGCCATTCCGCACGCGATTGAAAACCAGCGACAGGAGCAGTGGCGGCATCGCGGAACCTTCAGCGTAGTGCAGCCAGTAGTCGAAGCGCGGCCGCCGGTCGCTGTCCGGAGCGGGCGACAGCTGGCGTTCGCTGTCATAGCGATCCACCAGATACTGGATGATGGCGCCGGACTCGGCATAGACCTTGCCGTCGTCTTCCAGCAATGGCGACTTGCCCAGCGGATGCAGCTGGCGCAGCGATTCGGGCGCCAGCATGGTCTCCTGGTCGCGCTCGTAGCGCACCAGTTCATAGTCGACACCGAGTTCTTCCAGCAGCCAGAGGATGCGCTGGGAACGCGAGTTGTTGAGGTGATGGACGCGGATCATCGGGCACTTCCGGGGTTGTCATCGGGCCGCAAGGGAACGCAGCGACGTCATCGTACCCGGATTCGGCAATCCCCCCAGCGTGCGCATCGATCCGGCAGCACCGACCGGTCGACAGCCCACGCCCACGCGGTCAGACTGTGCGCGACGCGAATGCTGGCGATTGCTCCCCCGTGCCCGAGGCCGACACGATAACCAGGCGAAGCAACACACGTGGGCCGTGGCTGCCGGCAAGGACTCGCGTTTTCCGCTGGCGGCCGGATGCCATCCTCTTCCTGCTCCTGATGGCCGCATCAGCCATCTCCGTCGTCGCCTGGGCGGCGCAGCCGGAAACGCCCCTGCAGGCCATCAATACCGTGTCCGTGCGCAGCTACGACGTCGACGACGGCCTGCCGCAGAACACCGTTCACGCCATTGCGCAGACACGGGACGGCTACCTCTGGGCCGCCACCTGGGAGGGCGTCGCCCGCTTCAATGGACGCGGCTTCGACACCTTCGATGCCGCCACGGAATCCACCATGTCACCCGGCGGCGTGCGCTCCCTGCTGGCAGCGGGCGACGGCAGCCTGTGGCTGGGGCAGAGCCAGAACGGCGTCATTCGCTACGACAACGGCCAATGGTCCGAAGGTCCGCAGCGCTCGCTGCTGGCAAACGATCAGGTACTGGCCCTGCTGCTCGATTCGCAGCAGCGGCTGCTGGTCGGCACGGCTGATCACGGCGTCCTTGTCATCGATGGACAGCAGGCAAACGCCATCGAAGAAGTCGGCAAGCGCGTCCTCGGCATGGCCTTCGGCCCGGACGGCCGACTTCTGGTGGCCACCCATCGTGGCCTGCAACGGATCGACCTGGGCAGCGGCGGTCGCGAATTCCTGGGCGGCGGCCAGACCCGCGCGTTGCTGGTCGGTCAGGCGGGCCGGATTTTCGTCGGTGGCGACAGTGGCCTGCATGAACTCGTGGGTGACGAGCTGCGAAGCATCGCTTTGCCCGCTTCATTGCAGGCGACCTCCATCACGGCGATGGCGATGGATGGTCGAGGACGGCTGTGGTTCGGCACCCAGACCAACGGCCTGTATCGCGCCCGCTTCAACAGCAATGGCGACATCGCGCTGGTCGAAAGCCTGGGCACCGACGAAGGCCTTCCCGATCTCCGCGTGCTGTCGCTGCTGATCGACCGCGAAGGCACGCTCTGGGTAGGCAGCAACGGTGGCCTGACGCAGGTCGTGGAAACCTCGATCGAGCGTTTCGGGCCTTCGCAGGGCCTCGACCAGCCCTTCGCCCGGACCCTTCTGGAAACACCCAGCGGCGATGTCTTCATCGGCACCAGCGGAGGGCTGTATCGCTATCGGGACGGCCTGCTACGTGACCACTTGGACGAACAGCAACTGGGATCGCTCAGCGTCACCACGCTGGTGCTGGGGCCGGCCGGCGACCTCTGGGTTGGCACCTATGATGGCGGAGTCACCCGGCTGCACGAGGGCCGCGTCGTCAGTCGGATCGGACGCGAGGAAGGCCTGCCGCAGCTATCGATCCGCGCACTGCATTTCGGCCACGATGGCGCTTTGTGGATCGGCACCTCGGAGGGGCTGGCACGCTTCGACAACGGAAGGGCGACGGTGATCGACCTGTTCCCAAAGGAGACGCCCGACTTCATCCTGAGCCTTGAGGAAACCGCCAGCGGCACACTCTGGGTGGGCACCGCGATCGGGCTGGCCCGGCTTGATCCCGACGGGAAAGTCACTGTCCATGACCGCGACAGCGGCTACCCTGCCCTGGATACCTTCGACATCCAGTTGGAGGATGACCAGAACGGCTGGCTGGCCACCGATGCCGGGCTGCTGCGGATGCAGGATGGCCACTTTCACGCTATCGGCCGGGCGCAGGGCATGCCGAGCGACACGCTGTTCCGTCTGCTGATCGACCAGGGCGGCGCGTTCTGGCTGACCTCCAACCGCGGCCTCGCCCGCGTGGAGCGGGAAAACATCGATGCCGTACTGAAGGGAACGCGTCGACTGGTCGATGCCGTCGTCCTCACCGAGGAAAACGGCCTCACCGCGACGCAGTGCAACGGCGGCACGCAGGAGGCCGGCATGGTCGCCGCCGACGGCAGTCTGTGGATTCCCACCGCCAAGGGCGTGAGCCGCATCTACCCCGCCGACTTCCCACCGCGTCCGCGGCCCCCGCCGCCGATGGCCCTGGAACACGTCCTGGTGGACGGAGTACCGGGCACCCTGCCGCTGGATTTGTTGCCGGGCACCCGACGCGTGGAGTTCCAGTTTGCCGGGCTGGCCTTCGCCAGTCCGGGCAGCCTGCGCTATCGCCATTGGCTGGAAGGATTTGATGCGGACTACGGGCCGGCAACGACGGAAACCCGCATCGGCTATACCAACCTGCCTCCCGGCAACTACACCCTGCACAGCTACGCAACGCTGGGTTCCGATGGGCAGCCGGGGGCGACGTTGTCGACACCGTTCATTGTCCAGGCCACGCTGCTGCAGACACGCTGGTTCCAGGTCCTACTGGGACTCGGCACCCTCGGCGTGGTGTTCCTGGCCTATCGAAGCCGCCTTTCGGCACTGCGTCGCAATGAACGTCGCCTGGAAGCGATGGTCGATACCCGCACCGCCGAACTGCAGGACCGCGCCATCGCGCTGGCTGAAGCCGACCGCGAAAAGAACCAGCTCATGGAACGGCTACGCCACCAGGCGCGGCACGACAGCCTGACCGGCCTCCCCAACAGAAGCCGCGCCGACCACTACCTGGAGGAATGCTTAGAAGAGGCGACAAAGGGTGGCAGACCGCTGTTTGTCGCCCTGCTGGATGTCGACCACTTCAAGCGCATCAACGACCAGCACAGCCACCAGGCCGGCGACCGGGTGCTGGTCTGGCTCGCCGATCAGATGCGCCGCTTCGAGCAGCTGTGGTGTGCGCGCATTGGCGGCGAGGAATTCCTCGTGCTCTGCCGACCCGATGCGACCATGAATGCGCCGCAGCTGTTCGACCGTCTGCGCGCCAGTGTGGAAGCATCGCCCGCGCCGCTGTCGGACGGTGCAAGCATCCCGGTCACGGTCAGCATCGGCTGGACCAATGCCCGTGACCACGCCACCTCGGCCAAGGCGCTGGCCGAAGCGGACCGCTGCCTCTACCGGGCCAAGCGCGACGGTCGCAATCGCGTGGTTCCATCGGCCGATCTGTCCTGAGCGCAGCGGAAACCACCCGCCCGTCATCACTCACGTTCACCATCATTTACAAAGGCGGTTCCTGTGTTTCAGGCGGCTGTCGCATAATCGGTGCGGGGAAATCCGGAGGAACCGGGCGCGTGAGAACGCTGCTCCGCCACATGCTGCTGTCATGCCTGTGCTGGTCATCGGCGATGGCGGCGGCGGCAACATCGACCACCGAGCCGCTGGCGGTGCCGGACAGCGCTGGACCGACGGTATCCGTCTACACCAGCCGCGACGGACTCAGCGACGAGATCTGGAGCACGGTCGGCATGGACCGCAACGGTTTCGTCTGGGCCGGATCGGCTTCCGGGCTCGCCCGCTTCGACGGCTACCGTTGGACGCCACAACCCCTGCCCGAGGCCAGCAGCCTGGTCCGCGACATGGCCAACGACGCGGATGGCAATCTCTGGGCCATCTTCGAGCGTGAAGGCCTGGCGCGCTACGACGGCCGGCAATGGCAGTTCGTTGGCGAACGCCGTTTCTACCAGCGCTTCTCGATCATCGAAGGCGACGCCGGGCGGGAGCTGTGGGTCGGACACGACGATGGCCTCGCCCGTCTTGTCGACGGCGAGTGGCGCAATGACGCCGGCAATGAGAACAGCGCGCCCGGGCGGGCAATCGCCATTCAACGCACGCGCCACCTGCTCGGCGGACCACGCGAGTGGATGGCCAGCGCCAACCTGGGCATCTGGTATCGCGAACTGACACCGGCACGCTCCGACTGGCAGCGCCTGGATATCGACGGTATCCGGGAAATGCCCACCACCGACCTGATGGCCACCGTGGATGGCGAACAGGAAACCCTCTGGGTTACCAGCTATGGCGGTGGCGTGGCTCGCATCCGCAATGACGGCGTGCGCATCTGGCGCAGTGATGCCGGCGAGCTCCCCTCCGAGGCGATCTATACGATGGCCCAGACGCGCGACAGCCACGGCGAGCTGACCGTCTGGATGGCGTCGCGCGGCGGCCTGCTGCGCCTGCGCGGCGATCACATCGAAACCTTCGACCGGCGCAACGGCCTGCCCTCCGATGCGGTGCGCAGCGTCAAGGTGATCAATGATGCCGACGGCAATGCCATGCTCTGGCTGCCCACCGAAGGCGGCATGGCCAGGGCCGCCATGAACGACAACCCCTGGCACGTGGTATCGCTGCTCGGTGCCAGCGAGAACGGCATTTTCGGCGTGCTGGTCGAACCCAATGGCCGCGGCGGAGAACGCCTGTGGACCGGGTCCTCGCGCGATGGCCTCGCCATGCTCGAGGATGGTCACTGGAGACGCTACACGCAGGCTGGAGGGGAACTGCCGGCACGCGGGGTGCGCGGCATCTGGCGCCTGCCCGGAGCCGACGGTCGCGACCATCGCCTGCTGTCGCTGGTCGGCGCGCCATTGCAGGAAATCGACGACAACCTGAACGTGGTTCCGCTGCCGACACCGTGGCCGATCCGCCCCGAGGAAACAGCCAACTTCGCCATCGCCCGCCAGTGGGATGGAACCGTCGAATGGTGGGTGGCCACGTCCTACAGCGGCATCCACCGGCTTCGCGACGGCCAGTGGACCGACTTCGCTTCACCGGAAGGCCATCGCGAATGGGCAGTGCTGGGCCTGCGCGAGCAGATCGACCATGACGGACACTCCTGGCTCTGGGCCGCGGATGCGCGCGGACTGCTGCGGCTGGAGGACGGGCAATGGGGACGCCTGCCCGCCGACCTCGGCTATCCGGACAACGGTTTTCGCGCCATCAGCGTCTTCGACGAGGGCCAGCGCCAGATCCTCTGGGCCGCGAGTAATCGCAACGGGGTTGTCCGCCTGGATGTCACCGACCCGCGCAACCCGCGTCCGGCAGGTGGGACGGCCATCCCCCAGTCGCCCGATCCCGCCGTGTACAGCGTGCTGCGCGACAGCGTCGGGCGAACCTACGTGTGCACCAACAACGGCGTGCAGCAGCTGACCCCGGATGGTTCGGGCGGTTACGAAGAGCGCGTGTTCCGTCGCCGCGACGGCATGATCCACGATGAGTGCAATACCAACAGCCAGTTCATCGATGCCCACGACCGCTACTGGGCGGGCACCCTGGCCGGGCTTTCGATGTTCGATCCCAACGTCAGCCCCGCGGCCGGCACCAGCAGTCCCCGGCCACTGCGCATCACCTCCGTCCTCGCCAACGGCAAGCCCCTGGATGTGCAGGCCGATACGCCCATCGAACTGCTGCCGGACCTGCAGGAACTGCGTGTCGATTTCAGCCTGCTGACGGGGCAGCGCGAAGACGAGTCGGTCTACCGCACGCGACTGGTGGGTCTGGAAGCCGGCTTCTCCAGCTGGCGAAGCGAGCATTCCCGCAGTTTCAATCGGCTTGCGCCGGGCGACTACCGCCTGGTCATCGAGGCGCGCGACTTCGCCAACGTGGCCGCCGCGCCGCAGTCGCTGGCATTCCGCGTCGACCCGCACTGGTGGCAGCGCGGCTGGCTGCAGGTGTCGGCCATCCTGTTGACGGCATTGCTGCTGCTGACCGGGATCCTCGGCTACAACCGCGGCCTGCATCGGCGCCAGCGACAGCTTCGGCAGTTGGTGGCGGATCGAACCGAAGCCCTGCGCAACGCCAACCAGCGACTGACGGAACTCTCCTATTCCGACCCGCTCACCGGCATCGCCAACCGGCGACGCCTGATGGAAGCCATGCGCGCCGCCATCCAGCGCGCCAGCGACCTGCGGCGACCTGTCGGACTGATCGTCGCCGACGTCGATCATTTCAAGAACTACAACGACGAGCATGGCCACCTCGCCGGCGACGTTGCGCTGAAGGCCATCGCCAATGCGATGCAATCCACGCTCAGGGAGCAGGATCTGGTGGCGCGATTCGGTGGCGAAGAATTCGCCTGCCTGATGATCGACGCTGATGCAGAGATGGTCAGCCGCATCGCCGAACGCATGCGTGCGCTGGTGGAAGCGCTGCCACCGCGCAGCCTCGGCAACGACACGGACGGCATGACCATCAGCGCCGGGCTGGCCAGCGGCGTGCCTTCGGTGGGCATGACGCCGGAGGCGCTGTTCCAGATTGCCGATGCCGCGCTCTACCGGGCCAAGGCGGCCGGCCGCAATCGCATCGAAATGGCACCGCCAGAGGCGATGGCGAACCCTGCGGCCGAAGCCTAGCGCCGGCTCTCAGAAAAAACTGGCGATCTGCTCCAGCGGCAGACGCTGGATGTCCGGCACCTGACAGCCTTCGGCCGCGTGCCCAACCACCAGCAGCAGGTAAGGCATCTCGTTCTTCGGCCGACCAAGGATATCGTTGAGGAATCCCATCGGGCTTGGCGTATGCGTCAGCGTCGACAGGCCCGCGTGGTGCAGCGCGGCGATCAGCATACCGGTGGCGATGCCCACCGATTCGTGCGGGTAGTAGCGCTTGCGCTTCTCGCCCGCCTCGTCAAGACCGAAGCGTTCGTAGAACACCGCGATCAACCATGGCGCCACGTCCAGGAAACCCTTGTCGGCATCCGTACCCAGCGGTGCCAGCGCCTCCAGCCATTCGTCAGGCGCGCGTCGCTCGTAGAATTCGCGCTCCTCGGCTTCGGCACCTTCGCGAATGCGCTGCTTGATGGCCGGATCCGATACGGCGACGAAACGCCAGGGCTGCTGGTTGGCGCCACTGGGCGCGCTGCCGGCGGCGCGCAGGCAGTGTTCGATCACCTCCCGTGACACCGGCGTGGGCGCATAGTCGCGAACCGTTCGCCGCCCCGACAGTTCGGCAGCAAACGCGGCGGCACGCTCGATGCGCTCGGCGTCGCTCAGGATCGGTCGCGGCGGCAGGTCGACGCTTTGCGGCGGCTTCATCGGCAGGAATTCCGGTGGCAAAGCCGAACTATACCGTTCACAGGGCCGTTACCTGGATCGAAAGATTGTCATGGGCGACGACGCACACTAACGTCAGCGTATGACTCGAAACCCCACACTGCTCCGATGACCACCTCCAAGCCAGCTGGTGGGCGCGGCGCCATCGCGGCATCGCTCAAAGCATTCCGGCGTCAACGGATTCCGATCAAGGTGATCGGCTCGTTCCTGCACGCCAACAAGGTACACGGCGGCTTCGACTGCCCTGGCTGCGCCTTCCCGGACAAGCCGGGACGACCACTGGTCGACAGCTGCGAACAGGGCCAGAAGGCCATCGCCTGGGAGATGACCCGCAAGGCTGCCGACGCCACGTTCTTCGACGGCAGGACGCCAGAACAATTGCGTGCACTGAGCGACTTCGAGCTGGAGTTCCAGGGGCGCCTGACCACGCCGGTGCTCTACGAGAGATCGACCAACCAATACCGCGCCATCGACTGGGACGAAGCATTACGCGTCGCCGCCACCGAGCTGAACGCGCTGGATCCGAAAACCGTCGCGTTCTACGCTTCGGGTCGTTCCAGCAACGAAGCGGCATTCCTATGGCAACTGCTGGCGCGCAGCTACGGCAGCCCGCACCTGCCAGATTCCTCCAACTTCTGCCATGAACCGTCCGGTTACGCGCTCAAGCAGAGCATCGGCATCGGCAAGGGCACCTGCCAGCTCGACGATTTCGAACAGGCCGAGCTGATCCTGGTGATCGGGCAGAATCCGGCCAGCAACCACCCGCGCATGATGGCGGCGCTGTATGAAGCCCGCCAACGCGGCGCCACCGTGCTGGTGCTGAACCCGATGGCCGAGCGCGGCTTCACGAACTTTTCCGACCCGAAGAACCTCGGCGAGCTGGTGAGCAACCGCGGCATTCCCGTCGCCAATGCCATCCATCGCGTACGCCTCGGTGGCGACCTCGCCGCCTTGCAGGGCATCATGAAAGCGCTGTTCGAACTGGAGGCCCGCGATCCGGGCAAGGTGCTCGACCACGCGTTCATCGATGCCCATTGCGAAGGACTCGATGCGCTGCGCGACGCCGTCACGTCGCTGGAGTGGCCGGACATCGAACGCGAGTCGGGCCTCGGGCAATCAGCGATCCGTGAGATCGCTGACTGCTACGCGAAATCAAGGGCCACCATGCTGACCTGGTGCATGGGCCTCACCCATCACCCGCGCGCCGTCGAGACCATCCAGCAGGTCACCAACCTGGCGCTGCTGCGTGGAAACATCGGCAAGCCCGGCGCCGGACTGATGCCGGTGCGCGGCCACTCCAACGTGCAAGGCGATCGCACCATGGGCGCGACTTCCCAGGTGTCGACGCGGTGGCTGGACAACCAGTCCGCCTGCTTCGATGGCGTCGAGCTGTGCCGTGATGACGGCTGTGACGCCGCCGCCGTGATCGACGGCCTGTTCGATGGTTCCATGCGCGCCCTGCTCTCACTGGGCGGCAACTTCGGCGTCGCCGCACCGGATGCACCGCGCGTGCTGGATGCACTCTCACGCTCTCGATTCACCCTGCACATTGCCACCAAACTCAATCGCACCCACTGCCATCCCGGCGAGATCGGCCTGCTGCTGCCCACGCTCGGTCGCACCGACAAGGACCTGAGCGGTGGACAGGCCCAATGCATATCCACCGAGGACTCCAGCAGCACCGTGCGTGCTTCGCGTGGCGTGCAGTCACCGATCAGCGAGCGACAGCTCAGCGAGCCGATGATCGTCACGCGCCTTGGTGACGCCATCGGTCGGGCGCCGGCGGTTCCGTGGCTTGCGCTGGCTGACGACTATGGCCGCATTCGTGATGCCATCGAGCAATGCCAACGCGGCGTGACCGAAGGATTCGACGATTACCGGGAAAGGCTTGAGAAGGAAGGCCGATTCCACCTGCCCAACAGCGCCGCTCAGCGACGCTGGGCAACTGCCAGTCGGCGGGCAAACCTCATCCCCGCGGCACTGGTGGCAGAAACACCACTGTCGACTGCACTTGCTCGCCACGGTGCCGACGTGCTCGCACTGATGACCATCCGCGCCCACGATCAGTTCAACACCACCGTCTACTCCAACGATGATCGCTATCGTGATGTCGCCGGTGACCGCCGCGTGCTGTTCATTCACGCGGATGACCTCGCGCAACGTGGTCTGCACGAAGGCCAACGCGTGGACATTGAGGCTCTCGTCGACGATGGCGTGAGCCGGCGCGCCGAGTCTTTCACGCTGCGTGCCTTCGACATCGCACGTGGCTGTGTTGCCGCGTATTTTCCCGAAGCCAGCGGCCTGGTCCCGGCCAGCAACTACAGCACGGGCACGCGGACGCCGATCTACAAGGAGGTCCCAGTGCGCCTGTTGGCAATTGGGAATCGGATCTAAATCAATTAGTTGGCGAATCCCGCCAATACTGGAACGCCGGCGGTGCAGCATCCGGTACTTTCGGCACTGTTCGGTGTTTTAGCTCACTAGCACACTAGCTCCGCACACCACCACAGAGGAGCCCGTGCATGAAACGCAAATTGTTGACCCTCACCCTGATGGCCGCGGGCCTCGTGGCCTTCCAGGCACCGGCGTTCGCCGCCGACAGCAGCGCCCACAACGCCGCCATGGCTGCGGCGGCCAATGTGCCTGATCCGGCCGCGCAGATCCTGGACCTGGCCTACCTGTTCCGCCACGACAACGTCACCGGCATTGCCCAGTCGCTGGTGCCGGCGTCGAAGTGGGAGCAGGCCAAGACGATGTACGAAATCAAGCGCATGGAGCCGATCACCGACGAGGATCGTGCCAAGTTCGACCAGGAAATCGGCCGCTTCGTGGCGCCGGATGCCGTCGAGCAGCTGATGGCAGAGATCGAGCCCAAGCTCGAAGAGGCGCGTCCCAAGCTGCCCGGCGCCCTGATGATGGGCTACGGCGCCATCCAGATGGCGATCAATTCCGAAGACAGCGAGCTGACCACCGAGCAGCGCGAAGCCCTGCGTCAGGCATTTCCCGGCATTCAGGAGTGGGCCGGCGGTACCGACTTCCTGAGCTCGGACAACATGCGCCACGCGCTGACCATCGTCACCGACGCAGCCCGTCGCAGCGGCATCACCAGCCTCGACGAGCTGAAGTCGCTGCCGCTGGAGTCGGCGCTGGATCGCGCTGGCAACGTGCTGGCCGCCGCCAAGGACGCCGTCCGCCTGTACGGCATCGACCTCGATGCCATCGCCGACTCGCTGCAGGTCGAGGTGCTGGAAATCGATGGCAGCACGGCGCGCGTGCGCACCACGGTCACGGTGTTCAATGCGCCGATCGCCACCGAGCATGACCTGGTGTTGTTGGAAGGCCGCTGGTACGGCAAGGAAGCCGCGGAGAACTTCGACGTCGCTGAGGCCAGCGACAGCTGATTCCCGATCCAACCAGCGGTTGTAACGACGGCGGCGTGCCCTCCCCTCACGCCGCCGTCATCTTTTCCGGGTCCGGCCCAGGCGAGGCCCGAACATCGCCTGATGCGGCGCGCTACCCGCGCGATGGCAGCAGCCGCTGCGCACCCGCACCCGACGCGCCCAGTGCATCCTTCGGGTTGTACAGCCGGCAGGCCTTCAGCGACAGGCAGCCGCAACCGATGCAGCCATCCAGCTTGTCCCGCAGAAGCTGGAGCTCGGCGATGCGCTGGTCCAGCGATGCCCGCCAATGGCGCGACAACCGGCTCCAGTCCGCCTTTGTCGGGGTGCGTCCTTCGGGTAGTCCGGCCAGCGCCTGCGCAATTTCGGCAAGCCCGATACCCACGGCCTGCGACGCGCGGATGAACGCCACGCGCCGCAACACCTCCCGCGCATAGCGACGCTGGTTTCCCGATGTCCGCCGCGACGCCAGCAAACCCTGCTTTTCGTAGTAGTGCAGCGTCGATACCGCAACACCGCTCCTTGCCGCCACTTCACCCACACTCAGCCACGTCTCGGGCATGGCGCTTGACCTCAAGTCCACTTGAGGTTGCATGCTAGTGTCGTTTCGACAGCCATGACAAGGAATGCCGGTGACGGCTCTGGAAAAGACAGCCGGGAACAGTGCAGTGGCCAGTGACGGGGCGGCGTCACTGTTCGCCCCCGAGTGGCGTGCACTGAGCCTTGGTGCCATTGGTCTGTGCTCGATGATCGCCTTCGAGGCGATTGGCGTGGCTGCCGGCATGCCGGCAGTAGCCGCGGCATTGAACGGCGTTCCGCTCTATGCGCTGGCGTTCGCTGGCACGCTGGCGGGATCACTGATCGCCATGGTCTGGGCAGGTCGCGACTGTGACCGGCATGGACCGATGCGTGCCATGACTGGCGGCCTGCTGCTGTTCAGCGCCGGCCTGCTGCTGGCAGGGCTGGCGACATCCATGACCATGCTGGTGACTGGGCGCTTGGTGCAGGGTCTGGGCGTGGGCTCGCTGGTCGTCGCCCTTTACGTGGCCGCCGCGCGGAAGCTGCCGGATGCGCTGCATCCGAGGTTGTTCGCCCTGTTCTCCGCGGCCTGGGTCGTGCCCGCCATCGTTGGGCCGGCGATTTCCGGTTGGGTGGTGGAACATCTGGGATGGCGTTGGCTGTTCCTCGGCATCGCCCTGCTGCTGCTACCGGTCGCACTGCTGGTGCTGCCACCACTACGCGGCCTGGGTGCCGCAATTCGCCCTGCCCAATCGAGCGATCGATTACTGCCGTGGGCCTTGCTCGCGTCGGGCGGCAGCATTGCGCTGTCGACCAGCGTCTACGCCGCCCATTGGGCACCACTGGTCGTCGTCGCGGCGCTGACGGGAATCGGCCTCGCCGCGTGGCGACTGTTGCCACGCGGCACCCTGCGCCTGCAGCGCGGACTGCCCACAGTGATCGCCATGCGTGGCTTCAACTCCTCCGCGTTCTTTCTGTGCGAAGCCTTCGTGCCGCTATGGCTGCACCAGCAGCGCGGCTGGACACTGACATATGCCGGTCTCGCGCTGACCGGTGGCGCGCTGAGCTGGAGCATCGGCAGCCACCTGCAGGCGCGCATGGAAGGTGCCGGACTACGGCAGACTTGGCTTGCACGCGGCTGCATCGCGATGGCCAGCGGCATCGGTCTGTGCGCTGCAACCGTACTCGGCGCGGTTCCCGACTGGAGCATGCTGGTTGGTTGGTCCATGACCGGGTTGGGCATGGGCCTCGCCTTCCCCATGCTCGCCGTGCTGACGCTCAAACTGGCCCCTGTCGACCAGCAGGGGCGCTACTCATCCGGACTTCAGATCGCCTCGTCGCTGGGCACGGCTTCGACGCTCGCTCTCGGCGGACTCGCCTTCTCGACACTGCAGCCGAGGTCACCCGGCACGGCTTTCGTCGCGGTATTCCTGATCGCCTTCGCCATCGCGGTAACCGCTGCAGCTACAAGCCATCGGACGCTGCCGTCGACCGCATGACCGCCTCGCCAAGCGCCTGCGCCATTTGCTGATACACAGGTGTCCAGTCGCCCAGCCGCTGCTGGCGGAACAGGCGTACCGTCGGATACCAGGGACTGTCCGTCCGATCCAGCATCCAGCGGAACTCCGGCACGGCACGCAAGGCCAGCCACACGGGCCGGTTCAAGGCGCCGGCCAGGTGCGTCAGGGCGGAGTCGATGGTGATCACCAGGTCCAGCGACTGCATCAAGGCCGCGGTATCGAGAAATGCGTCGGGGCCAGCATCAAAGTCCGCCGGTGGCCGCACTACGCTCATCCCTTCGGGCAAATCATCGAGTTGCTCGAGGCCGTGTTGTGCCTGAAGGCTGACCAGCTGGACACCGGGCACAGCGGCCAGCGGTGCCAACATCCGCAGCGGCACCGAACGCGCCACGTCGATCTTTCTCGCGGGATTACCCTGCCAGCAGATACCGATCCGGAAACGACCCGGCTGCGATGCCAGCCAGGAGGCCCAACGCGTCACGCGATCAGGTTCCGCCGAAAGATAGGGCAACTCGGCAGGAATCGAGTCCAGTGCCAGACCCAGCCAATGCGGCAGACTCCACAACTCGCTCTGGAAGTCGAAGGACTGCTCACCCACCTCGGTAATCCACGCCACCGGTTCGGGAAATGTACGCAGCAGGCGCAGCATCCGTGCCGGCCCGAGGAAGGCCACCTCCGCTCCACGCTCATGAAGCCGGGGAATTAGGCGAATGAACTGCAGCGTATCGCCCAGTCCATTGGGTTCGGACAAAAGGATGCGCTTTCCGGCCAGGTCTTCGCCCTGCCAGAAAGGCACGCCTGGCGAGGAATCGTTGTTTCGACGCGAAAGTCGCAGGCTGGCCTCATAGTCGGACCAGCCGCTGGCGAAGTCCCCCTGCAACAGACGAAGAATCGCGCGTCGCTTGTGCGCCTCACCCGACGCCGGCTGCAGTGCCAGCACCTGGGCATAGTCACCTTCCGCCGCATCAAAGCGGCGGCACTCGGTGTGGACAAGACCACGCCCGTTCAGAGCGATGGTGTCCCTCGGGTCAAGATCGAGCGCCCGATCCAGGCATTCCAGTGCCCTGTCCGGTTCATCGAGGTCCTGCCAGAGATTGCCAAGGTGTCGCAGCACCGACTGCGACCGCGGATCAATTGCCAGTGCTTGCTCGAACATGTCGCGAGCTGCGTCGAGCTGACCGCAATCATGCAGCAGTACGCCCCTGGCATCGAGCCAGCCAACGGTCTCGCCGCCCAGCTCGCGTGCCGCATCCAGGCTGAGGTCCGCCTCGTCGAAACGTCTTGCCCGTCGGAGGGCTTCGGCGAGCGCGACGCGATAGTCGACAAGCTTTGGGGCGAGTACTACCGCACGCGCGAGGTCATCACAAGCTTCCGCGCTACGACCGATTTCCAGCTGGATGGATGCCCGCGTCGCCCAGGCTTCGGCATTCCCGGCATCGCGACGGATAGCCTCGCCGGCGCTGCGCAAGGCAGCACCGGCGTCGTGTAACCCCAACAACACCTTGGCGTGATTCGTCCAGGCGATTGACCGGTCCGGACTGAGCCGCAAGGCAGCCTCGAAGTGCTGTCGTGCCGAAGACAACTGGCCCTGACGAAACAGCAGATCGCCGAGGTTGATATGCGCATCCACCAGCTGCGGGCGATGCTGGATCGCCGTGCGAAAACTCCCCAGCGCTTCGTCGACCCGATCGAGCAACACCAATGCGTTGCCGCGGTTGCACCAGGCTTCGGCCATGCCCGGCGCCAGCGACAGGGCGCGATCAAAGCTGGCCACGGCCTCGTCCGGCAGCCCGGCCAATGCCAATGCATTGCCGAGGTTGTAATGAGCGGGTGCCATCCCCGGATTGAGGCGCACCGCAGACTGCAGGCACTCAATCGCCCGTCCGGCGTCATTCTGGAGAATGGCGACGATGCCGCGCAGGTGAAGCGCACCGAAATGTTCCGGCTCGGCCTGCAGCACCTGGTCGCTGAGGCGGGCTGCCTGAGCCTGGTCGCCGCCACGCAGGGCATCGAGCGCGCGGCGAAGGATTTCCTGGATCGCTTCCATGGCGCGCATGGTAGCGACTGCCCGCCCGATGATCACGGGCGGGCGCAGCCATCGCTGCAATCAGCCTTCGTGATCCAGCTCGTAGGTGCGTGACATCCGCGCGTCATGCCCCGCTGGGTGGCGGTGGATCCGAGGTCGTCGGTGATGCGGCTGTCGTCTTGCACCTGCCGGCGGATCGGAAGCGATACCAGGGCGCGATCCACGCCACCACCTCATCTTCCCGGCACACGGGTACACTCATGTGCCGACCCGTCGCGGATGGAAGACGTCATGAAACTCTTCGCCCACACACTGTTGCTGGCCCTGCTCGCCGGCGCTGCGCCAACGGCGATGGCCGCCCTCAAGCCCGGCGACGCCGCACCGCCTTTCAACGCCAGGGCCTATCTCGCCGGCGAGCCTTTCGACTACAGCCTGCAGGAATCCCTCAAGGCTGGCCCGGTGGTCGTGTATTTCTTTCCCGCGGCGCACACTGCCGGGTGCAACGTCGAGGCGCGACTCTTCTCTGAAGCGATCGATGACTTCAAGACGGAAGGCGCCACGGTGATTGGTGTGACCGCCGGCAACATTGATGAACTGGCGGATTTCTCGAAGGAAACCGAGCATTGCGGCGGCAAGTTCCCCGTGGCCGCCGACCCCGACGCGAAGATCGCGAAGCAGTATGACGCGCTGTGGGTGCTTCGACCGGGGTGGTCGGAGCGGACGTCATATGTCATCGCCCCCGATGGCCACATCGCCGACGTCTACAACGCCCTCGACCCCAAGCATCACGTCAAGGAAATGCTGGAAGGCGTCAGGGCTTTGAAAACAGCTACGCCAGCCAGTTCTGATCAGGACAAATAGCGCTCATCCCATTCCTGGTAGCGCGCATAGGTGGCGTCACGCATGGCGTCGCGGTCGGGAAAGTTCTTCGGGTCGATGGGATCGAAGACGTGGTAGTTGGCGCGATTGTTGATCGCGGTGGCGACATGCCAGACCTTCTGCGGTGCTGTCTGAGGGTCACGCCATTCGAAGACGTCCTGGGCTTCGTAGTGCAGGAACACCGGCAGGATCGGCACACCGGTCTGGAAGGACACATCGAAGGCGCCAGAGCGGAACTCGTGGTACAGACGCCGTCCCTTGCAGCCGCCTTCGGGATACAGCGCCAGGTTCGCGCCGGCTTCGATCGCCGCCAGCATGGCCTCGCGCGCCTCGCGCCGGGATTCCGCCTCATCGCGCTTCACGAACAACGTGCCCGCGGCGCGTGCGATGCGCCCGACGAACCACCAGTCCCGCACCCCCCACTTGGCCAGACTGACGACATCGAACAGCGCCGGAATGCCGACATCCTCGAAAGCCGAAGGATGGTTCGCAATCAGGATGTAGCGCTTCGGCAGCGGTTCCCGGTAGTGCTGATGCAACCGAAGATCCACGTCCAGCGCTCGAACCATGGCACGGCACCAGACATGGAAAAGGCTGGCCACCGGATGCTTGCCGCGCCACGGCAGCCAGCTCAGCAAGTACAGCGGAATGCTGATCACGATCAGGTCGATGATCGCCAGCAAGCGCCATAGCGCGCGCAGCAGCCAGATCATCAATTCACTCCCGCCAGGTGCTCGTGCTCAGCCACGACGCATCACTCGGTGACCGCTTCCTTGAGCGCGGCGGGAACCAGTCGACCCGCGGGGTCACCACTCGCCGCCGTGGTCAGGTTGGCGGGAATATGGCCGGTATCGCCGATACCCAGCAGCTTGATGCGGCCATCCGCTTCAACGCGGATGGTGGTCAGGCTGGCATGCCCGACGGACATGCCGAGCCATGCCGTGGTGTCCACGTCCAGCGCGCGGGTGACCA
>JACKOX010000009.1 GCA_024233975.1 Rhodanobacteraceae bacterium
CGGCATTGTAGCCGGCATGACCGAGGCTGAAGCAGGGACCCGCCGTGTCGCTACCCAACAACGTGTCGTTACCCGGCAAATGGGCGTCAGTTAGTTCCGGCAGACGTTGATGCGCCGGTCACTCTGACCAGTTTTGACTGGACCTCATCCCATCGCAGGATGGTCGTACCCGGTCGGGCCCGTGCCTCTTCCGGACTCAAGACGCCCGGAAAACTCATCCAGAGTCTCCCAGACAGTACCGAACGGGCCTCAAGCACCTGTCCCCGTGCATATCGAATCGGAACCCCTTCAGGCAAGTTCTTCGTCGTTCGGTGGCTTCCGGTGATGCTCATCGCGCTGGGCTTTTCGCTCAACACAAGGCAATCCAGACTGGCAGCGGAAGTCCTTTGCTGGCTCTTGGCAATGGGATCCAGGAACGCATGCAGGTCGCCAACAGAGTCGGGCAGATTTTCGATATAGAGCACGCACCCAGGCTCGTATGGTTGCGCCGCGAGCGATTGTCCTACCGCCTTGATGACCTTGAGCCGTTCCGGCTTCGCGGTCATCTCTTGCCAATGGCTTGCGGCACTCCAGCCAGCAACAGCCCACGTTATGGATGCCAGCAGCAAGCCCGCGCCGATGGTTATTCGAATGGGTCCGAGCCGAGGCATCGGTATCTGGCCTAGACAGATGGTCAGCCCTGCCAGCGCCATGTAGTAGAAACGCAGGTTGGTCGTGTTCGACAGCGGCGATGGCAGGCTCAGCATGTAGCTGGTGATGGGGGCTTGCAGCAGTGCCGGCATCAGCAGCAAGGAAGCGCCGGCAATGAGCGCTCGTTGCCTGGTGTGATGTTCATCAGCTGTGCGTAGCTGTCGCCAGAATGCGATTGACAGAATGGCGCCGGCAATGAGCATCACGAAGAGAGACAACAGTCTTGGCAATGACGTGTCGAAAACGACGGTTGGCAGCAGGTCGAGCCAGAGCAGGACACCTTCCATCAGGCTTTCCACCAGGCCAACGCCGGTTTCGGTACGGTCAAGGCCGCTGCTTCCAAAAATCCACCAGCGCGCCAAGAGCGCCAGCAGAAAGGGCAGCAGCGCGGCGGAGATTGCGGTCAACTTCCCTTTGCGGCGGCAGAAAAGGATCCAGCCGAACACCGCAGGTACAACCGCGAGTGCGGTTTCCTTTGAACCAGCAGCCCATGCCGCAGAAAACACGATCAAGAGCAGACTGCCCCGTTCGCGGAGCAGCCACTTGTCCATGGAGAGCAGCAAGGCCAGGACGCCGCCGACAGTGAGGAGGTCATAGCGGGCGGACAGCCACAGAACAGTGCCGAAGCCGACCGGGTGTAGCGCGTAGATGACGCCAAGGAGCAGGGCAATCCAGCGATTGGCTCGAAGTCGTAGAAGCAGCAACGTGAGTAGCGCGGCGTTTATGGCATGAAGGCCAATCTGAACCAGGTACTGAGGCCAGGCCGCGTCGTCAAAGAAAACTGTCACCAAGTGCCAGACGAGCACGCCGTTTGGTCGATACGAATAGGTTGCCGAATGATCAGCCAGAAAGTACGCGAAGGGTGATCCACTGTGTCGGGCGAGGGTGAGGATGGCCCAGTCGTCGCCGATGTAACCCGCGCTCAGTGCCGGAAAAAAAAGCACCACGGCGAGCGCTGCTGGCGAGAGACAGGCAAGCAGCGTTGCAACGTTCGAAAGTGGGGCGGGACGTGTCCGGGTTGCCGGTGTCGATGGTTGTGGGTTCGCACTAGTCATGAAGCGCCTGCCCCCGTGATGTCTGTCGGCCGGTGCGGTTCGGCAGGTTCCGGTCGATTCGCCGCTACCTCAAGACGGTCGTCAGGCGCCGAAATCGCCTCGCGTTGCGCCGGATTCAGTCCGTCCAGCAGATGGGAAACGTCCATGCGGACATTGTAGCGGGCATGGGTGTATGGTCGGTGTCGCGAAATTCCCGCCTTCCTCGATGCAGGTATGCAGAAGCGTCGGAATTGCGCCTTGGAACACCCGCTTTACAGGGTCGAGCATGTGATAGCGAAGCAAATCGTTTCCAGCCTGGGATGCCTGCTATTGGCCTCAAGCCTTTGGGCTGCCGAGCAGACGGGCGCGGACCAGGCAGCTGCGGGCTCGCCGTTCTCGCTGCGTGCCGCCAAATTGGAGCCTCAGCCGTCGATACGCGGACAGGGTCGCTATCGGATCACCGCCGTGCTGGATCCGGCGCCAACGACCGTGAATTCCTCCGGCGCAGGGCGCCTGACCTTGTCGGCCTCGCTCAAGGCGGCCGGTATCCCGCAATGCCCGCTGCCCGGCACCATTTTCAAGGACGGGCTGGAGGCATTGCCGTGAGCGTCAATCCGACTACTCATCCACCATTTGCTTTTCTGCCCGCGGTTTCCGCCGGCTGGACCACTCATCCACGGAGATTGTCATGAGCCAGATCAACCGCTTTCCGGCTGTCGCGCTGGTCTTCGCCATTGCGACCGCGCTGTCGGCACCGGCGCAGGCCGAAAGCTTCGTGTTCCATGGCCAGCTGGAGGATGGCGCCGCACCGGCGGAAGGGCACTACGCACTGAAGCTCACGCTTTATGCCGATCCGGCATCCATGACACCGATTGCCGGACCGTTGGAAATATCGGACGTGGCTTTTCGCGGTGGACGCTTTTCGGTGGATGTCGACTTTGGCGACCTGCCCGGACTCACCGAGGCATGGCTGGACGTTGCCGCCAAGCCGGTGGGCGATGCCGGCGACTACGTGGCGGTGGATCAACGCAGTCCGGTGACACTCAAGGCCAGCATCGATTGTCCAGCATCCTGGGCGCTGGAGGGCAATGCGCTTACCAGCCCATCGGTGAATTTCCTTGGCACCACAGATGACACGGCGCTGGAGATCCGTACCAACAACGTTCGCAGCCTGCGACTCGAGCCCAGCGCAGAGCTGGATTTCCAGGACAATCTCCCTTTGACGGCCAACGTCATCGCGGGTGCTTTGACCAACACCGTGACGGCCGGCGTCAGGGGCGCGACGATTGCTGGTGGTGGCTACACGCAGGTGAGTTCGATCGGCGTATCCCATGGCAAGAATCAGATCGAGGCGAATTACGGTGCGATCGGCGGTGGTTCCCAGAACACCGTGACCGGGATTGCCGGAACCATAGGTGGCGGTAGTCTCAACGGGGCCGATGGCGCCCAAAGTTCGGTGGCTGGCGGTACCGGCAATACGGCTTCCGCCGATTACAGCAGCGTTGGCGGAGGCTACGGCAATACGGCATCCGGTAAGTCCAGCGTGGTTCCTGGTGGATCGAGCAACAGTGCGGTGGGCGACTACAGCGTGGTTCCCGGTGGCAGTGGCAATTCGTCATCCGGCCCGTACAGCCTGGCGGCGGGGCGCAATGCACAGGCCGTTCATCAGGGCAGCTTCGTCTGGGCTGATAGCCAGGCGGCCAGTTTTTCCAGTTCCGGGGCGAACCAGTTCCTGGCGATGGCTGACGGCGGCGTGGGCATCAACACCAACTACATTCCCGCGGGAGTCGAAGCGACGCTGTCCAATCGAAGTGGCGGTTCGGTGAACGTCGATGTGTTCCTGCGATCACAGGGCCAGAACGCGGGCATCAATCTGGCCATGCTGCCAGGTGCCGGCATCAACGATCCGGCAAGGTTCTACATCGCCCAATACAACCCGACGTCGGGTACGCCATACGTTGATGTTCTCAAACTTGAGGCCAATGGCGACCTGGTCGTCACCGCGCAGGCCTACAAGCCGGGTGGCGGGTCCTGGGCGGCCTCGTCGGATGCGCGGCTGAAGCGCGACGTGCGTCCGCTGGAGCACGCGCTGGATCGCCTGCTGGCGTTGCATGGTGTCAGCTACGAATACAGGGATGTCGATCCGGCGCGTCGTCCGGCCGGTCGCCAGGACGGCTTCATCGCGCAGGACGTGCTGAAAGTGTTCCCCGACTGGGTGGGCACCGACAGCGACGGCTACTACACCGTCGGCAGCAAGGGCTTCGAGGCGCTGGCTGTCGAGGCGTTGCGGGAGCTTCGTGGAGAAAGCGATACTGCCGATGCCCAGCAGCTCGACCGCATTGAAAGCCTTGAGGCCGAGAACGCGGCGCTTCGCGGGCAACTGGAAGCCCTGCTGAAGCGGGTGCAGGCGCTGGAAACGGGTGCCGGACCCGGCCGGAGCGGACGCGTGGCGCGGAACTGACCGGTACCCCCTTCGCGGCGCGGTTGGCCCCGGGCGCAATTTCATCGAAGCGGCGTCCCGGGGGCTGTCTCTTTTTCCTTGCGGATGCCGTATCTTTGATCGTCGGGCGCGAACGTCGCCTGTTCGAGGCCTGGCCATGCGTCGTTTCGTCGTTGTTGCTGCCGTCGTTCTATCTGCCTCGTTGCCCACCGCCGCGCTTCATGCGCAGGTCACGCTGTCGGACTGGCACACCGTCGATGGCGGGGGTGGCCACTCTGAATCCGCCACGTTTTCGCTCGACGGCAGCATCGGTCAGCCGGACGCGCAGCCTCTGTCGCTGTGCTCGGCCGATGGTGGCCCCGGCTGCGTTGATCCGACCTGGGAGCTGACCGGCGGTTTCTGGGCCGCCTGGCCGGCTGCCGCCCAGGAGCCCAGCGCCAGTTGCAATGGCGACAGCAACTGCATCTTCCGCGACGGCTTCGAGTCCTGAGCCGCGCCACCCCCTGCATTTCCGAGGAATCCGACATGACGATTCGCCATTCCCTGCTGTTTGCCGCCCTGCTGATGGCGCTGCCGCTGGCGCCGGTTCTTGCTGCCACGCCGCAGGCAGCCACGGTGACCTACCAGGGCCAGCTCAAGGAGGGCGGCCAGCCGTTCACCGGCACCGCCAACTTCGACTTCCGCCTGTTCGACGCGGAAACCGGAGGGAACCTGATCGCCCAGTTCGATGGCGTCGAGTACCAGAACTATCCGGTGCTGGATGGCCTGCTGCAGGTCGAGCTGCCCTTCATCGCCGCCGACTTCAACGGCGATGCACGCTGGCTGGAAATCCGTGTCAATGGTGCGATCCTTGATCCACGCCAGCCGCTGACAAGCACACCGTACGCGGTGCGCGCGCTGGGCGTGAGTGCGCTGGCGCTGGATGGCGCCGAATTACAGGCAGGTGCGGTGTCGCTCACCAAGCTGGCTGGTAATGCCGTCAACAGCAGCAAGATCGTCGATGGTTCGATCACCGCCGCCGACATCAACATCAACAGCGTGCAGCAGCGCATCACCGGAGCTTGCCCGGGCGGAAACGCCATAAGCTCGGTCGGTGCCGATGGCAGCGTCGGCTGCATCGTTATTCCGGCAACCAGCAGTTTCTGGACGATTGTCGGCAATGCCGGCACCAATCCGGCCACGCACTTCCTCGGCACCACCGACGACCAGCCGCTGGCGCTGAAAGTCAACAGCCAGAATGCCCTGCGATTGCAGCATGCTGCGAATACCATCGCGGTGGGCCCGAATACTATTTATATCGAAGGCATCAATACGGTAGCTGGAGCCAACGTAGCAGCGCCTTCGTCGATTGGCGTCGTACTCCTGGGCGGCGGTCAGATCGACGTCGACGGCGCCACGTTCTACACAAGCAATGAGATCATCGACACTGCCCCCGGTAGCCCGGCGGAGCTGGGTGCCGGGTTCGTAACCGTGTCGGGCGGCATCGATAACACGGCTGGCGGTTGGGGCGCCACGATTGCTGGTGGGGTTGCCAACGAAGCAACTGCGCAGTCGGTAACGGTTTCCGGCGGCAATGACAACGTCGCCACCGCAGCGGCAAGCAGCATTGGTGGTGGCAGTAATAACGTTGCCGATGGAGATGCCAGCACCGTAGCCGGCGGTGAAGGAAACCAGGCAAGTGCCTACGCCGCGGCAGTGAGTGGTGGCGCGCGTAATGCAGCCTCAGGCACCAGCAGCAGTGTGGGCGGTGGTGAAGACAATACTGCATCGGGATCAAGCACTAGCGTTGGTGGTGGTCAGGAGAATGCTGCGAGCAGCTACGGTGCGACGGTGGCAGGTGGACTCTGGAACGCGGCCAGCGGCGAGCGTTCGGTGATCGCCGGCGGCGAGCAGAACGCGAGTGCCGGTTATGCCGCCACGATCGGTGGTGGTTCCGCCAACACGGCGTCGCAGTCGCGTGCCACGGTTGCCGGCGGCTTCACGAATACTGCTGCCGACCAGTACAGCAGTGTGGGTGGTGGTGATCGCAACGTGGCGGCTGGCAACAGTGCGACGGTCGTCGGCGGCACGCAGGGCAGTGCGACGGGTTTCGCCGCCACGGTCAGCGGCGGCAGTCTCAATTGCGCCGGAGGCCGCTATTCATGGGCGGGTGGCAATCGCGCCAAGGTGCGGCCGGGTAGCGGCTCGGGCGTCGCCGGATACGGCTGTGCAGGTCTAGTCGGCACAGGGACGACTTTCGGGGACCAAGGCAGCTTTGTCTGGGCCGACAGCACCAATGCCGATTTCGTGAGCACCGGCACCAACAAGTTCGAGGTGCGTGCCACCGGTGGCGTTCGCTTCGTTTCCGATAGCGGCGGCGCGGCCGGTGTCAGTCTGGCGTCCGGTAGCGGAGCCTGGGCGTCACTGTCGGACCGCAGCGCCAAGGCCGACATCGAAGCGGTTGATCCCACCGACGCCCTGGCACGGGTGCTGGCGCTGCCGATCTACACCTGGCGCTACAAGGCGCAGGACAGCGGCATCCGTCACATGGGTCCGATGGCGCAGGACTTCCATGCCGCTTTCGGCCTGAACGGCAACGACGAGAAGTCCATCGCCACGGTCGATCCCGATGGCGTGGCGCTGGCCGCGATCCAGGGCCTCAACGCGCGTCTCGAAGCGGAAAACGCCGCCCTGCGCGCCCAGCTTGATGCGCTGATGCAGCGTGTCGAAGCACTGGAGAAGCGTCGCCCGGGACGTTGATCGCTGCGTGCCCGCATATGCGCGGGCGCGCAGGAGAACGCACGGAGCAAGGCCCCGCAGCTGCTGGCCTGATCGATTCTGCCGACGTTTTCCGCTTACCGGTCGAGAGGCGCATCGGCGCCGACGATCAGGCGGAAAGCGCTATGCGAGGACTGACGAGTATTCTGGCGGCCACATTGTGCGCGCTGGCGGCGCCCGTGCTGGCCGGGCCGGCGGCGGCGCCGCCCGGCATCTACCGCAGCAGTTTCGAGTGGGACACGGTCGAACCGCGTTTTGGTGATCCGCTCAATGGCTTTGCCCTGCCATCGGGCCCGACCACCAACCAGCTGCCATGGGTGCTGCAGCAGCTGTCCGAAACCAGCACCAGCACGGCCGACATCAACGCCCACTTCCATCCGGGTTTCCTGGCGCAGACCTCCGCCACCAGCCTGCAGAATTTCTTCCAGACCCTGCGCACGACTTATCCTGGCGCCGAGCTGATCGACGTGGTGTCGGTGACGCCGGTGCGCATCGTGGTGGCGATCCAGAGTCCCGGCGAGACCAGTCCCAAGGGCTTACTGCAGCTGGGCGCGGACTACACCGGCAGCCAACTGATCACCTACTTCAGCGTCGGCAGTTTCGGCAACCTGCAGTATGCAGAGGATCAGGGCCTCGACCTTGGCCAGGCGGCGGACAAGTTCGCCACGCTGTCGGGCGGGCCCGGCCTGCTGGTCGCGCGCGTTGGCCTTTCCGGCAAGTGCGAGGCCATCGAGGCGCGCAGTCCGACGACACCGCGGGCAACCGCATCGATCTTCAAGACCTGGGTGCTGGGTGGTGTGGCCGATGCGGTGGCTTCCGGTTCGGCGGCGCTGAATGACCCGATTCCGCTGGTCGCTTCCGAAATCGCGCCCGGTGGCACGATTAATGGCGAGAATCTTGGCGATCCGTTCTCGCTGCTGGACATGGCGATCCTGATGCTCGGCATCAGCGACAACACCGCCACCGACCACCTGCATCAATGGGTGGGCCGGGAGACCATCGAGAGCTACATCGCCGCATCGGGCACGGCGCATCCCGACCTGCTGCTGCCGCTGCTGTCGATCAACGAGCAGTTCCATCTGTTCTTCTCGTTCCCGCTGGTGACCTCGCAGGGCTACGTGAATGGCAGCGAATCGTTCCAGCGGGATTTCCTCGACAGCCAGATCGTTCCGCTGGGGCCGGTAACCAGCTATCCCTACAGCAACGAGTCGCTGTTCATATCCGGCAGCTGGCAGGCCAGCCCGATGGATGTCTGCAACAACCTCGCCCACATGCGCACCAGCACGCCGGCGGGCGACGCTTCCGCGCTGGTGGATGCGGCGCTGGGCGCCAGCGCCGGCCAGCCGGGCATCCGCAACGCCTGGGATCGCGTCTGGTACAAGGGCGGCAACCTGCGTTCCGGCGTCAATGGCGATCTGGTGCTGACCCACGCCTGGCTGCTGGAGCGCAGCGGCGAGGCACCCTACGCGCTGATCGCCATGAGCAACAACGCGGGCGGCAACATTGACGCCTACAAGGTGCAGTCGATCACCAACCGCATCCTCCAGCTGATGGCGGCCATGCCCTAGTTGCCGCCGACGGCTGGCGTCGAGTTCGCAGTTGTTTGCTTGATCCTCGTCTTGCATCGCCATAGGCTGCCTCGCGAATGGCTGCTTTCGGCGAGGCGCGATGCAATCCGGCGACAACCAGCTCACCACGCTGCTGCACCGCTGGTCGGATGGCGACGCCGAGGCCGGCGAGCGTCTTGCTGCCGAGGTTTACCAGCAGCTCAAGCAGATGGCGCGCTCGCAGCTGAACCGCGAGCGCGAGGGGCATACCCTGCAACCCACGGCGCTGGTCCACGAGGCCTATCTCAAGCTGGTCGGCGGCAAGCCCATCGACTGGCAGGACCGCGCGCATTTCTTCGCAGTGTCCTCGCGGGTGATCCGCCAGATCCTGGTCGACAGTGGTCGCGCGCGCAGCGCGCAGCGACGCGACGGCGGCGAGCGGGTGATGCTGAGCACCGGCATCGTCGCGGACGATGAACGGGCGCCGGGCGAAGTCGACATCCTTGCCCTCGATCAGGCGCTGGAAGCGTTGGCCGCGGTCCGGCCCGAGCAGGCGCGGGTGGTCGAACTGCGCTATTTCGGCGGCCTGTCGGTGGAGGAAGTTGCCGAGGTCACCGGGCAGTCTACGGCCACGATCGGTCGCCACTGGCGCGCCGCGCGGGCGTGGCTGATGCTGCAGCTGGGCGAGGACGACCCGGCATGAACGCGACTGACCGGCGCCTGCGTGCGCTGTCGGTTTTCGAGGAAAGCCTGGAGCAGCCCGAAGCCGGGCGCGATGCGTGGATCGCCGAACAGTGTGCCGGCGAGCCGGCGCTGGCCGCGGAAGTAGCGAAGCTGGTCGCCGCGGACCGCAGCGCCGCCGCATTCCTGGATTCGCCGGCGATTGCGCTGCGCGATCATCGCGGCGAGCGCTTCGGTCCGTTCCAGCTCGATGACGAAATTGGCGCCGGCGGTATGGGTCGGGTCTACCGTGCGCACCGCGCCGATGGACGCTTCGAGCAGGAAGTGGCGGTCAAGCTGTTTGACCAGGGCATTCGCGATCCACTGGCGCTGGCGCGCTTCGACGCCGAGCGCCGCATCCTTGCGCGACTGGAACATCCCGGCATCGCGCGCCTGATCGACGGCGGCACGGCGGAAGACGGCACGCCCTGGGTCGCCATGGAGCTGGTGCGCGGTGTTCCGATCACCATGCACTGCGAGCGCCAGCAGCTGGACGTGGCCGAGCGCATCGCGCTGGTCATCAAGGTCTGTGATGCCCTGGAGGCGGCGCATGCGCAGGGCGTCGTCCATCGCGACATCAAGCCCGGCAACGTGCTGGTCGACGAACATGGCCAGCCGCGCATCATCGACTTCGGCATCGCCAAGGTACTGGATGAAGCCCTGCTCGGCGCCGCGCTGCCAGCGACCTCGACGCAGGGCGTGCCGCTGACGCCGGAATACGCCAGTCCCGAGCAGGTCCGCGGTACCGCCGTCGCCGCGCCGAGCGACGTGTACGCGCTGGGCATCCTGCTCTACGAACTGCTGACCGGCACGCGGCCCTATCGCCTCACCAGTCCGAGTCCGCTGGAGCTGGCCAGTACCGTCTGCCTCACCATTCCGCCGGATCCCTCCGACCGCGTCGCTCGCAACCGTCTTTCCGCCGGCCACGGGCTTCCGGCGATGCGCGAACTGCGCCGACAGCTGCGTGGCGACCTCGACCGCATCGTGATGACCGCGCTGCGCAAGTCGCCGGACGAGCGTTACCCATCGGCCGCGGCGCTGGGGCGTGACCTTGAGCGCCACCTCACCGGCCAGCCGGTCAGCGCACGAGGCGCCTCGCGCTGGTATCGCTTCAGCTGCTTCGTGCGGCGCTACCGCTTTGCCAGCGCGGCAACGGCGGCGGCGATCCTGATCCTCGTTTCCGGGCTGGTTGCGGTGACCATCCAGGCGCGTCGCGCCCAGCACGAAGCCGAACGCGCGGAGGCGGCACGCGATTTCCTGTCCAGCCTGATTCTTCGCGCCGATCCGTACGAGACGGCGCCCGAACCCACGCTGGCTGGCGCGCTGAAAGCCTCGCTGGCCGATATTGACCAGTACTTCACCGGCCAGCCAGGCCTCGAAGCCGACATGCGCTACACCATCGGCTACGCCCTGCAGAACCTTGGCAAGACGGCCGAGGCGCGCCAGCAGATCGAGTCGGCGCTGGCCTGGCGCCAGCAGCACGGAACCGCCCTCGAACAGGCCGAGGCACTGGATGGCCTGGCGCAGGTGGACTGGTGGGACAGCGACTTCACGAACGCAGAGCAGCATTTCCAGCAGGCCCTGGACAGCCTCGGCGATGAAGATTCCGCCGAAGCGAAAAAGCAGCGCGTTGATGTGCTGACCAACCTCGGCGCGATGCTGATAGACGCCGGCGATTACCCGCGCAGCGTGGACTTCAGTCGACAGGCGGAGTTGGCGGCGAAGGACGCCGATGTCGATCTCGCCACGCAGGCATCGATCCAGGGCAATCTCGGTAACGCGCTGATCGAAATCGATGGCGAGTGGGAGGCCGGCCTCGCGGCGTTCGAGCGAGCGCGTGCGCTGCAGAAGAAAGCAACCGGTGAGCAGCATCCGAGCTACGCCGTGCTGCTCAACAACATCGCGCTGGCCTATTACAGCGTGGGTCGTCTCGACGATGCTGTCGCGCCGATGCAGCAGTCACTGGCGATCCGCCGCGCGACGCTGGGGCCGACGCATCCGCAGACTGCCACCGCGCTGTTCAACCTGGCCGGGCTCTATATCAGGCTGGGTCGGCTGGACGACGCTGAACCCCTGGCAAGGGAAGCATTGGCGGTTGCCGAAGGCGGTTACCAGCCCGGTCATCCGCGCATAGGCAAGGCGCACGAGAAGCTGGCGCAACTGTTTGTCGCCCAGGGACGGACACAGCTGGCCCGTGATGAAGCGGAAGCGGCATTGGCGATCTACCAGTCTGCCCCGGACGTGGATCCGGAGTGGATCAGGACGGTGAAGGACATCCTCGATGGCCTGCCTGGCAGATAGGGATGGATCAATTCGCGGGATTCGCCACCCGCGATCCTCAGCGCCCGCTCACCATCGCCTTCACGTCCGCGCGCAATGCCGCCAGGCTGTCCGGCCGCGAATAGAACATGTGGCCGCCCGGGTAGTTCTTCACGGCAACGCGGCTGCGGTCGCCCATGTCCGGCATCTGGTCGACGATCAGGATCGAGCTCATGAACGGGCAGGACAGGTCGTTCCAGCCATGCGCGATCAGCACCTTGAGGTTGCTGTCGTTGGCCACCGCCTTGCGCAGCTGCTGCACGGAGCCGCTGTCGGCATCGTCATCCTCGTGCCAGAGGCGGTTCACCTCGTAGCTAAGTGCGTTGTAGCGTGCATCGATCTTCCAGCCGACGGTGCGGGTGACGAAGTCGACCATCGCCGTGGTGGTCGGCGCGATGATGGCGTTCAGCAGCGGATCGTTGCCGCGCTGGCGCGGGGCCTGCGGAAACGGGTCCCAGGCGGTGACGTTGGAGTCGTAGATGCTGCCCAGCTTGCCCTGGTCGCGATGCACCTCGCGCAGGTAGGCACCGGAGTCGATGCGGCCACCGGCATAGCGCACGAACTTCGGGTCGAGGCCGGTCATTTCGGTGACCCTGGCGATCATCGCGTCGCGCGCGGCGGGATCGCTGTTGCCCAGCAGCAGCGCATGTGCGTAGTCGCCACGGGTGTATTCGACCACCTCGCGCATGTGTGCTTCGTCCAGCATGCCGCGGCGCTCGTAGTTGGCGGCGACGATGGACGGCAGCGAAATCATCCACGGCAGCGGCGACACATCGCCATCGCGGTAGTTGCCCGGATCGAGGTAGGGCGACACCAGGATGACGCCGTTCATCGCCACGCCAAGGCGGGTCTGCAGGTACTCGGTGATGCGCGGGCCGCGGAAACCGCCGTAGCTTTCGCCGCTGAGATACTTGCGCGAGGTCAGGCGACCATTCTTCACCAGCCAGTCGTAGATGATCCGCGACAGGTACTCGATGTCGGCGTCGGTGCTGTAGAACTGCGTGGTGGCCTCCTTGTCATCGACCAGCGCGCGGCTGAAGCCGGTGCCGACCGGGTCGATGAACACGAGGTCGGTGAAGTCCAGCCAGCTGCCCGGGTTGTCATGCAGCGAGGCGTCGTCCGACGGGTTGCTGCCGTCCTCGCCGAAGTTCAGGCGTTTGGGGCCGATGGCGCCGAAGTTCAGGTACACCGACGAGGCGCCCGGCCCGCCGTTGAGCGCGAAGGTCACCGGGCGTGATCGGTCATTGCCCACCGTGTACTCGGTGTAGACCACCTCCGCGGTGATCTTGCCCTTGTCGTCGCGTACCGGGAGATGGCCCACCTTAGCCGTGTAGTTGATGCGCTGGCCGCCGATCTGCGCGCTCTGCGCCACGCTGGCATCGTCCGGTAGCGGCGGCAGCTGCTTCCCTGTGGCGGCGTCCTTGTTTTCCGCGTCGGCAGCGAAAACCGCGCCACCAGGTATTGCCAGCGCGGCAAGAAGACAGGTGGCGGCGAACAGGCGGAACAGGGTCATGGCGCATTCTCCCGGAGCTGGCGGTAGCGAAGCAGGTAGCTGAACAAGTCTAGACCTCGCCGCCACCGATGCACCGTGCCATCGGTCTCGCCGACAGGCATTCCGGACGTCCACCACGGAGCGCGCGCCGGGGCTACACTGCCGTCTGGATTTCGGGAGGGAGATTCCAGATGAACCGTGTTGCTCTTGGCGCCGTCATCGCGCTGCTGTCGTCGACGCAGGTGGCGCAGGCTGCCGACGCAGCGAAGTCACCCGGCGCCGATTCGGTGCTGCTGCGCGCCGCGCACCTGTTCGATGGCGCCAGCGGCAAGCTGGTATCGCCGGGCTCGGTGCTGGTCCAGGGTGGCAGGATCACCGCGGTGAACGCCAAGGTCGAACTGGCTGAAGGCACGCGCGTCATTGATCTTGGCGATGCCACGCTGCTGCCCGGCTATATCGATGCTCACACTCACGTTACCTACGACTACAGCGAGGATTGGGGCAAGGCCTTCTACGAAGGCATGCTGCGCTTTCCCGCCGAAGACGCACTGCACGCCGCACACAACGCCAAACTCACCGTGGAAGCCGGCGTGACCACCGTGCGCAACGTCGGCGCCGGCGACTTCGTCGACATCGCCCTGCGCAACGCCATCAACCAGGGCCTGGTCGAAGGCCCGCGCATGCTCACCGCCGCGCACGCCATCGGCTCCACCGGCGGGCATTGCGATGGCTCGCCGATTCCGCCGGATCGCGTCGCATTGTCCGGTCCGCTCGAAGGTGTCTGCGACGGTGCCGACGAATGCCGCAAGGCGGTTCGCTTGCAGATGAAGTACGGCGCCGACGTCATCAAGATCTGCGCCAGTGGAGGCGTGCTGTCGGAATCCGATCCCGTCGACGTGCCACAGCTGACACCCGATGAACTCAAGGCCATCATCGGCGAAGCCCATACCTGGGGTCGCAAGGTGGCGGCGCACAGCCATGGCGATCTCGCCGCACGCATGGCCGTGGAGGCCGGCGTCGACTCCATCGAGCACGGCAGCTTCCTCAGCGATGACACCCTGAAGCTGATGAAGTCCCGGGGCACCTATCTCGTGCCCACGCGCGTCACCGTCACCTGGCTCGACAACCTGCTCGACCGTTTCCCGCCGAAAGTCCGGGCCAAGGCCGAAGCCGCGAAGGCCGGCCACGCCGACGCGATGAAGCGCGCGTTCGCCATCGGTGTGCCGATCGCCATGGGCACCGACGCTGCCGTCTACCCGCACGGCCTGAATGCCCGCGAATTCGGCGACTACGTCGATCTCGGCATGACGCCCGCGCAGGCGCTGCTGACCAGCAGCCAGGGCGCGGCGAAGCTGCTCGGCGTGGACACTGAAACCGGTACGCTGGAAACCGGCAAGTCCGCCGACATCGTTGCCGTCCCGGGTAACGTGCTGGAAAACATCCGGGCCACCGAACACCCGCTGCTGGTGATGGCGCGCGGAGAGATCGTCAGGCAACCGGTGGACTGAGCCCGTAGCGGTTCAATACTCGACGCCGGCGGCGTCGAGCTGTTCGCGCAGGGTCTGCATGCCGGTGTCTGCCGGCCAGCCGGCCCATTGCGCGATGTTCTCGCCGTCGCGGAACACGTAGAAGGTCGGCATCGCCCAGCTGTCGAGCATGGACCATTCGTCGTCCGACCAGGCAATGTGGATCGGCTGGCTGGGAAACTCGCTGTTCCAGTTGGCGACATTGCCGAAGGATTCGTCTGCGCTGGCGAGCCATATCCCGTGTTTGTGGAACAGCGCTGCCATCCGGTCATCGGCTTCGATGGCGCGCGCGGCGTCCTGCGAGAAATGGCAACTGGCGACCACCACGATGTGCAGGCCTTGATCCAGTAGACGAGCCTCACGACGCAGGCCGTTGCCGCCGTCGAACACGCTGAGTAGCGTCGGGCCACCGGTGGACGGCTGATCAAGTAGGCGATGGCGCGGGACAGGCGTCAGCTCAACGCTCGCGAAGTCGTTTTCAAGGGATTCGGCGTCATCAAATTGGCGATCTGCGACCAGCGCATCGTGGAGCATTGCAACCTGCTTATTGGTGGCGGCATCCCGTTCGTTCAGAAGATCGAGTGCGATTCGCATTTGCCCGATGGCATTTGGCGATGCCCCCCGTGACGCCGACTGCAGCGCGCGAAACGCCAGATTGAGGTCGTGGTTGTTTAGCGTCGACAACGATTCCTTACTGACGCCATCTGGAAACAGCAGGGGCAGTTGGTCGCGAATCACGGTTCGTTCTTCAGAGGGAGACACGTTCCTCATTCCTGAATACATGGTGCTGTATCGCCGGTCGAAATCCGTCTCTAGCGCATATCGAGCATGTGGCTGGTCGTTGCCCTCCCATGCACCGACATACTCCGGTGCGTCGACGAGTCGCATCACCTCGTCGATCTGGTTCGAGGTCAGTTCAGAGGTGAGATCGCTCGTATCAAACCCGCCAATACCGTGTGCCCTCTGGATCAGGCCATCTACGAATCGCTTCCGTGCGCCCGGAGAAAGAATGGCCAGTGATGAGTTTTCAAACGCAGGCGAGTCGATGAACGCCTGCATTTCTTCGCGGGTTCGGACCACGATAGGCGTCGAGGTCTTGGTGACCGATGCGTCCTCACGAGCCAACGCGACAGGGGCATCAATGATGCCGACTAATGCCAGTAGCACAACGGAAAACAGCAGCGGAGATGCGATGCGATAAGTTTTCATGTGGCGTTGGACGTCCCTGTGATGCCGAAGTTCAGCGACTGCGCTTGTCCCGCGCAAAAATCTGTCGGTTGCTGCCGTCGCCGCGTTCCTCGATGTCGAACAGGCCGGTGGCGGCGATCAGGTCGCTGAGTTTGCGGTAGCCGTAGTTGCGCGGGTCGAACTCCGGCGCCTGCTTGGCGACGTTGCTGCCGATGGCGCCGAGGTGCGTCCAGCCGCTGTCGTCCGAGCCCGCTTCGGCGGCGCTGCGCAGCAGGCTGGTCAGTCGAGAATCGCCGCGCAGCTTGGTCCCGCTGATGCGCTTCTGCGGGGCGTCGACCTCGTCCTTTTCGATCAGCAGTTCGGTGTAGATGAACTTGTCGCAGGCGGCAACGAAGGGCTCCGGCGTCTTGCGTTCGCCAAAACCGTAGACGGTCAGTCCCGATTCGCGGATGCGCGCGGCCAGCCGGGTGAAGTCGCTATCACTGGACACGATGCCGAAACCGTCGAAGCGCCCGGTGTAGAGCAGGTCCATGGCATCGATGATCATCGCCGAATCGGTGGCGTTCTTGCCGCGCGTGTAGCCGAACTGCTGGATCGGCTGGATCGAATGCGTCAGCAGCGTTTCCTTCCAGCCTTTCAGCTGCGTGCCGGTCCAGTCGCCATAGATGCGCTTGACGTGCGCCGTGCCGTACTTGGCCACCTCGGCCAGCAGGCCTTCAACAATCGCAGGCTGTGCATTGTCGGCGTCGATCAGCAGCGCCAGTCGGGGTGAGTCGTTGTCGGCCACGGTGTCGCTCCTGCTCGGGTCTGGTGGCGATGGTATCGCGAGAGCGATGACATCATCGTTGTCGCTGTGTCCCGCGCTTCGTCGACCGCATATAGTCGATCTCTACCGATTTTCACTTTGCTTTGCCAGCCAGCGTGGGGCGGGATACGCGGTAGAAGCGTATTGTCAGCGTCGACTCCGTCTACCAGTTCACCGAATTCCTCAAAGGCAATCCCGACCTTCCATCCAAAAACTTCAACGTTGCAAACGTCAAAGGTCAGGCGATGCTGATACCAATATCTCAGTACGTGAATCGTTTTTGTCTGGCAGCCGCAGCTGCGTAGCATGTCTACTCGAGGCCGTCCTCGAAGATTGAATCCACGCCGAAATCGAACTTGAAGACTCCGAGAGCACTGCCGATATAGAGTTGCGCGCGCCGGCCGACGATTTTCAAGGCGCCTTTGTTTCCTTCGCCGAGACCAACACCGAGATCGGTGCCAATGATTCGGTTCTCCTTCCCCGGTGTTTCGATCCAGATGTGCTGGTCGTCAGCCAGCAACAGCGGTCCGTGGCTGTCCCCCAGTGATCGAACGAAGGTGGCATCACTGGAATAGTCCCGGCGGGAAAGCTCAGCTCCGGTGCAGGCGCGCCGCATGAATTGCGACTCACCGAATATCACGTGAACACAGGTGCCGCCATCAAATTCGATCGCGTGTCCGATCGCATCGAAGTCGAGCTGGATGGACTGTTCGAGAAGGTGACTCTGGAGGTCGATGATGTGCACGCGACTTCCCACGCCCATGATGGCTTCGGGTTCCGTGTCGCCATCAAGGTCTGCGATCATCAAGCTCTCGGGAGCATCGACCTGGTAAGACGTGCTCTGCCACGCCATCTGTCCATCGCTCCCTGACAGCACGTGAAGCCGCCCTTGTGAGAGGACTGCAACGTCGGAGGAAGCATTGTTCCGCGGGATCGCTGCCAACTGGCTGTTTGGCGAGTAGTAGCTCGGCGTGGCTTCCAGCTCGGTTACCCAGAGCGCAGGCGCGGCTCCATTGTCGAAGGCGGCGATCTGCAGTGTGTTGCCGTAGAGGTATGTGGCTGAGACCAGCTCGGGCCTGGGGTCGGTGTCCAAATTCGTGGCTACCAGTGCCATTGGCTCGAAGTCGTCGTACGGATCGCCAATTCCGTTAGTGATGGCTAATTCCTGGCTACCGGAATTGCTGTTGAGGAACGCAATCGACGGAACGGCGAATTCGTCCTCTGAAACCAACAGTCTTCTGCTGACGGCAATCTCTTCAGCCACGTCGCCGCTGAAGTTTCCCAGCGCCAACGTCGAATATGGACCTTTCAGGAACTGTCCAACGAGTTGCGACTCATTCGCCCCATAGTTGACGAAGCTGATTCTACTGGGCCGACCGTCATAGTTGGATGCTGCTGACCATAGAATGTCGAGGCCGTCAGTGTCGTCAAGTTCGCCGACGGCAAGTCCGGGCAAGTAGTGGTCGAAGTCCGGCGGCGACGTGTATTCGTAGATCTGACTATTCTGTCCGGGTGAGAAAGCTGCAATGCCGTAATAGCTGAAGCCAGTCACCAACTCGTCAAGACCATCGCCGTTGACGTCGGCCGAAAGCGCCTGGTCCACGTTGATCAGGTCGAGATCACTGATTGGGCTGTAGAAGGGTTGGGTTACGAACATGCGCGACGTGCCATAGTTCGAAAACGCAACAAACTCCGGTCCTGTGGATGTTCCGAGGAAATTGCCGACGGCAACCTGTCCCGTGAACCCATCGAGAAACGTCCAGTCGGGCAACCAGGTGGCACCGTCAACAACCGCACCACTTGGCGGGTTGTAGTCATCCTGGCTCGACAGGATCAATTCCAGTGCCGGATCGTCGTCCAGCTGAGCGGCAGTTATCCAGCGTCCCTCAAAGCCGGCCCCATCCCATACCAACGCCCCCGAGTCGAGGTCGAAGACAACCGGATTGCCATCGTAGTAGGTGGACGGACCGTAGCCTTCGAGCTTGCCATCTGCGTTGATATCGCCGACACCCGAGAACTCATAAAGCTGGGGAATAAACACGTCTGAAGCCCTGGAGAGGGCGGCGCCTTCAAAAGTGACGAGATGATATTCGTAGTTGTTCTGGAGATTCGCTACGACGATCCGGATGTCGCGACCATTTCCCGCCGGGACGATCTGGAGCTTGCCCAGTGCGGTCGCCCCTGTTGGGAGAGTTCGAACCTGCTCAACCCCCCATCTGCCGCTGACGTAGGAAAGGTAGGCGAGATACGGTTGGTACTCGTATGTAGTTTGTGGAGATCTGGCGGAGCCTAGGAAAACGATTTCGTTCTGACCATCACCGTTCATGTCGGCGATGGCAAGCCCATTCACACCCGGAGCGGTCAGACCGTAGTAGTTCGACCATGTAGGCCCGCCTGCATTTGCTTCTGCGCAAGCCAGATGAGCAATCAACAGCACGCAAACGCCGAAGTTGGCGGGTTTGGGAATAGTCATCAAGGATCCTGACGATTTGATTATCTTGGCCAGAATATCCGCTTGGCGTGCCTTTCGCGACGTGTCCACAGATCTGCGGAGCAGGCGTGAGTCCGCATTCATCGCTGCTACCATCGCGGCATGTGTTTGATCGCTTTTGCCTGGAAGATGCATCCGCGTTGGCCGCTGATCCTCATCGGCAATCGCGACGAGTGGCATGCGCGTGCGGCGACCGAGGCAGGGTTCCAGCCTGATGCGCCGCCGGTTTATGGCGGTCGTGATCTGGAAGCGAATGGAGGGTGGCTGCAGGTTTCCGCACGCGCACGTCTCGCGGCCGTGACCAATGTTCGCCTCGGGCCGGCGACCAGGTCTGCGCCACGGTCGCGCGGCGCGCTTGTCGCCGACTTCGTTCGTGACACGATCAACGGCGAGCGCTGGCTGGATGCGCTGGCGCCGGATGCCGCGGACTACGGTCCATTCCAGTTGCTGCTCTGGGACGGCGAGCAATTGCTGCTTGCCGGCAACCAGCCGTCGTTCTTCCAGCAACCGATAGAAGCGGGCGTGCACGGTCTGTCGAACGGCCCGTTCGACGCGCCCTGGCCCAAGGTGCGGCGACTGCGTGCGGCGCTCGAAGATTGGCTGGCGGCGGACACGACATCCAGCGAGCCCGGCCTCGAACCGTTGTTCACCGTACTGGCCGACACCCGCATCGCACCTGACGACGAGTTGCCCGATACCGGCGTTGGCCTGGAGATGGAGCGCTGGCTGTCGTCGCCCTTCGTCATGGGAGATCGCTACGGCACGCGCTGCAGCAGCATCGTGCTGGTCGGTCGTGACCAGATCACTTTCGTCGAGCGTCGCTTTGGTCCCGACGGCGTCGAACAGGGACAAAGCGAGGCGACGATTCCGCTGAGCTAGCGCGCATCGATGGAATCAGAGTACGGTTGCCCGCCTTCGGGTTTGCTCGCCGCTTCGTGCGCTCGAAACACACCCCATCCCGCCGAGCCGTCGACGCCCGCCGGTGACTGGCTCGCCATCCTTGCGGCGCATCGACTGGAGCAATGCATGAATTTTCGGACATCCGCCTTCTTGTTGGGACTTTCGCTGTTTGTCGCGGGACTCGCGCACGCACAGGTGGCGATCACTGGCCTTGATCAGAACATGGCGGGGCCGCGTGCCAAGGTGCTGGTGCTAGGCAGCTCTCACCTAGCGCAGATTCCGGGTGGTTTCGATCCGGCTGCGCTGGCGCCGTTGATGGATCGTCTTGCGGCCTTCAATCCGGACATCATCACCATCGAAGCGTTGTCGGGTGAGGACTGCGACCGCATGGCACGGCTGCCCGCTGTCTATGGGCCGGCCGAAGACAATTCCTATTGCCGCGATACGGCGGCGATCCAGAAAGCCACCGGTCTGGATTTCCTGACCGCCATCGGCAAAGTCAACGACAACCTGAAGCACTGGCCAGAAAAGCCCACGCCGGTGCAGCGTCGACAGCTGGCATCGTTGTTTCTCGCCGCGGACGATCGCAGCTCTGCGCTGGTGCAGTGGCTGCAGTTGCCGGAAAAGGAGCAACGTGCCGGCGATGGTCTGGACGAAACGCTGGTCGAACTGCTGAAAAAGCGCGAGGCATCGCTGAACGAAAGTGATCGCATTGGTGCCCGCCTTGCCGCACGATTGGGCCTCAATCGACTGCATGCCGTTGACGACCACACCGGCGACAACCTCGACATCGATGATGTCGACGCCTTCGGCAAGGCGATCCAGTCGGCATGGCAATCGGGTGCTGCCGCGTTCCAGTCGCTGCGTGAGAAGCAGGACGCGTTGCTCAAGGCGGGCGACTTCCTTGGCATGTACCGTCTGATCAACAGCCCGGACTATCTACGCACCAGCATCCACGCGGATTTCGCCCAGGCCCTGGCGGAAACCTCGTCGGCGCACTACGGCCAGCAGTACGTGGCCGGTTGGGAAACCCGCAACCTGCGCATGGTGGCCAACATCCGCGCCAGCTTCAGCGACCGACCCGGCGCCTGTGTGCTGGTGATCGTCGGCAGCACGCACAAACCGTGGTTCGACACCCTGCTGGGCCAGATGCTGGGCGTGGATATCGTGGATGCGGCGGCGGTGCTCAAATAGCGCACCGCCGATGATCGTTTGACGTTGATCGCGTCAAGAATGCCCAGCGTTGGTCGCTTGCCGACTATTCAACATCGAACTCGCCGACCAGCGTGCTTCCACTGGTTTCCGTCAGTCGCAGGCTGACCAGCTTCTCCTCAGTCCTAGTCGTGCCGAATTTGGTCGTGAAGCGGAGATGTAGCGACGTTGGTCCGGCAACCTGCTGCTGCCGGTCGCCGAAGTAGTTGACCTCGACCTTGTAGCGGCCCGGCTTGGCGATGCGTAGCGCGAACTCCTCCGGGCCATAGCCGCCGGTGAAATCGTTCGACATGTGGCCGCCCTGATAGGTCAGCTTGTGGCTGTAGAAACACTTCTCGCCGTTGGGGTCGGTGACCCACAGATCCATGTCGCTGTTGTCGGCATCCCAGGTCAACACTACCCGCAGGTCCAGCGGCAGATTGCGGCGCAGGCGTGGGTCGAGGCGGCTGGCATCCAGCGTGGTCTTCGCATTCGCGACAATGGCGTTGAGCTCGGTGAGCGCGATCAGCTCGATGTCGGAGAAACGACCGTCCCAGGGACGGAGTACGACTTCCGCCAGTGCATCGATGGCTTCCTGCTCGCGTCCCGCCGCGGCAAGCGCGTTGCCGAGGTCGCGGAAGGACTGCGGCTCGTAGTCGGCCATGCGCAGCACCTTCTCGAACACGGGCACGGCCAGTTCCGGCTCGCCTGCCTGCATCAGTCGGTAGCCGAGTACGCGCAGGATGTGACGGTTGTCGAGATCCATCTCGGCGATGTTCGACAGCACGCGCAGGGCCAGCGGCTTCTGGTCACGTTCGATCAGCACGTCGGCTACGTCGAGGTAGAAGCCGACGCTCTCGGCATGATCCGGTCGCAGCTTCAGGTAATCGGCATACAGCGCATCGGCGCTGGCCGCCTTCAGTTCCACCACATACGGCGCATCCGATTGCCAGCCCTTGATATCGATACTGACCTGCGATTCGGGCGTCGAGTCACTTTCTCCATCGCGTGTTGTGCCGGGTGCGAGCAGTGCTACCGGGCTTGCCTCTTCCGCGCGTGGTGCGGGGGTGGCCATCTCGCGAGCAAGAGCTGGCTCCGCGTCAGTGGGCTCATCAAAGACGACGGGCGGCGGCGGAGGTTCCAGGGCTATCGAGCGGAGCGCGGCGCCGGAGCCGTTTGGCGCGTTGGCGATGAGCTTCTCCCGCTTCGGCTTCGGTGGCTTGCCTTTCGGGAAGTCGTGTTCCCACCATTCGACCCGCTGCTTGAATGCAGCAAGCACTTCCTCCGCATGGGAATCGCGTGCGCTTTCGCGTTGCGCATTGCGTTCGTTGAGCAGGGTGGCAAATGCCTGTGCCAATTCTGGCGGCGGCGCGATGTCGTGCTCGACATAGTCCTCCACGCGGTCGAGCACGATCAGCGAGGTTTCGCTGGTGGCCATGCCGAAGCGGGCGCCGAGTTGCGCGATGGCCTTTCGATTCAGTTCCGGCTGCGCGGCCAATCTTGCCAGTCGGTACGAAGCCCAGGTCTGTGCGGCGAGCGGGCTTTTGGGTGTGTCCGGATTGATGGTGAGCTGGCTTTCGCTACCGTTCCCCAATTTGACCGTCAGCGTGGCGCCTTTCGAGAGCAGGCGGCCAGCAACGCGCAGGTAGCCGTCAGTGCCGCCAGTGGGCGCGGTTTCGAGGTCCGCGAGACCGTCGCCAGACAGACTGACGATGCGAGGATGCTCGGTGAGCAGGGTTTCGACGGTTTTCGCGGCCCGCCCGGACTGAAGGTCGATCAACTGGCCGCCGCTGGATTCGGCCAGCGCGCGGAGGCGATCACGATCCGCCGATGCCGATGCATTGATGGCATACAGGCGCTGACTGGGTGCCAGTTTGCCGAAGCCCAACGGGCCATAGTTGAGCAGGCCATCGGACACCAGCAGGTACTCGCCGATGCCTGTCTCGGGCTGCCAATCGGCCAGCGCGCTGGCGCCGTCGTACTGCGTTGCCTCAAGGGCTTCCCGCAGCGCCTGCCAATCGCCATCGACGATACGGAAATCCTGTGCCGGTTCGGCGCGATCACGCAGGCGGATCAGGCGCACGTTGCCGTCGCCAAGCGCCTTGAAGTAGGCATCCAGCAATGCCAGTTCATCGGCATGATCGTGCTTGCCGGCGCTCATGGAACTGTCCCAGAGCAGGCCGATCCGGGATGGCGGCTTGCGCGGCATGGAGCGCGACTCTATCGGCAGTTCGGCGACGAAGTAGGTGTTGTCACCACGCGCCTCGACCGACGCCTGCGGCTTCCTTGGTGTTCTCAGCAGCAGTTCCACGTCACCCTTCAGCGCGAATTTCTGGCGGGCAACACGCGCCTGGAACAGCCCGCGCTCCGATTTGAAGGGAAGCACGCCGAAAATGCCGCTTGCTTGCGGCCTTGCCGTTGCGTCGCTGTCGATCTCCAGCGTGAAATCGTCAACGGTGCTGCCGTATGCCAGGGGCAGGCGGTAGCGACGCCAACGATCCTGGCGGACAAGCGACTCGGTGTAGCGCAATTCGACGACGCGTTCGCCGTTGGCCGGAATCGGATAGACGCGGAGGCGGAAGTTGTTGCCCTGCGTCTTCTCAAGCAAGGCCGGGTCGACGTTCCTGCGCTCGATGTCCTCGAAGACCTGCCGACCGCGGGACTTCTGAACCGGCACCGCCGGGCGAAGGTGGCCGTCGAAATCGAGCGCGAAGCCGGTGACCTGCTGTCCATCCAGCAGTGGGAACTGTAGGTTGCCTTCGAGCTGGCGATCATTCGGGTTGTGGAAGGTCATTCGCACAACGGTTTCCGCCAGGCCGCCGCGAAGGTGCGCGGATACCGCCAGCGACTGCAGCTCGATGGGCTTCTCGCCGCGAAGCGTTTCCATCAGCGGTTTCGGCGAATCCGAGGGCTGTGCCGATGCCACGGCAGCAAAACCGAGAGAGAGAAGCAGGGTGGCGAAGACATGCGCTATCCGGTTCAAGGTGCTCTCCAAGGGGCAACGGCTCGTGACTACGGAGGAGGATATAACGCGTGGGCAGTGAAACCGGGGTTGGGTTGCCTCCGAGAGCGTTTCGGGATTCTCCGTATACTCGGCCGAGGGGCCGTGGCTGATCCGGTCATCTTCGTGGGGAGCGGCTCGCCATGTTGTTGCGGATCTTCAGTCGGGAACGCTTCAAGGTCTTTGCCAGCAGCAAGTTCCATCACTATCTGCTGCATGCGTCGGGAGAACTGCTGCTGGTTGTCGTGGGCATCCTCATCGCCCTGCAGATCGACAACTGGAACAACGATCGCATTGCGCAGGACGAGATCCGCGAGCTGGCGCTCAACCTCTCCGAGGCCATCGATCGCGACATGCGGATGCTGAAGCCGGTGGAGCGGCAGATTCGTGTCAGCATGCGTCAATCCGAACTGTTGGCCGACTATCTGCGTGATCGTCCGTTGGAAGAGCTGGACAACGCCGAGTTGTTCTTCCTGACGCGCTATTTGGGCTACCGGCCCTATGGATGGAATCGCGCGGCGATGGAGCAGCTCAAGGCGGCCAGCGGTCTGCGCCAGATGCGCAACCGCGAGCTGGCGGAGCGCATTTCCGACTACGACGCATTGGTGCAGCATCTGGATCAGGACTATCGCGAGGATGAGGCCTCGGTACGGGCGGCGGTCAATCTGGTCCAGTCATTGGTCGACCAGAACTACGACAAAGCGGACCTGTACGACGAGATCGATCTGACAGACGACTTGCCGGACTCGGTGATCGAGCAGCGCATCAGGGGCTTCCACGAAACGGAGGCCTACCACCGCCTGGCTGCGTTCCGGAAACCCCTGTTGTCGACCGATCTGGCTGCGTTTCGCCAGCTCGCGAACATGAGCCGCCGCTACGCCGTTATCACCCGTCCACGCCCCAACATCGAGCTGCCGCGCCTGCGGAGCTACGCCGCCGAGATCCAGCAGATGATCGACGACGAGTACCGCAAGTAGCATCGAGATCGGTTAACGGTGTGCCCGCGAAGAACTGGTGTGGGCTTCATCCCCGACGGGTGGCTGGTCAGGCGGCGTCTTCGGAGAGCAGCTGCCGCATCCGCGTGGCGGCCTGGATCTGATGGGCGGAAAAGCGATCCTGGAGGCGTGCGTGCGCGCGCTGGATGGCGACGGTGAGGAGGTGGCTGGAGCGGGGTTTCTCCGATGGAGAAGCGCCATCCATGGAGTCGACCATGGACTGCATCTCGGCGATTCTTCCCAGCTCGTCGAGCAATTCCCGGATCGTCATCGTGGCTCCCTTCCCAGTCGCGATGAGCGTTGATTGCGGTGGACTTTACGAAGTCCCTGTGGTGTTTTCCGCAACGGAAACCCGCAATTTCGTCGCGTACCGACATGCGGATAGCGAACACCGACCAAGGGCCATTTTGGCCCGATACCGGGTCGTGAAAAAACACCGCAGTTGTTACAAAAGGTGACGTGACCCGTTGCGATGCCCGGAAGTGCGCAAAAAAACAGGGACATGTCTTGCCGACGCGTCACAATCCGTTCTTCCTGGCTGGGAAGCATCGCTTGAAGCACGTTCTTTTCCTCTGCAGCCGCAATCGCTTGCGCAGTCCGACGGCTGAGCGTGTGTTTGCCGACTGGCCGGGTGTGGAGACGCAGTCGGCTGGTCTGGCGACGGATGCCGACAGCCCGCTGGATGCCGAAACGCTGGACTGGGCGGACATCATCGTCGTGATGGAAAAGTCGCATCGCCGCCGGCTGCAGGAGCGATTCGGCACGCGCCTGCGCGGCCAGCGCGTGATCTGCCTCGACATCCCCGATGACTACGACTACATGCAGCCAGAGCTGGTGGCGCTGCTGAGGGTAAAGGTGGCGAAGTTCCTGCCTGTATCGACGAGAACAGCTGAATGATGGCCCAGCTATTGGGGCCGCTGGTGATGGCGATCCTGGCATCAGTTGCCTCGGGCACGCTGGCGAACCGGCTTCGCCGTACTGCACCCGACCTGCATAAGTCTGTCGACTCGCCAATGAGCAAGAGAAGTGGCCCTTCTGGGTGCTGCACTTTTTGTCGCGCAGGAAGTGACGCGAACTTCCTGCGCGATGGAGGCCGTCGGCGGCCTTCACTATCGCAGCCCATGGCCTGTCCGTGGCATGGATGGTCTGCCTGATGATTCGCCTGCTGTCATCGGCATGAGGCCCGCTGGTGTTTCAAAACTTGGCGCCAACAAGTCGTTGTAATGCTGCCTAGCTTTCGAAACCGTCGGCGAAGATATCGCTGCTGGTATTGAAGGCCTCCACGGCGCCAAGATCGCAAAGCGCAGAGCCATCACCGTCGCCATCGATGGGTCGGGGGCGGCCGATGAGATCGGTGCTGGCGCAGTACTGGTCGCGGTCGATGACGAATTCGTTAAGCTGCGGAATGTAAAAGCGGTGCCAGCCATCGCCGCCGAACCAGGCGAGACCGGGGTTGGTGTCGGTCCAGGAGGGCGCACCCAGGATGCCCTGGCAGCTGTGGCCGGTGTCGAGGTTGACCTTGCTCAGCGGATGCAGGCTGGCGGTGCCACCACCGAACACGCAGTTGTTGGCGGAGTTCTCGCTCGCCAACACGCTGTTGATGAGCAGGATCAGTGCGTCGGCACCGTCCAGTTCGATGGCGCGCAGGTTGCCCTTGATCGTGCTGTCCTGGAAGCTGACTTTCATCTGGTCGGCGCTGCTGCCGTTGCGGACCAGCAGGGCCTGGCCGTCGCCGTCACTCATGCTGACCGTGGTGAAAGCGTTCACGCAGTCGTGGCGAAGGCTCAGTTGGCGGTCGGCAAGCACCGTACTGGTGATGAAGGTGTCGCCGGGATAGTCGTTCTTCCAGAACGAGCTGCTGACCACGTTGAGGATGCCGCAGTCGTTCATCAGCGCGGCCCCACCGAATCCCGAGTGATTTTCGTTGAACACGCTGTCCTCGATGGAAAGCCTGGCGCTGACGTTGTAGATGCCGCCGCCGTACTCATCGGCCGAGTTGTCCTGCAGCTTTACCCGGCTCAATACCACTTCATTCACGCCGTCGCGCACGTAGATCGCGCCGCCGGAAGTGTTGCTGCCGCCACTCAGGATCACCCGCTGCAGGGTGAGGGTGTCGGTGCTGGGACGCACGTCGAAGATGCGGTTGTCGAGCGCCGAGGCGTCGATCACCGGCAGCTCGTCGTCCGGGACGATGAAGGTACCGATCAGCACCGATTCGGTGATGTCGAGATCGCCGGTGGCCGCGCTGTTGCCGGTGCCGGTGATGTCGAGCGTGATGGTGGCGTTGCCGGGCAGCACGATGACATCGGTGCCGGGCAGGGCGTTGGCTTCCATCACCGCCGCACGCAATGTGCAGAAGTCACCGCTGGAAATCCGGCATTCGCCATCACCCGGATTGTTGTCGACGGCGTCCTGAATGGTGACGTTGACGTTGAACACGGCTGCTTTGGCGAGCGGACAGGCGCCGACGCACAGCAGCAGAGCGGCCGGCAGGGCCGTGGAAAAGCGTGGTTTCATGGCTCCACATCAAGGCAGCGGGACATCCGGGCAGTGTTTCCCGGGCTTCGCCCCGCGACATGATGTTGAGCTTAGGAAAAGCTTAGGGATGCCCTGCAACGCCGTTTCAGGCGTCGCAGGGGCGGGTTTCCGCGAGATTGAGCTCGCTCAGTTGCCGCTGGCGTTCAGTTTGGCGATGACGTCGGCGGTGATGTCGTCAGAGCCGTCGGTGTAGACCAGGCCGCTTTCGAACTTCTTGAAGATGAAGGAATAGCCCTTCTCCTTCGCCACCTGCTGGATGATCGGCATCACCTGTTGATTGATGGCTTCCAGTGCAGTGTTGCGGCGGCGATCAGCCTCGCGATTGGCGTCCTCTTCGCGGCGACGCAGTTCGGTGCCCTTGTTGTCGATGCTGGTGCGCAGTTCGACCAGCTTGTCCTCGCCCAGTGTCTTCTGGCCGTCGGTGATGCGCTGCTGCAGCCCCTTGATCTCGTCGACCAGCTTGGTGAGCTCGGCGCGCTTCTGGTCCTGGAAGGTCTTGAGTTCAGCCATGGCCGCTTTGCCCTTGCGGGATTCGGTGAACACCTTGCCGGTATCGACCACGGCGATGCGCTGGCCAGCGGTCTGCGTGACAGGTGCGGCGTTGCTGATCAGCGCTGCCATGCTGCCAGCGAGGGGGCTGGCCGCGAGGTTGCCGGCAAGGCCGCCGGATAGCAGCAGCGCGGCGGAGAGCAGGGTGAGGGAGCGGGTGTGGCGGTTCATCGGCAATCTCCGGGGAGCGTTGGATTCAGGTGTGGAGGACGGTTCGGTGGACAGCAGCGCGGGTACGACGGTTCACACCCAGTCGCGTGGCTTGAGGTAGTCGGCGAGGCGCGCTTCCGGGCTGCCGGGTTCGGGCGTGTAGCCGTACTCGAAGCGCACCCGCGGCGGCAGACTCATCAGGATCGACTCGGTGCGGCCGCCGGACTGCAGGCCGAACAGCGTGCCGCGATCCCAGACCAGGTTGAATTCGACGTAGCGACCACGGCGGTACAGCTGGAACTCGCGCTGTGGCGTGTCGTACTCGGCATCGCGGCGGCGCTCGACGATCGGGCGGTAGGCTTCGATGAAACCGTCGCCGACGGCATCGGTGAAGTCGAGGCAGCGATCAAAGCCGGGCGCGTTGAGGTCGTCGTAGAAGATGCCGCCGATGCCGCGGCATTCGTCGCGGTGCTTGAGGAAGAAGTATTCGTCGCACCAGCGCTTGTATTCGGCGTAGGCGTCGGGTTGCAGGGTGTCGCAGACCGCCTTGGCGGTGCGATGCCAGTGTTCGGCGTCCTCATCGAAGGGATAGAACGGCGTCAGGTCGAAGCCGCCGCCGAACCACCACACCGGATCGCCATCTCTTGGTGTCGCCTCGAAATAGCGCACGTTGAGGTGTGTGGTCGGGATGTAGGGATTGCGCGGGTGGAACACCAGCGACACGCCCATGGCGCGGAATGGGGCACCGGCCAGTTCCTGGCGCTTGGCCGTGGCCGTGGCCGACGCCGGCAAGGCGGAGCCGGCAACGTCGGAGAAGCCGATGCCTGCCTGTTCGAACACGCCGCCATCTTTCAGCACGCGGGTTCGGCCGCCGCCGGTGAGGCTCAGCGGCGCGCCGGCTGGCGACGGTTCGCGCTGCCAGGCGTCTTCGGCGAAGCGCCCGCCGTCGATGGCTTCGATGGCCTGGCAGATGCGGTCCTGGATGGCGGTGAGGCGTTCGCGCGCACGTTCGGCGGGTGTCGGGGAAGTCATGTGAATAGTGGCGTCAGGGATTGGGCGTGATCGGTTGGAGCTGAGCGTTGGTATCGCCCGGCTCAACGCTGTCCAGCGTCATGATCGCGGCGGATTCCAGTAGCAGCGCGAGGCAGGCGCGCGGGCTGGCGCGCCAGCGGCGCTCTGCGGCGACCAGCTCCACATCCATGTCGAGTCGTTGGGCGATCGCGCCGATGCGAGCCAGATGATAGCGGTTGCTGATGACCGCCAGACGACGCACTCGCCCATCGGAGGGCAGCATCGCCAGTCGTTCGCGCGCGGCCTCCAGATTCTGTCGCGTGGTGGCGGCATGATTGTCGAGCACGATGCGCTGCGAGGGCGACAGGCCGAGGTCGGTGAGATAGCCGAGTGCGGCCTGAGCTTCGGTGGGCGAGCCGGTTTCGCCGGCATAACCGGACAGCAGCACCAGGTCACGCGGCTGCTTGCGGCACAGGCGCCAGGTGCGGTCGACACGATGCGCGAAGCGCCGGCCGACTTCACCACCGCGCAGGCGGTGACCGGGCACCAGCAGCACGTCGGCATCGCTCCACACGCTGGCGTCACGCGCGATGCGCCGCGTCTCGCGCAGCTGTCGCCACAGCGCCGCGCCACCGCTGGACACGGTCAGCCACAGGGCGCGCAGTCCCCGGCGCAGCAGCTGGGCAGGCCTTGCATCCATGCTCAGGGTTTCAGCGTGTCCCGCATCAGCTCATGGATGCGACGGTATTCGTCATACCAGCTGTCGGCGTGGACGAAGCCGTGGCGTTCCATCGGGTAGCTGGCGAGTTCCCAGCCGCCCTTGTGCAGTTCGATCAGCTTCTGCGCCAGGCGCACGCTGTCCTGGTAGAACACGTTGTTGTCGAGCATGCCGTGGGCGATCAGCAGGCGACCCTTGAGGCCATCGGCGAACTCGATCGGCGAGCTCCGGAGGTAGGCCTCGGGATCGATCTCTGGCGTGTTGAGGATGTTCGACGTGTACTCGTGGTTGTAGGCGGTCCAGTCGGTGACCGGACGCAGCGCGGCGCCGGCCTTGAAGGCATCCGGTGCGCGGAACATGGCGATCAGGCTCATGAAGCCGCCATAGCTGCCGCCGTAGATGCCGACGCGATCGCGATCGGCCTGGTGGTTGGCCACCAGCCAGTCGATGCCGTCGAGATAATCTTCCAGCTCGGGATGCCCCATGTTGCGGTAGATCGCCGTGCGCCAGTCGCGGCCGTAGCCTTCGGAGGCGCGGAAATCCATGTCCAGCACGATGAAGCCTTCCCGGGTCAGCAGGTTGTGGAACATCTGCTCGCGGAAGTAGTACGGGAAGCGGTGGTGCACGTTCTGCGTGTAGCCGGCGCCATGCACGAACATCACCACTGGGTAGGTCTTGCCGGGTTCGGTTTCGGGCAGGTAGAGCTTGGCCGCGATGCTGCCCTCGAAATGCGATGAGGGAACCTTGACGAAGCGTGGCTGCTGCCACGCGATCGCCTTGTAGGCATCGGTACGGGTGTCGGTGAGGCGGCGCACTTCACCACCGGCGGTCGGCAGCACGGCGATCTGCGTCGGCAGGTAACTGCCGGAATAGCTGACCAGCAGCTGCTTGCCACCCGGCGACAACGCATAGGATTCCACGCCGTCGAGATCGGTCAGGCGCGACACGTTGCCGCTGTCGCCAACCTTGTCGGCCATGTCGTAGCGGTACAACTCGTAGTCGCCGCGGTCATCCGGCTGGTTGGCGATGAAGAACACGCTGCGGCCGTCGGCGCTGGGTTTCGGCGCGGACACTTCGAAGTCGCCGGCGATGTGGCGCTTTGCCTTGGCGCGACGCGCATCCGTGTCCAGCGTGTAGAACGCGGAGTTGCCCGGCTTGCCGTCCTGCGCTTCCTCGGACAGGTACCACAGCGTGTCGCTGTGCGGCATCCAGCCGAAATCGTTGAAACCCCAGTTGATCCAGGCCGGATCGGTGAGGCGGTGCAGCGAGGTGAGCGCGGCCTTGTCGAAGTCGACGCCGACGATCCAGCGGTCCTTGTTGTCCACCGCACGCAGCTGCACGGCGACGCGGCTGCCGCTGTCGTTCCACTCGATGCCGGCGACCTGCGCCGGGCGATTGCCGTCCAGTGCGTCCTTGCCGGCTGTCTTGCGCAGCTCGGCCAGCGGATCGGTACCGATGCCGGGCAGGTCGTCCTGGCTCAGCGCGTGCTGTTCGTGCTTCGCGAGGTCGAGCAGCAGCAGCTGTTCGCCCGGCGGGAACTTGCGGCCGACGCGCGTACGCACGTCCTCGATCTCGTTGTAGCCGCTTTCGGTGACGAACTTCGGCATCTTGCCGGTCTGGCCTTCGTCGTAGCCCTTCTCGCGGGTGACCAGCAGCAGCCAGCGGGCGTCCGGCGACAGCGAGCTGCCGCTGATGGTGATGTCCTCGCCGAGGTAGAACGGTGCCGGCGAGCGGCTGGCGTCGGCCTTGAGCTCCGCGGCGTCACGCGCGCGCTGCGCGTCGTTGTCCGCCTTGTCATTCGCCAGCGTGCTGAACAGGCGCAGCTGGTGCTCGCGCAGCGCGTCGGCTTCCGGCGCTTTGCCCGGATCCTTCTCCAGCTTGACCACGGCGGCGGGCTCGGCCACGCCGGACTGCAGGTCGATGCGGAACCAGTCGTTGCCGACCTGGTAGTTGAGCCAGCGACCATCCGGGCTGAAGCGCGGCGAGGATTCGCCGGCCGTGCTGCGGGTCAACTGGCGCAGGCTGCCATTGCCGAGGCTGCGAACGAACAGGTCGCCGTTGCGGACGAAGGCCGCGCGCTGGCGGCTGGCATCGAACACTGGACTGGCGGCGTCCAGGCCGGCCAGTTCGCTGTCGGCCACCGGTGTCTGCCCGCCATTACCGAGGTCGATGCGGAAGCGGTCGCGCAGCGGGCTGCCGTCGCGCTTCAACTGGAACAGCACGCTGCGGCCGTCCAGCGACCAGAACGGCGATTCGACCGCTGGGCCGATCCAGTCCGGCTCGGCCATGATCTGCTCGAGATCCGGGATGGCGGCGGCCTGTGGACTGGCTGGCTGATCGGCCAGCGCGGCAGTGGCCGGCAGCACCAGCAGTCCGGCGAGCAGGGCAGCGGACAGGGCATGAGGCAGGCGATGAACGCGCATTGATGGGCTCCGGGGGCGTTATCCAGCCCGCAAGGGTAGCAAGCCTGCCCGCCGTCGTGCCCTGCCGAAGGCCACGGCGGCAGCCTGCGGCGGCCTGCGGCATACTCCGGGGCTTCGTTCGACACAGCTATCGCCGATGAAAAACGCCACCCGATTGATTTCCCTGCTTGCGCTGGCCGCCGGCGCTGCCGCCAGCCAGCCGGCCTCCGCCGCCGATGCCACCCGCCTGCTGCGCTTCCCCGACGTCTGCGGCGAGCAGGTGGCCTTTGTCTATGCCGGTGACCTCTACCGCGCCTCGATCAACGGCGGCGTGGCGCAGCGGCTGACCTCGCTGGATGGTCGCGAGCTGTATCCGAAGTTCAGCGCGGACTGCCGGCAGATCGCCTTCAGCGCCGACTTCAGCGGCACGCGGCAGGTCTACGTGATGCCGGCTGCTGGCGGCGAGCCGACCCAGCTGACCTGGTACACCGATGTCGGCCCGATGCCGCCGCGCGGCGGCACCGACTACCGCGTGCTGGACTGGTTCCCGGACGGCAAGTCGGTGCTGGTGCGCGCCAACCGTCGCGGCACCAGCGAGCGCGAGGGCCGCCCCTATCGCGTGCCGGTGGATGGCGGCATGGAAGCACCGCTGAAGGTGCCGATGACCGGCGGCGGCATGCTGAGCCCGGACGGCAACACTTTTGTCTACACGCCCATCGATCGCGACTTCCGCAGCTGGAAGCGCTACCGCGGCGGTCGTGCGCAGGACGTGTGGACCTACGATCTGGTCAACGACACGGCCAAACGCCTGACCGACAACCGCGCCACGGATCACCAGCCGATGTGGGTGGGTGATCGTGTGTATTTCGTCTCCGACCGCAACGGGCAGAAGCTGAATCTTTACGGTATTTCACCCGACGGCGGCGCGGCCACGCAGCTGACGAATTTTGACGACTTCGACATCCTCTGGCCCAGCGCCGGCGCCAGCGCCATCGTGTTCGAGAAGGGCGGGCGCATCTGGCGCTTCGATCCGGCCAGCGCTGAAGCGAAGGAAATCCCGATCACCGTCCAGAGCGATCGTCCCGAGGCGCGGCCGCGCATGGTCCAGGCCGGCGGTTTCGTCGAGTCGATGGGGATTTCGCCCGGTGGCGAGCGCGCGCTGTTCGGCGCGCGTGGCGAGCTGTTCACCGCGCCGGCCAAGCACGGCGCGCCGCGCAACATCAGCCATACGCCGGAGGCGCGCGAGATCGGCGCCAGCTGGTCGCCGGACGGTCGCTGGATCGCTTACTTGTCGGACGCCAGCGGCGAGTACGAGGTGTACATCCGCCCACATGATGGCAGCGGCGCGCCGCGTCGGCTGACCACCGACGGCGACATCTGGCGCTTCGACCCGCAGTGGTCGCCGGACTCGAAGAAGCTGGCCTTCGCCGACCATCGCCATCGCCTCAACCTGCTGGATATCGCCAGCGGCGCGCGCAGCGTGGTCGATGAAAGCCACGCGGAGGACATCACCGATTACACCTGGTCACCGGACAGCCGCTTCATCGCCTATGTGAAGAGCAATACCAGCCGCAACAGCTCGGTGTGGCTGTATGCGCTGCCCGACGGCAACCGCAGCCAGCTGACCGCCGATGCCTACAGCGACGGCAGTCCGGCTTTCGATCCGGAAGGTCGTTACCTGTATTTCATCTCCAACCGCGATTACAACCTGGTCTTCAGCAGCTACGAGTTCAACTTCCTTTACAACCGCGCCAGCCGCATCTACGCCGCGACGCTGCGCGCCGACGGCAAGCCGCTGTATCCGGAGCAGAGCGACGACGTCACTCCGGGCAAGTCGGACGACGGCAAGGCGGATGGTTCGAAGGATGACAAGGCCACGTCGGTTGCGCCATTACGCATTGATGCCGCTGGCTTCGAACAGCGCGTGGTGGCGATGAAGGCGTCGACCGGCGACTACCGCGGCCTGCGTGCCAACGGCAAGGGCGTGTTCGTGCTCGCCGGCCAGGATGGCGGTCCGGGCGCGCTGCAGTTCCTGGCGCTGGATGCCGACGAGCCCAAGGCGGTCAGCAAGAACATCGCCAGCTACGTGCTGTCCGCCGATGGCAAGAAGCTGCTGCTGCGTCGTGGCAGCGACTTCTCCATCGTCGATGCCGGCGCCGATGCCGACTTCGACAAGGGCAAGCTGGACCTGTCCGACATGCGCCTGCGCGTCGATCCGCACGTCGAGTGGCAGCAGATGTACGTGGACGGCTGGCGCATCCTGCGCGACTGGTTCTACGACGAAGGCCACCACGGCCAGGACTGGGATGCCATTCGTGCGCAGTACCAGCCGCTGGTCGACGACGTTGCCAGCCGCGCCGACCTCGACTATGTGTTCAGTGAGCTGGCCGGCGAGCTGAACTCCGGCCACGTCTATGTGCAGACCGGCGATGAGGCCGCTCCCGAGCGGCAGCCGGGCGGCCTGCTCGGCGCCGAGATCGTCGCCGATCCTTCCGGCTATTTCCGCGTCGAGCATGTGTTCCCCGGCAACAACTGGGAAAACGGCTTCCGTTCGCCGCTGACCGAGCCGGGTAGCGCGGTGGCCGAGGGCAGTTATGTCCTCGCCGTCGATGGCGTGGATACGCGCACGGTGAAGAACTTCTACCAGTTGCTGGAGGCCAAGGGTGACCAGCAGGTCGCGCTGCGCATCAATTCGCGACCGACGGAAGCCGGTGCCAGCACGGTGCGGGTGAAGACCATCACCTCGGAAACCAACCTGCGCTATCTCGACTGGGTGCAGCAGCGTCGCGCCATGGTCGACGAACTGTCCGGAGGAAAGATCGGCTACATCCACGTGCCGAACACGGCTGTCGAAGGCAGTCGCGAGCTGTTCCGTGGAATGGTCGCCTATGCCGCAAAGGATGCGCTGATCATCGATGACCGCTTCAATGGTGGCGGCTTCATTCCCGATCGTTTGATCGAGCTGCTGTCGCGGCAGCCGCTTTCCTATTGGAAATCTCGTGGCCTCGATCCCAACGCCACGCCGCTGTTGTCGCACGTCGGTCCCAAGGCCATGCTGATCAACGGACTTTCCAGTTCCGGTGGCGACGCGCTGCCGTACTACTTCCGCAAGATGAAGCTGGGGCCGCTGATCGGCACGCGCACTTGGGGTGGCCTGATCGGCATTTCCGGCAATCCGGGCCTGAGCGATGGCGGCAGCATCCTCGCCTCGACCTTCCGCTTCATGGACACCGATGGCAACTGGGCGGTGGAAAACGAGGGCGTGGCGCCGGATGTCGAGGTGATCGATGCGCCGGACGCCATCGCCGCGGGTCGCGATCCGTCGCTGGAGAAGGCGGTGGACATGCTGCTGAAGGCGCTGCAGGCGACGCCGCCGAAGCCGGTCCGCGCACCGGCGGCGCCGACGGCGTTCCCGCCGCAGTAGCCCGCCCCGCTCGCGAAAACGGGCCTGATCCGCGCCGGTTCGCGCCATTCCGACAGCTTCGGATGGCGCGAACCCGGTTCAGGCGCACTTACCGCGAAGGCAGGCAATATCCCGCCAAGGCTCGCGGCGCTGGCACAATGCGTCGCTGGTGCCCCCTTGCCGAGCAAATTCCGGATCGACATGCAGGTTTTCATCTATCGCAGCCGGCGTCGCAACGAGACCTATCTCTATCTCGCCGAGCGCGATGACTTCGACCGCGTGCCGGAGGCACTGCTCAAGGCCATCGAACCGCTGGAGTTCAGCTTCAGTTTCGAGCTGTCGTCCGGCCGTGCACTGGCCAGCGAGGACCCGGCGATCGTGCGGCGCAACCTGAGCGACGCCGGTTTCCACCTGCAGTCGCCGCGCGACCTGGCGGTGGTCGATGCTTCGTCGGCCGGCGATGCCGATGCCTGAGGCTTTCGAACGCGACCCCGACAGCGGCGGGACGCCGACCGATGTCGTGACCACCGCTTCCGGACCGGACCTGCGTTTTTCCAACCTGCTCGCTGCGCTGGCCGGTGCCGGACTGGGCGCGGCGCTGCCGCTGCTGCGGCCATGGGCATCGCCGATTGGCTGGTGGCTGCTGCAGCTGCCATTCGCCATTGTTGCGCTGGCGCTTTGCGGCTATCGGCTGGGGCTGGGTGCCCGGCGCGCGGCCTTCCTGTTCCTCGGACTTTTCCTGCTGCAGAGCGCGGCACTGCTGGTGCTGACGGCGATGCCGATGCAGTCGCTGCTGCAGACCGGCAGCCTCGGCTGGGCCCTGTTGCTGGGGCTGGCGCTGGCCGTTGCCTGGTTGCTGCTGTGGCCGCGCTGGCCAATGCTGCTGGCGGCATGGCTGCCCGAACTGGGCGAGCTGGCGCCGGCCGGTAGACTGCGACTGCACGGCCTGTCGCGCTCCATCGCTGGCTGGCAGCCGCTGTCTGCTGCGCCCGCCAACGCGGAGCTGCCGTTCCGCGGCCTGTGGTTCGCCACGCTGGCACTGCTGCTGCTGGTGGCTGGTCCGCTGCTCTGGCGATTCAGCAGCGAGCCACTGGTCTGGGCTGGCGGCGCGTTGCTGTCACAGCTGCTCTATGTCGCCCTGTTCGCCGCCGGCCTGCGTGCGCGACGTGCCCTGTGCCGACGTGGCGTCGCCGCGGAACCGCTGGATATGCCGACCGGACCGGAGCCGGTGATCGAGGGCGATCTCACCGCCGCGCTCTACGATGCCCTGCGCCAGGCGCGTGCCGAGCACGCGCTGCAACGGATCGAGGACGGCGCCGACCTGCGCGCCGTGCCGACGCTGGGCCAGCCCGACCAGCGCAGCCTGCTGATGCTCGCCGCGCTGCTCACCGATCTCCGGCCGCTGCGTGAACTGATCGCTCGCGGCGTCGACGTGAATGCGGCGCATGGTGGGCTTACCGCATTGCTGGTGGCAACGCGCGACAGCTACCAGGGCCGGGTCGAGGCGGTGATGACCCTGCTGGCCAACGGCGCCGACCCGCGGGTCGCCGACGCCGAGGGCAATACGCCACTGCATCACGCGGCGCGCAGCAGCGATCCCGGCGTTGCCGCGCTGCTGCTGGATGCGGGTGCGGAAATCGATGCGCCCAACCGCGCGGGACTGACGCCATTGGGCGTGGCCTGCAGCTGCAGCAACTGGCGGTTGGCTCGCTTCCTGCTGGAGCATCGCGCCTCGGCGAAGGGCGACGAAAGCCATCCGCCGTTGCTGGCTGCCGCTGCGGGCGATGATGATCCGGCCGGCGTGCGCCTGCTGCTCAAACACAAGGCCGGCGTGAATGCGGTGGGCCGGTTCGGGCGCAGCGCCCTGCATGCCGCCGCGCTCTCGGGCAACGCCGAAGTGGCGGCGGCACTGATTGAAGCCGGCGCCAACCTCGATGTGCGGGACGAGCGCGGCATCGCGCCGCTGCACGAGGCGGCACGCGCTGGCGCGGATTCGGTCATCGCCCAACTGGTGGCCGCGGGCGCCGATCCCCGCGTGGAGGACGACGCGGGCAGCAACGCCCTGAACATCGCCTGCCGCTCGCGACGCAGCACGGTTGCCACGCTGCGCGCGCTGCTCGACATGGGCGTTGATGCCTCGCACGTGGGCAGCGATGGTCGCACGCCGCTTGAACAAGTACTGGCCAGCGGTCGCTGGGCGCTGGTGGCGACGCTGGACCCGAGTTACCAGCTGCCGGCCAGCGTGGTGCTCGACGACGACGAGGCCGACGCGGTGCTGCCACTGCCGGAGCGCCTGCTGCGCATGCTGCGTGATCGTCGCTTCGATGACGCGCAGGCGGCCATGGATCGGGAGTCGCCGCCAGCGGATGTTGGCTTCGGGCTGGCGCTGGCGCTGTGTGCAGAGGAAGACGGTCTGGCTGGTCTGGCCTGGCTGCAGGATCGTGGCCTGATCGATGAGCTGCAGCGCGACGCCGATGGCGATGGCCTGGCTTTCGCGCTGCTGGGGCAGGGCCATCACTGCGCCGCGGCGCTGCAGATGTTGCTGCAGCGTGGTTTCAGCGTGGCCGGCGCCGGTGGCCTCGGTCGTTATCTGCAGGCGACGCTGGAGGCAGAGCAGGCATCGCGCGGCTGCGAGTCGCTGGCCCTGCTGCTGCTCGATCACGGCATCGATCCGTTCGGCCGTCGCGATGGGCAGGAGCCGCCACTGATCCTCGCCCTGAGGCAAGGTTGGCTGCGTCTGCTGGAGCGTCTGCTGGCGATGGGAGTCGACCCCGAGCAGCGCGACCGTTCCGGCAACACCGCCCTGCAGCTGGCCTGTGGAATCGGTCTTGAGCCGGCGGTTCGCCTGCTGGTCCGCCATGGCGCCAATGCCGAAGCGCGTTCCACCGATGGGCAGACGGCGCAGGGCATGGCGCTGGCCAGCGGGCGTCGCGACCTGTCGCGCTGGATGAGCTGGCAGCAGTGGCGTCCGGCGCGCCGTCCGTTGCGTGGCGCGGATCTCTGTGCTGCCGCCGCGATGGGTGATCGCGCGGCGGTGGAGCGCCTGCTCGATCTCGGGCTTCCGCTCAATGCCGTCGATGCGCAGGGCTGCAGTGCGCTGCTGCGCGCCGCCGGTAGTGGCCAACTGGTTGTCGTCGACCTGCTGCTGGAACGAGGTGCTGACCCGGCGCTGCCGGCGCAGTCGGGTGCCACGCCGCTCAGCGCGGCGATCAGCATGGGACACGGCACGGTAGTGACGGCATTGCTGCAGGCTGGGGCCCGCGTTGACCAGGCGCTGCCGGGTGGCGTGACGCCACTGATGATTGCCGCAGCACTCGGTCATGCGGCGCTGGTCGACCAGCTGGTAGCGGCCGGTGCCGACATCCGGCGCGCCGACGATGCCGGCAACACCGCGTTGCTGGCTGCCGCGCAGCACGTGGCCGCGCATGGTGGTCGCGAGGCGGGCGGCGACCTGCTGCGGCGCCTGCTCGCAGCGGGCGCGGATGCCGATGCAATGAACCAGTTTGGGCATACCGCGTTGCTGCTGCTGCTCGGTGGTCGCCTGGAAGCCGGCGCCCGTCTTGATGAAGACGCCGTGCTGGCGGGCTTGGAGCGACTGCTGGCAAGCGGCGTCGATCTGTCCGCGCAGGATCGCCGTGGTTACGGCCCGCTGCACCTGGCCGCGATGCACGGATTGAGTCGCGTGGTCACCCGCCTGCTCGCGGCCGGCGCGCGTCCGGCGTTGCGCGACACGCTGGGACGCAGCGCCCACGACATCGCGGTGATGCGCGGCTTCGTCGACATCGCCCAGCTGTTCGAACCGCGCGCGCAGCCATCGCTGGCGCGCTACCTGAAACCGGACGGCGGTCAGGCCGACTGATCGCCGCCGGCGGCGCTGGCGTCGTCGCTGTTCCCGCTGGCTGCCTCGCCGATGTCTTCCACATCGTCGACGGTGTCGGCGGCGAACAGCCGGTCGAGGTCGTTGAAGGCCTCGCGCGAGGTGGCGATCAGCGCGGCCTCGTCGTCGTAAACCAGGTGCTGCTCGGCCAGCAGCTTGCGGTCGTGCTCGGCGAACACGCGGCTGCGCTCGTTGGCGACGTCCTCGGGTACGCCCAGCATCTTCAGCACTTCCTTGGCCATGAACAGGCTGGAGAAGAAAGTCTCGCGCACCACGCTCTCCACGCTCATGTCCATCAGGCGGAAGGCGTGCTGGCGGTTGCGTACCCGCGCCACGATGCGCAGGTGCGGGAACATGCGCCGCACCAGCCGCGCGGTGCGGATGTTGGTTTCCGGATCATCAGTGGCCAGCACGAATACCTTGGCGCGGTCGGCATGGGCAGCGCGCAGCAGGTCCGGCCGTGACGGATCGCCGTAGTAGATCTGGCTGCCGAAGCGGCGCGACACATCCACCTGTTCGGCGCTGTGTTCCAGGGCGGTGAAGGGGATGCCGTTCGCCCGCAGCATGCGCGCGACGATCTGCCCGACCCGGCCGAAGCCGGCGATGATCACCTGCGGGTGTTCGTGGTCGATGGTATCGGCGGGGCGATCATCCTTGGGTCTGGTATCGCGCACCCAGCGATCCACGGCGAACAGCAGCAGCGGCGCGATTGCCATCGACAGGCCGACCACGAGGTTCAGCTGGTTGCGCAGCTCCAGCGGGATCAGCCCGGCCTTGCCGGCCTCGGCGAACACGACGAAGGCGAATTCACCACCCATCGACAGGGCGGCAGCCAGCAGCAGCATGTGCCGGCGCGACATCCTTGAGATGCGCGCCGCGGTGATCAGCACCGCAGACTTCAACAGCAGCAGCGCTGCCACCGCGCCGAGCACCGGCAGCGGGCTCTGCAGCAGCAGGTGCAGGTCGATGCTCATGCCAACGGCGATGAAGAACAGCCCGAGTAGCAAGCCGCGGAACGGATCGATCTGCGATTCGAGCTCGTGGCGGAATTCGGAGTCGGCCAGCAGCAGGCCGGCGAGGAAAGCGCCAAGGCCCATCGACAGTCCGGCCTGCTGCATCAGCCAGGCGCTGGCGACGACCACCAGCAGCGCGGTGGCGGTGAACACCTCCACCGCGCCACTGCGCGCAACAACGCGGAACACCGGGCGCAGCAGGTAGCGCCCGCCGATCACCAGTGCGGCAATCGCCAGCAGGGCGCGCAGCGCCCCGGCGCCGGCATCGCCTTCGTTGGCGGCGCCAGCGACGCCGAGCAGGGGAATCGTGGCCAGCAGCGGAATGGCAGCCAGGTCCTGGAACAGCAGGATTCCGAAGCCCAGTCGCCCATGCGGTGCGGTCATCTCCTTGCGCTCGGCCAGCAGCTGCAGGCCAACGGCGGTGGACGACAGCGCCAGGCCCAGGCCGATGATTACCGCCGCGCGCCAGTCGATGCCCAGCCACAGCAGCACGCTGCCCAGCAGCAGGGCGCTGACCAGCACCTGCATCGCACCGAAACCGAATACCAGGCGGCGCATCACCCACAGGCGCGCGGGGCTCAGCTCCAGGCCGATGATGAACAGCATCAGCACCACCCCGAATTCCGAGGCGGCCAGTGTCTGCTCGGCATCGGCCACCAGGCCCAGCGCCTGCGGCCCGATGATGACGCCGGCGCACAGATAGCCGAGCACCGCGCCCAGCCCCAGCTTGCGGGACAGCGGCACCGCGATCACCGCGGCGGCGAGGAAGATGATGACGATTTCGAGGACGCCGTGGCCGTGCATGTCTGCCTTGGGAGATGAAAGTGGCGGCTGGTGATGCGGCGTCAAACCTGTCGCCGCTTCGACCCTCATCATGCCAAAACTGCGTGGGTCACTGCGCAACCGTCATCTCCGCAGCGGTTCCGGAAAGCGGGCTCCGAAGGCGTGTTTTTCGGCTCCTGTGTAGACTGCGGACCATGCGCGGCCTGGTCCGCGTGCAGTCCAAACCGGCATCCTGCTGCGCGATCTGCTTGGCACGCAGGGCGACGGCAATACCAATGTGATCAGCAACACAACCGTCGACAACAGTGCGCAGATCAACGTATTTGTGCGCAACCTGAAGCGCACCAACGGCTTTGCCGGGCAGCCTGACCGCCTTGAAATCACTGGCAGTACGTTCACCAATGCCGGTGATAACTCCGCTGGTGACAACGTCACGGTGTCGCTGCGCGATGATGCGTCGAACAGCGGCGCCAATTTCCAGACCGTCGTCAGCGGATCGACGTTCTCCGGCGTCAACGGAGAAATTGCCGACGGCATACAGATTGATGCGGGTCTTAATGCCAAGAGTCAGGTTTCAATCAGTTCCTCCAGCTTCAACAACAACACCGCGATCAATATTTCGGGCGCTAACAATTCGACGACGCTTTTTGATGTCCTCAACAACAGCAGCATCCTCGCGGACGGTGGGCAAGGCATCAATGTCGCGGTCAATGGCACGGCGAGCATGACCGGAACGATCGCCGACAACATCATCGACAGTTTCAACGCCAACAACCCGGGTTTTGGTATCGATGCCGTTGTCGATGCCACGGGTTCGCTGACGATCGACATCGACAACAACACCGTCAGCGATTTCTCGATTCCTGTGCGCGCTGGCGCGCGGAATGGCGGTACTGGAACGGCTAATGTCATCATCCGCAACAACACCCTGAACTCCGGAGGTGGTTTCGCGTTTGGCGCTGTCTGGGTGTTCTCCGGTAACGGCAGCGGAGGCGAGAGCAATGATGTCTGCGTGAACCTGACGGGCAACTTCGCGAACGACCCGTTCGGAACGCCGGAGTACTACGTTGAACAATACCCCGGCAATGCCTTCGATCTGCAAGGTTATGCCGGCAGCGCGACGAGCCAGTCAGCGATCCAGACCTTTATCGAGGTAAATAATGTCGCGGGCGACGCGTTGGTCGAAACCTGCTGCGGGACTTCCGCAAATTTCGGAAACAGCGTCTGCCCCACGCCCTGACAGCACGGCTGGTGAATGTCTCGTCCTCAGGGAGTGCCACCACGGAAAGCAGAACGCCGGCATCATGCCGGCGTTCTGCTTTCAGGGTCTTCGGGTTGGGCCCCGATGACGGTTCTAGTCGCCTTCGAAGCCACCGCCGAACAGCGTGTAGGTCAGGTCGAAGTGATCCACCTGGCCATTACTGGTGGTTGATTCGTGGACGGCCTCGATGGGCTCGCCGTCCAGGCCGAAGTGCGTAACCGTCAGCCGGTAAGGTCCATCGCCGGTGCCGATGAGGTCGAGCGTGTAGTCGGCTTTCGGCAGCACCAAGGTCCAGGCAAACGTGCCATCTCCGTGCGGCAGCGCCATGCTGTTGATGGTGCGTCCGAGTTCCTGCACGGTGATCTGGCCACCCTCGGTGTCCACGCGCTGGCCGTCGAGATTGGTGATGTGCAGATCGACGGGGCTTTCGGTGCGGATGACCACAGCGTTGGGGTCGGACGGTTCGGACGTCACGTCGCCGGGCCTCACGCAGCTGCCCGCGCGGGGCCGCGCGAAGTCGCCGGCATTGTCCGCATACAGCCCCTCGAAACCGCAGCCGGGACCTTCTGGACGGGCCGCGCCCGGAAACTGCACCACCGGCGTCCGGTAGTAGTAGCCATGGCTGCTGGTGCCGCGCAGTCGCGTCACCATCGGCTGCTCGCCCATGGCGAAGGTACCGACCTGGGTGTCGTAGGAGTCGGCATAGAAGCCCAGCGGCGATACCGATGGCGTGCCATGGATGACGATGCCGGTTTCGTGGTAGTCCGTGCCCTTTGGATAGACGACCAGCCCGACATGACCGGCTTTGGAGCCGACCTCGGTGGTGTAGTCGCCGCTGGTGATGGGGCCATAGGACAGGTTGTCGAAGACCTCGGGATGATCGCGTCGTATCTGCTCAAAGCGCGCATAGATGTCGTCGCGATAGTTGTTGCAGCCGGCGGAACGCAGGTCGGTCTGATAGTTGAAATAGGGATCGAGCACTTCCATCGCCTGCCGGGTCTGCGCCAGCGAACCGCTATTCAGTCCCTTGTAGACACTGGTGGAATCCTCGTTGTTGTTTTCATCGATGTCGCCGGGAGCGACGGCGGTGAAGATCAACGGCGGGAGGTCGGCAACATTGGTGATGCGTGCGACCACGTCAATGAACTTCACGTCGTTCCCGAGAGCGTCGCCGCTGGCCGCGACACTCAGGCCATCACACTGGAAGGAGCCGCCGAAGAAATTCTGGATCGGGTTGGGGCGGCAATGGCTGTCGGAGAACTCCATCAGATGAAGCTGGTCAGGCGCGCTGCGGATGGGGCCGCCCGATACGTCCTGACCCAGCGCCGAGGAAGGCGGGAACGAGGCATAGATTCGAACGTTCTCGGCGGCCAGTTCGCCCTTGTTGGTCAGGGTGACGGTGTAGGTGACGATCTTGGCGTCGCCCTCGGTGCGTAACCGGTTGCTCGCCAGTACGTCGATGTCGACAGCATCCTCGCGAAGGTCACCGTCGATGCGAACATAGGCTTCGGCGTATTCGGCGTCGCCATGGCGGTTGTCGCCGTCGTCGGCCCGGTCGATGCCGTAGCGCACCTTCAGCCAGGTCGGCCCGCGCAGGTTGTTCGGGCGTGGACCGTTCAGGGTGATCGTGCAGCCCAGCAGCGTGGGTCCGCGGTTGACCCATTTCTTGCTCTCGTCGTTGGCCGGGCCGCCATAGACGTAGGTCGAATAGTTTCCGGCACCACCGCAGCCTGCGCTGCCTTCCGTGGCGGACACCGTGAACAGGGGATACGGCGCGCTGAAGGGGTCACGGTACAGGATGCCGGCGCAGCTGCTCTCCCGCCAGACATTGTCGTTTTGGAGATCGATGTAGCCGCACTGGATGTCATCCGGTCGATGCACGGCGGAATAGCAGCCGCTGGGCGTCCACGGGTAGGGCGGATAGCCGGTGTGATGGTCGCAGACCGGAATCTGCGGATCGATGGTGAAGGCCGCGGAGCCGCCGGCCGTGATGGCACCGGAGATGACAGCGGAGATGTCTTCGTGGGTATCCGGACAGGCGCCAACCTCGCCGTTCGGCCCCGCGCAGGGCGGCAACGGCAGGTCTGGTGGCGAGTCGGCCCGGGCGCTCCCGAAGGATAGGCTGACCACGGCAAGAAGCAACCGGGCGGTCAGTCTTAACAGTGATGCGTTTGCAATCATGACGGCGGTTTCAGTGAGGCTCACTGGGTAAAGCGTCAAGTGACCGGGATTTCGATCACCGCGTGGAACACCATTCGTGAGCTCGGGGGTTCTTCTCTTTGTCGAGGAAGAAGCACAGGGCTGTCACGGTGTTCTCGTGTGAGCGTCATCATGCTTCCGTGGTACAAAGTTCCGCTTCTGACACGCTGGAGTGATCGTGCGTCTTCTATTGAGCCTCGTTTTCCTGATTTTCTTCCCCTTGAGCGCTGCGGCCAGCTGGCTGGACGATGCGCGTGCCAGCATTGAGCAGAGCATGCTGCTCACCGGCAGTATCAGCGTGGATGCCGAGGGGCATGTCAGCGGCTACACGCTGGACAAGTCGGATCGCATTCCGGAGGGCGTGCGTGACTTCGTCGGTAACCGCATCGTCGGTTGGGAGTTCGAGCCGATGCAGGTTGACGGAATGCCGGCAACGGCAAAGAACCGCATGACCATGCGCGTCATTGCCAGGCATCTGGACGAGGACCGGGTCGAAGTCCGGCTCAGTGGCGTGACTTTCCAGCCAATGGAAGAAAATAGCAAAACCCAGGTAAGGATGCCGCGTCACGCGACTCCGCCAAGTTATCCCAGGGCAGCCCTTCGGGGCAGGGTGCAGGCCACGGTCTACCTGAATGCCCGCGTCGGGCGTGACGGCAGCGTGGTGGACACCAATGTCAGCCAGGTGGACCTGCGCATCCTCGATCGCCCCAAGCGCTCCGAGCGCTGGCGGGAGATGTTTGGCGAGATGGTGGCTCGCGCCGTGAAGAACTGGAAGTTCCAGCCTCCGACGGAAGGGAGCCTGGCCGATGATGAATCCTGGGATGTCGTGGTGCCGGTTTCGTTCAGCCTGGTTGGCACCAAGGTCAACTACGGTCAATGGGAGGTCTATGTGCCAGGCCCCTACTCGCCGGCACCGTGGAAGGTGACGGACGTCGGCACGGACGGCGCTTCTGTCAATGCGCTGGTTGGCGGTGGCGTTTACACGGAGGCTGGCGAAGGGCAGTTGAAGCTGCGCTCCAAGCTCGGCGGTTGACGCGAGCGACGTTCGCCACGCCAGACAGCAAAACGCCGGCGAAATGCCGGCGTTTTGCGTTGGGTATTCCGAGGGGTCCCGGTCAGCGCTTCATCGCGCCGAAGAACTCGTCGTTGGTCTTGGTGTTCTTCATCTTGTCGAGGAGGAACTCCATGGCCGCCAGTTCGTCCATCGGGTGCAGCAGCTTGCGGAGGATCCAGATCTTCTGCAGCAGGTCCGGGGCGATCAGCAGCTCTTCGCGACGGGTGCCGCTGCGGTTGATGTTGATGGCCGGGTAGACGCGTTTCTCGGCGATGCGGCGGTCCAGGTGCACTTCCATGTTGCCGGTGCCCTTGAACTCCTCGTAGATCACCTCGTCCATCTTGCTGCCGGTGTCGACCAGCGCGGTGGCGATGATCGACAGCGAGCCGCCTTCCTCGGCCTTGCGCGCGGCGCCGAAGAAGCGCTTCGGCCGCTGCAGGGCATTGGCGTCGACACCGCCGGTCAGCACCTTGCCGGAGCTCGGCACCACGGTGTTGTAGGCGCGGGCCAGACGGGTGATGGAGTCGAGCAGGATCACCACGTCCTTCTTGTGTTCGACCAGGCGCTTGGCGCGCTCGATCACCATTTCGGCGACCTGCACGTGGCGCGCGGCCGGCTCGTCGAAGGTCGAGCTGATCACCTCGCCGCGCACGGTGCGCTGCATTTCGGTGACTTCCTCGGGACGCTCGTCGATCAGCAGGACGATCAGGTGCACGTCCGGGTTGTTGTGCATGATCGAGCTGGCCACGTTCTGCAGCAGCATGGTCTTGCCGGCCTTCGGCGGCGACACGATCAGGCCACGCTGGCCCTTGCCGATGGGGCTGGCCAGGTCCAGCACGCGGCCGGTGATGTCCTCGGTGCTGCCGTTGCCGCGTTCGAGGATGAAGCGCTCCCGCGGGAACAGCGGCGTGAGGTTTTCGAACAGGGTCTTGTTCTTCGACGCTTCCGGCGGCTCGTCGTTGATGGTGTTGACCTTGGCCAGCGCGAAGTAGCGCTCGCCGTCCTTGGGAGGACGGATGTTGCCGACCAGGTAGTCGCCGGTGCGCAGGTTGAAGCGGCGAATCTGCGACGGCGAGATGTAGACGTCGTCGGGACCGGCCAGGTAGCTGGCATCGGCCGAGCGCAGGAAGCCGAAGCCGTCCGGCAGGATTTCCAGCACGCCTTCGCCGATGACGTCGCGGGCGCGGGTCAGCACGCGCAGCAGTTGGAAGGTGACGTCCTGCTTGCGCGCGCGGGCGACGCCCTCGTGGATGCCGAGTTCCTCGGCCATTTCCATGAGTTCGTGCGCCGGCTTGCGCTTCAGTTCGCCCAGCGAGATCGGCGGCAGCTGCGGGCGGTTCTCGCGCTGCGGTTGCCAGTCGTCGTCGTTGTCGTCGTAGCGGTTGCCACGATCATTGCGGTCGTTGCGGTCGCGGCGGCGACGGCGACCACGACGGCCTTCCTGGCGGTTGCCGCCATCATTGCCGTTGTCGTTGCCGGCATCGCCACGCTTGCCGGTGTCGTCACCATCGCTGCTGGATTCGGCCTTGGCATCGCCGGAGTCGGCCGAGGCCGGTTTGGCGTCGCCGCCTTCGGCCTTGCCCGCCTCGTCGGTATTCTTCGGCGCATCGTCCGCCTTGGCGGCAGCTTCTGGCTTCTCGTCCGCCGGCGGCTTGCTGGCCGCTGGCTCGGGCGCTGTTTCGGGCGCTACTTCGGCCTTCGCGGCCTTTTCAGGCTTGTCGGCTTTTTCGGTTTTCTCGGTCTTTTCGACCTTGGCGCGCGGCTTGCGGGTGCGCTTGGGCTCGGGGGCATCGCCACCGTCCGGCATCGCACCGTCCTCGGCGGAGCCGCTGTCGTTCACGGATTCCAACACAGGCTGTCCTCGCTGGCTGCGAGTTGAAAGAGAGGGGAAATAAACAGAAGGCGTGGGAGCCTGAAAAACTCGGAGGCTCCGCGTCAATGCGCTAAAACTATCACCGACGATGGCGTGTGGTAAAGCGCATCGTGATGGGCAGCCATGCGATCAGGCGTCGCGCGGTGCGTTTCACGACGGGTCCGCCGGTTCCGGCGGCCCGTCGATCAGGACCACATCGATCAGATCGTGCGGTCGATCAGCTGCGAGAGTTGGGTCTTGCTGACGGCGCCGACCTGGGTCGCCTCGACCTTGCCGCCCTTGAACAGCATCAGGGTCGGGATGCCGCGTACGGCGTAGTTGCGCGGGGTCATCTGGTTCTTGTCGATATCGACCTTCACCACCTTCAGCTTGCCGGCATAGGCGGCAGCCAGTTCGTCGACGATCGGCGAGATCATCTTGCAGGGGCCGCACCACTCGGCCCAGAAATCGACCAGTACCGGCTCGTCGCTGTTCAGGACCTGGGCTTCGAAATCGGCGTCGTCAATGTGGTGGACGTGTTCGCTCACGGGAGTCTCCTGCGGGCTTGCAAAATAGGGGAAACAGGGGAAAAACGGCCTTTGGTGGCCGCTCTGGGCTACAATCCCAGACGATTTTGGGGCGACTCGCGGCGTATGCAAGCGCGCAGCGCCGTCGAATTCATCGCAGCGATCGCCTGCTCCGCAGTGTGCGGGGTGGCGGTCGACCACGCAAGCGCAGCGCAGGAACTTCCAGACATACCTGTTCAGGAATGTGTTCCGCGCCACAACCGAAGAATTGCATGAGCGACAAACCGCTTACCGACGTAGCCTTTTCCAGTTTCGACCTGCATCCCGCCCTGCAATCCGGCCTAGAGTCCGCCGGTTTCCTGCGCTGCACGCCGATCCAGTCCCTGACACTTCCGGTCGCACTGACCGGGCGCGATGTCGCCGGCCAGGCGCAGACCGGCACCGGCAAGACGCTGGCCTTCCTGGTCGCGACCATCAACCGGCTGCTGACTCGACCGGCGATTGCCGACCGCAACGACGCCGATCCGCGCGCGCTGATCGTGGCGCCGACCCGAGAACTGGCGATCCAGATCCAGAAGGACGCGATCAAGATCGCCGAGCCGCTGGGCCTGAAAATCAATCTGGTCTATGGCGGCGTCGACTACGACAAGCAGCGCGAGACGCTGCGCGCCGGCTCGGACATCATCATCGCCACGCCGGGCCGCCTGATCGACTACTACAAGCAGCACGTGTTCTCGCTGCATGCTGCCGAGGTGCTGGTGCTGGACGAAGCCGACCGCATGTTCGATCTCGGCTTCATCAAGGACATCCGCTACCTGATGCGGCGCCTGCCGGCGCGCACCGAGCGCCAGTGCCTGCTGTTCTCGGCCACGCTCAGCCATCGCGTGCTGGAGCTGGCCTATGAGCACATGAACGAGCCGGAGAAGCTCGTTGTCGAGGCCGACAGCATCACCGCGAACAAGGTGCGCCAGGTGGTCTACTACCCGGCGGCCGAGGAAAAGATGCCGTTGTTGCTGAACCTGCTGGCGCGCATGGATCCGCACCGGACGATGATTTTCATCAACACCAAGGTGGTGGCCGAACGCGTTACCCAGCGCCTGCAGCGCTATGGCCATTCGGTGGCCACGCTGTCCGGCGACGTGCCGCAGCGCAAGCGGCAGACCCTGCTGGGCCGCTTCCAGCGCGGCGAGCTGGGCATTCTGGTGGCGACCGACGTCGCCGCACGCGGCCTGCACATTCCCGAGGTCAGCCATGTCTTCAATTACGACCTGCCGCAGGACGCCGAAGATTACGTGCACCGCGTCGGCCGTACCGCGCGTCTCGGCGCAGAGGGTGATGCGATCAGCTTCGCCTGCGACAAGTACGCGATGACGCTGCCCGACATCGAGGCCTACATCGAGCAGAAGATCCCGGTGGAGCCACTGACCGAGGACCTGCTGGTGATGCCGAAGGCGCCGCCGCGTGTCGAGCCCGCGAAGTCGGAGGACACGGCAGATGGCGAGGACGACGGGACTGCCGATGCTTCCGCCGATGAAGGCGACAAGCCAGCCGATGACAAGCCGCGCCGCCGCCGTCGTCGTCGTCGCAGCGGCTCCGGTGGTTCGGGCGGCGGCAAGCCGCCGTCCGCCGGCAGCTGACGCCGGCATCCGACCCCATATCCCGTCGCATCGATGTCGCGAGCCGAACCGCTGATTGCCCGTGCTGCACTGGCCCTGGCAGCCGTGCTGCTGGTCGTGGCCCTGGTCAGGCTGTTCTGGCTGCTGGTCGCTGGCCCGCAGCTGCCGGTGGATGATCGCCCGCTGGACTTGCCCGCCGTGGGCAGTGTTGCCGAGGCGCCATCCGCATCGATTGCCGGCTGGCACCTGTTTGGCGTTGCCGGCCAGCGCGTCGCCGCGGTGGCGCCGGAAACCACGCTGCAGCTGTTCCTGCGTGGCACCCTGAGTGACGCCAACGGTGGCGCCGGCATTGCCATCATCGCCGACGCCAATGGCAGCGAACGTGCCTATCGGCTGGGTGACGAGCTGCCCGGCGCCGCCACGCTGAAGGCGATCCACGCCGGCCGCGTCGAGCTGGAGCGCAACGGACGCCGCGAGTCGCTGAGCCTGCCCAACAACATGGGTGGCGCGTCGACGGACGGTGCCGTGGCGCCCGTCGCCGCGCCGGCCAATCCGGCGTCATCGGCCAGCACGCCGATGGCCATGCCCGGCGCGCCCGGCACGCCTTTCATCAATCCGGCGATTTCGGTCGGCGTCCCCGACCTGGCCACGGCGCGCGCGCGCGCTCTGCCGGACCTGCGTGCCATGGCCAGCGAGGTCAACGTGCTGCCGGTGCTGGAGAACGGCCAGATGGTCGGTGTGCGGGTATCCGGCAAGCAGGGCTCCGACCTCCTGTCGCGCTACGGTATCCAGCCCAACGACGTGATCACCGCCGTCAATGGCGTGCCGCTGGACGGTCCGCAGCGACAGGCCGAGCTGGGCCGCTCGCTGTCGACCGCGACGCAGGTCAAGCTGACCGTGCGTCGCGACGGCCGCGAGCTGCAGCTCACCTTGGGTATGCGCTGAGTCCGGCACTGCTTTGCCAGCAACGGTTGGCTGCTGCATGATGCGGCGCGACGCGGCTTTCGCGCGGCGTCGGGGAATCCAGATGAAAATTCAGGGAATCAGGACAGGTCTCGTGATGCGCCAACTCCGTTTGCTGTTGCTTTCATTGCTGCTGGTCACGCCGGCACTGGCTCTGGCGCAAAGCCCGGCGGTGACGCCGCCGAAGGTGTCGATTCCCGGCCAGACCACTGCCAGCGGCGGCGAGCGCCACACGCTGAACCTCAAGGATGCCGATATCGGCGTACTGATCCAGACCGTCTCGGAGATTACCGGCAAGAGCTTCATCGTCGATCCGAGCGTGCAGGGCAAGGTGACGGTGATTTCTTCGGCGCCGATATCCGCGGACGCCATCTATGAGGTGTTCGAGTCGGTGCTGCGCGTGCACGGCTTTGCCGCCGTGCCTTCGGGCGGCATGGTCAAGATCGTCCCGGTGCAGTCGGCGCTGTCCGACGGCGGCGTCGGTGCTACCACGCAGAGCGGCCCCGATGGACTGGTGACGCGGGTCATCGAGTTGCAGCACGTGTCGGCCAACGAAGTCGCCGAATGGCTGCGGCCGCTGCTGCCGCCGCAGGCGCAGCTGCTGGCCAACCGCGACAGCAACAGCCTGCTGGTCACTGACCGTGCGGCAAATGTTGATCGCCTGCAGCGCATCATCCAGCGCATCGACCGCAGCAGCGGTGGCGAGGTGGAAGTGATTGCCCTGCAGCACGCCAATGCCGCCGAGGTTGCCAGCACCATCGCCACGCTGGAGAACAGCGGCCAGCAGGCCGGCGCCCTGCGTCCGGATGGCGCGCGCATTGTTGCCGACGCGCGCACCAACTCGGTGCTGCTGTCCGGCGCACCGGCGGATCGCCAGCGCCTTCGCGCCCTGATTGCCCATCTCGACACGCCGCTGGCCGGCAGCGACAACACCCAGGTGATCTTCCTCAACAACGCCAATGCCGAGGATCTGGTCGAGATTCTCGATGGCGTGGCGCGCGCACTGACCGGCGATGCCAATGGTGATGGCGCCAAGCGCAGCGCCACCATCCAGGCGCATCCGGAAACCAACGCGCTGGTGGTCACCGCAGCGCCCGCCGTGGTGCGCGGCATCGAATCGGTGGCGCGGCAGCTCGACGTGCGCCGTGCGCAGGTGCTGGTGGAAGCGGTGATCGTCGAGGTCGCCGACGAGCTGGCATCGGAAATCGGCGTGCAATGGCAGGCCAGCGACATCCATGCCGATGGCAGCGCGGATGGCTTCTCGCCCGGCATTATCGGCGGCACCAATTTTCCGACCAATGCAGCCACCGGCGCCGGCGGCATCTTCGGCACATCGGGTGACCCGGCGACTGCGATGGCGACCAGCAGTGGCTTGAACCTGGGTTATCTCGGTGGCGCGGTCACCATCCCGGGTTTGAACGGCGGCGAGCCGATTTTCCAGGTAGGCGCGCTGATCCGCGCCCTGCGAGGCGACAGTCGCGCCAACGTGCTCTCGCAGCCCTCGCTGGTGACGCTGGACAACCACGAAGCCGAGTTCAAGGTGGTGCAGGAAGTGCCCTTTCTCACCGGCCAGTACACCAACACCGGCACCAACGGTGGCAGCACGCCGACCAATCCGTTCCAGACCATCAACCGCGAGGATGTCGGCCTGATTCTCACCGTCACGCCGCACATCAATGAAGGCAGCGCGGTGCGCCTGGATCTGAAGCAGGTGCTGAGCACGCTGGCACCAACCGTCAACGGTGCGGTTGATCTCATCACCAACAAGCGCGAGCTCAGCACCAGCGTGATGGTGCCGGACGGCGGCATGCTGGTACTGGGTGGCCTGAGCAGCGACGAGGCGCGGCGCAGCGACTCTGGCGTGCCGGGACTCAGCAAGATTCCACTGCTGGGCGGCCTGTTCCGCTCGCGTGACCACAGCCGCAGCCAGCGCCAGCTGATGGTGTTCCTGCGCCCGACCATCCTGCGCGACGCTGCTACCGAGGCGGCGCTGTCCAGCGAGAAGTACAACTTCCTGCGGGCCGAACAGCTGCGCCGCCTGAACGACATGGGTCCGGCGGGTGGGCCGCTGCTGCCGGAGTTGCCGGCCGACCTGTTCCGCAACCCGCCGCCGGTCGAAGCATCGTCAGCCGAGACCTCGCCACTGCAATGAGCGAAGCCAGCTCGATCAGGCCCGCGTTCGGCTTCGCGCGGCGCCATGGCGCCACCATTGTCGGCATGGACGGCAATGGCGATAGCGCGCGTGCCCGCGTTGCCCATCGCGCCAACGTCGAGCCGGCCATCCTCGCCGAGCTGCGCCGTTTCGCGGGCCGACCGCTGAAGCTGGAATCACACAGCGACAGCGACTACGAGCGTCTGCTGCGCCAGCTCTACGAAGGTGGTGGCGACAGCTCGCTGGGCGTGGCCGCAGATATCGATGGCGCTTCCGATCTCGATGCGTTGGCCGCCGCGCTGCCCGAGCCGGACGACCTGCTCGACAGCAACGACGACGCGCCGATCATCCGCCTGATCAACGCACTGCTCACGGAAGCGGTGCGACAGAACGCCTCGGACATCCATATCGAGCCTTTCGAGAGCCGTCTCCTCGTGCGATTCCGCATCGACGGCGTGTTGCAGGAAGTGCTCAGCCCGAAGAAGGCCATCGCCAACGCCGTGGTCAGCCGCATCAAGGTGATGGCCAAGCTCGACATCGCCGAGAAGCGCCTTCCGCAGGATGGTCGCATCGGCCTGCGGGTGGCCGGTCGACCGGTCGACGTGCGTGTGTCGACGATTCCCGCCGGACACGGTGAGCGCGTGGTGATGCGCCTGCTCGACAAGCAGGCCGGCCGCCTCGATCTCGACCAGCTCGGCATGCGTCCGCCGATGCAGGAAAAGCTCGACCAGCTGATCCATCGCCCGCATGGCATCCTGCTGGTCACCGGTCCGACCGGCAGCGGCAAGACGACGACCTTGTATGCCGCGCTGTCGCGGCTCAATGATGCGACCCGCAACATCCTGACGGTCGAGGATCCGATCGAATACCACATCGACGGCATCGGCCAGACCCAGGTCAATCCGAAAGTGGACATGACTTTCGCCCGCGGCCTGCGCGCCATCCTGCGCCAGGACCCGGACGTGGTGATGGTCGGCGAAATCCGCGACCTCGAAACCGCCGAGATCGCCGTCCAGGCCTCCCTGACCGGTCACCTGGTGCTGTCCACGCTGCACACCAATTCCGCAATCGGCGCGATTACCCGGCTCAGGGACATGGGCATCGAGCCGTTCCTGCTGTCGTCCTCGCTGCTGGGCGTATTGTCGCAGCGGCTGGTTCGACGGCTCGACCCGGACAGCCGCGAGCCGCGGGCGCTGACGGCGGAGGAATGTCGCGCCTTTGGTCACGAAGCCGAAGTCGGTGTCACGGCTTTCCGGCCGGGCGACAGCGACGACCGTAACGCCGGCTATCGCGGGCGTACCGGCCTCTACGAGCTGATCGGCGTCGATGAAGGCCTGCGCGAGCTGATCCACCGCGGCGCCGGCGAGCAGGAAATGCTGCGCCATGTCCGCCAGCACAGCCCGTCGCTGATGGACGATGGCTGGGACAAGCTGCTCGACGGCACCACCAGCGTCGAGGAAGTGCTGCGCGTGACCCGCGAGGATTGAGCGTCGTCGTTTAGACTTCGGGCATGCCGGCCTTCGAATTCAATGCGCTGACCGCCGACGGGCGTTCCGAAAAGGGCGTGCTGCAGGCCGATACGGCGCGCGCGGCGCGCTCACTTCTGCGTGATCGGGGCTTGAATCCGCTGGCCGTCAGGGAAGTCGATGCCGCAGCGTCGGTAAGCCAGCGCGGCGCCAGCAGCACGGCGCTGGCGCTGATGGCGCGGCAGCTGGCGACGCTGGTTGGTGCCGGCCTTCCCATCGACGAGGCGCTATCGGCGCTGGCCGATGGCAGCGAGGGTCGCGTGCGCACACAGGTAATGGGCCTGCGTGCGCGCGTGCTGGAGGGCGCCAGTCTCGCCGAGGGCATGGCCGACTTCCCGCGCACCTTCCCGCCGATGTTCCGTGCCACTGTCGCCGCCGGTGAGCAGGCCGGGCGACTGCCTGAAGTGCTGCGTCGCCTCGCAGATCACGCTGAGCAGCGCGATGCGCTTCGTCGCAAGTTGATTGCCGCGCTGGCCTATCCGCTGCTGCTGTCGACGGTCGCCATCGCCGTGGTCGTGGCGCTGCTGGTCTGGGTGGTGCCGCAGGTGATCGACGTGTTCAACCGTTTCGACGGCGAGCTGCCGCTGGCGACGCGTCTGTTGCTGGCGATCAGCGATGGCATGCAGCGCTGGGGTCTGCCGCTGCTGCTGGTGATTGTCGCGGCGGTGGTCGTGGTGATGCTTGCCCTGCGGCAGCCTGTCATCCGCGAGCGCTGGCAGGCTTTCCTGCTGCGGTTGCCGTTGCTGGGGCGCCTGCTGCGCGCCGCTGACAGCGCACGCTTCGTGCGCACGCTGGCGCTGCTGGGTGCGAGTGCGGTGCCCTTGCTGGATGCCTTGAAGATGGCGTCGGATGTCGTGCTGCGCCTGCCGATCCGCCGCTCGCTGGATGCCGTCGCCGCGCGCGTGCGCGAAGGCATGTCGCTGGCCGAAGCGTTGGAACGCAGTGGCCAGTTCCCGCCGCTGGTGCTGCGCCTGGTCGCCAGCGGCGAGCGTGCCGGTCGCCTCAACGAAATGCTGGACGAGGCGGCGGACCAGCAGGAACGCGAACTCGACGCCCGCCTCGGCATTGCCGCCGCCGCTCTGGGCCCGGGCATGATCCTGCTGATCGGCGGTCTGGTGCTGTTCATCGTGCTGGCGATCCTGCTGCCGATCTTCCAGCTCAACTCACTGATCCGCTGACACGGCATGTGCTGGTTCGTTACCGTTGCGCTTCCTGATGTGGACGCCCGTGCCTTCGAGAGGACTGAGCGCGTCCGGCGGCAGCTTCATCTCAGCCCGGCAGGTGTCGACGGTGCTCCAGCCGGCTTTTTCGGGCAGCTGGTGACGCGTGGCGGGTGCTCCTGCGATTTGCTGCCATCGACTCCCCCCGATCTGGAGGCCGAGCTGGAAAAGGAAGCCAAAAGGCTTCGCCGCAAGCAATTTTCCGAAGCCAAAGTCTCGCGTGTTCTCGAAGCCATGCGAGAAAGGCTGTCACGGCCAATTCCGCCACGTGAAGGATGGAGCGACTTCAAAGGCTTTCTGGGCGACTTGTTGGCGAATGTCTCTGAAGTGTTGATCCATACAGAGTTTCGCGAAAACCCTGGCTACGATTCACTTCATGCCGAGCGCTCGCCGGAGCCTATGGCGCTTGACGATGTTCAGCGACAAGGCATGCCGGAGAACGTTTGGGTACGACTTGTCGGTTCGGAGCATAAGTCGCGGTGATGGCGTCGCTGCGGCTCTTCCGGTGTGACTTGTCGTCGCGAAAAGGCGCGAGCGTGATACGGTTTGCCGCCCCTGAATCCGGATGTCCGGCGTGACCCTCCTCCGCTTCGACCAGGTAGCCAAGCACTATCGTGGTGGCCAGACCGCGCTGAACGACGTCAGCTTCGACGTGGCGGCGGGCGAGATGCTGTTCATCACCGGGCATTCCGGTGCCGGGAAAAGCACGTTGCTGAGGCTGATCCATCGCAGCGAGATCGCCAGCCGTGGCGTGGTCAGCATTGGCGGGCAGAACCTGGCGCGCGTTTCGCGGCGCGGCGTGCCGAAGCTGCGCCGGCAGGTTGGCGTGGTGTTCCAGGACCATCGCCTGCTGCTGGAGCGCACCGTTCACGACAACGTGGCGCTGCCGCTGTTGATCGCCGGTGTGTCGCGTTCGGAAATCGGCCGCCGCGTGCGCACGATCCTGGATCGCGTCGGCCTGCTGGATCGCGCGAGTGCCTATCCGACGGCGCTGTCCAGCGGCGAGCAGCAGCGCGTCGGCATTGCCCGCGCGGTGGTCGCCGGGCCGCGTCTGCTGGTGGCCGATGAACCCACCGGCAACCTCGACCCGCAGCTGGCCGAGGAGATCATGCAGCTGTTCGCCGAGCTGCCCGCGGCCGGCACCACGGTACTGGTGGCCAGCCACGACCTGCCGCTGGTGAAGCGTCTGCGCAAGCGCGTGCTGGTGCTGGACCACGGCAAGCTGGTTGATGACTTCCGGCCGCGAGGCGAGGCATGAACCGCCGCGTCCGTCCGCGCCAGAAAGACGACACCACGCCGGCCACGCCGCGCCCCGGCATCGCCGAGCGCCTGGCCAGCTGGCGCGACCTGCATCTTTACAGCCTGTTCTCCAGCCTGGGCCGCCTGGCGCAGCGGCCCTGGGCCAGTCTGCTGACCATTGGCGTCATGGCCATCGCGCTGGCACTGCCGTTGGGATTGCTGCTGACACTGGGCAATGTCGGCCGGTTGGCCGGGGATCTGGAAAGTTCGCGCCAGCTCGGCCTGTTCCTTGAGCGCGAGGTGGACGCCGATGCCGCCGCCGCACTGGCGAAGCGGATCAAGGCCCGCGACGATGTTGCTGCGGTCAGCATCCGCACGCCCGACGAAGGCCTGGCCGAATTCCGCGAGATGACCGATTTTGCCGGCGCCCTGCTGGTGCTGGACGGCAACCCGCTGCCGACGGTGCTGAACATCGAGCCGGCCGAGGCCACTGATCCGCAGCTGCTGGCCTCAGCCCTGGAGCAGCTGCCGGAAACCGACTTCGTCCAGTACGACGCCGCCTGGCGCGAGCGCCTGCTGGCCTGGCTGGATTTCGGCCGCCGTTTCGCGCAGGTGATCGCGTTGCTGCTGGGTCTGGGCGCCCTGCTGGTGGTCGGCAATACGGTGCGCCTCGACATCCACAGCCGGGCCGACGAGATCAGTATCGTGCAACTCTTGGGCGCCACCGACGGTTTTGTGCGCCGGCCGTTCCTGTATCTCGGCCTCTGGTACGGGCTGGCAGCTGGACTGCTGGCGCTGCTACTGGTCGAAATCTGCGTCTGGGTGATCAGCGGGCCGCTGGCCTCACTCACTGAAAGCTATGGCAGCCAGTTCCGTGCCGACAGCCTCGGTTTCGGCGGCAGCCTCGCCGTTCTGGGTCTTTCCGCGCTGCTTGGCTGGCTGGGCGCTTGGCTGGCGGCCGGCCATCACCTGCGTGCAACTGGCGACTGAATCCTGGTCCCGGGCATTGGCCGTGCATGTGGGGCGGCAAAGATGGCAAGATCAGCAGTCCGGAACGCCCGTCACCCTGACGGTCGGGCCCGGCAGGGAGAATGCATGAGCACGGTCGCCATTACCCGACATCTGAGCAGCGAGAACCCGCGCATCATGGTGGTGGACGGGTCCAAGGTCGTGCGCAGGATGATCGAGCAACTGCTGGTGAAGGAGCTGCCCGGCGCCACCGTGATCTCCTGCGAGACCGCCGCCGAGGCGCGCGAGGCGCTGCAGGAAGGCGTGGTCGATCTGGTGACCATGGCGCTGCGCCTGCCCGATCAGGACGGCCTCGAGCTCGCGCATTACATCCGCGAGCATACGCCGCAGGCCTACATTCCGATCATCGTGGTTTCCGGCGACGTGCAGGAGCGCCTGGTCGACCGCAGCTTCACCGACGACGTCACCGACTATTTCGACAAGTCGCTGGGTTTCTCGGCGCTGACCGCGTTCATCCGTGGCTATGTCCGTCCGGAAGCCGAAGAGGGCGGCGAAGTGCTGTACGTGGAGGACAGCAAGGTCGTGGCGCTGGCCACCCGGCGCATGCTGGAAAAACATGGCCTCAACGTCACCCACGTGATCAGCGTGGAGGACGCGCTGGCGCACCTCGAAACCGACCGTGCCCAGGGCAACATCCCCGGCCCGGACATGGTGCTCACCGACGTCTATCTGAAGAGCGGACTCACCGGCAAGGATCTTCTGCAGAAGGTGCGCGGCCCCGAGTTCGGCTACGCCAAGGCTCAGTTGCCGATTCTGGTGATGACCGGCGACGACAACCCTTCCAACCAGAGCGACCTGATCCGCGCCGGCGCCAACGATCTGGTGCTGAAGCCGATCGAGGAGCGCCTGCTGGTCACCAAGCTGCTGTTCCAGATGCGCGTGGGCCGGCAGATGCGCGACCGTGTTGAAGGCAAGAGCGCTACGTGAGTGACGACGGCGGCCGCGTCCGCCTGCACGCATCCTGGAAATCGCGGCTGGCGGAGGTATTCGCCAGCGACGGCATGCAGCGGCTTCGGCAGTTCATTGCCGAGCGCGGTCGCGCCGGCGCCGTCATCTTCCCGCCGCCGCGACTGTTTTTTGCCGCGCTGGACCACTCGCCCTTCGACGCCGTCAAGGTGGTCATCCTCGGGCAGGACCCATACCACGGTCCCGGCCAGGCGCACGGCCTGAGTTTTTCCGTGCCGCCAGGCGTGCGCGTGCCGCCGTCGCTGAACAACATCTTCAGCGAGATCGAGAACGACCTGCGCATTCCGCGCCCCGACCACGGCTGCCTGACGCCCTGGGCGGATCGCGGCGTGCTGCTGCTCAACGCTGTTCTGAGCGTCGAGCAGGGGCAGGCGGGTTCCCACGCCGGCAAGGGCTGGGAAGCCTTCACCGACGCGGTGATCGATGCGCTCAATCGCGAGCGCGAGGGCATCGTGTTCCTGCTCTGGGGCAGCTACGCGCAGAAGAAGGGCGCGATCATCGATCGCCAGCGCCACTGCGTGCTGCGTGCGCCGCATCCGTCGCCGCTGTCCGCGCACCGCGGATTCCTCGGCTGTGGCCACTTTGGCAAGACCAACCGCTATCTGCAGTCTCGTGGGCAGGCGCCCATTGACTGGTCGCTGCCACCGCGCGCCGAGCTGCCGGCTATCGGCTGAGCCGCTCTGGTCCGGGTTCGGCGGCGCCATGGCCGTGACAGCCGGCGCTTTTCCGGCCCGTCGGGCGTGCTATGTTCAATTTGAGCAAAACGATTCGGACTGGCCGCCATGCGAGACAAAGTCGCCTCTGCTGCGCTCAACATGATCGAACGGGGTGGTCTGATCATCATCCTGATCGCCACCCTGTTCGCCGGTTTCGGCGAGATCAGGCACATGTTCACGGTGGGGCAGGCATCGGTCACCGACCTGCTGCTGCTCTTCATGTACCTGGAAATCGTGTCGATGGTGGCGGTGTACTGGCGCGCCGGAAAGCTGCCGGTGCGCATGCCGCTGTACGTCGCGATGGTTGGTCTGGCGCGGCACCTGATCGTCGACCAGCAGATCGAGGCGATGGAACTGCTGGCGACCAGCTTCGGCATCCTGCTGCTGGCCTTCGCCGTGCTGGTGGTGCGCTACGGGCACCTCAAGTTTCCCTACGAGGACAAGTTCGAGCCGCGCAATTTCAGCTGAGTGCGATCCCGCAGGTTGCTCCGGTAACAGCGACTACTCGGCGACGGGTGTTACCGGCGCGCCGATCTTGCCGCTGGTGCGGCGGTGCAGGAAGCCGGCCTCGTCGCGCAGGCCCTCGATGCGGGCGAACACTTCCGAGCGGGCGAACGGCTTCTTCATGAAGTCGTCCGCGCCAATGCGCTGGGCGTAGAACTGCTCCACCGCCTGCTCGTTGCCGGAAATCATGATCACCGGGACTTCCTTGGTGCGCGGATCCCGGCGCAGGCGGCGCAGTGCCTCGAAACCGTTCATGCCTGGCAGCACGATGTCGAGGAAGATCAGGTCGGGTGGATCATCAAAAGCCGAGGCCAGCGCGGTTTCGGCGTCGGTGGCAACGATGGTTTCGTAGCTGTTCTGGTCCAGCATCTTGCGCAGCATGGCGACCAGGGTCTGTGAATCGTCGACGATCAGCACCCGGGTGCCGTCCGGCACGCTGCCACGTGGCTGGCGGCGGCGCTCCCGGAAACGCGGGATGTCGCGCTCGACGGCGGGCAATTCGGTGGTGGCCGCGGTATCGGCGGCCGGGCTTTCATCGGTCGCCGGCGCGGCAGCCGTATCCGGCCAGCCGTCCAGCAGGTCGGCAACCGAACTGCTGCGCGCCGTCGTTGGCGCAGCAGGCGCCTTGCCGAACATGGATTTGAATCGATCGAACAGCGACATTTTCCCCGACCAATGTGCTTCCCCGCCGCTACTCTACGCCATCCCCGGGCCGCGCCATACCCTTGAGACCCGCCCCGGCCGTCCCCAGATAACCGGCAGAGCCGGGCCCGTGGGGACGGGACTGCTATTGGGGAACTTGTGGGCGCGTTAGCACTCAAAGAGTCCGACTGCTAAAGAGCGGGACGAATCCTGCTAAAATGGGGGCCATGAGCATGACGCAAAGCACAGCATTGGTAGCCAACAACCTGCCCATCCCGAGCGCGCTCGGGTCGCTGGACGCCTACATCGGCGCGGTGAACCGCGTGCCGGTGCTGACCGTCGAGCAGGAGCAGGATCTGGCTCACCGCTACCACGATGACGAGGACCTGGACGCCGCCCGTGAGCTGGTGCTGGCGCACCTGCGTTTCGTGGTGCACGTTGCCCGCGGTTACCAGGGCTACGGCCTCGGCATGGGCGACCTGATCCAGGAAGGCAACATCGGCCTGATGAAGGCGGTGAAGCGCTTCGACCCGGACCACGGCGTGCGTCTGGTCAGTTTCGCCGTGCACTGGATCCGCGCCGAGATGCACGAGTTCATCCTGCGCAACTGGCGCATCGTCAAGGTGGCCACCACCAAGGCGCAGCGCAAGCTGTTCTTCAACCTGCGCAAGTCGAAGAAGCGTCTGGGCTGGCTCAACGCGGCCGAAGTCAGCGCCGTGGCCAAGGATCTCAACGTCAGCGAGCGCGAAGTCCTGGAGATGGAGTCGCGCCTTTCCGGCCGCGACATCGGCTTCGAAGCCCCGGTGGACGACGATGACGAAAATCCGCCGGCGCCGGCAGCCTATCTGGTTGGCCACGAAGACGACCCGTCGCTGAGCTACGAGCGGCAGAATGAGGAAGACAGCCAGCTGGAACTGCTTCGCGATGGATTGGCCGAGCTCGACGAGCGCGCCCGCGACATCGTCGCCCGCCGCTTCCTCGCCGAGCCCAAGGCCACGTTGCAGGAACTGGCCGACGAATACAGCGTCTCCGCCGAGCGCATCCGCCAGATCGAAGCACAGGCACTGAAGAAAATGCGCGCGCTGTTCACTGCCTGATCGGATCGGCAGAATGTAAATACCACAAGGCCTCGGGAAACCGGGGCCTTGTCATTTGTGACAAGGCGTTGGTCATGACGACGGTGCCGCTACTTCAACCTTTTGGGGGAACAGATGTATCCAGCAAGATTTCCTGGCCTTTTTTCAACATTGTTCCTGGCTCTTTCCATGGCGGCTGCGGGCTCCGCGTCGGCGGGGAGCGTGAGAGTCACTCCGCCTGAACTGCCGAAGTTGGAGAAAGGCGAGCGCGACCTTGGGCTGGTTGAGATCGACGTCAGGATCAATGCCCAGGGCCAGCTGACCGCGCTGCGGCCCGTGCAGGGAACGGCAGCCGACCTGGTGCCGGCTCTGGAAAAGGCCATCAATCGCTGGCGCTTTTTGCCCGCCAAGCGCGACGGCAGGGCAGTGGACTGGGCAACGCGTGTGTCGGCGCAGCTGAAGGCCATGCCAGTTCAGGGCGGTTTCGCGTTGGCGGTGCGCAAGATCGACCTGCATGCCGTGTGGGTCAAGCATGGCGAGACACAGAAGATCGCCCGCTACCCGGTCAGCGCGCGGCGGCAGGGCCAGGAAGCGTTCGTGCTGGTGTTGGCGACGCCACATCCCGAAGGCGGTGGTGCGGACGTGCTGTCGGTTGAAGTCAACGGAAAAACGGCGACCCGCTCCAATGACCTGCTGGGCGAGGCCGCCCGCGTCAGCGTTTCCGGATGGCCCTGGGAAGTGCTGGAGTGGGATGGGCAACGCTACGCCGAACAGATCTGCGCGCCGATGAGCTTCAGCCTCGGTCGCAACAACCGCCATATCCGGCAATGGTCAGGCGACAAGGACGCGCAGCAAAAGGCCTGTCGAAAGATGCCGGGCGGCGTCGATTTCGAGCCGATCAAACTGGCCGAGGACGTGATTGGTCGCCGCCTCTAGCGTTTGCTTGCCTATGTCGCGGGCGCATCCTTCTTACGGCGCCTTCGTTCCTCGTCTGGTTCGATGAACATCAGAGCAACTCGCCAAGGCCCCGGTTTCCGGGGCCTTGTCACGTTTGGGAGAGGCGCTCGTCTCCAATCATCGTGTCGCTATTGCGCTCAGGGGTTCGTCCGGACGCAACATGACCCGCCGAGGTTGGTGGGGCGACATCGTCGCGTGCCGTCAGTATGGTGAGCACGTGCGTGCCCTGGTGCCCGCTGGCCGGTGGGCTTCCATACTGACAGCCCTTCCTGTCCCGGAATCCTGCAAGGAGTATTTGATGCGTTACCCGCTTCTTCTGCTGTTGATGACCTTGGCTATGCCGCTTTCGGCTACCCAGATGGGGCGGATATCGGTGGGACCGCCCAGCCCGGCGGTGGAAGGCGAGAAGGTCCTGCAGCCCATTCGCGCAGACATCAAGGTGAGCGCAGACGGCACCCTGACGGCGGTTCGAATGGACTCAGGGGTTCCGGGCTTCCTGACCGAGCCGTTCCAAAAAGCACTGAGTCGTTGGCGCTTCCTGCCGGCACAGGACAAGGGGGTTCCCTACGACTGGGCCACCCGTGTCTCGGTTTGGCTGGTTGCCGAGCAGACAGGCAAGGGGGTTGCGCTCAAGGTTCATGATGTCGACCTGACGACCGCCTGGTACGACGAAAGCAGGCGCTTCGAGGTGCCGACATACCCATCATCCATGCGGCGATCGGCGAAGGGCGCCAACGTAATGCTGCTGGTCAGGCCAGGCGAGGGAAAGAAGCGGAACAAGGTCCTCTCGGCTCTGGTGAACGGTGAGCCTGCGCGTGGAACAGATCCGTTCGCAAAGGCCGCCAGGGAGGCGGTCCGTCAGTGGCCGATGCTGGTCCTGCAGTGGGACGGCGTGCGTTACGCGGAAGTCACCTGCGTTCCGGTGACTTTCAGCATGGCGAAGGAGCCCGCTGAAAGAACGGACGCCGAAGTCGAGGACGAGTGTCATCGCCTGCCAGGAAGTACCTATGAGGAGGGTGATGAGGAAATCCGTCTGGCGGATGACGTGAAGGGGCAGCTTCTCTAGGTCAATGCCCGGATTCCTTCCGCCAACGAGGGTTCGCCGTGTGGGTGGCGAGCCGGGATGCTGCCCAGGGCTGACTACCTTCAGCCGTCGCCATCGCCGCCGCCGCCGGTTCCCGGCGGGGAGCCGTCAAAGCCATCCCGGAACGCGAGGTTGACCAGGCTGCCGTCCACGATCAGCCGGTACGGACTGCATTCCTGGCATTCGACGTTGCCGTCGCCGAAGCTCAGGTCGAGGCTGATCCGGCCAATCTGGCCTTCCAGGTTGGTTTCCGGCGTCAGCCGCAGGATCGTCTGGACGTCACCATCGCCGCCGCCGAAGATGAAGCTGTCCACCGGATTGGCCAGATACGACAGCCGCTGGCCGGCAGTGCCGCTACTGGCGTCATAGACGCGGGCAGGGAAATTGGCGACGTTGCCACCCTCCACGCGGATGTTGAAGCCGAGCAGGTTGCCGCTGACCGAGTCGACCTCGATCCAGCCGTAGGCGGCGCCGCCATCGTCGAAGCGCACGTTGTCCAGCTCCCAGGTGTGCGGGGTCGCGGAGGCGATGCTGCTGGAAAGCGCCAGCAGGATGAGGGCTGTGATTCGCTGGATCATGTCGTTGCAGGTGATGGATCGGGTAGGAACATTGGCACGGATGCTAGCAGCTCCGGGATCTGGTTGATGCGGGCGGCGGCTCAGAACAGATCCTGCGGGTCCACGTCCAGCGACCAGCGCAGGCGTCGTGCCTCCGGCAATGCGTACAGGCTTCTCGTCCAGGGCGTCAGGCAGCGCTGCAGGTCATTGCGCGAGCCCGCACCCAGCATCAGCTGGCCGCGCTGACGGCCCTGCCGGCGCGGCATGGGCGCCGGCAGCGGTCCATGGACATCGAGCGCGGCTAGCCGTGGCAGCTGTCCGCGGGCGGCGATGAGGAAGTCGTTCACCTGCTGCAGCGTTTTCGCCTCGGCACGGAGCAGGGCCAGATAGCCGAACGGCGGCAGTGCGGCGGCTTCCCTCTCCATCAGTTCGGCCTCGGCAAAACCGTGGTAGCCGCCATCGAGCAGGCTGGTCAGCAGCGGATGCTCCGGGTGATGGGTCTGCAGCAGGACTTCGCCCGCGCGCTCGGCACGACCGGCTCGACCCGCCACCTGTACCAGCAGCTGCGCCAGGCGTTCGCCGGCGCGGAAGTCGCTGCTGAACAGGCCTTCGTCGATGCCGACCACCACCACCAGCGTCAGGCCGGGCAGGTCGTGGCCCTTGGCCAGCATCTGCGTGCCGACCAGGATGCCGGGCGCATCGCCCAGCCGCTCGAAATGCGCGGCCATGGCGTCGCGGCCACGCGTAGTGTCGCGATCGACGCGGATCAGCGGCGCATCGGGAAAACGCTCGGCCAGCACGGCTTCCAGACGTTCAGTGCCGGCGCCTTGCGGCTGCAGGCCGAGGCTGCCGCAGTCGGGACAGGCCGATGGTGCGGACTGGCGTGCGCCGCAGTGGTGGCAGATCAGGCGACCGCCGCCGCTGTGCACGGTCAACGCCGCATCGCAGTGGCGGCAGCGCGCGCTCCAGCCGCAGTCGTGGCAGAGCAGTACGGGTGCGTAGCCACGACGGTTGCGGAACACCAGCACCTGGTGGCCGCGGGCGAGATGCTCGCCGATGGCGTCGAAGGCCGACTGGCCGAGGCCGCCATCCAGCCGCTGCCGGCGGGCGTCGAGCACGCGGATCGTCGGCGGCCGAGCCGCGGCGGCGCGATGGCGCAGTCGCAGCGTGGCGTGGCGGTCGTCCATCGCCAGCCGCAGCGACTCCAGCGACGGCGTCGCCGAGCCGAGCACGATGGGCACGCCCAGCGCCTTGGCGCGATACAGCGCCAGGTCGCGGGCCTGGTAGCGGAAACCGTCCTGCTGTTTATAGCTGGCGTCGTGTTCCTCGTCGACGATGATCAGGCCCGCTTCGGGCAGTGGCGTGAAGATCGCCGAACGGGTGCCGATCAGCACGCGCGCCTCGCCGCGCGCCATGGCCGTCCATGCCGCGAGGCGTTCGCGATCACTCATGCCGGAGTGGGTTGCCAGCACCGTGACCGGCAGGAGCTCGCGGAAGCGGCGCAGCAGCTGCGGGGTCAGGCCGATCTCCGGCGCCAGCACCAGCGCCTGCCTGCCGCGTTCAAGGCAGTCGGCGATGGCCTGCAGATAAACCTCGGTCTTGCCGCTGCCGGTCACGCCATCAAGCAGGAAGCTGCGGAAGCCGGGTTCGGCGGTGATGGCATCCACCGCCGCGCGCTGTTCCGCGTTGAGCTGCGGCCCCGGGGAGACGCTGTGAGGCGCCGTTGCCGCCGCCAGCCGCTGTGGCGCCACCCAGCCGCGTTTCTCCAGCCGGCGCATGGCTTCGCGCCAGCCGGGCAGCGTCGCGGCCAGTTCTTCCTCGCGCAGCGGACCCTGCGCCGCCAGCTGTTCGGCGAGCAGGCGCGGCCGGCTGCCCTTGCGCAGCGCATCGATGTCGATGTCCGCCTCGTCCAGCAGGCGCCAGCCGGCGCATCCCGGTTCGGGCAGCGCATCGCCCTCGCGCAGGCGCGCGGGCAGGGCCTGGTTCAGCACGTCGCCTAGTGGCCGCTGGTAGTAGTTGGCGGCCCAACGCAGGCTGGCCAGCAGCTCACCGTGGAGCAGCGCCGATTCATCCAGTCGCGCCTCGATCCCGCGCAGGCGCGATACAGCCTCCGCGTCTGCCGTATCCGGCGGATCGATGGCCACCACCATGCCGACCAGGCTGCGGTTGCCGAATGGCACGCGGACCCGGCAGCCGATCCAGTCGGCGTCCGGTTCGGTGTCGTCGGGTGCGAGGTAGTGGAAGGCCTGCGGCAGCGGCACGGGCAGCGCCACCCGCAGCCAGGCGATATCTGGCATCCGTGCAGTGTATCCGCGGGCGCGGGACGGGTGAGATGTGCCGGCCGGCGATCAGGCCGTTTCACTGTGGTTCAACTTAGCGCGCTCTGTTGCCAGTCTGGATAAGGTATGGGTTGCAAGTTACCGTCCAGCAAAAGGAAATCGGCTTAATCCACAACTTCTGTGGATAACTGTGTGGACTAAGGCCTTAACAAAGCCGGGGAAGGGCGTCGTTGTGCGCGATTTCTTGGCTTGGTGATTTTTTAACCAGTTTGCAATAAAGCTGATAAATCATGAAGTTACGACGCATTTTTGAGGCGATATTGCTGGTTTGTGGCGTAAACATGACAAGCCGGCTCCAGCCTCCTCGGCTTGTGCAAAACGGAATTGGCCGCAAATCCTTGTGTGACGCGAGAGAGCAGGATTTCCATCGATGTCAAGCCGGAATTTTCCGGTCCAGATCACCGCGCTGGCGCCGTCTGGTCCATCAGCTTTCGCGCAACAACGGGCGACCTGCCGCTGGTGCGGCTTGCTACGATGGTGACCACTCCCGCACACCCCGACTTCGCGCCTGATGGCAAGCCCGCCTCCGTCCCCGATCGACGCCGAGCCCCAGGTTCACGATCCACAGCGCGACTTCCTGCGTCTGGCCTTGGGCCATGCGCGCTGGTTTGCCGGCTGTTTCGGTGCGGAGGGCGATGCCATCAACCGCTGGCTGGATGATGGCCTGGCCTGCTATCCGCTGGCGCTGGGCAAGGCCATGCCCGACCGTCGGCCGCAGCTGTTCTGGCGCGCCATGCTGGGGGCAGAGCTGCCGGGAGGTGGCAACCTGCCCGAAATTGATGACCGTCATCCGGTCGAGGAGCTGCTGGCCCAGCTCGATGCCTCTGCACGCGCGGCCTTCCTGCTGCGTGTCTGGCACGATTTCGATGACGAACTGCTGGCAGACCTGCTTGGGCTGCGGGTCGGGCAGGTCCGTGTCGGCCTGATGCGGGCCTTTGGACTGATGCGCGCGCGCCTTGATGATGCTGGTGACGGCAGCGGAGATTCCGGTCAGTGGCTGCTTGCCATGCGCGCGCGCCTGGCCGGACTGACGGCCAAGCATGAAACGCAAGGCCTGGTCGCCGACGAACGGCGGCTGGACCGCCTGTATGGCTTGCCGGCTGTCGTGGCGGCATCCGAAGCAACGCGAGTTGCCGATGGCACTGAAGCCTCCGAAGCGCCGGTTCAGGCGGATCGGGTGGAAGACGCAGACCACGCGCACGATACGGACCCGGAAATGCTGGCTTCGATGGCGGCGCTGCGGGCGACCTCGCTGGCGACTGCCGCACTGATCGCCGAAGCCGAGGTACATGAAGCGGCCTCCGCTGCCGCAGGGGCCCGTCGCGCACCAACGCGCGGGTGGCCACCGCTGCTTCGCTGGGTGCTTCCGTCGGCCGTCGTACTGCTGTTTGCACTGGGCTGGTGGTGGCTGCGCTCACCGGCTCCGCAGGCGCCGCTGGTGGCGACATCGACATCGACATCGACATCGACACCGATGCCTGCCAGCAGCAGGGCACCGGCTGCCGGTGTGCCGCCGGCCAGCTCGCTGCCGTCGCACGAAGTCGAGGCCGTGCTGGCATCGCCGGACCTGCCGCTTCTGGGCGGCCGGCTGACGCCAGCGCAGCTGGCGGTGATGGATCAGCTGCGCTGGTGGTCGAGCACGCGGGAGACCCCGGACATCCCGGCCCAGTCGACCGATGCGGCCGTGAACGATGCTCCGCCGGACGATGTTCCCGAGCCGCCGGCCGGTTTCGAGCAGCTTGATGCCTCCGACAGGTCGCTGCTGCGCAGCTTCGCGACGCTGTGGCCGCGACTTGGCGACGAACAGCGCCGCATCCTGATGGACAACGCACGCCGCTGGCGCGTCATGGATGCGGCGACGCGCGAGCGCGTGATCCAGCGTTCCCAGAGCTTCGGCGAACTGCCCGCCGAGATGCGCACCCGCGCGCGCGACAGCTTTGCGCTCTGGCAGAGCCTGCCGGCTGGCGAGCGCGAGCAGCTCGTCGCCGCCTACGCGGCCTTTTCGCGGATCACGCCCGAGCAGCAGCGCGTGGTGGCCGAGGACTTTGCCCGGCTCACGCCGTCCGAGCAGGCGCAGTGGCGCTTCGCCGCTGGCGAGCGCGAGCTGCTCGCCCTGGCGGGGCGCGTGTTCAGCTTCGTCCCGGAGGCCGAGCGCAGCGAGACCCTGGCCCTGCTGCAGTCCATGGCCGAACCGGATCGTGACCGCCTGCGCCAGGGCACGCGGCGGATGTCGGCCTGGCAGCGCGAGCAGTTGCGCAAGGCGCTGCTGGCCGAACCGCCCGATTCTCGTGGCGAATGGCTCAAGCGTCGCTTCGGCGGATGAGCGGTGTTTGGTTGGCAGTAGGATGGGTTTCATACCATTCCATCCATCCCATTCACCGGAATCGGATCCACCATGCACCCACAGCTCGTCGATGGTGACCTTCTCGACCAGAACGTTGAGGTGATCGTCAATGCCTGGAATCGGAATATTGTTCCGTGGTGGCTGTTGCTTCCACAGGGCGTTTCCGGTGCGATCAAGCGCCGAGGGGGCTATCGTCCATTCATCGAGGTTGGCAGGGTCGGCGCGATTCCGCTCGGTCAGGCGGTCCTGACCTCGGCTGGCAGACTGCCGTTCAGGGCCATCATTCACGTTGCTGGCATCGACATGCTGTGGCGGGCCAGTCCGGATTCCATTCAGGGCTCGGTGCGTTCAGCGATGGCGCTGGTGACCGAGCATGCGTTCGAGTCGGTAGCGTTTCCGATCATCGGTGCGGGTTCGGGAAGCTTCGATGAGGACGAGGCGCTAGAACTGATGCTGTCGGCATTCGGGCCGATTTCGTCCCCGGCACGGGCCTTGATCGTGAGGTTCAGGCCGTAATCAATTGTCCAGTGGCGTGAGGATTCGCCGGCTGGCACGGAATGCGTCGCCGAAGCGACGCAGGCCGTCTTCGCGCAGGCGCGGGGCGTGGTCGCGGAAATAGGCGTCCAGTGCGTCGCGGTCACGCAGCCGGTAGCGCACGCAGTAGCCGCTGCGGTCCGTTGCGTCCATCTCCACGACATGGATGCTGGCGTCGACGAAACCCGGCAGGGCGAGGATTTCGGCGACGTGGCTTCGCAGCCAGTTGCGGTAGTCGCCGTCGATGCCGGCATCGACGTCCAGGCTGACTTCGTACTCGATCATCCGGCGGCCTCAGATGGTGGCCAGCGATAGCAGCGATGCCGCCAGCAGCGCGAAGCTCAGCAGGATCAGGTAGATCACGCCGAGCACGAAATACTTCAGCAGGGTCATGATCCAGCCCTGCTGGTACACGCGCTTCTGCATCAGCAGCAGGTACAGCGGCATCCACAGCCACAGCAGCAATTCGACCCAGCCCAGCACGCTGTCGATGAAGCCTTCCGGGTCCACTTGGCCGCGCAGCCAGGACATCACCAGCAGCAGGATGATCGACAGCGCGAGGAAGGCATGGCTGTGCAGGGCGACGATCAGGTGCTCCATGTAAAGCCGCTTCTTGAAGAAGTAGGCAATCTTCAGCATCACCGCGAACAGCGGCAGCATCACGAACAGCACCTGCGGCAGCAGGCCGAAGATGCCGTCCTTGAGCAGGTTGGGATCGTCCTGGATGCGGCCGATGTTCTGCTGCATGCGTTCGGCGCGGTCATTGAGAAAAGCGTTGGCCGAATCGGGCAGCCAGGAAATCGCAATCGGATTGGTTTCCTTGTCCCAGGCGTTCTTGCCGAAGCCGATCCGAGGCTGCTTGTCCGGCTTCTTGCCTTCTTCGCCGGGCTCGGTCTCGTCACCTTCCAGCTCGCGGATTCGTTGTGCCGCACCGGCGCGGATGGCGGCCTCGGCACCGGCCAGGCTGCCCGACACGCCGGGCACGTCCTTGCTGGCCTCGCGGGACTCCTCGATGCCCTCCAGCGCTTCGTCGCGCAGCCGCTCGACCTCCTCGACGGTATCCGCCTTGGCGTACATGCCGCCGTCGCTCATCACCTGTGCGTCCGACCAGTCGAAGCTGATCTGGGCGAGGAAGAAGGCGAGGATGATCAGGAACACGAACAGGCGCACCGGGCTCACGAAGCGCACGCGGTGTCCATCGAAATACTCGCGACTCAGGAAACCAGGACGCGAGAACAGCGGCCACATGGTGCGCAGCAGGCGCGAGTCGAGGTCGAACACCGAATCGAAGAAGTCGCCGACGATGCTGCTGAAGTGCCGCACCAGTCCCTTGGTCGGCTGGCCGCAGGCATGGCAATGCGGGCCGCGCAGCTCCGCGCCGCAGTTGCCGCAATGGCCGTGCTGGTTGCGATGCCCGCCATTCTCACTATCGCTGATCGTGGCGGACGGCTCGGTTGCCGTTATCGGGGCGTCTTCGGGCGTTTCCGCTGCCTGGGTCATGTCGCGTCGCGGTAAGGAGAGGGCGCAGCCGTTAAGATACGCGCCCGTTAACTGGCTTTCACCCCATGAACCGCGCCCGGCGCATGCCATCGCTGCCGATCAATCACGAAGCCTGGCGTGAAATCCGCGCCACCGTGCTGCTGGCGCTGCCGCTGGTGATCGGCCAGCTGTCATCGATCGGCATGAACCTGATCGACACGGCATTAGCCGGTCATCACAGCTCGGCCACGCTGGCCGCGGTGGGCGTGGGCAGCCCGGTCTGGTCGCTGGCCCTGCTGCTGATCATCGGCGTGCTGATGGCGGTGCCGCCATCGGTATCGCAGCTCAATGGCGCCGGTGAGCGTGAACGCATCGGCCCATTGTTCCGCCAGGCGCTGTGGCTGGGTGCGGCGCTGGGCATCGGGCTGCTTCTGGCTCTGCATTTCAGCGAATACCTGCTGCGCGCCATCGGCATTGCCGACGATGTCCGCCCCGAAGCGCTGCGGTTCCTGCACGCCATTGCCTGGGGCGCACCGGCACTGTCGCTGTATTTCTGCTGCCGTTACCTGAGCGAAGGCGTGGGCTGGACCCTGCCAACCATGCTGGTCGGCATTGGCGGCCTGTTCCTGCTGCTGCCACTGGGCACGCTGCTGCTGTATGGCGGCTACGGCATTCCTGCATTGGGTGCGGCCGGCCTTGGCTACGCGACGGCGGCGGTACTGTGGCTGCAGCTTTTCAGCTACCTGCTGGTGCTGCGGCATGGCCGGCGCTTCTCCGACCTGGGTCTGTTCGAGCGCTTCGACTGGCCGGATGGCCGCGAGATCTGGGAGCTGTTGCGGATCGGCGTGCCGATGGGCGTGGCCATCTTCATGGAGGGTGGTCTGTTCGTTGCGACCGCGCTGGTGATCGGCACCATGGGGCAGACCGCCATCGCCGCGCACCAGGTCGCCATCCTCGCCAGTTCGGTGACCTTCATGGTGCCACTGGGCGTGGCCATGGCGACCACGGTGCGGGTCGGTTTCGCCGCCGGCCGCCAGGATGCCGCTGGCGTGCAGTGGGCTGGACGCGTTGGTTACGGCATTACCCTGGTGACGCAGACGGTGGCGGCGCTGGGGCTGTTCTTCGGCGCCGGTTTCATCGCCGCGGGCATGACCGACGATGCCGCCGTGGCCGTCATGGCCGCCGGCCTGATGATCTATGCGGCGGCCTTCCAGTTCTCCGATGGCTTCCAGGCGCTGTCCGCCGGCGCGCTGCGTGGCCTCAAGGACACCCGCGTTCCGATGTTCTACACCGCCTTCGCCTATTGGGGCGTTGGCATGCCGATGGGCTGGTGGATGGGCAAGGTGCAGGGACAGGGGCCGGCCGGCATGTGGTGGGGCCTGATCGTGGGCTTGAGCGTAGCCGCCCTGCTGCTGACGGCGCGCTTCTCGCGGCTGTCGGCGCGCGGCGTGCGCCTGGCGGCTGCCGCTGCGGGCTGAGGTTTCAGCTTGGACCCGAAGCCGGTGCGGCAATACTTCCCGCACGCGACTTGGCGCAGCCCAGCAGGTATCCTTCGCCCTCCCTGTCGCCGGGTGTGGTCGTCCCCGCGCGTTCCGGTTTCCTTGTTCAACGACCCCGCGCCATCACCCGATGGCGGCGGCCGAATGTCTGGAGCAGCACATGGCGGAGTCCCGTCCCGGTCCCATCTATCGTTTCTTCCGCGGCCTCTGGCGCACGCTGGATTTCTCGCGGCGGCTGGTGATGAACATCATCTTCCTGATCATCGTCATCTTCATCCTCGCGCTGTTCTCCCGTGAGGCGCCGAAGCTGGTCGGTGACACCACGCTGGTGCTGGATCCGCAGGGCGTGGTGGTGGAGCAGTTCACCGGCGATGCCGCGGAGCGGGCGCTGGCCAAGGCCATGGGCCAGGAATCGCGGGAAACCCAGCTGCGTGACCTGCTGCGCGTGCTTGATCGCGCGGCCACCGACGACCGCGTCAAGCGCCTGCTGATCCGCCCCGACCACCTGGCCGGCATCGGTTTCGAACACCTGCGCGAACTGGGTCGCGCCATCCAGCGCTTCAAGGAAAGCGGCAAGCCGGTGATCGCCTATGCCGACAACATGGAGCAGCGCCAGTTCTACCTGGCCGCCTTCGCCGACAAGGTCTACCTGAACCCGGCCGGCGCGCTGTTCCTCGAAGGCCTGTCCAGCTACCGCACCTATTACCGCGAGGCGCTGCAGGACAAGCTGGGCGTGAAGGTGCACCTGTTCCGCGTGGGCGAGTTCAAGTCCGCCGCCGAGCCCTACATCCTGGACGGCCCGTCGCCGGAAGCCAGCGAAGCCACGCTGTTCTGGATGGGTGACATCTGGCAGCGCTACCTGGATGACGTCGCCGCCGCGCGCGGCATCGAGGCCGAGTCCATCCAGGACAGCATCGACCACATGGGCGAGCATCTCGACCAGGCCGACGGCAACCTCGCGCAGCTGGCGCTGGATGCGGGCCTCGTTGACGAACTGGTGACTGCCGAAGAGCTGCAGGAGAAGCTGCTGGCCGACGGCGCACCGCGTGATGGCGACGATCTGCGCACCATCGACAGCAATACCTACCTGGGCTTCATCAAGGCCGAGACCCTGCCGTTCGATACCCGGCCGAAGGTGGCCGTGGTCGTGGCACAGGGCGAGATCCGTGGCGGCAAGCAGCCGCGCGGCATGGTCGGTGGCGAGACCACCAGCGACCTGGTCCGCCAGGCGCGCGAGGATGATGCGGTGAAGGCCGTGGTGCTGCGCGTGGATTCGCCTGGCGGCGAGGTGTTCGCCTCCGAGCAGATCCGTCACCAGATCGAACTGACCCGCGCCGCCGGCAAGCCGGTGGTGGTGTCGATGGCCAACGTCGCGGCATCCGGTGGCTACTGGATCTCGATGAATGCCGACAAGATCATCGCCGATGAAAGCACGATCACCGGCAGCATCGGCATTTTCGGCCTGTTCTTCACCGGGCAGGACACGCTGGCGAAGGTCGGTGTGCATGCGGCGGGCGTTGGGACGACCGCCATGGCCGGTGCGCTGGATCCGCGCCGTGACATCGCGCCGGAAACCGCAGCCGTGGTGCAGCGGATCATCGATCGCGGCTACCGCGACTTCATCGGCAAGGTGGCCGCGGCGCGCGACACCACGCCGGAAGCCATTGACGAGGTGGCTCGCGGCCGCGTGTGGTCGGGTGCGCAGGCGAAGGAGCGCGGCCTGATCGACCAGTTCGGCGGCCTGCGCGAGGCGCTGGCCACGGCGGCGGAGCTGGCTGGTATCGAAGGCGAGCACGGCTACCGCACGGAATACGTCGAGAAGCCGCTGACCCCGTTCGAGCAGTTCGCGCAGAACCTGGGCAGCAATGCCCGCGTCGCCTCGACCATGGTCCAGCTGGGTGTTGCGCCGATGCTGCTGGGTGACCAGGGCATGGCGCAGCTGCAGAAGGACCTGGCACTGCTGCAGCCGCCGAAGGGCCAGCCTTTCCGCAGCGTCGTACACTGCTTCTGCAGTCTCTGATTGCCACTTCGGCTGCGATACATCGCAGCGCAAAGAAAAAGCCGGCGACATGCCGGCTTTTCGTGTCGGGATGACGGCGGGGTCAGTCGCCAGTCTGGGCGTCGATCTGTTCCTGCTGCTTCTTCGCCGCGTCGAGCACCTGCGCCTCCACGGCACGGGCCTTGTCCTGCGGCGCCTGGATGGCGTTCGCCAGGGCACAGTCGCGCGGATCCTTGGCGGCATCGCCCGTGCACTTGGGCGTGGCCGGTGTCTGGGCGCTGCCCTGGGTGGGGCTGGAGCCGCTGTCGCAGGCGCTGAGCAGCAGTCCGCTGGCAAGCAGCAGGGCCAGCAGCGAGACCTGCGTGTATCGATGGCTGGGAAGCTTGATGGTCATGCCGGGTTCCTCCGCGAGTGATGTGGCCGTGTACGAACAATCATTGTTGGTGGTCGGCGCTGCCGATGGCCTGGTCGTTGTCCACCAGCCCACGCGTGACGGCGACGCCGCGGATCGCTTCGATGTCGACATCGATCTGGCGGATGCGCCGGCGCGTCTGCCCAGCTTCCGGGCTGCCAGCATCCAGCCGGGCGAGGTTGGTATCGAGCTGCGCGCGCTGCGCTTCCAGACCACCCAGTTCGCGGGCGAGCCGCGCGGCCCGCTGGTACTCCTCGGCATCGCAGGCTGGCTGTGTGGCTTCACCAGCGCGCACCCGTTCCCAGGCGTCACGCGGCGAACAATCCGCCGCCATCCGTTCCTTTGGCGCATGGGCACAGGCAGCGAGCAGCAGTAGCGACACGGCGGCAGTGGAGCGAAGGAAGGACATGGCGGATGCGTCAGAGAACGAAGCCGCTATCCTAGCAGCCGAAGTCACCGCCGCCGCCATCGATCCGGAGTACCAACATGAACAGCCCCAAGGCCGACCGCTGGCGCCTCGATGGACAGGTCGCGCTGGTCTGCGGCGCCAGCCAGGGCATCGGCCTTGCCTGCGCGCGTGAACTGCAGGCGCTTGGTGCAGAGCTGCTGCTGGTCGCCCGCGACGCGGCGCAGCTGGATCGCGCAGCCGACGAACTGGCGGATCTGTCCCCAACGCGTCCGCCGCGTGTGTTCGCAGCAGATCTCGCCGACGGCGAGCAGCGCCGCGAACTGTTCGACTGGGTCACCGACCTGGATCTGGGCCTGCAGATCCTGATCAACAACGTCGGCGGCAACGAACCGCGCCCGGCGCTGGATTATGCCGATGCCGACTGGCGCGAGCTGTTTGAGCTCAATGTGATTTCGGCGGCGGCGCTGTGCCGCTTGGCGCACCCGCTGCTGACGCGGCATGCGGCATCCAGCGTCGTCAACGTTGGCTCGGTGTCAGGCATCACCCATGTGCGGACGGGCGCGGTCTACGGTGCCAGCAAGGCGGCGCTGCACCAGCTGACCCGCAACCTTGCCTGCGAGTGGGCGCCGGATGGCGTGCGCGTGAATGCCGTGGCGCCGTGGTACATCCGCACCCGGCGCACCTCCGACGCACTGGCCGATCCCGACTACTACGACGAGGTCATCGAGCACACGCCGATGGGCCGCGTCGGCGAACCGGAGGAAGTCGCTTCGGCCATCGCCTTCCTCTGCCTCCCAGCATCCAGCTATGTCACCGGCGAATGCATCGCCGTGGATGGCGGCTTTCTGAGCTACGGGTTCTAGCGTATTCGCCCTGCTTCAAGGCGCGCTGGTGATGTTCTGGGTCATGGCGATGCCGTCATCGGTGATGTCGATGCGGATGCCCAGATGCTGGAACCATTCGCCATAGATCTGGCTGACCACGGCAGTGGTCTGCTCCAGTTCGGCGCGCTCCTCGTCGCTCTTGGCGTCCTCAACGGCTCTCTTCATCACCTGCTGCATGAACTGCATGTACAGCGCGCCGTCGTAGCCCATCACGAACAGGGGCTGGTCGGCGGGATCGCTTTTCATGCGCGCCGCGATGTCGGCATCGGCGCCGGCACCGAAGGCAATGCCGAGCATGTTGGACGTGGCGGTGACCCAGGTGGGCACCTGGATGTCGACGTCGGGGATCGCCGGCAGGTCGAGCTTCTGCAGACTGCCGTCGGTCTTCACTTCGAGGCTGCTCAGCTGCGGGACGTACTGCCTGGCCATGCCGAGCAGGGCCTGCGGATTGTCCGAGCCGACCAGCAGGCTGCCCTTGAGCTTGGACGGCTTCATCTCGTCATCGAAGGCGATGTCGTCGACGATTAGGTGCACGCCGCTGAACGCTGGCGCCATCATGTAGATGCCCGGATTGTTGCCGGCCTTCGGTGCTTCCGCCGCGGCCTGGTTGAGCCAGTCCAGCGACTCACACTGGAACGGCGCGCTGTTCACCGCCGTGGCGAACTGGCTGGCCAGCGCCGGGATCGCGCCCAGCCTGAGGCTGTAACCGAAGCTGACGGCTGCGTCGTCGCTGGCCGCCATGCCCGGCATCGGGGCGCGCAGCGTCTTCAGCGGCTTGGACAGTGCTGGCGCGGTCTCGATGATGCTGACCTGGTCCATGTGCTGCACATCAAGGCGCGTGTAGCCGAAAGCGACGCGAGGCAGCAGGCCGGTCAGCGTGGCGTATTCGCCGCGGCATTCGTCGCTGATCGCTGGCTTTTCCGTGTGCAGTGCGGACAGGAAGGCGGTTTCAAGTGGTGTTGCGGGTGCCGCCAGCGTGTCCAGCAGGCGCTGGCTGTCGATCTCGCCGAGCATGCTCGGCAGGAAGTGGTGGCGCTGCTGCAGCTGCGACATGCGCTCGCCGTCGAGAATGGACGACTTGGGTGGCGTGAGGCCCAGCAGTGTCTTGAGCGTCGTGTCGTCAGGCTGGCTTGGCGACAGCGCCATGACCAACTGGTTGCCGACCACAGCGGCCAGCATCATCAGCGGTGCGTCCTTCTCGCCGAAATCCACCGCCCAGTAGTGCTGGCCGTTCACCTCGCCGCTCGGCAGCGTCTCGCCCACCTTGCTCTCGATACGGCCGACCAGTGCCGGCAGCGCCGCCGGATCGGCCAGCTCCATGCGCAGCACTGGCGCCAGGCCAATGCCGTAGAAGGCCATGCGCTGGTGGCCATTGATGCCGAACAGGGCGATCGACTCACGTAGCGACTTGCCCTCGAACTCGGTGGCCAGCGCTTCGACGAACTTCGTCGTGCGCGCGTCGCCACCTTTCTTCGCCATTTCGGCGCGCAGCTTCTTGAACTGCGCGGCGTAGAGCTCGCCCATGCGATCGCCGCGATCCATGAAGCGCTCCACCACGTCACCAGGCATGGCTTCGACCATGCCGAACACGTAGGGCGTGTCGGCCGGTGCGAAGGCCAGCGGCGCGGCGTCAGCGCTGGCGGTCTTGTCACCACCACCACACGCGGCCAGGAGCGCGCTGGTCAAGAGCAGGCTGGAGGCCAGCCGGGTCGGGGCGGGCAGTCGGCGAGTGGTCATGGCGAGGTTCCTCGGGGTCAGGCGGCGAATGCTAGCAGGACGCGCCTTGGCAGGCTGCGTGACCCGAAGGCGGCGTCAGCTGCGCAGGGTACGCCCGTCCAGTGCGTCGCGGATGGTCGAGGGGCGCGGGCGCTCGCCGGTTTCGCCGTCCATCACCGCGTCCAGCTGTGCCAGCAGGGCAGTCGACAAGTCATTCCGGCGTCGTGCCGGCTCCTCGCCACTGAGGTTGGCGCTGGTGGACACGACCGGGCCGCCAAAGGCGCGGCAGAGATCGATTACCGGCTGGTGGGCGGAGACGCGGGCAGCCAGTCGTGGATTGTCGCCGCGCAGGGCAAAGGGCAGATCGTCGCGGCAGGGCATCAGCCAGGTGTTCGGGCCGGGCCAGGATGCCGTCACTTCCGCCAGCCGCTCTGCGGGCAGGGCATCGAGATCCAGCAGCGGGCGCAGTTGCTCGATGTCCGCGGCAATCACGATGAGGCCCTTGTCCGGCGTCCGCTGCTTGATGGCCAGCAGGCGCTCCAGCGCCATGACGTCAAACGGATCGCAGCCGAGTCCCCAGACCGCTTCGGTCGGATAGGCGATGACGCCGCCGTCCTGAAGCCAGCGGGCGGCGGCTTCCGCATCGACGGATGCCGCTGTCATTGCGAAATCATCCCCGGCGACATCGGATCACTCGCCGCTGGCTTTCTTGGCTGCAACCTTCTTGCTGGCCTTCTTCGCCGTTGCCTTCTTGGCGGTGGCTTTCTTTGCCACCGTCTTCGTGGCTTTCTTGGCCGCAGCTTTCTTCGTTGCCGTCTTCTTGGCGGCTGCCTTCTTGGTCGCGGCCTTCTTCGCGGGCGCTTTCTTGGTGGCCGCCTTCTTGGCGGCGCCGCGGCGGCCGCGCTCCGGTGCGGCTTCCAGCAGGGCCTGGCATTCTTCCAGCGTCAGCGAAGCCGGCTCGCGATCCTTGGGCATGCGCGCATTCTTCTTGCCGTCGGTGATGTACGGCCCGTAGCGGCCGTTGACGATCTCGACGTCGGTGCCCTCGAAGCCCTTGATCAGGCGGTTGGCGATGGCCTCTTCCTTGGCGCGGATCAGCTCGACGGCGCGGTCGTACTCGACCGTGTAGGGATCGTCTTCCTTGCCCAGCGAGGCGTAGAGCTTGCCCTTCTTGGCGAAGGGTCCGAAGCGGCCGATGCTCACCGACAGCTCCTCGCCATCCAGCTCGCCGAGCACGCGTGGCAGCTCGAACAGCTTCAGCGCCTCCTCCAGCGTCAGCGTGTGCATGCTCTGGCCCGGGCGCAGCGAGGCAAAGGTCGGCTTCTCCTCGTCGTCACGCGTGCCGATCTGCGCGAACGGCCCGTAGCGCCCCAGACGCACGGATACCGGCTTGCCGGATTTCGGATCGGTGCCCAGCTCGCGCGCACCGGTGGCCTCGGACTTGTCGACGGTTTCGAGCTTCTCCTCGACCAGCGACTTGAACGGCTTCCAGAAGCGCGCCAGCAGTGGCACCCATTCCTCTTCGCCGCGACTGACCGCGTCGAGCTCGTCTTCCAGCTTGGCGGTGAAGTCGTAATCGACGTACTGGGTGAAATGCCCGGACAGGAATTTCGCCACGGCACGGCCGACGTCGGTGGGGCGGAAGCGGCGGCTGTCCAGGAACACGTAGTCGCGATTGAGCAGGGTCTGGATGATGCTGGCATACGTCGACGGGCGGCCGATGCCGAATTCTTCCAGCGCCTTGACCAGGCTCGCCTCGGAATAGCGCGGCGGCGGCTCGGTGAAGTGCTGCTTGTTGATGATTTCTTCCAGCGGTACCAGCTCGCCTTCGCGCAGCAGCGGCAGCTTGCGGCCTTCGTCGTCGGCATCCGCGGCCTTCTGGTCCTGGCCTTCTTCGTAGACGGCAAGGAAACCCGGGTCGACCACGGTGGTGCCGGTGGCGCGGAACGCATGCGCTTCGCCACAGCCCAGCTCCACCGACACCGTGTTCAGCGTGGCGTGGATCATCTGGCAGGCGATGGCGCGCTTCCAGATCAGGTCGTAGAGGCGGCGACCGTCTTCGTCCAGATACTTGGCGACGCTGGCCGGCGAGCGCAGGGCTGAAGTAGGGCGGATCGCCTCATGGGCCTCCTGCGCGTTCTTCGACTTGGTGCGGTATTCGTTGGCGGCTGGCGGCAGCGCCTTCTCGCCGAAGTCTCGGGCGATGGCCTGGCGCAGTTCCTCCACGGCTTCCTGTGAAAGGTGCGTGGAATCGGTACGCATGTAGCTGATCAGGCCGACCGTACCCTCGTCGCCGAGCGCCACGCCTTCGTAAAGGCGCTGCGCCACGCGCATGGTGCGTGAGGTGGAGAAACCCAGCTTGCGCGAGGCTTCCTGCTGCAGGGTCGAGGTGATGAAGGGCGGCGCCGGTCGGCGCTTGCGCTCCTTCTTGGTGACCGACAGCACCTTGAGCTTGTCGTTGGCGGCAGCCAGCAGGCGAGCCTTCGCGGCTTCGGCCGACTCGCCATCGGTGATGGTGAACTGTTCGAACTTCTCGCCGTCGAGCTTCACCAGGCGAGCGCTGAACGGCTGGTCCTTGTGCGCCAGCGCGGCTTCGAAGCTCCAGTACTCGCGCGGCACGAAAGCTTCGATCTCGTCCTCGCGCTCGACGATCATGCGCAGCGCCGGCGACTGCACGCGGCCGGCGGACAGGCCGCGCTGCACCTTGCGCCACAGCACTGGCGACAGGTTGAAGCCGACCAGGTAATCCAGCGCGCGGCGTGCCTGCTGCGCGTTGACCATGTCGTCGGAAATCTGCCGCGGGTTGGCCACCGCCGCCTTGATCGCGCGTGGGGTGATCTCGCTGAACACCACGCGGTACATCGGCTTGCCGTCGAGCAGGCCCTTCTCGCGCATCAGCTCCGCCACATGCCAGGAAATCGCCTCACCCTCGCGATCCGGGTCGGTTGCGAGGTAGATGGCGTCGGCGGCCTTCAGCGCCTTGGCGATGGCGTTGACGTGGCGCTCGTTGCGCTCGATGACGTCATAGCGCATGGCGAAGTCGTGGTCGGGATCGACCGCGCCCTCCTTCGGCACCAGGTCACGCACATGGCCATAGGAGGCCAGTACCTCGAAATCCTTGCCGAGGTATTTGTTGATGGTCTTGGCCTTGGCCGGCGACTCCACCACGAGCAGGTTTTTCGCCATGGCTCCCTATTCCAGAAACTGATTCCAAACTCACTGATGCGCAGCGCTGGCTGCGCCGGGAAGGCGGCAGCCCGGCGAGCGTCCTTATTTCAGTGAAAACACAGCCTTTCAGCGGCTGTCAAGAAAAACCGTCGCCGCCGGTCCGGCGGGACGGTCAGTGCAGGGCCTCGCCCTCGTCGTCGAACATCTGGCATTCCAGCCAGGCGCAGGCTGCTTCCGAGCCGGGCTGGTTGAACAGCACCATCAGCACCACCCACTTGAGATCGTCGACGTCGAGGTCTTCCTGGTTCAGCGCCATGGCGCGATCAACGACCAGCTCGCGTTGGGCCGGATTGAGGATGCCGGTGCGTTCAAGGTACATCAGGAAGCCACGCGAATCGGCGTCCAGACGGGCCAGCTCCTCATCCGCGTAGACGCGGACGGCGTTGTCGACGGGCGCGTCCGGATGCGCGGCCGGACGCTGCCGGGCCAGCTCGTCGAGCCAGTCGAAGGCCTTGGTGGTTTCGGCGGGGCTGAAGCCGGCGTCGATAAGCCCGGATTGCAGGGAGTCGCGGTCGCTGACGGCGTCGGGGTCGTCGTAGAAGTAGTGTTCGAACAGGTACAGCAATACGTCCAGTATGTTTTCTTTCATCCGCACTCTCGGCGAGGTCGGGCCGGTTTCGTGATCAGCTCGCCGCGCGGGCATAGCGCCCGAGATGACTGCTGACACGGCCGTCCAGCTCCATGAGCAGCAGCATGGAGGACAGGGTTTCGACCGTCAAGCCGGTCCGCTCGGACAGGCTGTCGATGCCCGTCGGGTCGTGGCCCAGGGCCTCCCACAGGCGCCGATACTCGGGATCTTCGTTGCGTTCGTCGGCGGCATCCCGTTGCCGGGAGCCGGTTTTGTCATCGGTCTTGGCATCGGCCTGCAGGCGGGCGCGAAGAGCGTCGGCCAGTTCGGCAGCCACCGGCGCCAGACCGTCGATCACTTCCTGCACGGTTTCCACCAGTGCAGCGCCCTGGCGGATCAGCTGGTGGCAGCCGCGTGCCATCGGGTTGTGGATCGAGCCGGGAATGGCGAAGGTCTCGCGGCCACATTCACTGGCCAGTCGCGCGGTGATCAGCGCCCCGCTGCGGGTGCCGGCCTCGACCACCAGCGTGCCGAGGCTGAGGCCGGCAAGTATGCGATTGCGGCGCGGGAAGTGCTCGCGCCGGGCGCCCGTGCCCGGGAGGAACTCGCTGACGATGGCCCCGTGGGCGGCGATGTCCTCAGCCAGGGCGCGATTGCTCGCCGGGTAGACGCGATCCGGTCCGGTGCCAACGACCGCCAGCGTCGGCTGGCCGGCATCCAGGGCCGCGCGATGTGCCGCGGCATCAATGCCGTCGGCGAGGCCGCTGCTGACCAGCCAGCCGTCGCGCGCCAGCCCGCGGGCGAAGGCGCTGGCGTTGTCGCGACCACCGGGGCTGGGATTGCGGCTCCCCACCACGGCGATCTGCGGTCGCCACAGCAGGGTCGGGTCACCGACCACGAAAAGCGCAGGCGGCGGACTGGCGCTGCGGCGGAGGAGGGCGGGATAGTCTTCGCTGTCCCAGCCGATCAGCTGGCGATTGGGACCCTGCAGCCACGCGACGTCATCGACATCGGCCGCCGGCAGGCGCGTCAGGGCGGAAACCGCTGCGTCGTTGAATCCGGCTTCGCGCCAGACTCGCGGGTTGGCGCCCACGACGGCTTCGACGCTTCCCAGGCGTTCAACGGCACGCCGGACAGCCGCCGCTCCCAGCGCCGGGCAGCGCAATAGTCGAAGCCAGGCATCCTGTTGTTGCGTCAATTCCATGCTTGTTGAAGTCCTCAAAAACAAAGGGCCCCGACGACGATGCGTCGGGGCCCCGGTAGGTTGTCCGTGCCGCGGCTCAGCGCCGCGAGCCGATCACATGTCGGCCGGCATTTTCAGGTTGTCGCCGACGTGGGTGGGCTTGATGCCATCCATGATCAGGGCATAGCTGATGCGATCAAAGGTACGGAACACCATGGCGTTGCCGTTGAATTCATCGGGCAGCTGCACCTTGTTCTTCTTGCGCTTGGAAGCAATGCGGGCGGGATGCTCGACGTCATCCTCGACCCAGGCGCCCGGACGGTAGGTGGCATAGACCTGCCCGTTCTCGACGCCATCGGCAGTGCCGATGCTCAACGCGATGACCTGATGCGGACCGGAGAACTGGATGCCTTCCGAAACGGCCAGCACGTGGGCCGCCGCCGGAATGCCAGTTGGCGCGTGCGGATAGAAGGTCAGATCGAAGGTCTGCGCCTCGGCGGGCAGGATCAGGTCGCCCTTGCGAACGTCTCGCCCATTGGTACCCAGCACCAGGCTGGCCGGATCGCCGGCCTGGGTCAGGTAGGCGGTGCTGACCCGCATGACCTCATAGCCCATGGTCTCGCGCCGACCCTTGACGTCGTGCACGGCGTCTTCCCAGGCGCCGATGGACCGATCATCCTTGGCGCCGTGCGCCAGCGTCCACGGATCCTCGTCGAAGCGCTTGTGGCTGCCATCCGGCATCTTGAAATCGGTATAGCGCACCGTCGGGCGGACCACGATGAAGTTGTCGCCCGGGCGGGCGTTCTCAAGGCCACGCACGTAGATCAGCTGGCCCGCAGCGCTACGCAGGCGATCCTCCTCGAGGCCGATCACGTAGGGCAGGCCTTCGAACTCGCCTTCGTTGAGCACGCGGTAATCGCGCAGGAAGGACTGGATCTGGTTCAGCGGCAGCGGCGGGATGGCATCCAGCTGCTCCCGGCGGATTTCCGGCGAGCGCTTGACCAGCTTCATCTGCCCGTTCAGGTAGGCGAGGCTGATCTCGTCACCCGGATAGATCAGGTGTGGATTCTCGATCTGCGGGTTGGCCTGCCAGATCTCCGGCCACAGCCAAGGCTGGCGCAGGAAACGGGCAGAGATATCCCAGAGCGTGTCGCCCTTCTTCACCACGTAGACATCCGGGTGATCCGAGCGCAGATCCACCGCCGAAGCGAAGCCGGCGACGGTCAGCAAGGATACGGCTAGAACTGCAAGCAATTTTTTAAGCATGGCTGCCATCTACCTGATTCCCCAAGCAGGTTGCGCGAAACTATAGCCCAAAAATACAGCATCGGATACGAATCGCAATACATTGTTTCACGATTCGGTCGGAGTCCCGGCCATCGGTGCTGGCCCCTGACCGGCTGCGGAACGGCGAAATCGGGCGTCCTTCGCGGTCCCGGATCGTGGCGGGACGGGCCGCGATGCTAGAATGATGCGGTCGTCAGCGCATTGAATTGCGCGGCTTTTTGCCCCATTTCAGGGGTGATTCAAGGATATTTGGCCGGCCAAGCCGGCAATGGACGTCTTATGGCCCTGCTGGAAATCATCGAATTCCCCGATCCACGCCTGCGCAACAAGGCCGCCACCATCGAGCGGGTGGACGACGAACTGCGCGCGCTGATCGACGACATGTTCGAGACCATGTACGACGCGCCGGGCATCGGCCTGGCGGCGACGCAGGTCAACGTGCATCGTCGCTTCATGGTCATCGACGTCTCCGAGGACAAGTCGGAGCCGCGGGTGTTCATCAATCCGGAAATCCTCACCCGCGAGGGCAAGCAGGTCTGTCAGGAAGGTTGCCTGTCGGTGCCTGGCATCTACGCTGATGTGACCCGTGCCGAGCGCATCCGGGTGCGCGCGCAGGACCGGAATGGCGAGGCTTACGAGATCGATGCCGACGGCCTGCTGGCGGTGTGCATCCAGCATGAGATGGATCATCTCGACGGCAAGCTGTTCGTCGACTACCTCTCGCCGCTCAAGCGGCAGATGGTGAAGAAGAAGCTGGACAAACAGCGCCGCGTGGCGGCGGCCTGACCAACCCGGCGCCGCATGGCGCGTCGACGCAAGTCCTTCGAGGCCGGTCACGTGCCGGTGGTTTGCCGTCGGCCCCAGGAATGATTGAAGGCCTCCGATGAGACTTGTATTTGCCGGCACGCCGGAATTTGCCGTTCCCTCGCTGGAAGCCGCGCTGTCATCGGGCTTTGATGTTCCGGCGGTCTATACGCAGCCGGATCGGCCGGCCGGGCGCGGACGCCAGCTGACCGCGAGCCCGGTCAAGCAGCGCGCCCTGCGCGCTGGCATCGAGGTGCGCCAGCCGACGTCGCTACGCGATCCCGAGGCGCAGCAGGCGCTTCGCGAGCTGCAGCCTGACCTGCTGGTGGTGATCGCCTACGGCCTGATCCTGCCGCAGGCCGTACTTGAGATTCCGCCGAACGGTGGCTGGAACCTGCACGCCTCGCTGCTCCCGCGCTGGCGCGGCGCGGCGCCGATCCAGCGCGCCATCGAGGCCGGCGACCGCGAGACCGGCGTCTGCCTGATGCAGATGGAGGCAGGCCTCGATACGGGACCGGTGCTGCTGAGCCAGCGCACGCCGATCCTTGAGGACGATACCGCTGGCACGCTGCATGACCGTCTGGCGAAGCTGTCGGCCGAAGTGCTGGCGGATGGGCTGAAGCTGTTGCGGGCGGGGATCAGGCCACAGGCCCAGCCGCAGCCGGAGGAGGGCGTCGAATACGCCCGCAAGCTGGACAAGGCCGAAGCGCGGCTGGACTGGACCTCGTCGGCCATTGAACTGGCGCGCAAGGTGCGGGCCTTCAGTCCCTGGCCGGTAGCGGAACTCGATCTCGCTGGCGAGCGACTGCGCGTGCACGCAGCGAAGGCCATGGATGCCGTGCCCGGTTCGGCTGAGCCGGGAACGGTGATTGCCGCCGGCCGGGACGGTATTGATGTGGTCTGCGCCGACGGGGTGCTGCGGCTGCTGCAGGTGCAGAAGCCCGGTGGCAGACCGGTATCGGCGGGCGACTACCTCAACGCCCGCCCCGAACTGCGACGCGCGTGAAGCGCCGGCAGGCGACATCGACGCGAACGGCTCCCGGCGCGGCGCTGCGTGCGGCGGCGGCGCAGGTTGTCGATGCCGTGCTGGTCGACGGCCGCTCGATGAAGGCCGTGCTTGGCGCCGCGCAGTCACGATTCGATGACGACCGTGATCGCGCCCTGCTCGAAGCCATCGTGTTTGCCGTGATGCGGCGTGCCCGGCGGTACCGTGGGCTGGTTGATCGCCTGCTCGACAAGCCGCTGCCGGCGCGAACGCGACCACTGGACAGCCTGCTGCTGTGCGGGCTGGCCCAGCTCGATGCGTTGGGGCTGGCGCCGCATGCGGCGATCTCCGCCAGCGTCGATGCCACGCGTGAGCTCCGTCAGCCGCGGTTGTCCGGACTGGTCAATGCCGTGTTGCGTCGCTACCTGCGTGAGCGCGAGAGCTTGGATCGCGAGGCCGATGCCGCGGAAAGCGCGCATCGAGAGCATCCCGACTGGCTGCGCGAGCAGTTTGTCGAAGACTGGGGCGAGGCGCTGGCGGGGGAAATCCTTGACGCCAACAACCGGCCGGCGCCGCTGTGGTTGCGGCTGCGTGATGTCGCGCCGGGCCAGGTCGCTTCCGATGCGGACGATAGGGCGAGCTATGTCGTTGCACTCGATCTGGACGATGGTGATTGGCGGATACCGGATCGCCCCGATCACGCCATCTGCCTGCTTGATGCCGGTTCGCCGGCGCGCCTGCCCGGCTGGGCCGATGGTCGCATTACCGTGCAGGATGGCGCCGCGCAGTTTGCCGCCGAACTGCTCAATCCGCAGCCGGGTGATCGCCTGCTCGACGCCTGCGCCGCGCCCGGTGGCAAGCTCGCGCATCTGCTGGATCGCCAGCCGAAGCTCGGCTGTGCGATTGGCCTCGACAACGACCCGACGCGGTTGCAGCGCATCGAGGAAAACCTGCGCCGCCTGAAGCTGTCGGCAACCCTGCGCGTGGCCGATGCGACGGCCGCCGGCGAGTGGTGGGACGGCCAGCCGTTCCAGCGCATCCTGATCGACGCACCCTGTAGTGGCACCGGCGTGGTCCGCCGCCAGCCCGACATCAAATGGCATCGCCGCGCCGCCGACATTCCCGCGCTGGCGGCGCAGCAGTGCGCCCTGCTTGATGCGCTCTGGCCTTTGCTGGCCGCTGGTGGGCGTCTAGTCTATGCCACCTGCTCTGTGCTCCAGGACGAGAACGCGCGCCAGATCGATGCCTTCCTTGCCCGCCATCCCGATGCCGTCGCGATCGACCCCGACCTGCCAGTCGGTCGTCGCAGCGGGCATGGCTGGCAGATCCTGCCGGGCGAAGGTGACCTGGATGGGTTTTTCCATGCCGTGCTGGCGCGTCGCTAGCACGCTCGCGATGGCGGCGCTGCTGGGTGGCTGCGGTCTTGGCGAAACCCCGGAACGCGCGGAAATCCTGGTGGTGCGCCGGGCGGCTTCGGATTCGCTGGAGATCACCCAGCAGCTGCGCTTTTCCGAGCACATGCGCGAAACCCTCGACAATGGCATTCCGCTGCGTCTGGCTTATCGCATCGACTGGTGCGACCGCCGGCGCGGCGAAGGGCAGGTGATCGAATTGCGTTACTCGCCGTTGAGTCGCGACTACCGAATGCGCCGACTTGCCGATGGCGAGGACCGGCGCTTCTCGCGATCCAGCGCCCTGTTCGCCGCGCTGGACCGCGTGCGGCTGCCGGTGAAGGGGGACATTCCCGACTGTGGCGGCCAGATCAGCGTCGCTCTCGACCTCACCTCATTGCCGACGCCGCTGCGTTTCCCCGCCTTCCTTGAACCTTCACAGTGGCGGCTGGTGTCGCCGGAGCACGCATGGTCAGCAGCGCAACCCTGAAGCGCTGGAGCGGCCGCGTGCTGGCGCCGGTGGCGCTGTTGACGCTGCTGCTGGTCGCGCTGTACTTCGCCGCCGATGCAGAAGGTCTGGGTGCCGGCTTTGCGCGCTGGTATCCGTGGGTGTTCGTGGCCGCGGCGATCAGCCTGCTGCTGATTGCCGTCGCCATTGCCGTGCGCCTGTGGCGCCTTCGCCGGAACCTGCGACAAGGGCAGCCCGGCGCGCGACTGTCGCGGCGACTGCTGCTCTTGCTCGTGCTGCTCGCGGTTCCACCGGTACTGCTCGTGTACGGATTCAGCGTCCGCTTCGTCGAAGCCACGGTGGACTCCTGGTTCCGGCTGAACAGCGAAGTGGTGCTGCAGGACGCGCTATCCATCGCGCAGCGCTATATCGATGAACGCCAGGACCTGGCGGCCTCGCGCCTGAGCGGCATCGCCGACGAACTGCGCGCGGCGCCGGCTGATGATCTGCAGGCGCGGCTTGATGCACGCATAGAAACCAGCGGTGCCAGCCAGTTGGCCGTGCTCAATGGCGATGGCCGGGTGCTGGCGCTGGCCGGGCTGCGGCCCAGCGACATCGCGCGCGAACCGCCGGACGCCGCAGCGCTGCTCAGTGCGATCAATCGGGGACGCTTCGGCGGAAGCGAATCGATGGGTTTGGATGATGCCAGCGGCATCCGCCTGCGCCTGATCGAGCGGCTGGATGGTCGTGGTCGGGATGCGCGCCTGCTGCAGGGCCTGTTCCCCCTGCCGGACGAGGTCGCCGCCGAGGCCCAGCGCATCGAAGCCGGGCTGCACGCCTACCGGCAGGCTGCATTCCTGCGTGGTTCGCTGAAGCTGGTGTTCGTGCTGATCCTCAGCTTTGTGCTGATGCTGTCGGTGCTGCTGGCGTTGCTACTGGCGTTTGACCTGAGCCGTCGCCTGGCCGATCCGATTGGCCGGCTGGCAGTGGCGACGCGGGAGGTCGCCGCCGGTGACCGCGTCGAGCCGGTGCCGGGCGAAAGCGATGACGAGCTGGGATTCCTGGTGCAGAGCTTCAACCGCATGACCCACGATCTCGACGCGGCGCGTGCCCGTGAGCGAGACAGCGCCGCGGAAACCGAGCGCCAGCGTGCCTACCTGGAAACCGTGCTGGCGCGGCTCAGTTCGGGCGTGTTCGGCATCGATGCCGACGGCCTGCTGCGCACGGCCAACCCCGCCGCCGACATCATCCTGGAGACGCCGCAGTCCGACTCCCTTAACTGCGCGCTGGTCGATATCGCCGCGCGACAGCCGCGCAATGCGCCGCTGTTTCAGGCACTGGCGCGACGGCTTGGCGAAGGCGCGCGCGAGTGGCGCGAGGAAGTGCGGCTGGATGGCGCGGCGGGCGGCCAACAGTTGCTGCTGCGCGGCGCACGTCTGCCCGACGGCGGGCTGGTCGCGGTGTTCGATGACAGCAGCGGCATCGACCGCGCTCGCCGCGACGCTGCCTGGGCCGAGGTCGCCAAGCGCCTCGCGCACGAGATCAAGAATCCGCTGACGCCGATCCAGCTGGCTGCCGAACGCCTGCGTCGACGACTGCTGGGTTCGCTGCCGGAAGCCGAAAGCGAGGTCGTCGAGCGCGCCACGCAGACCATCGTCGGCCAGGTCGAATCCCTGAAAACCATGGTCAACGCGTTTTCCGACTATGCGCGTCCGCCACCGCTCAAGGTGCAGTCGCTGGACCTCAACCAACTGGTTCGCGAGGTAGCGGACCTGTATGGCGGTGCCGACCGGGACGGCGACCCGAAGTCGCTGCAGCTCGATCTGGATGACGGCCTGACGCCGCTCAGCGCGGATCCGGATCGCATTCGCCAGGTGCTGCACAACCTGATCAAGAACGCGCAGGAAGCCTCGCCCGGCAACCCGGAAGTCAGCGTTCGTACCGCGCGCGTCAGCGTTGGTGGTGACGCCATGGGCGTCGAGCTCAGCGTGGCTGATCGTGGCCCCGGCCTGCCGGATGATTTCGGCGAGGACTGGTTCGAGCCCTACCGCACCACCAAGCCGCGCGGCACCGGTCTCGGCCTTGCCGTGGTACGCAAGATCGCCGATGAGCTGGGCGGGCAGGTGAGCGCCGCCAACCGCGAGGGCGGCGGCGCGCGCTTCACGCTGCGCCTGCCGCTTCGTCGATGAATTCGCCGACGTGGTCTCCGCGCGCCCGGCGCGAGCTGTTCTGGTTCGCGGTGATGGCGATCCTGCTGCTGGCGGCGGGGCTCGGACTGCGCGATCCCTGGCCGGCGGATGAGCCACGCTTTGCGCTGGTCGCGCAGCAGATGCTGGCCTCCGGCGACTGGCTGTTCCCGCATCGCGGCATCGAGCTGTATCCGGACAAACCACCGCTGTTCATGTGGGCCCAGGCGCTGCTGCTGTGGATCGGCCTGCCGCTGCGCATTGCCTTCCTGCTGCCCTCGCTGCTGGCAGCACTCGGCACGCTGTGGCTGACCTACGATCTCGGTCGTCGGCTGTGGACGCCTCGCGTCGGGTTTTGCGCGGCGACGGCGCTGCTGTTTGCACTGCAGTTCACCTTCCAGATGAAGCGCGCGCAGATCGACCCGCTGCTATGTTTCTGGATGACGCTGTCGGTATACGGATTCCTGCGCCATCTGCTGCGCGGACCAGCCTTTGGCTGGTGGTGCGTGGGTTTCTTCGCGGGTGGTCTTGGCGTGATCACCAAGGGCGTTGGCGCGCTGACGCTGCTGGTGCTGCTGCCGGCTGCGTTTGCGGCGTGGCGCGGCTGGCCGGGGCTGCGTTTTCATCGCAGCGGACTTCACGTCGTGGCGCCGCTGCTGCTGTTGCTGGCCATCGCGCTGTGGCTGGTGCCGATGCTGCTGGTGGCGCTGGGTGGCAGCGATGCGAGCTACCGCGAGTACGTCGACAACATCCTGTTCCGTCAGACCGCCGAGCGCTACGCCAACGCCTGGCATCACCACAAGCCGTGGTGGTATTTCGGCGGCGTGATCGCCCTGCAATGGATGCCCGCGTCACTGGCCCTGCCGTGGGCCATCCCGGCCTGGTGGCGACGGCTCCGACGTCGCGATCCGCGCTACCTGTTGCCGCTGGGCTGGCTGGCCTTGCTGCTGCTGTTCTTCAGCCTCAGTCCCGGCAAGCGCGAGGTCTATATCCTGCCGGCGCTGCCGATGTTCTGCCTGGCGCTGGGACCGCTGCTGCCGGGCCTGTTGAAACGGCGTGGCCTGCATCGGCTGGGATTTGTCCTGGCGCTGTTGCTGACGACGCTGGCCGCCGCCATGGCTGCCGCCCTGTTCAGTGGCCAACCCAGGCTGATGGCGACGCTGGCCGAACGTGGCGTGGAGCAGCAGTCGACCATGCTGGCCTGGCTGTCGCTGGTCATTGCCGCCGGGGGCATCGTGTCGCTGGCGATGCTTCGCCTGCGTCGCGGCTGGTGGTCGGCGCTGGCCGTGCTCGGCTGGTTCTGGCTGGTCGTCGGTTTCGGTTTCCAGCCGGTGCTCAACGACAGCAGCAGCGCGCGTGGGCTGATGCGTGATGTCGCCGAGCACATCGGCCCGGATGCCGAACTCGGTCTGGTCGCCTGGAAGGAGCAGAACCTGTTGATGGCTGATCGACCGGCCGCCGACTTCGGCTTTCGCCAGCCAGTGGCCGAACAACGCGCCCGCGCCGCCGATTGGCTGCGTGCCGCGCCGGATGGTCGCTGGATACTGAGCCAGCGCAATGCCCTCGGCGATTGCGTTGTCGAGGCGAAAACCGTCGACCTCGGCGAAGCCAATCGTCGTGACTGGCTGCTGTACCGCGCCGATGCCCTGCGGTCGAACGCCGACTGCCGCGACTAGCAACCCGCCACTACTCCGGCTTGCCAGCCTCGTCTCGGCACGCCGCTTCAGCCGTCGGGCGTTTCGCAGTGGAGTCGGACTGTAGAAGCTGCGACGATTTGCTGACACGCATTCGATGACAGGGATGTGGGCATGCTCAACCGGCTGGCGGAAGTGGTGGCGGAAGCGCGGTCGCTGGAGGACCTGACGCGGCCATTGTTGGAACTGATCGAAGCGGCGACCGGTTTCGATTCGGTCTATCTCACTTCGATTGATCGCGAAAACAGCAAGCAGTACATCCTGTTCTCGCGCAACAACCAGCGCATGCACATTCCCGAGGGCCTGGAAGTACCGTGGCAGGACACGCTGTGCCGGCGGGCGCTCGATGAGGATCGCTTCGCCGTGGACGACGTGCCCGCGGTCTGGCCGGATTCGGCCGCGGCAAGGGCGCTCGGCATCCGTTCCTATGTCACCACGCCGGTAAACGCAGCCGGCGAGCTTTACGGCACGCTGTGCGCGGCGAGTTCACGGCACTTGCAGGTGTCGGCGGAGACGCAGGCGTTGATCCGCATGTTCGCCGCGCTGATTGGTCAGCAGATCGAGCGTGAGGCGCTGATGGCCAACCTGCAGCGTGCCCATGTCGAGGTGAATGCACAGGCCATGACGGACCCGCTGACTGGCCTGGCCAACCGTCGCGCGTTGATGGTGGAGCTCAATCGCGCGGTCAGCCTCGCGCGCCGTACGGGCGGGACGCTGCATGCGCTGTTCATCGACCTCGACGGATTCAAGCAGATCAACGACGAGCATGGGCACGATGTCGGCGACGCCTTCCTGCGCGCGGTCGCCGAGCGCCTGCGCGGCGCCTTGCGTGACGATGATTATGCGGCACGCTACGGCGGCGACGAGTTCGTGGTGCTGGCGACGTCCGCGGACAGCGGACATGCCGAGCGCATCCGCGAGCGGATGGAGGCGGCGATTGCCGGTCGTTACGAACTCGATGGCGTGATGCTGGAATATCCAGGCGCCAGCATCGGCATCGCCACCGCGATGGCCGACGAAGGTGCCGATGCGTTGCTGGCCCGTGCCGACGAGGCCATGTACGTCGTCAAGCGCGCGCGGCGCGCGGCATCCGGGCGTTGACGCTGCGCACGGCTCGCAGCGCGCTGTCGAACTAGCCGGGTCGGCTGGTCAATGGGCGGCCAAAGTCGATGGCGTCACGCACGCTTGCGGGTAGCTGTTCGGCCAGCTCCCAGTCGGGATTCAGGCCCAGCGCGTCGTTGATGGTGGACATCGCCAGGCGGAAGCCGATGAAGGCGGTGAGTTCGAAGATTTCGCGATCATTGAATCCGGCGGCGCGCAGTTCATCGACGTCTGATGCGGTCGTCGCGTTCGGATCCTTCACGACTTTGCGTGCCCAGTTCGCGAGGACGCGATCACGCGTGGTCAGTGTGTCGTCGTCGTCACCGCCGATCACGGCCGCGGCGGCGGAAGCGCCGGCCTCGGCATTCAGTTTGCGGCCCCAGGCGAGGCAGCAATAGGCGTCACCGATTCCGCCGGCCGTGGCGCAGACCATCACCGCCTGGTCGCGTGGTGTCAGCGTCGATCCTTCGCTGAGGCCCTGTCGCAAGCCGGCGAAGGCGGCGAATACGTCTGGCCGCCAGGCCCAGGCGCGGGCGAAGTTCATCAGGAAGCCTTCGGACTTCTCGACGTTGCCGAGAAACTCGCGGGTGGCATCGGTATGTTCCGGGGCGTTGATGAACATGTGGCTCTCCGTTGTCCGGGTGCGGCCGATTTCGGTGGACGCACTCACTCAGTCGCGTAGTCGTACAGTGGCTGTCCCTTGTCCACGATGTGCACGGCCAGCAGCTTCAGCGGCTGCTCGCCGCGTACGGTAAAGGCGCCATGCGGTACGTCGCGAAGGTTGAAGGCGGTGGTGCCGGTGGCGAGCTCGACCAGGCCATGTCCGGGAGCGTCGATGGGCGCGCCCTGCAGCACGTGGTACAGCTCGACGCCATGATGGACGTGCAGGCGGCTGCTCTGTCCCGGTGCGATCTCGATGATCGACCCGATGACCTCCATGCCCGGCGCTCCGGAGAGATCGGTGCGCGCCTGCTCCTGTCGGCTGGGGGAGTCAGTCACTTCGCCCGCCGCGAGACCGGCGGCAAGGCCCAGCGCAAACAATGTGAGCCCAAGGCTGCCCTGCAACCACGCCGAATGCCGCATGTCGTTCGCTCCCCTGACCTGCAGGCAATTTGCGCCACCGGGGCGTGACAGGCAAGGCCTGATGTCGCGCAGGCGCTAGTGCGTATCGGTGGAGATGATCTTCGATCCCGGCCTCAGTGATGCGGTTGCTTCGTCGAAGCCGTCCCGGAACACCTGCGGAATAGTGGGGCGGCCGATGGTGACCACAAAACCGTTAGCGGTCTCGCGCTCGACCTTGATCGCAAGGCCATTGTCCGGATCAATGAAAGTCTCGCCGGGCTCCCACATGGTTCCAGGGTTGTCGCCGTAGTTGGCTGGCGGCACGTCGGCATCCACCGCCCAGGCCGGTTCGGGTCTTGTCATGTCCACCTGATGGATGATCACGGCATTGCCGGGAAGCTCCGCGTCATACAGCCCGACGCGCTGGCGGGCTTCCACGGAATAGAGGTGATCGGCATCCACCGGCACGATGGCCACCCGATAGTGCCCGGCATCCGCTGCGGCGAGGGCATCCAGCTCCAGCGTGACGATGGTGTCGGGCTGGGCCTCGAAGCGCTGTGTTGGCGGGAACCAGCCGAGGATGTCCTTGTGCCAGACGTTCGTATGCTTGCCCAGCTCGCCGTATGTCTCGTCGACCGAGCCATAGGCGGTGGCCGCGCTCATCACGTCCCATGGACTGTCGTAGGGGTTGCCATCGTCATCGAAGTTGTTGGCGTGGTGCAGGCCGAAGCCGTGTCCCATTTCGTGCGCGATGATGCCTTCGTTGCGGAAGGACCAGGGTGGGTTCCAGGTTGTCCGCCAGTTCTTGGCGACGCCGTCCAGGGTCGCGTAGCGATTGCCGCCCCAGGCGCAGCAGTCGAGGTCTTCGTTCAGCATGATGTTGATGCCGACGAAGGGTTCGCCGCCACGTGAGAAGTCGACGATGTCGTCAACCGCTGCGGTGCAGTCGTCGAACACCTGGTTGAGATTGGCATCGGTGCCCGATCCGGGCGTTGGTGCATAGTCCGCCTGGTTGCCCGGCAACGTCACCCAGTCGACTGCGGTGGAGCCAACGACGTCGATCTGGTCGTAGGAGAGCTCACGCCAGAAATGGTCGAGGCCGCCGGGCATATTGGCGTACATGCCCTCGAAAAAGGCCAGGTCTTTCGGCTCGGCGGCCACATCAGCGAACTTGCAGAGTATCGAGATCCACGGTTGCGAGCCGGTAACCGCGGTTGATGTCGATGTCAGTGCCACCAGTTGGACCGCCGCTGCGCGGACCTCGCCGACGTCTAGGTCGCTGGCATCTCCGGTATCGCCGGACCGGGGATACACCCTGACGCGCTGGCCATTCCAGCGCAGCAGGCCGCGGTTGAGCAGGTCGTCGCTGACCTTGATGCGACGCGTACGGCCCTCGTCATCGGTCAACATGGCGCGAATCGGCGCGTTGCGTCCTGGCGTCGCGGCATCACCCCAGACAACTGACAGCAAGCCTTCGACGGGTGCATAAGCCGATTGGCTTCCCGCCATGGTGACGCCGGACAGCAGCATCATCGCAATGAGCAGGGCGATCCTCACGAATGTCATGTCCAGAAGCGGCATGGTTTGGCTGATGAGTATAGGAGTCCCATAGCCTTGCTGCTGGGACCCGGCGCACCAGACGCTGGGACTGCGCAGCAGCGATTCCTCCCTATGGCTTCGAACGCTGTTGTCCGCCCTTCATTCGGGCGCTTGGGTCATGGCAGTGACGTGCTGGCTCAGGTCCATGCGCCTGGCTTCGGCGTGGCGAGTTTCCCGTGCCTGCGGCCGTTCACTCGAGCAGGCCGAGCGCATCGGCCTGGTATCGGTGCCCCCGCCATTCATAGCCGATGATCGTCACCACGGGTGCCAACGACAGGATCAGCAGGCAGACAGGCATGGCCAGCCCGGATTTCGCGGCGATAACGGCGGCTGCCATCACGCCGGCGGTCAGCAGCAGCAACCAGGTGTGCAGCTTGTCGAAGCGTCGGACCAGATACCAGTAGAGCCCGTAGACAAGAAGGATGAAGGCAATGGTGGGAATCGCCGTTGTCAGCAGCACGGCAAAGGGGCTGATGTGCGCCTTGTGTTCAAGATGCAGCGCGGCCACGTGCAGGCCGGCGCCCACCGCCACGATGGCGATGACCAGCAGCATCTGCGAGTAGCCCCAGACAAAGCTGCGCCGGCGATGCGCGTGCAGCACGGTTGCTGATGGCAGCATCAGGTAGATCCACCAGATGCCGAATGTCAGGCCGAGGCCGGCCAGCGCCACCAGCGCGCTGGCCGCCGTCCAACCCTGGGTTTCGACGACGGCAGAAAGCGCGGCGACAGTGCCGACCACGCCTTCACCCAGCGCGATGATGGCGAACAGCGTGTTCCGTTCGACGATGTGGTGCGCGTGCCATGGCGTCCCGCCCTGCTGGCGCTCGGCGACCATGGGTCCGCTCAGTTCGATCAGGAACAGCACGATCCACGCCACCGCCAACGGGATCGCCGACAGGTCGAGCCATGCGAGCGTGCACCAGCCGACCTGGGCCAGGGCTACGGCAATCGCATAGGTCAGGCAGGTGCGGCGCCGCGCGGGATCCTGCCGCGCCGCGCGCAACCACTGCGCCACCAGCGCCAGCCGCATGACGACATAGCCAAACACCATGGTGCCGATGGCGAGATGGTCGCCGTGTTCCAGCGAGCCGAACAGCTGCGGAATGCCGATGGCAAGGATCAGCACCCCTGCCATCTGGATCATCGTCATCAGGCGGAACAGCCAGTCGTCGGTGTCATAGGCGGAGGCGAACCAGGAAAAGTTCACCCATGCCCAGCAGATGCCAAAGCTGGCGAAGCCGAAGCCGACAAACGCCGTCGAGTAGTGCCCCTCGGCCAGCGCGTGCGCGAAATGCGAGGCGGCGAAACCGAAGCTGACCACGAAGGTCAGGTCGAACAGCAGTTCCAGTGGCGTCGCCGCGCGATGCGCTTCCTGCGTGTCGCGGCCGCCCATGCGCCGGCGATGATGGTGCAGTTGATCGGCAGGCGGCGTGTCACTCATCGTATGTCCCCGGCAGGTTATGCGGGCGATGGTAGCGGACTTTCCCGGAGACGATGGCGGCGGCCTCCCTTGCGTGGGTCGCCCATCGATCGCAAGGTGTCGCCTGCGAATGACGACAGCCGCATACGGAGTCCGACCATGGGTATTGACCTCGCCTTCGCCACCAAGGTGTTCGCGGCGCTGTTCGCGATCATGAATCCGGTGGCGAACATCCCGGTGTTCCTGTCATTCACCGAGGGCGCCAGTGACGCCGAGCGGCGCAAGGTCGCGTCGATTGCTTCGTTTGGTGTGGCGATTGGCTGCATCGTGTCGGCGGTGGCGGGTGGCGCCATCCTGCGCGCTTTCGGGTTGACGGTGGACGACTTTCGCCTTGCCGGTGGCCTGCTGGTGCTGTTGATCGCGATTTCGATGCTCAACGGTGCGTCGAGCACGCAGCACAGTCCTACCAAGGCCGAGCACGCCGACATCGCCGAGATCGAGAACGCCGCGATCTACCCGCTGACCATTCCGCTGCTGGTCGGCCCCGGCACCATCGCCACCATGATCGTGTTCGGCCAGTCGGCGCTGGCCCACGGCCAGGAACTGTCACTCGCCATCGGGCTGCTGGCTTTCCTCGTCCTGCTGACCGCCGCGCTGTTCGCCGCGCCGATGATCGGCCACTACCTCTCGCCCCGCGTCACCGCCATCACCAAGCGCCTGATGGGCATGATCCTCGCCGCCATCGCCGTGCAGATGATGATCACCAGCCTGCAAGTGTTCTTTCCCGGGGCGGCTGGTCATGTCGGAGGCTGAATTGGTGTCCGGGGTGCGCCATAGCACTTCAGACTGCAGTCGCTCGCCGGGATGGAGCACGATCTCTTTAGACTCGCTGCCATCAAGTCCCCGAAAGTACAGAGCTGCCTTGTCGTCGTAGCAGCCGCCAAGGACGATTCGGTTCAGGCGGCCGACGTCGCCATGCAACGCGCCAGCGTGGGCAAACTCTGCGGGAAGTGGCTCGCCACGTTCATCCCAAACGATGAACGCGCCGCCATAGCTTTCCATCTTCGCGTACATCGCTGACAGATCTGACTGGGAAAGGGCGCGCGCCATCGCTGCACCCTCTGCGCTCGACCGATGACAGGTGCCAACGAGCCACGGCGCGAGGAGAATCTCCAGCAGTGCGGCGGCAAGAATCAGACCTGTGATGGCGAAGGCTCTCTTCACTTCAACGACAACAACCGCTGTTCCACTTCAACGAGGTCTGGATGCCCGGCTGGCAGGCGGTCGCGGCGGATGGTCAGGGCCATGTTGAACAGGTATCGCGCTCGCTCGCTGTCGTGCTGGGCGAGGGCGAGGCGGCCCTGGGCGATGCGGACGCTGGCGGTGATCAGGCCGCGATCGGGGTCGATCTTGTGCGCCCATTGGTCGGCTTCTTCGAGCAGCGGGCCGGCGTCGTCGGGATGGCCCATGGCGATGTGCAGCTGCGCCAGGTTGATCAGGCCGCGGATCAATTCCGGGTGGCCTTCGGGATAGAGTTCGCGGCGCTGCTTCAGCGTCGCCTCGCGGATGGCCAGCGCTTCGGCGTAGCGGCCTTGTGCGGCGAGGATCTCGGCACGCAGGCCGAGCGAGTTCATCAGCGTGGAGCGGCCGGCGTAGCCAAGTCGCTGCTTGATGGCGATGGCCTCATCGATTTCTTTCATCGCCTCGTCATAGCGCTTCTGCCGCTTCAGTGACAGCGTGCGGTTGTGCAGCGCGATGGCGACTTCGACGGTGTCGGGCTGCGCCACCTGGCGGTGCATGTCGATGGATTTCTGCAGCGTGGCGAGCGCGTCGTCGTCGTGACCAAGTTCGTACTGCATCAGGCCGACGTTGTTGTAGCTGTCGGCGAGGTCGTAGTCGGGGCCGGTGTCCAGTGCTTCGCGGATGCGCAGCGCGCGTTCCAGCAGCGGTTCGGCGAGATCGAGGTGCCCGTACAGGCGATGCACGTTGCCGAGGCGATTAAGCGTGTCTGCGACCTCGACGCTGTTCTCGCCAAGTTCGGCTTCGCGGATGTGTAGCGCTTCGGTCAGCAATTGAACGGCCTTGTCGTAGGCGCCGATGTTGGCGTAGGACAGGCCGATGACGTGCAGCATGCGTGCGCGCAACAGCGGTGCGTCCTGCACCTTTTCCGGCAGCGCGGTGGCGGCCTGGTCGAGCAGATCGCGCGCGGTGAGGTCGCGTTTGGCGGATTCGCGCGGGTCGGATACCTGGAACAGGTCGATCATCGCCTCGGCAACCTGGTTCGCTGCCGTCGCTTCCTGCTCGGCGCGATCACGTTGTGCGGCGATCTGCACGGTCTGCCAGCGGCTGACCACGGCGAAGGCGAGCAGCGTGCCCAGCAGCAGCAGCGAGGCGATCACGCCAGCCGGATTGCGCGAAACGAACTTGCCGAGGCGATAGCCGAGGCTGTCAGGCCGCGCCGACACCGGAAGGCCATCGCGATGGCGGCGCAGGTCGTCGGCCAGCGCATCCACCGAGGCATAGCGACGCTGCGGTTCCTTGCGAAGCGCCTTGAGCACGATGCGGTCGAGGTCGCCGCGCAGGCGTCGACGCGGCAGGTCGTCGCGCGCCACGCGACTGGGTGCGATGGCCTGCGTGGTGCAGATTCGCTGCTGCAGCGCCAGCGGCGTGATGCCGGGTTCGGGCGGGAACGGCAGCTGGCCGGCGAGCAGTTCGTAGAGCACGACACCCAGCGAGTAGACGTCGCTTTGCGTGGACACCGCCTGTCCCTGCAGCTGTTCAGGCGAGGCGTAGACCGGCGTCATCGCACCGGCCACGGTCATCGTGGCTGGCGTGGTGGGTGCGCCTTCGTCCTCGATCAGTTTGGCGATGCCGAAGTCCAGCAGTTTGACGTTGCCGTCGCCATCGACCAGCACGTTCTCAGGCTTGATGTCGCGATGCACGACGAGATGGCGGTGCGCGTAGGCGACGGCATCCAGCAGCTGCTGGAACAGCGCCACCCGAGCCGCAGTGTCGAGTTGCTTCGCATCGGCGAAGCGCGTCAGCGTCTGGCCTTCGACGTACTCCATCGCCACCCAGGGAGTGCCGTCATCCAGTTCACCGCCGTCGATGAGTTGGGCGATATGCGGATGGCTGAGTCGTGCCAGCAGGGCGCGTTCGCGGCGCAGGCGCGCGGCGATGCTGTCGTCGTCACCCAGGCGACGCAGCAGCTTGATCGCGACCTGCTGCTGGAAATCGCTGTCCTCGCGCTCGCCAAGGAAGACCGTGCCCATGCCGCCCTGGCCAAGTCGCCGCAGCAGGCGGAATGGGCCGATCCGTTCGGGCATCTCTTCGGTGTCGCCAAAACGGCGACGTCCGGCTGCCACCGCGCGGGCCAGTGGATCGGTGGCCGTTCCTGTGTCCGCGTTCGCTCTTGCGTCCTGCGCCAGCATCGCCAGCAGGCGCCGTCGAAGCGCATCGTCATCGCTGCAGGCCTGTTCGATGAAGTCCGCGCGCTCTTTCTCGGGCTTCTCCAGCGCCTGGTGAAACAGCGCGTCGAGGCGTTCGAAGTCGATGCGGCTCATGGCGCGCCGTCGTCCAGTTCCGCCAGCAGCCAGGCACGGCCGCTGCGCAGGTCGCGCTTCACCGTGGCTTCGGAGATGGCCAGCGCTTCGGCCATCTCGGCGTAGTTCATGCCGCCGAAATAGTGCAGTTCCAGCACGTCGGCGACGCGTGCGTGCTCGTCATGCAGTCGCGCCAACGCCGTGTCGATGTCGAGCAGGTCGGCGTCGCCAAAGGGGTCGGCGCCAGGCAGGCGCGAATCCAGCGTGACGCGCAACGCGCCGTGATCGCGTTGTGGCCCTTTCAGCGCGCGCGCCTGATCGACCAGCACATGGCGCATCACCCGCGCCGCCATGCGCAGGAAATGACGACGATCATCGAATCGCGACTCATTGGCCATGCGCAGCCAGGCCTCGGCCACCAATGCGGTGGGCTGCAACAGGTCGGGCGTGGATTCGGCTCGCAGTCGACGCCGTGCCAGTGACTTCAGCTCGTCGTAAAGCGCCGCCCACACCTGCGGGTCCGCGCCCTGCGGCGCGTCGTTGCGGGCCTTGTCGTCCTGCGCTGGGGTCACGGTGACTCCCGTTTTCGAGCGTCGATGACCCGATTCTGCCGCAACTCCCGCCTCACCCCACAGGATCGCCACGAAATCGCCACCATGAACGTCGCCAACCATCGCCTGCCGCTTGCCGCCATCATTGCCACGCTGCTGTTCAGCAGCGCGCCATCGTCCGCCGATGTTGGCGACAATCCCGGCTACCAGCAGGCCTATACCGACTGGGCGGCCGCACACCTCGCGCTGCTGCCGACCTCCTTCCTGCCGGGTCCGTTCGGCACCGCCGCCGACCTCGCCACCATCGGCATCGACATCCGCCTGCGCTACCTGCCGGCGAAGTTCATTGCGCCCACTCCGTCGCCGGTCACGCCCAATGCGCAGGGTGGCTGCCGCTTCGAATTCACCCTGCCGCAGAAGAAAGCGAGCTACGGCAACCTGTTCAACCTCTGGGACATCCAGCCGCTGCCGACCAACTGGGGCGCCTTCGGTACGCCGCTGGTGGCGCATGGCAACAGTCAGGTCGACGTGTCGGTGGACTCGCCCTACCTCGACACCTGGTCGGCGTCGCAGCGACGGGTCAGCTTTCCCTCCGGCGTGCATCACCTCGACTGGCTGGCGGAAACCCAGCTCGATCCGATCTTCGATGTCGCCATTCCGACGGTGCTGTTTGTCTACAACGCCGAGCTGAAGTACGGCGAGGCGATCACCAAGACCGAACCCAAGAGCGCGGCGCGCGCCGCCGCCATCGGCAAGGAATTCCTGAAGAACGCCGCGATATCCGCCGGCGTGATCGGTGCCGACGCATTGGCCGACAACCCAACCATCGGCACCGCCAGGCACGAGCAGCAGAGCAACTTCACCGTCTACGACATCAATCCACCGACGATCAGCACCAGTGCGCCGAATCCATCAACTCTGGAAGCCACGCGCTTTGGCGGAGAGAAGTGGTACGACCATTTCGCCGACTTCCGCGCCACCATCACCGCCGGCGATCCCTGCGGATTGACGCCGACGGTGGGCAACGACGCCCCGGACTTCCTGCCCATCGGCACCACGGTGGTGACCTGGACGGCCAGCGACATCGGTCCGCTGGGCGCCGGCAATCCTGGCATTGCCAGCGTGCAGCAGACCATCACCGTCGCGGACACGCTGGCGCCGATCCTGCTGGCACCGCCGAGCCAGGTGATCGAGTCGAGTACGCCGCCGTTGCTGGGCGACGTGCCAATCGGTAGCGCTGCGGTATTCGACCTCGCCGATCCGGATCCGGCACTCAGCTCGATCACGCCCGCCAGCTTCCCGGTTGATGCCCGCACCGAAGTGCAGTGGACGGCAACCGATGACAGTGGCAACAGCAGCCACAAATCGCAGTGGATCACCGTGAAGACACCGGGAACCAACACGCCGCCGAGCGTGCAGAACGTTTCCGGCACCACGTTGACAAGTCAGCCCATCGATCTGGTGCTGTCCGGTTCCGATGGCGACTTGCTCTCCGGGCGCTTCGATCCGCTGAATTTCCGCATCAGCCAACAGCCAGCGCACGGCTTCTTCGTCGCGCCCCTGCGGCCATACTTCATCGAGGATTTCCGGGTGAAGCCGGACAATGAGGTTGGCGACATCCTCAACTATTCCAGCACCACAGCGGCGGATCTCGATGATGCTTTCTGTCATGCGGCGTCGCCGCGTCCGGTGCCGGTGGACTTTCCCTACGAGGCAAAATTCGTGCATCTACGCGACGACGACGTGGCCTATGTGCTGGACAAGGCGTGGCGCTGCACAAATGGCTATCCGGTGACCGATCCGCGCATTTCGATGTGGGACGCGGATGGCGCGCTGCTGACCAGCACGCCGGCCAGCTTCGGCTTCAGTGACATCAACCGCGTGACCGTGGACAGCGGCGGCGGCGTGCAGGCGGTGGCGCCGGCCAGCAACAACGAATGGCTGGTGCTGCGCCGCTATACGGCCGACCTGTCCAGCTTCCAGTCCTGGGAGCTGCGCGACAAGGCGCCGCTCAACCGCACCATGAAGCACATCGCGGCGACCTACGACCCGAGTACCGGCATCATCTACGCCACCGACAAGCAGTACCTCTACGCTTACGACGGCAACAGCGGCGGCACGCAGCCGCCGTATATCGGCGCGCTGAATGGCGGCGCCGGCTTCCTGTCGGCGGTATCCAGTGCGGCGGGCAGCAGCACGGCCGGCTTCACCATGGAGATCGACAGCACGGGCGCGCTGTACATCCCTGATCCCGGCACCGACCGCATCTACAAGTTCGCGCCTTCGGACTACGACGGCGTGACCTTCACGCCCGGCGCGCTGGTCGGCTGGATGGGGCGCTGCGACAGCGGCCCGAACTGCGACGACGCCAACGGCCGCAGCTTCGGCTATAGCTGCACGGACGCCACCTGCAGCGTGGCGACGACCAGCGGCAGCGCGCCGGGGCAGTTCGACACGCCGCTGGGCATGGCGCTGGATCCCAAGGACATGCTCTACGTCACCGACTACGAAAACTACCGCGTGCAGCGCTTCACGCCGCTGGGCGACTTCGCCGGACAGGCAGCGTCGACCTGTGATGGCGGCTGCTTTGTGCTCGGTGACATGGGCAAGCCCACCGACATCAGCGTCAACGCCAGCAAGTTCCATGTGTTGGATCGCGAGTATTCGCTGCTGCACGTATTCGAGACCGCGCCATTCAAGGACATCACCGAGAGCAGCGTCACCGTCGCTTATGCATCGGACAACGACTTTCAGGGCACCGACAGTTTCCAGTTCCGCGCCAATGACGGTCTGGTCGACAGCAACACCGGCACGGCGAGCATCACCGTCAATCGCAATTTCCGCGCGCCGGAAGCGCACGATGCCAGTCATTCGCTGGACGAGGATGCGGCGCTTGATTTCGTGCTCGACGCCAGCGATCCCGACGGCATCACCGGTGTCGACTTCAACGGTCTCGACACGTTGACTTACAGCATCGTGCAGCTGCCGGAACACGGCACGCTGAGCGGCAGCGGCGCCAATCGCCACTACACGCCGGATGCGGACTACAGCGGTGACGACGCCATCGCCTTCCGGGTCAACGACGGCCGGTTCGACTCTAATATCGCCGTGGTCACGCTGACGGTGAATCCGGTGAACGATCCGCCGGTGGTGCGCTTCACCAATCAGAACTCGCGCATCGTGCCGAAGAAGGTCTGGCCATTGCTGCGCGGCAAGATTGCCGGTAGTGCGCTGCAGGCGGGGCGCGGCTTCCCGTTCCCGCTGCTGGCCGAATACGACGATCCGGACATCGGGCAGCCGCATTTCGTGCAGATCGCCTGGGGCGACGGCAGCAGCCAGTCCAGCAACGACGTGACGCCGATGGACCCGAACGCCGATCCGAAGCCACCGGTGATCACGCCGACGCACGATGGCCTGGGCCAGGTGGTGGCCGAGCACATCTATACCGACCTTGGTAGCAGGACCATCGACGTCACCCTGCTCGATGGCAGCGGCACCGACGGAAATGTGCAGACGACGGTGGAGGTGATCGACATGATCGACCTCACCATTGAAGAAACGCCGGCCAGTCCGGACCTGCCGCCGCCGGGCTCGCAGGTGACCATGCTGTTCGACGTCGGCAACGCCACGCCGCAGGGCGGCGTCAGCGGCATCAACGCCACCGGCGTGCGTTTCGAGGGCACCTTGCCAGCGGGCGTGGTGCTGGTCGGCGTGACACCGGGCAAAGGCAGCTGCAGCCACGTCGATCCGGTCACTACCTGCGACATCGGCACGCTGACGCCGGGCGAAACCACCCAGATCAGCATCACTGTGCAGGCGGCAGTGGCCTTCGATCCCGACGAAAACCCGTACTACGCCGATGTCGATGGCGTGGAGCCGGATGCCGGTGGCGACAACCTGCTGTCGGTCGCCATCCCGGTGCAGAGCTTCCGCATCTTCGAGGACAGCTTCGGTGAATAGCGACAGCCAATCTGTGCGACCTTTCGGGAATCTTTGCGTGGCTTGACCTGGCTCAATGCGGGTTTCCGGGCGTGCGCCGACCATGCCAGGCAACGGGCGGAGCCCTTCTGGAGAGCATGGTCATGAACACGGAAACGCGATGCCGGCCATGGTGTCGGCAGCTGCTCGCCGCGGCGGTCGCACTGTCGCTGTCGCCCACGCTGGCCTTTGCCGGTGACTTCAGCGCCAGCGTGGATGCACGCTATCGCTACGAGCATGTCGATGACGATGCTTTCGCCAACAGCGCCGACGCACACACGCTGCGCCTTCGCGTCGGCGGCATTTGGCAGTGGTCGCCGCAGTGGTCGTTGCATGGCACGCTGGAGCAGACCAGCAACCTGAATGACGGCTTCAACAGCACGCGCAATGGCGAGACGAGCTATCCCGTCGTTGCCGATCCACGCAGCACCGAGCGGGACGAGCTGTTCGTCGCCTACGGCAGCGAGCGACTGCAGGCGCGCCTCGGACGACAGGTGATCAACCTCGACAACCAGCGCTACATCGGCGCCGTGGGCTGGCGGCAGAACCGGCAGAGCTTCGACGGCATCGCGCTGGATTACGACGTCGGCGAGCAGCGGCAGCTGAGTTATCGCTATCTCAGCCGCGTGATCCGCGTGTTTGGCGAGCATCATCCCAACGACGTGCTGGCCCATCGCGATCTCGATGGCCATCTGTTCCATTTCAGTCATCCCGCCTTTGATGGCCGGCTGGTCGAATACGTCTATCGCGTCGAGGACCACGATGTCGCCACCGATTCCAATACGACGGTCGGCCTGCGCTACACGCGGGATGCGAAAGCGGTGGGCAACTGGTCGCTGGGCCTTGATCTGGCGCGGCAGCAGGCGAACGCCGACAATCCGCTGGACGGCAGCGCGACCTATTGGCGCATCGAGCCCGGCTATCGCTTCGAAGCCATCTCGCTGCAGGGTGGCTGGGAACGTCTCGGCGGCGATGGCGGCTACAGCTTCCGCACGCCGCTGGCGACAGGTCATGCCTTCAACGGCTGGGCCGACCGCTTCCTTGCCACGCCGCTGGACGGGCTCGATGACCGCTTCATCGGCGTCAACGGCAAGCTGGGTGAATCCACCTGGTCGGCCACCGCGCACCGCTTCGACGCCGTACACGGCGATGCGCGCTTTGGCGACGAACTGGATCTGTCGCTGGCACGCGATCTCGGGCATGGTTTCAAGGGGCTGCTGAAGCTTGCCGACTTCCGCGGCGACGCGCTACCCGATGTGCGCAAGCTGTGGTTGCAGATCGACTATCACTACTGAGTGATGATCAGTGCGGACACGAAAAGGCCCGATATCACCGGGCCTTTTCTGTTTGCGCCTGATTGGATAGCGCGTCAGTTCCCGGTGTCCGCCTGGCCTGTCTTCACAAGCGCGCTGCGTACGGCGTCAACGAAGGCGGGATCAGGGCTGGCGCCGAGTTGTTCGGTGCGAGCGAGGATGCGGCCGTCGGCGTCGATCAGGCTGATCACGCTGGAATGGTTGAAGCCGCCTTCGGGTAGTTCGCGGTACTGGATGCCTAGCAGCGCCGAGATCGGACGCACATCGCTTGGTCGGGGTTGGAACAGCGACCAGCGCGCGCTGTCGATATGGCGTTCGTCGGCCAGTTGGGTGAGGACGTCGGGGCTGTCGTGCTTGGCGTCGAAGGTGATCATGCTGACGCGAAGGCGCTGGCGTTGTTCGTCGTCGAGCTCGTGTTCAATGCGCTTTAGCTGGTCGATGATCATCGGGCAGACGTACTTGCAGCTGGCGTAGAACATGCTGACCAGGCGCACGTCGCCGGCCTGGTCCGTAAAGGTCGCAACCTTGCCGTTCTGGTCGGTGAGCCGGGCTTCGAGCTGGTAGATCGAGGCGTCCGGCAGCAGCGCGGGTTTCGTTGCCGGCATGTCGCCCATGGCCGCCATCATCGCGGCGTGGTCGTGGTGGCTGTGCGGCTTCTCGCTCGTCGTATCGCTCTTTCCGTCAGCCGCGATGGCGGCGGACGTGGACAGTGCGAACGCCAGCGTGATGGCCATGGCGTTCTGGATCAGGGATGGCTGCTTCATGTGGTGTTCTCCGTGGCCGCCAGCCATTCAATCGGTGGCGCCCTGTGTGGCCGCGCCATTGCGGGCGCAGCGGAAGCCAAGGTTGCGCGTGGTGCTGGCGGCGTTCATCGCGCTCAGCATGGCGATGCGCATCAGCACGGCGTAGTTCTCGCGATCGTTCATCGAGATCGCGCCGGCGCCGCAGAACTTGAGCAGGTCGGGATCGCCCTGCTTGCGGCTGTCGGCGGCGACGTACAGGGCGTTGAAGTCGTCGACCCATTCCCAGACCAGACCGTGCAGGTCGCGTAGGCCCCACACGTTGGGGTCGCTGTCGCCGACGGCCGGCAGCGGCTGGTTGGATGGTCGCGAGTACCAGGCGAGGATGCGTTCGCGCCAGGCGGGATCGTCGCGGGCGTCGCGACGGGTTTCATCGGCGGCTGCGGCGTACTCCCATTCCGACCAGGTCGGCAGACGCGCATCCTGCGCGGCGCAGTAGGCGTTGGCCGCGAACCAGCTGACACGCGTCACCGGCTGCTGCGCCTGTCCTTCGGCGAGCTGGGTCGGGCCGATCCAGTGCGACAGGTATTCGCCGTCGACGAACACCTGGGGCGCGCGATCCCGTTGCCACTGCGGATGGGACGTCACGAATTCGAGGAAGTCGGCGTTGCTGACCGGTGTCGTCATCATGGCGAAGTCGTCGACATGCACTGGGGTATCGCCGTCGCCGACCTTGATCACCGAGCGGTAGTCGCCGCCTTCGATCGTGACATAGGACGCGGGCTGCTGCCCGGCCGCCGCGAGGGCGGTTGCGGGCAGCAGGGCCAGCATCAGCAGGCGTGCCTGGATTGAGCCGGCCATGCGCATGTCAGTGCGCGGCGCCTTCGGGACGCGGCGTGGCTTCGCGGACTTTCGCGACGTCGTCCTTGGTGACCTGACCGCCGTCGTTGCCCCAGCTGTTGAGCACGTAGGTCAGGATGTTGGCGATTTCGTCGTCGGTGTGCTGGCTCATCGGCGGCATCACCGAGTTGTAGTCCTTCCCGTTGACGGTGACCGGGCCGTTCAGGCCGTTGAGCACGATGCCGATCAGCTGATCGCGATGCGCCTTCAGGTAGTCGGACTTGGCCAGGGGCGGGAACACGCCGGGCAGGCCTTCGCCGTTGGACTGGTGGCAGACCGAGCAGGTGCCGTTGAACAGCACGGAGCCGGCCTTGATTTGTTCCTCCAGCGTCAGCGTGCCGGCGGCGGCGGCGGATGCGGCAGCGGCGACCGGCGCCTGACTGACCGCCTTGTCGCCTAGGTAGACCGAGTCGACTTCCTTGCCCGAGTAGATCGCCTTGTTCTCCGGGCCATCGACCTTGAGGATCGCCAGTGCGCCCTTGTTGAAGGCACGGAAGATGCTGTGGTCGACCATGATGTAGCTGCCCGGCACTTCGGTGTGGAACTGCGCGATCATCGCGCCGCCGGCCGGGATCAGCGTGGTCTGTACGTTCTCCTGAAAATGGGTGCCGCCTTCGTACCAGACCTTGTCGAAGATCTCGCCGATGACATGGAAGCTGGACACCAGATTCGGCCCGCCGTTGCCGACAAACAGACGCACGCTCTCGCCGGTCTTGGCGCTGATCGCGTTGTCGCCCACCAGCGAGCCCTCCGCGCCATTGAACAGCACATAGGTTGCGTTCTCGTCGATGGCCTTCTGCATGTCGAAGTCCTGATGGCCCTTCTCGCGGTACTTGCCCACTGTGTAGAAATCGCCCTGCATCACGTAGTACTCGTGATCCACCGGGGTCAGGCCCTCCGGCGGTTCGACCAGAATCAGGCCGTACATACCGTTGGCGATATGCATGCCCACCGGCGCGGTGGCGCAGTGATACACGAACAGACCTGCGTTGAGCGCCTTGAAGGTGAACTGCGATTCGTGTCCCGGAGCGGTAAAACTTGATGCTGCGCCGCCACCCGGCCCGGTGACGCCGTGCAGATCGATGTTGTGCGGCATCTTGGAGTCAGGATGGTTCTTGAGGTGAAACTCCACGGTGTCACCCTGGCGCACGCGGATGAAGCTGCCGGGCACGGTGCCGCCAAAGGTCCAGAACGTGTAGGTCACGCCCTCGGCGATTTCCTTTTCCAGTTCGACGACTTCGAGGTCGACGATGACCTTGGCCGGGTAGTTGCGGCCGGTGGCCGGTGGGACATGTGGTGGGCTGGTGAGGACAGCGTGGATGGGCTCGCCCTGCGGCGGGCCGAAATCGCCCTTCAACGAACCGCCGGTGTCGCTGGCGGTGGTCGTTGCGGACGGCGTCGCGGCAGTCGTGCTGCCATTGCTGTCACCGCAGCCAGATATGGCCAGGCCAAACAACAGCGTGGCGGCGATGCCCAGCATTCCCGATGCACGTGCCTTGTACATGTACCTGTTCATGCGTTTCTCCATTCGGAGTTGTTGACGTCATGCCGTCAGCTTGCGCTGCGACCCGGATCACGGCATTGACGCAGGTCAACCGGACAGCGAGTTCTGGTTACGCTCAGCTTCACAAGTGAATCCAGTTCAGTGCGCCCAGCGCCGAATGGCTGCGCGCCACGCTGACGATGAACAGATAGACGGCCAAGGCAGCGACAAACCAGATGCGTCGCTGGTTCATGGTCTTGCCGCGCTTCAGCGCCAGCGTGCCCAGCACGATGTAGACGACCAGCAGCAGCACCTTCACGGTGAGCCAGGCGTGTACGAACGGGTACTGGTGCAGGATGGTCACCAGCATCAGTGCGGCGGTGAGCAGCACGGTGTCGATGCTGTAGCTGAGATAGCGCAGAGGCGCCCACATGGCCAGCTGCTCGCGCCCGGCCCACACCAGCAGGCCGCGCAGTCCGAACAGCGCGCCGCTGGCGATCACGGCCGCCACGTGGACCCACTTGATCTGGAGGTAGTAGGCGATCATCGGTTGTTCCCCGGGTCGGATGGTAACGCCGCTGGATGGCGGCTGCAGTCCGACGCTGTGCGCTCAGCCCGGTTGGCCATCGATGCGTGGCGTGAGGTAGATCCACAGCGCGCGAATCGCCCACGGCGCGAAGGCCAGCAGCCAGCCGATGCCGGCGGCGATCTGCCAGTCCAGCGGGTCGCTGACCAGCTCCGCGATGACGCGCGTCGTGGCGACGATCTGCACGCAGGCGAAGGCCCAGAGGCCGACGCGGCCCAGCTGTAGCGGGCGTCCAGAATGGCCGTGGCTGACCCGCGTCACCATCGCCACCAGCAGGCTGCCGAAGTAGCCGATGGACAGTGCGTGGATCGGGGCGCGGCCGAGGATGAAGTTGCCGTCGATGGCGAACCACAGGCTTTGTAGCGCGTACAGCGCCAGCGCCAGCGGCAGCCAGGCGAAGCCGATGAACAGCACGCGCAGCAGCGGCGGCGTCGGCTGTCGCGGCCACCAGCGCCACAGAAGCCAGGCGGTCAGCGCCAGCAACGGCAGGTCGCTGATCCACAGCCAGTCGTAGGCATGCACCATCTCGAAGCCGAGGTGCAGCAACACGCCGGCCCAGAATAGCGGAATCGCCCAGCCCGGACGATGGTCGCGATAGCCGGGCAGCACGCAGCCGGCGAAGAACGGCAGCATGCGATGGCAAACGCTGAAGTAGATCGGCAGCAGGAAGCCGAAGCCGCCGATCTTGATCGCCGCGTAGACCAGCCGTGCGTCCGGGTGATGCAGGTAGATCGCGAACAGCAGCAGCCCGCACCAGCCCAGGCACAGCGCGAACAGCATCGACTGGGCGTGGATCACCGTCGGGCCCGGCGCCAGCTGCACGCGCAGCAGCTGCACGATGCCCCAGAACCAGGCGAGCAGGCCCAGCACCACGCCGACATGCAGCAGGCGGCCATGGCCGGCCAGTCCCAGAGTTGTCAGCACGTAGGCCAGCGCGAGGCCGATGCCGATCGGCAGGTAGCGGCGCACCGTCAGCGCCGGCTGGCCCAGCCAGCGCGGAAACACGGTGAGCAGGAAGCCGAAGATGAAGGGCGTGAACACCAGATACTGCATCAGGATGGCGTGACCCCAGCCGGCGGGCACCGGACCTGGCGTCATCGCCGCGTTGGGCCAGCGCAGGTCGATCAGGTGCAGTGTCCACCAGCCCATGCCGAGCAGCAGGGCGATCATGCCGGCGAAGAACAACAGGCGGTGTGGTGCTATCGGCAGCAGCGCGAGATTGGGTCGCAGTTCGATCAGTTTCCTGTCCATGAGCATAGGCTGCGCGCGTGGACGGACGATCACCTTGACCTGCGTCAGCCGTGGGCCATCAAACGGAAAAAGGCGCGGCGACCCGGGGAGTGGTCGCCGCGCCGTAGCGCCGTCACGGAAGGGGATGCCGCGACGGCGGATGCTGCTTCAGTGCTCGATGGCGGGCTGTGCCTTGCCCTTCGGCCACAGCCACAGGCTGGAGGTGAACAGCGCGATCATGAAGGCGCCGACCGCGAAGATGGTGTCGCCGGGCACGCGCATCCACACCAGCAGGTCGAAGATCGGTTGGCCCATGAACTCGGCCGAACGTGCATACCAGTAACCCTTCTCCAGCGCCGCGTTGAGCTGCAGCACGCCCATCGGCAGCAGGGTCAGCAGCGCCATCAGCGACAGGCCAATGTTCAGCGTCCAGAAGCCGCCTTTCAGCAGGCCCTCGCGCCAGTGTGCGTCGGGCTTGAGGCCGCGCAGGCAGAACAGCATCAGGCCGATGCCGAGCATGCCGTAGACGCCGAAAAGCGCGGTGTGGCCGTGCAGCGGCGTGAGGTTCAGGCCCTGCATGTAGTACAGCGCCATCGGCGTGTTGATCAGGAAACCGAACAGTCCGGCGCCGACCAGGTTCCAGAAGCTCACCGCGACAAAGAACAGGATCGGCCAGCGGTAGCGTGCCATCCACGGCGTCGCGCGCTGCTTGCTCCAGGTGTCGTAGGCCTCAAGACCAATGAGTGCCAGCGGCACCACTTCGAGCGCCGAGAAACTGGCGCCCAGCGCGATCACCGCCGTGGTGGTGCCGGTGAAGTACAGGTGATGGAAGGTGCCGAGCACGCCGCCGGCCATGAACACCATCGTCGCGAACAGCACGTTGATGGTCGCCGTCCTGGCGCGGATCAGCCCCAGCTTGACGAACAGGAAGCTGATCACCGCCGTGGCAAATACCTCGAAGAAGCCTTCCACCCACAGATGCACCACCCACCAGCGCCAGTATTCGACCACGGCGATGTGGCTGTGCTCGCGCCACATCAGGCCAGCGCCGTAGAGCAGGCCGATGGCGACGGTGGACAGGAACAGCAGGCCGACGATCGACGAGGTGTCGTCGCGCTTTTGCAGTGCCGGCCATAGCGCGCGGCCGACCAGGAACAGCCACAGCATCAGGCCGATGAACAGGAAGGCCTGCCAGAAACGACCGATGTCGGTGTATTCCCAGCCCTGGTGGCCGAACAGGAAGTTGTTGGCCAGGTCCATCTTGCCCATCACCGCCATCCACTGCCCGGCGAAGGCGCCGACCACGATGACCAGCAGGCAGGCGAACAGCACGTTGACACCGAGGCGCTGGAACTTCGGCTCATGCCCGGAAATCGCTGGTCCGATATACAGGCCGGTGCCGAGCCAGGCGGTGGCGATCCACAGCACCGCCAATTGGGTGTGCCAGCTGCGCGTCAGCGAATACGGAACCCAGTCGGCCAGCGCCAGGCCGTAGGCTTCCTGTCCTTCGACCTGGTAGTGCGCGGTCATTGCGCCCAGCAGGATCTGCACCAGGAACAGGGCGATCACCACCCAGAAATACTTGGCCGTGGCCTTCATCGACGGCGTCGGCTTCAGCGCGGCCAGTGGATCCTGCGCAGGCGGTACCGGCGCTGCTTCCTTGCCGTGGTAGACCGCGTAGTGCCAGCCGAGCAGGCCGATGCCGGCGATCATGAACAGCACGCTGAACACGGTCCAGATGAAGCTGCTCGGTGTCGGCGCGTTGCCGGCCAGTGGCTCGTAGGGCCAGTTCTGCGTGTAGCTGATCGTCGAATCCGGGCGCTCGGCGGTGGTTGCCCAGGCGGTCCACCAGACGAAGGCGGCCAACTGGCGGCGGTGTTCCATGTCGCCCACCGTGTTGTCGCGCATGGCGTAGGTTTCGCGCAGGTCGGCGGTGGCCGGGTCGTTGCTGAACAGGCTTTCGTAGTGCGCGGCGACCGCTTCCATCGCCGCGGCGCGCAACGGTGAAACCCTGATGTTCTGCGTGGCAGCATCGTAGGTGTTGCGGCGGAGCTCGGGCCGCATGCGTGCGGTCAGCTCGGCCTGCTTGGTGGCATCGAGCGTGTCGAAGGCCGGTAGTCCTTCGTCGTGCGCGAGCAGGTCGAGCATGGCGGTGGCTTCGCGATGCAGCCAGTCGGCGCTCCAGTCCGGCGCGACCAGCGCGCCATGGCCCCAGATCGAGCCCAGCTGCATGCCGCCGATGCTCTGCCAGACGCGGCGCCCGTTTTCGATGTCGGCGCGGGTGAACAGGGTATCGCCCTGCGTGGTGACTACCGCCTCCGGCATCGGTGGTGCCTGACGGTGGATCTCGCTGCCCATGAAGAGCAGCACGCCGAACGAGACGAGCAGCAGCGTGCCCAGTCCCAGCCAAAGCCTGCGGGTCGTGTCCATGACGAATCTCCGGTTGTCGATGCCCGGCAGTATTCGCAGCGGTCAGACCGACTGCCATGACGCAGGTCAAGCAGGTCGGAAGCTGTAAGGAATCGCGCTATTCGCGCAGCAGACCCTTGGCGAGGCCCTCGATGCTGGTCATGTCGTTGATGACCATTTCGCGGCGGTCGACGCTGATCAGGCCGTTGTCCTGCATGCGTCGCAATACTCGACTCACTGTTTCCGCGGCCAGTCGCAGGTAGTTGGCGATATCGGTGCGCGTCATCGACAGCCGGAAGCGGGTGGCCGAGAAGCCGCGTGCTGCAAAACGCCGCGACAGGGTGACCAGGAACGCGGCCATGCGCTCGTCGGCGCTGTAGTCACCGGCCAGCAGGCTGGCCTTGCCGATGTCCTGGCTCAGCAGCTTGAACAACTGCTGCTGCAGGCCGGGCAGGCGCGTGGCCAGCGTGGAGATTGCCGGGAAGGAAAAGCGGCACAACAATACCGTGTCCAGTGCGATAGCGTTGCAGGGATAGCGCGCGCTGTGGATGGCGTTGAGGCCGATGATCTCACCAGGCAGGAAGAAGCCCAGTACCTGTTCGCGCCCGGAAGTATCGATCACGCAAGTCTTTACCGTGCCCGAACGCACCGCCGCAATGGCGGTGAATGGATCACCTTCGCGGAACAGGTGGTCGCCTTCATGGAACGGACCGGTGTGCTCGACCAGGCAGTGCAGCTCGGCCAGTCGCGACTTTTCCAGCCCCTGCTCCACGCACACCGGCGAAAACGCGCAGGTGCTGCAGAAGCTGAGCTCATCGCCATCGTCGGCGATGGGCTGTGGTCGCGCTTGGGTCAGTCGGGCCATGGCGCGGAGATTAGCAGCCACGCCGTGGTCGCCGCGAGTCGTCGCGGTCGACGCCCTGGCCAGCGTGCTGCCGAACCAGGGCGTCATTCAGTCTCTTGCGTCAATCTTCGCCAGTATCGTCCCAGGTGATATCCCATGCCCAGATCGCCGGCGCAAATGCGAAGCTGTAGTTGGCGCGCTGTGGTACGCCGTCACTACCTTCAAGAACACCGTTGACGTAGCGCTGGAAAACCACTGGGATCGCTGGCGCACCGCGAAATCCATTACCTTCGTTGCTTATCATGCTCCAACCGTAATTCAACGAGTTGGACGACGGGCGGGCATGAAAGCTGCCCTCGGAAGGCAATGGCGGGAGTTGATATTCGTTTTCAGATGGGAACTCCATTCGCCATGCACCCGGCAAATCCAGCACCGCAGAGGGTGCGATCTGGGATTCAGCCGGGTTGAAGCTCACTGCCATTATTGGCAAGGCCTGAGGATCCAATGGTTGTGGCGCGCTCCATTCTGTGTCCCAACATTCCAACTGTGGGACACCTACGCAGCCCTGTGGCACTCGATCATTGCCAACACGGTCATAGGTGGCCATCTGGACAAATGAATGGCCGAGCGGCACAGCATGATCCACCGGACTTCCCAGTCCGTCGCGTTCGGAGAAATACATCACCAACGGGTAGTTGATCACTAGATCGGTCGCTGCCCCAAGATTCGGGTTGATGTTGTAGCTGCCGCGGAAGTGGTCGACCATCAGCGCCGCGGCCATCGCGTCCAATGGCGTTGGCCAGGTATCTTCGCGACACTTGCCGTTGCTGCATACCCGGCTTTTTGTGTTGCCTTCATCGGTGCCGGTGTCGTGGCCGCTGGCCAGGTCGGGCAGTGGGTCTCCGGGACGGGTGTGCTGCACGCGGTCGGAATAGCCGTCGATGGCCACGCCGGGAACCTTGTACACGACCCCGCCTTCCACCTGGATGATCTGCCACTCGGCGAACAGCTGGTAGGCCTCGTGGATGCTGGGTGTATTGGGATTGCTCTCCCATTCGCCGACGTTCCACTTGTCAGCCAGCTGGGAACAGACGACATCCCACTGTATGGGGAATTGTTGATCTGCCGGCACTGTCCAGCCCGAGCCCATCAGGATCACCTCGGCCGAGCCGTACTCGGCGTCGAGATCGGCCATGCCGGAAAAAGGTTCGGCGCCCTGTTCACCATCGACCAGCAGGCAGGTCTCGTCGCTGCTGATCAGACGACTACCGCCACCTTCTCGCGGGCCAATGCCCGCCGTCCAGGCATCCTGCGGATCGTGGAAGTAAAGGCTGCCGCTAAAGACAACCGCGCCCTCCTGATCCCGCAGCCGCAGTTTGGCGATCTTCCGATAGGAAGCAGTTTCGTGAAGGTTCTGTATGTTCAGCAGCGTGGAATGCCCGCCGGTGGTCGTCCACAACGGCAATAGCAACACCTGGCCTGAGCCGCCCGGATCGACTTCCACCGCCGGCGTCGCTTGACAGCCGAGCAGCGCCAGCAACACGGCGCACGTCCGCGCCAGCCGTCTTGAGTGCTTCATTTCCGTCTCCTGATACGAACAGGTTTTTCCCGTGCGATGCGCCACGGGTCGCGTCCAGCGCGACCCGTGGCGGTTTGCCTACGGATAGATCACCGCCTCGTGGGGGCAGATGAACTGATGGTTGCTGATGGTCGTCCCGTAGCCGTTCTGGATGGCCAACTGCACCGTGACGTTCGTGTATGGCGTGCAGGTTGCGAAGAAATCCAGATCATGCCCGGTGGCCGTACCTTTCGACCAGGTCAAGTCCACCTTGCCCTGCGATTGCCAGCTGTCCAGGCGACAGGTGAAGTAGCCGGGGCCGCCGATCATCGGGCAGCTCGCGATGGCCGTCGGCGCGTTGGTGCCGTGACTGGTGAGCATGGTCTTGCCGAAGGCGTCCAGGGTATCCGTGATTGGTTGAAACCATGTAGGCAACGGGTTCTCTGGATCTGCAGGGCATTCGTGTGGACAGGCGCCCCCATAGTTTGTGCCTTGAACCTGACCGGCAACAGAGACCCATGGGCCGCCTGAATCGCTGTCAACCGTGCAACTCCCAGCTACTTCCGTTAGGCCAACAATCGCAGTTGCACCGTAATACCGCGTCACGTTGAATGCACTCACAGCGCCACAATGCGGTCCTTCCGAACTCTGGCCGTATCGACAGACGGTTGTGTTGATGGGAGCGATCAGGAGACCCGCCCAAAGCGATGGCACTGATAGCATCCCGTCGTTGTAGCCGTTGATTTGTGCCTGAGGCGTCCAGCCTGAATCCGTAGCAACCCAGCCAGAGTCTTTCGTTGGTGATGGGTCAAAGAATAATGTCTCCTGTCCTGACCCCAAAGTCAGATAGTCCGTAACTTGTGGCTCTGCATATAGCGTGGGCTGGTTCGCAGCACAGTTGGAGCTGGAGTAGGTCTGGTAGGGGGTTGTTGCAATGGCCATCTCACTGCCTTCGTGGATGCAATGACCGGCCGTTGCATAACCCCCCTCGATTGCAACGCCAACGGAGCAAGGAAATGCCCTGTATTTTGCGTTCTGGGTGTCCTTCAACATTTCCCAGGTTTTGTTTCGCGTTCCGTCGCCACCACGGACAGGGCCACTGGATGGAACGGCGTGACGAGCTGGCTTCAACTCGAACCGGGCAGGATCAAAACCATGCTGCCGAAGACCTTGGGCAAGTGATTCGCGACCGGACTCTCCTGCTGCCTCGTCGTAGCCGAGCACAACGCGGTTGCCGGCGTAGTCGATATGACTGCTGATCAGGCCAGCAGCAGCGAGCCGTTCGGTCGCCGTGCTACGGATGGATTCGAGCTGTTCCAGCGACTGTTCAACCGCTACCGGTACGGCGTCCAGTGCCTCGATCCGCTGGTGGTCGGCGGCGTCGCGTGTGGCCACACGCAGGCGTTCGCCGTCGAACCAGGCGCCGGCATAGCCAACAAGGCCGGCGTCGCGTATGCGCATCCAGGTTTCCGCCGCTTCGGCTTCGCGGGCCATGCGGGCGATGGCCTGTTCTTCGTTAAGGCCGTACAAGGCCATCACCGAGCGTAGCGTATCCACCTTGGTGGTCGGCTCGCCAGCGTAGGCTGTACCGTCAATCGCAAGCGCAGCCAAGAAGCCCAGAGCAAGTGCCTTCAGCCTGACTTGCTTGTTGCTTGTTGCTTGTTGCTTGTTGCTTGTTGTGCATGTCGTTCCCCATCCTTTTCGCGTATGACGAAATCCCCCGGGGTCGTCGCGTTTTCAGCAAACGCGAGAGCAGAACGTAGCATGATGATTTCGGTCGCGCCATCAAGAGCCGCTGGCATGGGCGCCTGCCTGCATTGCGCGCTCAGACGGCCTTGGAATAGCGCGGCTGTTCCTGCGACAGGCCGAGGTAGACGTCGAAACAGGCGGCGATCACCCGCAGCAGCAGGCGACCGCGGGCGGTGGCGCGGATGTGGCGGGCGTCGACCTCGACCAGGCCGTCGTCGGCCAGCGGCTGCAGCGCCGCCAGTGCGCCGGCGAAGTAGGCTGAGAAATCAATGTCGAAGCGCGACTCCACTGAGGCCACATCGATCTCGCCGCGGCACATCAGGTCCTGGATCACCGCCGCGCGCAGCAGGTCGTCGTCGCTCAGCTTCAGGCCGCGCCACAGCGGCAGGCGACCTTCGTCGATCTGCTCCTGGTAGACGCCGAGGTCGCGGTGGTTCTGGCTGAAGCTGTCGCCGATCTGGCTGATCGCGCTGACGCCAAGGCCGAGCAGTTCACAGTCGGCGTGGGTGGTATAGCCCATGAAATTGCGATGCAGACTGCCACTGTCCAGCGCCTGGCAGAGTTCGTCTTCCGGCAGGGCGAAATGATCCATGCCGACGTAGCGGTAGCCGGCGGCGCCCAGCTTCTCCACCGCCAGCGCCAGCAGCGCCAGTTTGGTGTGCGCCGGACACAGGTCTTCGTCCTTGATCTGCCGCTGCGCGCGGAACAGCTGCGGCATGTGCGCATAGCTGTAGACCGCGAGACGGCTGGGTCGCGCCTCGATCACCGTATCCAGGGTGTGGCCGAATCCTTCGAGATTCTGCTTGGGCAGGCCGTAGATCAGGTCGACGTTGATCGAACGCATTCCGGCATTTCGTGCCGCGTCGATGATGCGCAGGGTCTGTTCCACCGGCTGCACGCGGTTGATCGCCTTTTGTACGTCGAGGTCGAAATCCTGCACGCCGAGACTGACCCGGTTGAAGCCGATGTCGGCCAGCGCATGGACTTCGTCGGGCTGGATGAAGCGCGGATCGAGTTCGATGGAGAAGTCGCGATCGGCGGCGCGGCTCAGATTGAAATGGCGGCCGAGCACGCCGACGAACTCGGCGATCTGGTCCGGTCGCAGGAAGTTCGGCGTGCCGCCGCCGAAATGCAGCTGGCGTACCTCGCGGTCGCGGTCGAACATCGGCGCGGTCATCTCGACTTCGCGCACCAGCCGCAGCAGGTAGGCCTCGGCCTTGCTGACATCGCGGGTGATGACGCGGTTGCAGCCGCAGTAGAAGCAGGGACTCCAGCAGAACGGCACGTGTACGTAGATCGACATCGGCCGCGGAATTGGCTCGTCGTTGCCAAGGCGTGCCTGTGCGGCGAGGTCGTTCGGCGTGAAATCCACGTCGAAATGCGGTGCGGTCGGGTAGCTGGTGTAGCGCGGCCCCGGCTTGTCGTAGCGGGCAACAAGCTCGGGGTCGAACTGGATGTCGGGGAGGCGGCGATTGTCCATGGCCACAGTTTGGCGATTTGCGCGGAAGCTGCCTTGATCGGGGTCAAGGCTGCCGCGTCGCGCTGTGACGGCTTGCCGCCATCGTCACGGCAGTTCAGACTTTGTTGCGTTTTTGCAACTTTTCGGGCCGTTTCCCGACCATGCCAGCCATTTCACACGCCCACATCCTGATCGTCGACGACGAGCCCGACATCCGCGGCCTGCTGCGCGATGTACTGGAGGACGAGGGTTACCGGGTCAGCGACGCGCCTGATGCCGAAGCCGCGCGCCTGCTGGTGGCGCAGCAGGCACCTGATGCCGTGCTGCTGGATATCTGGATGCCCGGAGAGGACGGACTGTCCCTGCTGCGTGGCTGGGCCGAAGCCGGTCGTCGGCGTGGTGGGCTGGCGTTTCCGGTGGTGATGATGTCCGGCCACGGCACTGTGGACACGGCGGTCGAGGCGACCAAGCTCGGCGCCTATGACTTCATCGAAAAGCCGATCACCCTGGCCAAGCTGCTGATCACCCTGCAGCGCGCGCTGGAAGCCAGCCGCCTGCGTGCCGACAATGCGGCGCTGCGCCGGCAGGCGCAGCCGGTACGCCCGGCCGGCGACAGCACGCCGATGCAGGCGCTGCGCGAAAAGCTGGAGCGTCTGGCCGGGCACGACAGCGCGGTGCTGCTGCGAGGCGAGCCGGGCACCGAAAAGGAAGCGCTGGCGCGCTGGCTGCACAGCTTGGGTCCGCGTCGTGACCAGCCTTTCATCGCGGTGGTCCCCGGTGCGATTGCCAGCGGCCAGGCCGCGGCCACGCTGTTCGGGGCCGAAGACGCCAGCGGCGTGCGTCCGGGCCTGCTGGAGCAGGCGCAGGGCGGCACGCTGTTCCTTGACGAGGTCGCGGAGCTGGACGCGGAGCTGCAGCAGCGCCTGTCCAGCGTGATCGAGCGCGGCCAGTTGCTGCGCGTGGGTGGACAGCAGCCGGTTGACCTCAATGTTCGCGTCGTCGCCGCTACCGCACAGGATCTGGAGGCGGCGCGGGCGCAGGGGCGATTCCGCGACGAGCTGTATTTCCAGCTCAACGTGGTGCCGCTGGAGGTGCCGCCGTTGCGCGAGCGTCGTGCCGATCTCGCCGAACTGCTGGCCCAGTACGCCGCGCATTTCGCCCGGCGCGATGGCCTGTCGCCTCGACGTTTCGGCGCGGCCGCGCAAAGCCGCCTGCAGCGCCACGATTGGCCGGGCAACCTGCGCGAGCTGCGCAACCTGGTGCAGCGCCTGACCTTGCTGGGCAGTGACGAGGTGACCGTGCCGGAGGTCGACGCCATGCTCGACGGCCGTGCCGTGGCACCGGTGGCGGCGGCGGAAGACGCCGTGGCGATCGACTTCAGCCTGCCGCTGCGCGAGGCGCGTGAGCAGTTCGAGCGCCTGTATCTCAGCCGTCGCCTCGATGAAGCAGGCGGCAGCGTGGGCAAGCTCGCTAAAATGACCGGCATGGAGCGCACGCACCTGTATCGCAAGCTGCGCGATCTGGGCGTGGAGAACCGTTCCGGCGGTCGCGACGACTAGTTGTTCGCGCGGTCTGACACGGGGACAGACATGGAAGACAAAGCGGCATGAAGATCCTGATCCTTGGCGCCGGCCAGGTTGGCAGCTCGGTGGCGGTGGCGCTGTCGTCGGAAAACAACGACATCACCGTGGTGGATACCGATGGCGGTCGCCTGCGTGAACTGTCCGAGCGCCTCGATATCCGCACCGTCGATGGCCACGCCTCCCTGCCCAGCGTGCTGGGACAGGCCGGCGCCGAAGACGCCGACCTGATCATCGCGGTGACGTCCAGCGATGAGGTGAACCTGATCGCCTGCCTGGTCGCCGACACCGTCTACAACACGCCGACCAAGATCGCCCGCCTGCGCGAAGCCGAGTACATCGAGCATGGCGACATGCTGGCCAAGGGGCGCAGTTCGGTGGACGTGGCGATCAGTCCGGAGCAGTTGGTCTGCCGTCACGTGCAGCGCCTGATCGAGTATCCGGGCGCCCTGCAGGTGCTCGATTTCGCCGATGGTCGCGCCCAGCTCGTCGCGGTACGCGCGGTGGCCGACGGCGCCCTGGTGGGGCACCAGATCAAGGAGCTGCGCGAGCATCTGCCGCCTGGCGTCGACGCGCGCGTTGCTGCCATCTATCGCGGCGGACAGCCGATCCGTCCGGAGGCGCACACCGTCATCGAGCGTGACGACGAAGTATTCTTCCTTGCCGACCGTCGTGACATCCGCACGGTGATGAGCGAGCTGCGTCGGGCCGAAAAGGCTGCGCGTCGTGTGTTCATTGCCGGTGGCGGGAATATCGGGCGCTCGCTGGCCAAGGCGCTGGAGCGCCAGCATGGCGTGAAGATCCTCGAACGCTCGCGCGAGCGCGCCAAGCGCATCGCCGAGGACCTGCGCAACAGCATCGTGCTGGTCGGCGACTGCGCCGATGAGGACCTGCTGCGCGAGGAAAACATCGACCAGACCGACATCTACTGTGCGCTGACCAACGACGACGAGGCCAACATCCTTTCGGCGATGCTGGCCAAGCGCCTGGGCTGTCCGCGCGTGGTGGCGCTGATCAACCGCCCCGCCTATGCCGAACTGGTCGAAGGCGGCAGCATCGACATCGCGGTCAGTCCGCAGCAGGTGACCCTGGGCGCGCTGCTCACGCATATCCGCCAGGGCACCATGGTCCGCGTGCATTCGCTGCGCCGCGGTGCGGCCGAGGCCATCGAGGCGGTGGCGCTGGGTGATCGTCGTACCTCGAAGGTGATCGGGCGCTCGCTGGACGAGTTGGAGCTGCCTCCGGCGGCGACCATCGGTGGCGTGGTTCGCGGCGAGAAACTGCTGATCGCGCACCACGACGTCGTGATCGAGCCCAACGACCACGTCATCGTGTTCCTGCTCGACAAGCGCCAGTTGCCGCAGGTCGAGGCGCTGTTCCGCGCCGACGCCACCTGGATCTGAGCCAATGAACCCGGGGAATCGCTGATCGTGTTTTCGATGCGTTTCAAGGCCATCCAGCGCGTGCTGGGCGCGCTGATCGGCATGTCTTCGGTGATCGCGCTGCCACCGATGGCGATTGCCTGGGTGCTGGACGAGCATACGCTGGGCGCCTTCATCGACAGCGCGATGGTCAGCGCCGTGCTCGGTGGTTTCCTGTGGTTCCCGGTGCGCAATGTCGACTATGACCTGCGTCTTCGCGACGGCTTCTTCATCGTCAGCGCGACCTGGTGGGTGGTCAGTCTGGTCACCGCGTTGCCGTTCGTGTTCGGTGCGCCGCACCTGAGTTACACGGATGCCGTGTTCGAGGCCGCATCGGGGCTCACCACTACCGGCGCCACCATGATCGTCGGCCTGGACGTCCTGCCGAAGAGCATGCTGTTCTACCGGCAGAGCCTGAATTTCCTCGGTGGCATGGGCATCGTCATTCTTGCGGTGGCGATCCTGCCGATGCTGAAGATCGGTGGCACCCAGCTGTTCCGCGCGGAGAGCACCGGCCCGACCAAGGACAGCAAGCTGACGCCGCGCATCGCGGAGACCGCCAAGGCGCTGTGGATCGTCTATATCGCGCTGAACGTCCTCTGCGCGGTGGCCTACTGGTTGGGTGGCATGGACCTTTTCGACGCCATCTGCCACGCGATGGCGACGCTGGCGACCGGCGGTTTTTCCACTCATGACGCCAGCTTCGGCTACTGGGACAGCAGCCTGCTGGACAGCATCGCAACCGTGTTCATGCTGCTCGGCGGCATCAACTACGGCCTGCACTACATGGCCTGGCGGCGCGCTGATGCAGGGCTCTACTTCACCGATTCAGAGACCCGCGCGTTCTTCCGCATCGTGGCCGGCGCCATCCTGCTCGTTACCATTGCCATCTGGATCGGCGGCGACTTCGCCACGCTGGGCAGCTCGTTCCGCCATGCTGCCTTCCAGGTTGTGTCCAACATCACCACCACCGGTTTCGGTACCACCGGCTTTGACCAGTGGAGCAGTTTCACGCCACTGCTGCTGGTCCTGCTCGCCGTGGTTGGTGGTTGTTCGGGTTCGACCGCCGGTGGGGTGAAGGTCGCCCGCGTGCTGATGGTTCTGCGCCAGGGCTTGCGCGAGGTACGCCAGCTGATCCATCCGAAGGGCCAGTTCCTGGTGAAGATGGGTGGCCGCCGCGTTTCCGAGCGCGTGGTGCTGTCGGTGGGCGGTTTCATGTCGCTCTACACCGTCTGCTTCGTCGGTCTGGTGATCATGGTCAACGCCACCGGGCTCGACATCCTGAGTTCCTTCGGCGCGGTTATCGCGAGCATCGCCAACCTGGGTCCTGGTCTCGGCGTGACCGCCTCGAACTTCGTTGGCGTGAACGACATGGCGGTGTGGCTGTGCACCTTCGCCATGATCCTCGGCCGCCTCGAGGTGTTCACCGTGCTGGTGCTGCTGTCGCCCTCGTTCTGGCGCGACTGAGTCCGCAGCGGCGCCGTTCGGCGCGGCGTTACCATGCCAGTGGCGTGCTGGCGATGCGCTGGGCCAGTCGGCGGTAAAGCTCGCGCGCATCGGCTTCGGGCAGGTAGCTCATGTCGATACGCAGGTTGCCGCTCAGCGGGTGCGCGCCGGCGGTGTCCACCAGCAGGCGCGCCATGCCGTGCCGACGGTCGAACGGGGACTGCAGCAACTGCACACCCTGCAGCTTGTTCACTTCGGCGAAGCTCTGCTGCCAACCCAGCCAGCCGCTGCGCCAGCTGATCAGGTGGTCGTTCAGCGCCCAACCGCGGGAGGCCGCCAGACGCCGTTTGGACCAGACCAGCCACGGCGCCAGCAACAGCGGCAGCAGGCCGCTCCAGCCGATGAGCCAGGTGAGCGTGGCGCTGGCGGCAAGCAGCAGCCACAGCGGCCACTTCACCATGCGTCGCCAGGCGCGCGGGTGGATCGGCCGCCAGTCGAGGCCGTCCAATGCATGCGCCGGCAGCAGGCGTCCGAGCAGGTCGTCGACCACCGCGGGAGGGGCGATCGGCGCCAGTTGGGTGATTGCCGACGATGCTCCGTCTTCCTGCATGCCGACGGCCGTCTCCACCTGCAGTGACTGTCGGCCCAGCCAGCGTTGCAGCAGCGATTCGCGGCGGTTCCAGAACTGGATGCGCTTGGGCGGTGCATTGGCGCGGACCCGGTTCAGCAGGCCGCGCTCGACGCTGAGCCGCCCGCGCTCGCTGCGCAGCGCGAAGCCGTGGTACTGCACGAAAGCCAGCGCGATCGACAGCAGCCGAAGCGCCACCATTGCCGCCAGCACCAGAGCGATGATCGCCAGCGTCCAGCCCAGCCAGCCGAGATGGGCCGCCAGCGCCTGGCCGAACAGGGACTTCGCGCCATCGCCGATCCAGTTGTCGGCATCGTCGGGAACCAGTTGCCAGAACGCGGCAGCGGTCGCGCCGACCACGACCATGCCGCGGTTCGACACCAGGCCCAGTCGCGTCAGCTCGCCCGCGCCGAGCTGGAGTAGCGGTGGCGTGGCGGTTTCGCCATCGTCGGATGTCTCATTGCCACCGGTTTCCGTCCCGTGGTGGCTTTCGATCAGTGATTCCAGCTGGTTGGCCGCCGCCAGCGACAGCACCCGCATTTTCGCTTCCGCGCCATGGCCGCCCGCGGACTCCAGCCGTACTTCGGCGACGCCGAACAGGCGATGCAGCAGGTTCTGCTGCAGGCTGACGTTGCGGATGCGCTGCATCGGGATGTTGCGGCGGTTGCGGTGCAGGATGCCCTCGCGGATGACCAGGTCGTCACCCACCACGCCATAGCGGTAGGTGAAGTACTGCACCACCGAAACCACGACGATGACGAGGCCGGCCAGCATGCCGATGAACTGCCAGCGCTCGTCCCCGTTGCTGCGGCCACCGAATACCAGCAGCGCGATCAGCGGCAGGGCGAAGCTCTGCAGCTGCGCGATCAGCGCGAACAGCCAGGACCAGGGATGCAGGCGACCTTCCAGTGGCGCTGCTTCTTCGGTGGCGGGCAGTTCAGACGGCGTCGTCATCGTGGCTCAGCAGGGCATCGCGAAGGGTTACGGCGTCGTCCGCCAGCAGGCCGTGCAGGCTGACCGCCTGCATGCGCGTGCCGGCGGTGTGCACCTTGAGCGTGGCCAGGCCGAAATAGCGGTCGATCGGGCCATGGTTGACGTCCACGTGCTGCACGCGGGATCGCGGCACCAGCGTCTCCGTGCGCCAGAACACGCCACGCCGGATATGCCAGCCGTCGGCATCGATGCGGTAGCCGATTCGCCGGTGCGCTGCGCTCTGCCAGATCCAGCCGAGTCCAGCCCAGAAGGCGATGCCGGCGAGCACGATCAGAATGCCAGGCCCGATGCCCAGGTCGAGTTCGGCGCCAAGGATGAGGCTGGCCACGAGGCTCAGGCCGCCGCCGAGCAGCAGGGCTCGGAGCAGGGTGCCGATTCGCGCGCTCTGCAGCGCTGCATGGGGAAGCTTCTGGAAGCTCTCGTCGGCTGTGGGTGGCATGGCAACGGGTGCCGAGTCCAGGGGCTCGGCAGCTGGGGAGTGGTTGTCAGTCATGGCGCGAGCATAGCAATCCAGTCGCCTTCTTCCGGCCGGTCATGGCATACCGACGACGAGCCGCGCGGGACGTGACGCCGATCCGTCTAGTAGAGCGCGGATTCACCTTCGGGTCGCAGGCTGAAGCGCTTGTAGCCCCACTGGTACTGGGCCGGTGCCAGCTCCACGCAGGTCTGCACGCCGCGGTTCAGTGCGGCGGTGGCGATGCCGGGATCGCGATCGGCAATCGCCGGTTCTGCGGCGCAGATGCGGATGCGGAAGCGACCATCGGCCTCGCGTTCGGCGAACGCGAACAGCACGCTGGCGCCGGTGCGCTGGGCCAGCCGTGGCAGCAGCGTCATGGTCAACGCCGGAATCCCGAAGAACGGCGCGAACTCGCCCTCGCCGCGCTTGGGCTGCTGGTCGGGCAGGATGCCGACCATGCCGCCGCCCTGAAGCCGTTTCAGCAGCGTGCGCACGGCGGCGGGTTCGGCACGGACCTGTTCGACGCCATCAACGCCGCGTCCGCGCAGCAGCAGTGCTTCCAGCAGTTTCTGACGAGGCGCGCGATAGACGATGGCCAGCGGCGCGCGGCTGGCGAGGTACTGGTTGAGCAGTTCCCAGTTGCCGAGGTGCGGCGCGGCGACCAGCACGCCGCGATCCGCGGCCAGTGCGGCATCCAGCAGGTGTTCGCCTTCCACGGCCCTGATCAGCCGCAGGTTGCGCTGCGCGGGCCGGCTCCACAGGCGCAGGCTTTCCAGCAAGGTGAGCCCCGCGCTGCGCAGGCTGGCATGGGTCAGGTCGCGCTGTTGGCGGTCGTCGAGCCCGGGAAAACACAGCGCAAGGTTGCGCCGAGTCACCCGCCATTCGCGCAGTCGCAGGGCGCCATACAGGCGAGCCAGGGCGCCGGCCAGCAGTCGGGCAAGGGGCGCCGGCAGGCTGCCCAGCAGCCAGACCATGGCGAAAAGCAGGGGATTGGGTTTGGCGTGTGGCGGCGTCATCGGCGGGCAGTCTAGCGGCCCATCGTCTGGCCGGCGATGCCGGCAGCACCGATAATGGCGCCATGATTGCCCTGATCCAGCGCGTGCGCGAAGCGAAAGTCGAGGTGGCCGGGCGCTGTGTCGGGCGCATTGGCGGCGGCCTGCTGGCGCTGACTGCCGTCCAGCCAGGCGACGACGATGGCCGTATCCGGCGCATGTGCGAGCGGCTGCTCAACTACCGCGTCTTTGCCGACGAGGCCGGTCGTATGAACCGCTCGCTGACCCAGACTGGCGGCGGCCTGCTGCTGGTGCCGCAGTTCACGCTGGCCGCCGACACCCGCAAGGGTCTCCGGCCCAGCTTCACCAGCGCCGCGCCGCCCGCCGAAGCGCGCGCCGGCTTCGATCGCCTGCTGGCACTGGCCCGCGAGCAGCACCCGCACGTGTCCAGCGGGGAATTCGGCGCCGATATGCAGGTCTCACTGGTCAATGACGGCCCGGTGACCTTCTGGCTGGAAACCTAGGGCAGGACCGATCACCAGGTCACTGTTTTCCGCCGGTTTCGTCGTTTCAGTACGGATTCGGGCAGGGATTGCTCGAAATTGCGGCCCAAACCTTGGATTTGGGCTTCGCGACCCGATATACTGAAAAGTTCATTTCTCCCCCAGTTCCCGCAGGTCCCGAATGGCGATCGAACCGCAGCAGCAGCAATCCGAGATCAAGCAGCTCATCATCAAGGGCCGCGAACAGGGCTACCTGACGTACGCAGAAGTCAACGACCACCTGCCGGACGACGTGGTCGACGCCGAGCAGATCGAAGACATCATCGGCATGATCAACGACATGGGCATCGAGGTGCACGAGCAGGCACCCGATGGCGACATGCTGATCTCGTCCGAGTCTTCCGCGTCCGACGATGACACCGCGGCCGAAGAAGCCGTGGCCGCGCTGTCGGCGCTCGATTCCGAGGCCGGTCGCACCACCGACCCGGTGCGCATGTACATGCGCGAGATGGGCACGGTCGAGCTGTTGACCCGCGAAGGCGAAATCGCCATCGCCAAGCGCATCGAGGAAGGCCTCAACCAGGTGCTGGCTTCGCTGGCCAGCTTCCCGTGGTCGATCAGCCTGCTGGTCGAAGAATACGAGCAGCACCTCGAGGGCAAGCGCCGCCTCAATGAAATCCTCACCGGCTTCGTCGATCCCAACCAGGATGACACCGTCGCCCAGCCGAATCCGCCGCCGTCCAAGAACGCCAAGGACGACAACGAGAGCGACGACAGCGACGACGATGACGACGACGATGACGACAGCAGCGACACCCCGGCGGACACCGGTCCGGACCCGGAGGAAGTCGCGGCCAAGATGCACGCGCTGGCCAAGCTGTACGACAAGTTCGTCAAGCAGCACGACAAGTACGGCGGTGACGACAAGAAGGTCCTGAAGACCCGCGAGCAGATGGCCGAGGGTTTCCTCGAGTTCAAGCTGCCGCTGGCGCTGATGGACGAGTTCGTGCGCAAGCTGCGTGAAGTGATCAACGCGATCCGCCTGCACGAGCGCTCGATCATGGATCGCTGCGTGAAGCGTGCGCGCATGCCGCGTCGAGATTTCCTGCGCGCCTTCCCGGGCAACGAGATCAATCTGGCCTGGGCTGACGACCTGATCCGCCGCAAGCAGAAGTGGTCGTCCGGCATCCGCGAATACCATGACGACATCGTCGCCGAGCAGGAAAAGCTGATCGCCATCCAGAAGGCGCTGCACCTGACGCTGGGCGAGATCAAGGAAATCAACCGCGCCATGGCCATCGGCGAGGCGAAGGC
>JACKOX010000010.1 GCA_024233975.1 Rhodanobacteraceae bacterium
CGCAGCTTCGGGCCGAAGCGATCAGCGCACGTGCCGCCGCCGACATGGCGACGCAGGCCTTGAGCGGCGAATTCCCGCAGATTCCGCTGCCGTCTCGCCTGCCTGAGCTGCCAGCGCCCGAGCTGCTTGCCGAGGGCGCCCAGCACTGGCGTGAGCTGATCATCCAGCGCAGCCACGAGATCGCAGCCTCGCGCGAGGACTTCGGCCGCCAGCAACGGGTTGCCGATCGCGCGCTGGCAGAGCGCCACGCGGACCCTTCCGTTGGCATCCGCGTGCTGAACGAGTTGGGTGGCGCCGAGCAGGCGGTGGGGCTGGTGCTCAACCTGCCGTTTGGCGGGAGCCACCGCAGCGCGCTCGCCGCTCGCGAGCGTGCCAATGCCGATGTCTTCGAAGCCGAGCTCGCTTCCGTTACCCGCATGATCGAACTGGAAGCCCGCCAGACCACCCAGGCCGTCGAACAGCTGCATGCCCGCTGGCAGGCGCGCTACCAGGCCCTGGCCGCGATGCAGCGGGCCAGCGAACGAACGCGTCGCGCCTGGGAACTGGGCGAAGCGGATCTCAGCGAATACCTGCTGGCCCAGCGCAACCACCGCCAGGCCCAACTGGACGAAACCCAGACGCGGGTCGATGCACTGGAAGCCATCCAGCGAGTCCACGTCGACAGCCACGAGCTGTGGCATCCGGAGCTGGCGGAAGAGACTGCCGCAAGCCCAGGCGACCTGCCCCGCCTCTGATCAGGAAACGCGAGGCAACGACCTAGCCGGCGTTGCCCTCGCCACCCGCTTCGGCTCGCACTTCGAACTCGATTTCGATTTCCTCGATATCGTCGCCATCCTCGAAACACAGCCAGATCGGCAGACGCTGCCCTTTCGAGACATCGACCTTCGGCGACATCAGCATCAGGTGCAGGCCACCCGGTTCGAAGACCAGCGATTCATCAGGGTTCACGTCCAGCGCACCGGCGGGACGCATCTTCGACACGCCATCCTCGACGAAGGAGCGGTGGATGCTGACATCGCCGAAAGCATCACTGCGCGCACCCACCAGGCGGCGCGTTCCGCCCTGGCGCTTGTTCAGGGTGAAGTAACCGGCCAGCATCATCGCGCCCGGTGGCGCCGCGCGTACCCAGGCGCCGGTCACGGCGAACTCATCATTGCCCTGCGCGACCTCGGCTGCCGGCGGCACCGGTGACGCTGGCTCGATCGCACTGGCAGTGGACGCCTCTACCGCCGCCGGGTTGCTTTCAGCCGATTCGTTGGGTGAACAGGCCACCAGACTGGCGCCAAGCGCCATCATCAGTAACCCACGCGAGAAGGTATTTCGATCGAACGTCTGTTTCATGGCGATATGATATCGCGACAACGCACCCCGTCGGTGTGATACGGGAATCAAGGAGAGCCACATGCTGGAGCGCATCGAACACGACCGCATCCTGGAGTTGAAGCTGGCGCGACCGCCGGTGAATGCGCTCAACCGCGAACTGCTGACCACGCTGCGCTCAGCCATCGTCTCCGCGCCGGAACAGGGCTTCGATGGCCTGTTCCTGAGCGGTGGCGAGTCGGTGTTCTCCGCCGGTCTGGATGTCCCCGAACTGCTGACCCTGGATCGCGACAACCTCGAAGCCTCTTGGCTCAGCTTCTTCGCCGCCTGCCAGGCGCTGGCTGAATCGCCGATCCCCTGCGTCGCGGCGATCGGCGGTCATAGCCCTGCCGGCGGCGCGGTGCTCAGCCTGTTCTGTGACTACCGCGTAATGGTGCGCCGGCCGGAAGACGAGAAGCCGGCAATGATCGGCCTCAACGAAACGCAGGTAGGGCTCGTCGTGCCCGAATGCATCCAGTACGTGTTCCGCCGCCTGGTCGGCCATCACACCGCGGAGCGGCTGCTGGTCGCCGGTGCCATGATCGATGCCGGTCACGCCTTCCGCATCGGCATGGTGGATGAACTGGCCGAACCGGGAGACGTGGAAAATGCGGCAAAGCGCTGGCTGCAATCGCATCTCGCCCTGCCGCAACAGGCTATGCGCATGACCCGCCAGATCGTCCGTGCCGACATTGTCGAAGCGATCAACGACCCGGAGCGACTGAAACTCGATGTTTTCCTGGATGCCTGGTTCGGCAAGGAAACCCAGGCCGTGCTGCAGGGACTGGTCGCGCGCCTCAAGGGCGGCTGAGCGTCAGCTCCGCGCCACTGGGCGAGCCGCGTCGGAAATCCACTCGCTCCACGATCCGGCATAGACGCGAGCGCCGCTCAGACCGGCATGCTGCATCGCCAGCGCATGGTGACAGGCGGTAACACCCGAGCCACACATCAGCAGCGTTTCCTCTGGTGGTGTGTCGCCGAGCAATTCATCGAACTCCTCGCGAAGCACCGCCGCGGGCTTGAATCGACCATCGGCGCGCAGATTGGCGACATAGGGCCGGTTGACCGCGCCGGGAATATGCCCGGCCACGCGATCGATTGGTTCGATCTCGCCACGGAAGCGCTCCGGCGCGCGTGCATCGATCAGTGCCCCGCCCTGCGTGGCCATGCGCGCGGCAACCACCGCGGTGCTGGCGATGCGCCGCACGTTGAAACGCCCGCGATAGAGGCTGGGTTCCGGCGCCGGCGGCCAACCACTCTCGGTACGCCCTCCGGCCTTGACCCATGCCTGGATACCGCCGTCCAGAACAGCCACTTTCTGATGACCAAACAGGCTCAGCATCCACCATAGCCGCGCGGCCATGCTTCCGTCGCTGCTGTCATAGACGACCAGCGGATCATCGGGATGCAGGCCCCAGCGTGAAACGGTTTCCGAAAATGTCGACGCACTGGGCAACGGATGCCGACCACGTCCCTCGATGTTCAGGTCGGAAAGGTCGGTATCGAGGTCGGCATAGATGGCGCCCGGCAGATGTGCCGCAATGAAGCCACGCCGGCCAGCGCCGCTGTCACGCAGATCGAAACGGCAATCGATCAGTCGCAGGCGTCCCTCGCCCAGCTGGGTCGCCAGACTTTCCACCGAAACCAGCGTCTGCTGACTCATCCCCCAATGCCTTCGAATCGATCACGCAGGTTGACCAGCATAGCGGCTGTTGCGCCCCAGATGCGGTGATTGCCGTAACAGACCTGCCAATAGTGACGACGCCGTCCACGAAATTCGCCGGCAAAACGCTGCAGATGCTTCCGGTCGAGAAGATAGGAGAGCGGCACTTCGAAGACTTCATCCACCTCGGCCGGATCGGCATGAAGCTGGAAGCCTGGCTGTACGCGCGCCACCAACGGCAGCACCCGAAAGCCGGTGATGGTGACGTAGGGATCGAGGTAGCCCAGCGGCTCGACATGCGAGCCCGGCAGACGGATTTCCTCCCAGGCCTCTCGCAATGCGGCCTCCAGCGGGCCGCGGTCGGTGGGGTCAACACTTCCGCCGGGAAAGCTGACCTGGCCACCGTGGTGCGTGAGGGTTTCCGTGCGGCGGGTAAGGATCACCGTGGAGTCGCCAACGGGGTGATCCACGATACCGACCAGGACGGCCGCCTCGCGAAATTCGAAATCGTGGGGAATCAGGTCGGCCAGCTCGGAACGGTTCCAGCCGGTACCGCTGGGTGGACGCGTCAGTGGATGCAGGCAGCCAGCCAGTGGCGCAAACCCGGCAGGCCCATCTTCCGAGGTCACCCCAGGGTTTCCAGACCAAACACGGGATTTGAGGCAAGTTGTCCGGCGTGTTGGGCGAAGGCATCTTCGCGCTGCGGCAGGACGACATCCATCAGGTGCAGACGCTGCTCATCGCTGTAGCCGCGCCAGTTGGCGATCTCATCGGTGCTGCGGAAGCAGCCAGTGCAGTGTCCGCTGGCATCCAGGGCGCAAACGCCAATGCAGGGACTGAGGATCGCCTTCATCAGAAATCGACTGGCGGCGGCAACGCCGCCGCCAGTCGCAACAGCATTACTTGACCGTAACCAGGGTCACGTCGAACACGACGGCCTGGTTCGGGCCGATCGGCGAACGCGGGCTGTCGCCATAGGCCTTGGCCGGCGGCAGGAAGATTTCCCAGCGCGCACCGCTCTTCATCAGCGGCAGGACGTCCTTCAGTCCTTCCAGCGGCGCCTCGGCAACCTTCAGCACGGCCGGCTGGTTGTTGGTGTAGGTGCTGACGAACTCCGGACCATCGGCGATCGAGCCACGGAAGTTGATCGTCACTTCGCTGGCGGCGGTCGGACGGGCACCGGTGCCTTCCTCGATCACGCGGTACTGGATGCCGCTCGGCATGGCGATGATGCCGGTCTTGGCGCGGTTGGCCGCCAGGAACTTGTCGCTCTTGCCCTTGTTCTCGGCGGAGACCTTGTCGAACTCGGCCTTGGCCTTGGTCATCAGCTCCTGCTGCATCTTGCCCATGGCTTCGCGCATTTCCGCTTCAGGAACGGTCGGGTTGCGCTTGGCATAGCCATCCTGGATGGCCTTGATCACCGTGTTCAGATCGATGTCGATTCCACGCTCGGCGAAATCATTACCCAGCTGGTAGCCGATCGAGTAGCTCAGCTTGCCCTTCTCGCTGCTGGTGTCCTGCGCCACGGCGACGCTCATGCCCAACGCCGCGACCAGCGCGACAATCCAACGCAACTTCATGCGGAAAACCTCCTGAATGAACTCACCGCGATCGGGAAACCGCGATAACAAGACGGGACGGCCATGCCGCCCCGGGGGAACGCACAAGGATACCCTTGCCGGATGACAAAGACCACCAGAGGACAGCGCAAGTTCCCATGCTCGGCAGCTACGGCCACGACCGGTAACATGCGCGCGATTCCACCAACCGGAGATCCCGCATGGGCTACCAGAACCTGCTCATTGAAAACCGTGGCCCGGTGCGCCGCATCATCATCAACCGCCCGGAAAAACTCAATGCACTCAATCACGTAACCGTCAACGAGCTGCATCTCGCCTTCGACCAGGCGGCGGCCGAAGACGATGTCCGAGTGGTCGTTCTGGCCGGTGCCGGCGGCAAGGCCTTCGTCGCGGGAGCGGATATCTCCGAGCTGAACGGTCTGTCGCCAGTGGATGCGCTGGCCTTCTCGCGCCGCGGCCAGGCACTGATGCTGAAGATCGAACACCTCGGCAAGCCGGTGATAGCGGCCATCGGTGGCTACGCACTGGGCGGGGGCATGGAACTGGCCATGAGCTGCCACCTGCGCATCGGCTCGGAGAAGGCCAGGCTGGGACAGCCGGAGATCGCACTGGGCCTGATCCCGGGCTTCGGCGGCACCCAGCGCCTGCTGCGTCTGGCTGGTCGGGCGGCGGCACTGGAGCTTTGCCTGCTCGGCGACCCGATCGATGCGACGCGCGCCCACGTCTTGGGTGTGCTCAACCAGGTCGTGCCGACCGAAGCGCTGGAAGAAACCGTCAATGCCCTCGCGGATCGCCTTGCCGCGTCGGCGCCACACGCGCTGCGCGGCGTCCTTGATGCGGTGATCGTCGGCGGCGAATGTGGCCTGCAGCAGGGGCTCGACTACGAAACCCAGGCCTTTGCGGTCTGCGCATCCACCGAGGACATGCGTGAAGGCACCGCCGCCTTCCTGGAGCGCCGCAAGGCGGCATTCAGCGGCCGCTGAGCCGCGCCACAACCAACCGATCAGCCCATGAAAAAGCCCCGCATCGGCGGGGCTTCTTCTGTTCCTTCAGGCCTTGGGCTCAGTCGCCCATCAGCTTCTGGCGGTGTTCCCAACGTTCCTGCGCGTCGAGGCACAGCGTGGCGATCGGACGGGCTTCCAGACGCTCGATGCCGATTTCCTCACCGGTTTCCTCGCAGTAGCCGTAGTCGCCCTCGTCGACGCGCTTGAGCGCCTTGTCGATCTTACCGATCAGCTTGCGGTAACGGTCGCGGGTACGCAGTTCCAGCGAATTCTCCGTCTCGCGGGTGGCGCGCTCGGCTTCGTCACCGACGTCACGCACTTCCTCGCGCAGGTTGTCGATGGTCTGCTTGGACTCCTCGACCAGATCATTGCGCCAGTTCAGCAGCTTCTGGCGGAAGTACTCGAGCTGCTTGGGGCTCATGTACTCCTCCTTGGCGCTGGGCTTGTAGCCCTTCGGCAGGTCAACCCGCTCCGGCAGCGGCGGACGCGCCGGCAACGCCGAAGCGCTGGCTGACCGCGCCACGGCGCGCGCACGACCACCGGCTGACTTGCGGGGAGCGGCTGCGGCCGGAGTCGAGGTGGCTTTGGCTTTCGTCATCGATGTTGCTTCCTTGCGGGCACTGGCCGGCTTGGCGGCTGGCGTGGTGGCGACCTTCCTGGCCGCGGGCTTGCTGGACTTGGCAGCGGCTTTCTTCGCGGGCGCTGCGTTGGCTGCCGGCTTCTTCGCCGCTGGCTTCTTGGCCGGCGATTTCTTGGCTGGAGCCTTCTTTGCCGGGGCCTTCGTCGCCGCTGGCTTCTTCGCTGCCACCTTCTTGGCGACCGGCTGCTTCACGGCAGCTTTCTTCGCCGGTGCTTTCTTGGCTACCGGCTTCTTCGCTGCTGCCTTCTTGGTTGCCGTCTTGCTGGCGGCACCGCTCTTGGCCTTGGCCTTGCTGGCCGGCGACGGCTTGCCGCCGCGGGCGCTGGATTTCTTCTTTACTGCCACTGGTTGCCTTCCCGATACTTTGAGGCGAATGGTGCCGGATTCGTCGGTTGTGACCCGGCGGCCGCGTGTTATAGCCTAGTCAGATGACGGCAGCAACCGCCGCCAGACATCTGATCGCGCCGCCCGCGCCATGCCAGCATCGGCCAGGTTTCCCTGTCCCGCCGCCAGCGAGCCTCATCCTTGAAAGCCCTGCTACTCCTGTTACTGCGTGGCTACAAGCTGTTCATCAGCCCGTTGCTCGGCCAGCGCTGCCGCTTCGAACCCAGCTGCTCAGTGTACGCCATGCAGGCCGTGGAGCGCTTTGGCAGCCTTCGCGGCAGCTGGATGGCGGCCAAGCGCATTGCCCGCTGCCATCCGTTCCATCCCGGTGGCTACGATCCAGTCCCGGACCCTTCAGCTCCGCCCCCGCAAACTGACCACCAACACGACGAGGCAGACCGAACATGAGCTCGACCCTCTTCACCAACGCCCTGATCGTCAGCGACGGGCGGGAAATCGAAGGCGACCTGCGCGTGATCGGCGACCGCATCATCGCCATCGGCGGCTCGCTCAGCGCCCGCGAGAACGAAACCGTCATCGACGTGGGTGGACGCTGGCTGCTGCCCGGCATGATCGACGACCAGGTACATTTCCGCGAACCCGGACTGACCCACAAGGGCGACATCGCCAGTGAGTCGCGCGCGGCGGTGGCCGGCGGCATCACCAGCTACATGGAGATGCCGAACACCAACCCGCCGGCTACCGACCACGAAGGCCTTGAGAACAAGTACAACCTCGCAAAGGGCCGCAGTCCGGCCAACTACGCCTTCTATTTCGGCGGCACCAACGACAACCTGGAAGCCATCCGCACGCTGGATCCGAAAGCCACGCCGGGCTGCAAGGTGTTCATGGGCGCGTCGACCGGCAACATGCTGGTGGACAACCCGAAGACGCTGGAAGGTATCTTCGAGCACACGCCGGTGCCGATCATCACCCACTGTGAAGACACACCGATGATCGAGGCCACGCAGGCGCGGATCGTCGCCGAGAAGGGTGAAGCCAATGTCACCGCAATGGACCACCCGGACATCCGCTCGCGCGAGGCCTGCCTGAAGTCCTCGCGACTGGCCGTGGCGCTGGCCAAGACCCACGGCACGCGGCTGCACGTGCTGCACATCAGTACCGCCGACGAGTTGGCGCTGTTCGAGCCGGGTCCGATCGAGGGCAAGCGCATCACCGCGGAAACCTGCGTGCACTTCCTCGCCTTCGATCGCGCCGACTACGCGACGCTCGGCAACTTCATCAAATGCAATCCGTCCATCAAGGAAGCCAGCGACCGCGAAGCGCTGATCCGCGCACTGGTCGAAGACCGCATCGACGTGCTGGCCACCGACCATGCGCCGCATACGCTGGAAGAAAAGCAGAAGCCCTACCTGCAGGCGCCCTCCGGCCTGCCGCTGGTGCAGTACGCGTTGGAGTCGGCGCTGGAACTGGTGCACGACGAGCGCATCGAGCTGACGCACCTTGTGCAGAAACTCTGCCACGCGCCGGCACAGCTGTTCGATGTGAAGGACCGCGGCTACCTGCGCGAAGGCGCTTTCGCCGACATCGCGATCGTCGACCCCGACCACGCCTTCACCGTGCGGCGCGAGGACGTGCTGTCCAAATGTGGCTGGTCGCCGTTCGAGGGCCGCCGCTTCCGCTCCAGCGTCTGGCAGACCTGGGTCAACGGCGAATGCGTCTATCGCGACGGCTCACTGACCGGCGTCATCGCCGGCCGCCGCATGGCTTTCGACCGTTGATCGACATGCACAGACCCTGCCTGTTTCTTGTTGCCGCCCTTCCCCTGAGCGGCGTCGCCATCGCCTGCGACAAGCCGGAGCTGCCGGCGCAGATACAGCAAGGCGCGCTGGCTGAAGGCTGCCTGCCGGCCGGTGCACAGCTGTGGCTCGGTGAACGCGAAGTCAGCGTGGATCTGGATGGCCGCGTGGTTTTCGGCGTTGGTCGTGACCAGACATCACCACTGCAGCTGCGCTGGCGGGATGGCGGCAACGCAGAAAAAACGCTGTCGATTCCGGTGAAGTCCCGCGACTGGAAGATCGAACGCATCGACGGCCTGCCGCAGCAGACCGTCAACCCGGACCCGAAGATCGCCGAGCGTATCGGTCGAGAACAGCGTGCCGTCGCCGCTACGCGCATCGAGGATCGCTTCGACAACGCCTGGCGTGCAGGCTTCATCCACCCGGCCGAGGGCCGCATCAGCGGCGTCTATGGCAGCCAGCGCATCCTTAACGGTACGCCGAAGAACCCGCACTACGGCATGGACATCGCCGTGGGCACCGGCACGCCGATCAAGGCGCCCGCCGGCGGCGTCGTCAGCTTCGCCGATCCCGACCTCTACCTCACCGGTGGCACCGTGCTCATCGACCACGGCCACGGCCTCAACTCCAGCTTCCTGCACATGAGCCGCCTCGACGTGAAAGTCGGCGACCGCGTCGAACAGGGACAGGTCATCGGCGCCGTTGGCGCCACCGGCCGCGCCACCGGCCCGCACCTGCACTGGGGATTCAACTGGTTCGACGTGCGACTGGACCCTGCGTTGCTGCCAGCGCCGGCAACGAAGAAAGCAACAGCACAGAAAAAATAGCGCTGAGCGATCCGGAGTCGAGCCTTGAACCCATCCGAGATCATTTCGCAATTGTTTGGAAAGGCCTGGTGGCTGCTAGCAGTTCTCCTGGTGCTCACCGTTGTCAAAGCCGCGTTGCAGATTCCGGCAATCAAGGGCGCGCTCGGTGAATGGCTGCTCGCACTGAGCATCAAATTCAAACTGCCGAAAGACCGCTACAAAGCCTTCCACAACCTGATCCTGCCGACACCTGACGGCACGACCCAGATTGATCATGTCATCGTCTCCCGTCACGGCATTTTCGTCGTGGAGACGAAAACCATGAGCGGCTGGATATTCGGCTCGGAGCACCAGCCTCGCTGGACTCAAAGCATCTACGGCAAATCGTATCCGTTTCAAAATCCGCTCAGACAAAACTACAAGCACGTCAAGGCACTGGAAACCCTGCTGGGGATTCCAACCGAGGACATTCATTCCGTTGTCGTATTCCTTGGAAGCTGTGAGTTCCGGTCAGAAATGCCGGGAAACGTCATGTTTGGCGGGAACTTCGCAAACTACGTCAAACACTTCAGCTCGCTGGTTTTTACGGAGCGTGAGCTGTCTGAAATTATTGAAAAGACAAGCCGCAGTGTCGCTTCAAGGACACCGAACGTTCAACATGAGCACGTCGCCAGACTGAAGGCACGCTCCGACCCCGATCAGTCGAGACAATGTCCTCGCTGTGGTAATGCCATGATTCTCCGAACCGCGAGACGCGGCAGTTCTGCAGGGAATCGCTTTTGGGGATGTTCCGGCTATCCAACCTGCCGTGCCACGCAACCTATTGACTAGCCGCAGCTCAGTGACTCATTCCATCCCGAAATCAGCCAGCGGCCGATAGCCACGCCCATCTCGACTGGCTTCGGCGACGGCGTCGTGGGCGTGGAGGCTTTCGAGGTGGGCGACGCGCAGGCTGAAGTCGGCGATGCGCGGTTCGGCCAGTAGCCGACTCTGCAGGCGTCGCGCAGCGTCTTCGCAGAACAGGGTGTTGGCGGCGTTGAGTTCGGCGAAAGCCTGTTCGTCGTCGCGCTTGACCGCGGTCTGCACCGGCGTGCTGAGCGTGGCTTCCAGCGCATCGATCAGGCCGGCAATCGGCAGGTCATCGAAGCTCGGTTCCAGCAGTAGTCGCAGGTCGGCCCGGCTGCGCTGGCTGTGCGGCGTGGCGGCCATGCCCTGCTCGCTGCCCAGCCAGTCGAATACGGCCTTCGCGTCGACCTCGCCTTCGCCAAAGGTTTCGCGGAAGCGGTGCTGGATGGCTTCCCGCGACAGCGCGGCCGAGGCCGGACAGGTACTGGAATACAGGAGTGACAGGCCAAGTTCGATGCGCAGTCCATCCGCATCCATCTCGGCAGCCACGGTAATCGGATAGCCGCGCCAGCCGCTGTTGTCGCTGCGCAACGCGGGTCGGCGCAGCAGCATCTCGAAATCGATGCGCAGACGGGCTCGCCCGGACAGACCTTCGTGGCTGTCGAGGAATTCGCGCAGCAGGCGGCGGATCAGGCAGGGGCTCAGTGCCTCCTCGTCCAGCAGGCGATCCAGCGCCAGGTACAACCGCGACATGTGGATGCCACGCGTGTCCGGACGATCCAGGCTGACCTGCGCGGTGACGCGTGCCGGGCTGCGCTGGGCATCGCCGGCCGCATCACGGATACGCACCGGCATCTGGATGTTTTCCATGCCGACCCAGTCGAGCACGCCGGCCGTCTGTGGCCGCGCATCACTGGCAACGTCAGGCAGCTGGCGCGTGGAAGTCTTGCGGACCGTGTTGTCGTCGAATGGATGGGACATGCGTGTTCTCGGCACCGCGCCAGATCATGTCCGGCGCATCAGTGATCGTTTCGATCTGGGGGCTGCGTCCTGCAATGCAAGCGCTACCCGGTGAATGCAGTCAGCGCTTCGCGCGGCGCGCGGCGTTCCAGGCCAGCCACAGCGTGCGCAGCGGCGGAATTGTCGCCTCTCGATGCGGTTCAACCGACCCGTTGGCCATCAAACGAAGCCGATGGCCGTCAAAAGCCCTTCGGAGGGCGCGAAACAGCGGGAGGCGAGCTTTTCGATCCTGCCGTAGCTGCAGCTGCGCTGCGAAATCCCGATGGAACGCCGCCTCCTTCGCCGCATCGCCCTCGCTGCCCGCGTGTCGCGCCAGCAGGTTCAGCGGCAGCCGTTCGCGCGCCAGCGGGTGCCCGGCAGCCGCGTTGATGGCGGCGCGGCGCAGGAGACCCACGGCGATGTCCTCGGCACTGCCCTGCCTGGTGGACTGGCCAAACACTAAGGCGTCGGCGCTCGCTACCGACATGGCGAAGTCGGCGCAGCGCGCCACGGCGGTATCCAGGTCACCGGCACTATCCGCATCCACCAGCATGGCGGCGGCGTGTGGAGCGGCGCGCAGCTCTTCCACCGTCACGCCCCGCTCTGACAGTGCCCGCGCCAGCGGGTGGCGCTTGCCGCCGGCGGCAAGTTCTTCGGACCACCACAGCAGTTTGCCGGTGGCGACCTGCGCATCGCTGGGCGTCAGGATGGCGTCTTCCCATTCGGCCAACAGACAACCGAACAGGCGCAAGCGCTCACGCTGCGGCGGCGGGCAGAACACCTCGGCCTGCGCCATTTCCGGTTCGCGACGGCGCCATTTGCTGATGTAGTGGTCGATGGCGTCGTGTTCGATCACGAACGCTGCCCTCGTTGAGATGCAGAAGCCAGCCGGCCATCTTCCAGCAGGCCAAGCGGCGTCGCCACGACGCTGTCGGCGCCCCAGCTGTGGATGTCGTCGCCGTCCAACTGGTAGCCCCAGGCCGCCGCCAGCGACGGCATGGGCGCGGCGCGGGCGGCATCAATGTCCCGGCGATCGTCGCCGACGTAAACGGCATCGCAAACCTCTACACCCAGGTGCTCGCAGGCAACGCGCAGTGGCTCGGGATCGGGTTTGCGCGTCGGCAGGCTGTCGCCGCCGAACAGCAGGGCGCATTCGTCATCGAGCCCCAACACCGACACCAGCTTTTCCGCGAGCACGAAGGGCTTGTTGCTGACGACGCCCCAGCGCGAGCCGGCCGCGTTGATGGCGTCCAGCACCTCGCGCATGCCGTCGAACAGGCCGCTGCATTCGGCGATGCTGTCGGCATAGATCGACAGGAACCGTGGCAGGCGCAGGCCCAGCGCATCGTCGTCCTCGCCGGCAAACGTCAGCCGCAGCATGGCGCGACCACCTTGCGACACGCGGCGTCGGAATGCCGACGAATCGACCGCCGGCAGATCGAGCTCGGCCAGATAGCGATTCATCGCCAGCTCGAGGTCGGGTGCGCTGTCGACCAGTGTGCCGTCGAGATCGAACAGCACCAGTGGTGCGATGGAAGCGTTGTCGGCCACGTTCGCGCTCAGTCCGCGCGGGTGGCGGACATCAGGTAGTTCACGTCGAGTCCCGGACCGCTCCAGGCACGGCGACTGAACGGTTCGTAGTGCAGGCCGGTGGCATCGCCCAGTGCGAAACCCGTTCCGCGCAGCCAGCGCGCGAGCTCGGATGGCCGGATGAACTGCGCGTAGCGATGCGTGCCGCGCGGCAGCAGGCGCATCACATACTCGGCACCGACAATGGCCAGGGCGAAGGCCTTGGGCGTGCGATTGAGCGTGGACACGAACAGCTGGCCACCCGGCTTCAGCAGGCGATGACAGGCCGCCAACAGCGCCGCCGGATCAGGCACGTGCTCCAGCAGCTCCATGCAGGTGATGGCGTCGAAACTGCCAGGCTGTTCCTCAGCCAGCGACTCGACGCTGACCTGCCGGTAGTCGACCGTGCGACCTGATTCCAGCAGGTGCAGCTTCGCCGTCTCGATCAACTCGGAAGACAGGTCGATGGCCATAACCGTAGCGCCCTCGCCGGCCAGCGCCTCGCTCAGCAAACCACCGCCACAACCCACGTCCAGCACCTTGGCGCCTTTCAGGGCGATGCGCTCAGCCACGAAAGCCAGGCGCACCGGATTCAGGTCGTGCAGGGGCTTGCTGGGGCCTTCGGGGTCCCACCATCTTTGCGCCAGACGATCGAAGCGGGCAATTTCGCCCGGATCGACGTTGACTGGAGATGTCGTCGTGCTCACGACGCCTCAGCCAGCCTTGCCGCCACGCGGCAGCTTGGCGATGCGCTCGCCCCAGCCACGCGCACGGGCAATCAGGTCGGCACGGTCCATGTCCAGCAGTTCGCCTTCGGCCAGACGCTGCTTGCCGGCAATCCAGACGTCGGAAATCTGGTGACGCCCGCTGGCGTAGACCAGGTGCGAGATGGCGCTGTAGACCGGCTGCGACTCCAGGTCATCCAGTTGCAGCAACGCCAGATCGGCCTGCTTGCCGACTTCGATGCTGCCGATGCGGTCATCCAGACCCATCGCCTTCGCGCTGTTCAGCGTGGCCATGCGCAATGCGTAGGCCGCATCCACGGCGGCCGCATTCTGCGCGACAGCCTTGCCCAGCTGGGCGGCGGTGCGCATCTCGCTGATCATGTCGAGGTCGTTGTTGCTGGCACAGCCATCGGTGCCAAGCGCCACGTTGACGCCGGCCTCGCGCAGCGCTTCGACCTTGCAGAATCCCGAGGCCAGCTTGAGGTTCGACTCCGGGCAATGCACGACGTGTACGCCGCGGACGGCGCAAAGCGCGATTTCTGCATCGGTCAGCTGGGTCATGTGCACGGCAATCATGCGCTCGTTGAGCAGACCCAGCCGATCCAGACGCGCCAGCGGTCGCTGGCCATCCTTCGCCACCGCCTCGTCGACTTCCTGCGCGGTTTCGTGGATGTGGCAGTGCACCGGGATGTCGAGCTGGTTGGACAGCGTGCGGATGCGCTCAAAAGCGCGGTCGTCCACGGTGTACGGCGCATGCGGCGCAAAGGCGAAGCCGACCATTGGATCGCCGCGATACTGGTCGTACACCTCGACGCCCTTGTCGAAATGCTCGTCGTGCGTCGCCGCCCACGGATTGGCGAAGTCGATCACCGGAATGCCGACCAGGGCGCGGAAGCCATGACGCTGGTAGGTTGCTGCCGCCACGTCCGGGAAGAAATAGTTCTCGTTGCAGCAGGTGGTGCCACCGCGCAGCATCTCGGCGATGGCGAGTTCGATGCCGTCGCGGATGAAGCCCGGGCCCATCACCGCGCCTTCCACTGGCCAGATGTGCTCGTTGAGCCAGCGCATCAGCGGCAGGTCGTCGGCGACGCCGCGCATCAACGTCATCGGGTTGTGCGTGTGCGCGTTGACCAGACCGGGGAACAGCACGCCATGCGGACGATCCACGCGCTGCCTGGGCTGGAACCGCTGCTCAGCCTCGGCCACGGGCAATACCGCCACGATGTTCCCGCCATCGACGGCGACGGCGTGGTCCTTGAGAACCACGCCGGCCGGCTCGACCGGGATCACCCAACCGGCCGTGATCAGCAGGTCGATATTGAGCTTGTCGTCGCTGCCAGGCGCCACGCTTATTTCACCCGCGAGACGTATTCACCGGTGCGGGTATCCACACGGATCAGCTCGCCATTCTCGATGAACAGCGGCACGCGGACGGTGGCACCGGTTTCCAGCTTGGCCGGCTTGCCGCCGCCGGAAGCGGTGTCGCCACGCACGCCCGGATCGGTTTCGACGATCTGCAGCTCAACGAAGTTCGGTGCCGCCACGGCCAGGGGGGCGCCGTTGAACAGCGTCACCACACAGCTCTCCTCGCCCTTCAGCCACTGCGCGGCATCACCCATCGCGGCCTCGTCGGCCTGCAGCTGCTCGAAGCTGGTCTGATCCATGAAGTGCCAGAATTCGCCGTCCGCATACAGATACTGCAGATCGGTTTCCATCACGTCGGCGCCTTCGACGGTGTCGTTGGCCTTGAGCGTCTTTTCGGTGGTGCGACCATTCTTCAGGTTGCGCACCTTGATACGGGTGAAGGCCTGGCCCTTGCCCGGCTTGATGAAATCCGCATCGACGATCGTGTAGGGGTCGCCATCCAGCAGGATCTTCAAGCCGTTCTTGACGTCGTTCAAACCGTAAGTTGCCATGCCACCACTCCAGAGAAATTGATTGAATTGCAAAACCGGGCGCTCTGCCGCGGTCTGCAAGGTCATACCTGACGAACCGGGCCGTGGCGCAGCCGCGCCACGTTTTCCGAACCGACCACCGAGATGTCCGGTCCGGCGGCACTTCCTGTGCCGGAGCGGGTCTTGAACCCGCTCTACTTCGTCCGAATAAAACAAAAGCCGCCCGACAAGCGACTAGAATACGCAGCCTACCCTCCAGCCTCCGGTGTGTTCCGCGCAACGGAACCCGGCGCCCAAGGCGATTCAGCTATCCGCCCATGATAACCGCAAGCCCCCTCCCCGCGCAGCCAGCTGGCGCGGACTGGCGCCAGCAATGGCGCGAGGCCGAACGCGACCCCGTCCGGCTTCTGTCGCGACTGGGGTTGGACTCCCTCGCAGCACGCCTGGCTGATGACGGCCTGCGCGACTTCCCGCTGCGGGTGCCTGCGAGTTTCATTGAGCGCATGCGCCCGGGCGACCCGGACGACCCGCTGCTGCGTCAGGTCCTGCCGATGGATGACGAAGACCGGCTCGTCCCGGGTTTCGTGAGCGACGCCGTCGGCGATTCGGCCGCGCTGACCGCCAACGGCGTGCTGCAGAAGTACCACGGGCGCGCCCTGCTCATCGCCACCGGCAGCTGCGCCGTGCATTGCCGCTATTGCTTCCGCCGGCACTTCCCCTATGCCGAGGAAACCGCGGCCGCCGGGCACTGGGCTGCCGCGCTGGAACAACTTCGCACTGACAAGTCGGTCAGCGAGGTGATCCTGTCCGGTGGCGACCCGCTGTCGCTGTCGAATGCCAAATTGGCGGAACTGGTCGAAGCGCTGGACGGCATCCCGCACCTGCGCACACTGCGCATCCACAGCCGCCTGCCGGTAGTGCTGCCAGCGCGGGTTGATGCCGGACTGCTGTCGCTGCTGCGCGCTTCACGACTGCACAAGGTGGTGGTAGTCCATGCCAACCATGGCAACGAGCTTCGCATGGCAGGTTCGCCCCATGCAGAAACGGCGGCTGCGTTGTCAGCACTGCGAGAGCATGGTTTCACGCTGCTGAACCAGGCGGTTCTACTGCGCGGCATCAACGACAGCGTCGAAGCCCTGGCGGGACTCAGCGAGGCGCTGTTCGACCTCGGTGTCCTGCCCTATTACCTGCACCAGCTGGATCGCGTGCGTGGCGCCGCGCATTTCGAGGTCGAGGACGCAGCGGCTGTGGAACTGCTGGCTCAGCTGCGGAGCCGACTTCCCGGCTATCTGGTGCCGAAACTGGTCCGCGAAGTACCCGGCGCAGAGAGCAAAACGCCAATCTGATCACGGAATCCCCTGCGATATCCCGAAAGTGGGATGGATGGAATTGCCCCGGACGGTGCAAAATTGACGATCGGTGGCCAATTCCGGCCGATGCGTGTAAAAGAAACCGAACCCAAAGGATCCCCCCGGAATGTCGATGCAGGACTCCGTCGTACGTGTGGTGCTGGTTGAAGACCGGCTGGAAGACGCCGAACAGATCATCAGCATCCTGCGTAATGGCGGTATCGCGGTACGCCCCAACCGGCCCGAAAACGAGGAAGAACTGGAGCGCCAGCTTGGCAGCCAGCCGATCGACCTCGTCATGGTCGCGCGCAACTGCCAGGCGATCCCGCTCAAGGAAGTGCTGTCCGCCGTGGATGCCAGCGGCAAGGACATCCCCGTGCTGGTCACTGACACCGACATCACGGCCGACCAGGTTGTGGAGATGTCGCAGCTGGGCGTGCGCGCCATTGCCCTGCGGGATCGTCCGGAGCACATCAAGGTCGTGGTGCAGCAGGAGTTCCAGACCCTGCAGCAGCGTCGCGCCACCCGCCACCTTGAAGCGGCCCTGCGCGAAAGCGAGCGGCGCTGCGATGCGCTGATCGACTCCTCGCGCGACCCCATCGCCTACGTGCACGAAGGCATGCACATCCGTGGCAACCAGGCATACCTGGAAATGTTCGGCTATGAGGAGTTCGAGGAAATCGAAGGCCTGTCGGTGCTCGACATGGTGGCCTCCTCGCATGCCGAGGAATTCAAGAACCTGCTGAAGTCCCTGAGCAAGGGCGAGCCACCACCGAAGTCCATGGAGCTGACCGCCCAGCGTTCGGACGGCACCACCTTCGACGCGGTGATGGAGTTTGCCCAGGCGACCTACGAAGGCGAGCCCTGCCAGCAGATCGTGTTCCGCCAGCAGATGATCGACGCCGAAATGGCGGCCGAACTCGACTCGCTGCGCTCGCGCGACCAGATCACCGGCCTGTTCAACCGCTCGCACTTCATGAGCCAGCTGGACGACGCCGTGGCCGAAGCCGCCAAGGGCAGCAGCAACCAGGGCGTCCTGCTGGTCGATATCGACGGCTATGCCTCGCTGCTGAACAGCATCGGCCTCGGCCATGCCGACCACCTGCTGCGCGCTGCCGGCGAACGCCTGCAGGGGCTGGCGTCCGAGGGAACCCTCTGCGCACGCTTCAATGACCATGGCTTCGCCGTGCTCTGCCGAGGCGACCATACCCGCACCCACGAGATCGCCGAAGCGATCCGTGCCGGCTTCCAGTCCAGCGTGCTGGACGTGGACTCGCACTCGCTGAGCCTGACCGTCAGCATCGGCGGCGTGCAGATCGGCGAGAAGATCGCCAGCACGCAGCAGGTCCTGGCCAAGGCGGGGCAATGCCTGCAGTCGGCCATCGCCCAGGCCGGCAACAAGATCGAGATCTTCGACCCGGCCGCGCGCGACCGCGCCGAGGAAGAGCGCATCCTGCAGTGGGTGGAGAACATCAAGCGGGCGCTGGACAAGAACGAGTTCGTCCTGCACTACCAGCCGATCATCAGCCTGCATGACGACGCCCAAGGCTGCTACGAGTGCCTGCTGCGCATGCGCTCGGAAGGTGGCGAGCTGATCCCACCGATGACCTTCCTGCCGATTGCCGAAGAGCATGGCCTGATGGAACGCATCGACCGCTGGGTCATCGGCCACGCGATCCGCTGCATCGAGGATGAAACCAAGCGCGGCAAGCAGACCAAGCTGCTGGTCAAGATCACGCCGCACAGTCTGGCCGACGAGAAGCTGCCGGGACTGATCGCTTCCCAGCTCAAGCGCGTTGGCGCCAGCGGCGACCGCCTGGTGCTGTCGGTCCCCGAGTCCAAGGTTTTCACCAACCTCAATGAGGCGCAGGAATTCCAGAAGGCCCTGGCCCAGAACGGCGTGGCGCTGTGCCTGGAGCAGTTCGGCGCCGGCCTCAACTCGATCCAGATGCTGCAGCACATCGATGCCCAGTACCTGAAGCTGGACCGCGCCTTCATGGAGGACCTCGGCAAGAATCCGGACAGCCAGGCCAAGGTCCGCGAGCTGTCACAGCAGGCCAAGGATGCCGGCAAGATCACCATTGCCGACTACGTGCAGGATGCGGCCAGCATGACCGTACTGTTCACCAGCGCGGTCGATCTGGTCGAAGGCGACTTCCTGGCCCCGGCGGGGCCGGAAATGAACTACGAGTTTGGCCAAGGCTGATCCCCGGGTCATCCAGCCAGCATGAAAAAAGGCCACGCAGTTGCGTGGCCTTTTTCTGTCCGGGTTGGCTCCGGAAACCGGGCAGCGGATCAGCCACCCTGCTGCAAGCGCGCGATGCGCTCCTGCAGCGGCGGATGGGTCATGAACAGCCGCTTCAGGCCGGTGCCCACCGAGCCGGAAATACCGAATGCCCGCGCCTCGTTGGGCAGCGTACTGACGCCATAGGTCTGCCCCAGACGCTGCAGCGCCGCCACCATCTTGCCGCGACCGGCAAGCTTGGCACCGCCTGCGTCCGCACGGAATTCACGCCAGCGGCTGAAGGCATTGACGATGATCGATGCCAGCAGGCCGAAAACCATGTCCAGCACGAACACGATGATGTAATACGCGAAACTGACGCCGTCGCGGTTGTTGCCGCTGATCCAGGCATCGATCACTCGACCAACGACGCGCGCGAGGAAGATCACGAAGGTGTTCATCACGCCCTGCAGCAGGGCCATGGTCACCATGTCGCCATTGGCGACGTGGCTGACTTCGTGACCGAGCACGGCCTCGACCTCGTCCCGATCCATGCCACGCAGCAGGCCGGTGGAAACCGCCACCAGGGCACTGTTGCGGTTCATGCCGGTAGCGAAGGCATTGAGCTCCGGCGCGTCGTAGACGGCGACTTCCGGCATGCCGATGCCCGCGGCTTCGGCCTGGCGCCGGACCGTGTTCAACAGCCAGGCCTCGGATTCATTGCGCGGCTGCTCGATCACGACCGCACCGGTGCTGCGTTTGGCGATCCACTTCGACAACGCCAGCGAAACGAAGGCGCCACCCATGCCGAACACGGCGGCGAACACCAGCAGCGTACCGTTGTTGCCCAGATTGATGCCGAAGGCCTGCAGCACGCTTAGCACGATGCCGACCAGCACCAGCACGGCCATGTTGGTCGCCAGGAACAGGAAGACGCGTTTCATCGGTTGTCCATCTCCACGGTGGGGAAAGTTGTTGTCCGCCCAAATTGGCAGGCTGAGTGCTGCGGGACTGTCACGAAGCGGCAACCATGACGTCCTGAATCCTTGAGCGCGCCTTGATGGCTGCGCTTCACGAAATCAGTTTCTGTGGTTTCATGGCGGCGTTTTCAAGCCGTCGACACGCCCCTTCATTCCTTTCGTCGCCATGAACCTGACTACCATTTCAACCACATCGGGCCCAGCGCACCTGCTGCTCGGCTTCCGGCTGTTGATGAGACCCGGGCTGCGCCGATTCGTTCTGCTGCCCTTGCTCGGCAATATCGTTCTGTTCTCACTGGGCTTCACGGCGGGCCTCTATGGGCTGGATGTCGCCCTGGACCATTGGCTGGGCGAAAGCCTGCACTGGATTCGCTGGCTGCTGTATCCGGTCCTGGCGCTGTTGTTTCTGGTGATCAGCTTTTACGGCTTCACCCTGCTGGCCAATCTGCTGCTGGCCCCGTTCAATGGCGTGCTGGCCGCGCGGGTGGAGAAGCTGTTGACCGGCAAGGGGCCGGACGACCTCGGTCGCACGCTCTGGGGCGAGGCCTGGTTCACGATCACGCAGGAGTCCAAGCGCATTCTGGTGATCGTGCTGCTGCTGGGCAGCGTGTTCCTGCTCAGCCTCATTCCCGGCGTCGGCCTGATCGCCGCACCGCTTGGCCTGCTGCTCGGCGGCTGGCTGCTGGCCGCCGACTTCGCCGGCAATGTCATGGGCAACTGGGGTTTCGACTTCTCGACGCAGCGGCACTTTCGCGGCCGTCATCGCTGGCCATTCCTCAGCTTCGGCCTGACGGCCATGGGCCTGGCGCTGGTGCCGGTGGTGAACTTCGCCCTGCTGCCAGCTGCTGTGGCCGGTTCCACCGCGCTATGCATCCGACTCCGCGACGCCGACAGTGCCCGGCACCAGGCAAGGGATGAATCCGATCCCGCCTGAGCCATACCGCGGTCGCTTCGCGCCCTCGCCGACCGGGGCGCTGCATTTCGGCTCCCTGCTGGCGGCGCTGGGCAGCTGGATACGTGCGCGGCAGGCGGACGGCGGATGGCTGGTGCGGATCGAAGACCTTGATCCGCCGCGAACCGTGGCCGGTGCCAGCCTGGCGCAGATCGATACCCTGCGACGCTTCGGCATGGAGTCCGACCACAAGCCGCTTTGGCAAAGCGAGCGCGGCGATCATTACCAAACCGTCCTCGACAGCCTGATTGCCGGGGGCCACGCCTATCCCTGCGCCTGCTCACGCAATGACCTCGCGCCGTTCGACGGCCGGCATCCCCCGCATTGCGTGGCGAGCCAGCCCGAGCGGCCGCCGGCATGGCGCCTGCGCATGACCGAAACAACCGTCCGGTTCATGGACGCCCTGCAGGGGCCTCAGTCCTTCGCGCTGCAAACTGGCGATGACGTGGTACTGAAACGTACCGATGGCCATTTCGCCTACCAGCTCGCCGTGGTGGTCGATGACGCGGCCCAGGGCATTACGGAAGTCGTGCGGGGCGCCGACCTGCTGGCGGAAACGCCACGGCAGATTCACCTGCAACAGATCCTCGACTATCCGACACCAGCTTACCTGCACCTGCCGCTGCTGCTGGATGCTGAAGGCCGCAAGCTCAGCAAGTCCGAAGCCGCGATGCCGGTGGATGCCGCGGATCCGCTCCCTGCCCTCCGCGCGGCCATCCGGCTGCTGGGCATCGAGCCGGATGGCGGCAGCGTCGACGACCTGCTGCGGCATGCGGTTCGCGACACCGACTGGCGGCGATTGGCCGGTATCCGAGCGATCCCCGCACCACCGATCTGACGACCTGGCGCGACTCCCTGAACCGTGACCCTGCACCGCAACAAAGACTGACACGTTGGCTGTGTAGAATCGCGTCACGACTCACACACCATTTTCCGGGAGAGGAACATGCAGTCACGCATCGCGCTGGTCACCGGCGGCACCGGCGGCATCGGCACCGCCATCGTCAAGCGTCTGGCCGACATGGGCCACAAGGTCGCCACCAACTATCGCAACGAGGAAAAGGCGCACGCCTGGCAGGAGCAGATGAAGGCCGCCGGCTACGACGTAACCCTCGTCAAGGGCGACGTAACGTCGCCGGAGCAGGCCGAAGCCATGGTGCGCGAAGTGGAAGCCAAGCTCGGCCCCATCGACATTCTGGTCAACAACGCCGGCATCACCCGCGACGGCACCTTCCACAAGATGAAGGCCGAGCAGTGGACCGACGTGATCAACACCAACCTCAACTCGGTGTTCAACGTCACCCGCCCGGTGATCGAGGGCATGCGTGAGCGCAAGTGGGGTCGCGTCATCCAGATCAGCTCTATCAACGGCCTCAAGGGCCAGTACGGACAGGCGAACTACGCCGCGGCCAAGGCCGGCATGCATGGCTTCACCATTTCGCTGGCGCGCGAAAACGCCCGCAATGGCGTTACCGTCAACACCATCTCGCCCGGCTACATCGCCACCGACATGGTGATGGCCGTGCCCGAGGAGGTTCGCGCCAAGATCGTCGCCGACATCCCCACCGGCCGCCTCGGTACGCCGGAGGAAATCGCCTATGGCGTCGGCTTCCTGGCGGACGAACAGGCCAGCTGGATCACCGGCTCCAACCTCGACATCAACGGCGGCCACCACATGGGCTGGTAAGCCCGGCACCGGTATCCGGGACGGCTCGCCATGCTGCCCCGCCGAACAACCGACAGGCATTCGGCGGGGCTATACCCCCCTAGGTATTCCAGTGACTTGCGCAGCTTGTCGCACTGCGCCATGCTGCGGCTCCGGGCGCGATTTGCTGCGCCGCAAGAACCGAAACGCTGCACATGGCAACAAAGCGGATCATCAAGAAATACCCGAACCGTCGTCTCTACGACACCGAGATTTCCAGCTACATCACGCTGGAGGATGTCCGCCAGCTGATCGCCGATGACGAGGAGTTCGAGGTCCGCGACGCCAAGAGCGGCGAGGACCTGACCCGTTCGGTGCTGCTGCAGATCATCGCCGAGCACGAGGAACGCGGGCAGCCGATCCTGTCGACGCAGCTGTTGAGCCAGATCATCCGCTTCTATGGTGATTCACTGCAGGGCTTCATGGGCAGCTACCTCGACCGCAGCATGCAGCTGTTCCTCGACCAGCAGAACCAGTTCCGCAGCCAGCTCAACAGCCTGCTTGGGCAGACGCCCTGGACCATGCTCAACCAGCTCACCGAGCAGAACCTGGACATGTGGAACTCGTTCCAGAAGGGCCTGCTGGAAGCCGTGCCTGGCCGCAAGAAGACGCGCGACGGCTGATCGCCTGAAGTCTGCGGCGCCTACAGCCGCCCTACACCTCGTTCTTCGCATCGCCGTTCCGGACCGGTGCCAGCCCTGATGGAGACAGCAACATGACTCAGCGCATCGCCGTGGTCAGCGGCGGCATTGGCGGACTCGGCACGGCGATCTGTCGCAGCCTCGCCCTCAGCGGCCATCGCGTCATCGCCACCGACCTTGCCGCGCGTGAGGAGCGTATCGCGGCCTTCCGCGCTGAGCACGCCGGCAGCGACGTGCATTTCGAACCGGGCGATGTGTCCGATTTCGCGCAGTGCCAGGCGCTGCTGCAGCGCATCGAGGCGACGCACGGACCGGTGGATGTACTGGTCAATGCCGCCGGCATCACCCGCGACGTGACGCTGCGCAAGATGGCCGTCGAGCAGTGGCAGGACGTGCTGCGGGTGAACCTCGACGGCGTGTTCAACCTCTGCCGCAACGTGGTCGATGGCATGTGTTCACGCGGCTATGGCCGCATCGTCAATATTTCTTCGGTGAACGGACAGACCGGACAACTGGGGCAAACCAACTACTCGGCCGCCAAGGCCGGCATGCACGGTTTCACCATGGCGTTGGCCCGCGAAGTGGCGCGCAAGGGCGTCACCGTCAACAGCGTCTCACCCGGCTACTGCGAAACTGCCATGGTGATGGCCGTACCGGATGCCGTACGCGAGAAGATCCTTGAACAGGTGCCGGTCGGGCGCCTCGGCCAGCCTTCGGAGATTGCCCGCGTGGTGGACTTCCTCTGCGCAGCGGATTCCGGCTTCATCACCGGCGCCAACATCCCGGTGAATGGCGGCCTGTTCATGAGCTTCTAGAACGCGCTGAACGCGGCGATACAGCCTGTATGTCACGCCATCGGGGGCTCTAAGAGCCTCAGCCCGACGCCAATCCGGCACTGGCCGCCGTTGACGTCAGTCGTGCCGGCATCCGCGCCTCGGCGACGGCGAGCTCGCCCTCTTCCCAGCGACGATAGCTGCCATCCGCGCCGCGCACGCGATCACGGATGCCACGGTGTTCCAGATTGGTATCGCGACGGCGCGTTGCAACGCTGTACGGCGCAACGTCCTTGAGCCGCTGCGACACGCGGAACACCACGCTGTCGGTGCCATCGCCCGGGACTTCGATATCCAGCTTGAGGTGGCCGATCTGGCCACTGCGGATCGCATCGGTGATGGCTTCCTGGCACATGCGGAACAACAGCGTGCGCTGGCTCTCCACCAGGGTTTCCAGCTTCTCGTCGATGACGTAGCTGGTCTCGACGGCGGCTTCCTCCAGCAGGTGTCCGAGCACGCCATCGCGCAGCGCGGCGACAAAACCCTGTGCCTTTGGCGGTGTCGGCGTCAGCCGGCTGGCCACGCCACGGATGGTGGTGTGCAGGTCACGCACCATCTCGCGCATCGCATCGACGACGGCGAGCATTTCCGGATCGCGGGTCTGCCGTGATGCCAGGCCGAGACGAACACCCATCGTGGACATGGACTGACCCAACTCGTCCTGCAGCTCGCCAGCAATCCGCTGCTGTTCCTCTTCCTGCACACGGACCAGGCGACGGCTCAGCTCGCTCAGTTCATTTGACTGTTCGCGCAGACGATCATTCGCCGTAGACAGGGCGCGTACGTGCTCGGCCAGCTCCGAATTGCTGTTGCGTATCGAATCGACCGCCGCACCCAGCATCAGCGTTGCTGCGCCGAACACCGCCACGATCAGCTGCATCAGCGCGCGATCAATGGCGATGTTACCGAACTCACCGATGGCATAGATCCCGAAACTGGTGGCCAGCAGGGCCGCTGCTGCTCCCCGCCAGCCGAAGCGGAACGCCGTCACCATCATCGGCATCAGCGCTAGGATCAACAGGTAGCCGGAAATGTCCGGCCAGACCCACGCCACCACGGCACACAGCGCCAGCGGTGGCAGGATCGGCATCAGGTATTCGAGCAGCCACTGGCGCCAGTCGGCCATGCCGCGCAGGTCCGCCAGAACCAGCAGGCCGGGTGCCACGATCAGCATCGAAACGAAGTCGCCAACGGCCATGCCGACCAGGCGCTCGGGGACATTCCCTTTCGGCAGGATGCCGTCGATGTATTGCTCCAGCGCCAGCAACGGCGCAACCACCGCTGCCGCCGTAAGGCACATCATCAGCAGGCGCAGCATCGCCGGCGGACTGGATGGCCGCGCGCCATGGCGCCAGAACAGCGCAACAACGGAAGCACCGATCAGCCAGGGCGGCCCATTGACCATCGCCGCCGCAATCCAGGTCTGGTAGACCAGCTGACCATCCAGATAGAGCCAGAACACGGCCAGGCCTTCGCCGACCAACAGCCAGGGCCACATGCGCCTCGGCGCCACCAATAGACAGCCGATACGGAGGCCGGCGGGAAGAAACCAGTAGTAACTGGAAATCCCGTAGCCGATGAACCACAGCAGCGCGTAAAGCGGCGCCCAGATCCAGGGCTGACGCAGCATCCGCGGCAAGCCACCATCCTGGCGCAGGTCTGGCTGCACCCCGGAAGATGGTTGCGATTGCGCTGCTGCCATAGTGCGCCCCGTGACTGATCGCAGGCATCATCCCATGCCTGCCGCCGTGACGCTAACCCGCGCCTGCCCCGCGTAACTTGCCGCTCAGGCCCCGCGTTCGGCCAGCCAGCTGTTGATCGCCGGCGGCACCTCGCGCTGGGCGCGACCCGACACGTAGATGCCAATGTGCCCGCCCTTGAAGCTGATCTCGGTGTAGTCGTCGCTGCCGATCAACCCGCCCAGCGGACGCGACGCATCCGGCGGCACCAGATGATCCTGCTCGGCGAAGATGTTTAGCACCGGCATGTCGACATGGGACAGATCCACTTCGCGACCGCCAATCAGGATGCCGCCATTGATGAAGCCGTTGCCCTGGTAGAAGTCGCGGATGAACTGCCGGAACAGCTCACCCGGCTGGTCGGGCGAATCGAAGATCCAGCGCTCCATGCGCAGGAAATCCTCCAGCGCCTTCGGGTTGTCCATGATGTCCACGAGACCCACGTACTTCTGCAGGAACAGGCGATACGGCTTCAGCGTCAGGTAGCACCAGTTCATCAGGTCGCCGGGCACGTTGCCCAGCGTGTCGACGAACTGGTCCACGTCAAGGTCGCGCGTCCAGTTGGACAGCATGTTGTCCTCGGTCTGGAAATCGACCGGCGTCACCATGGTGACGAGGTTCTTCACCTTGTCCGGATGCAGCGAGGCATAGCACAGCGAGAAGGCGCCGCCCTGGCAAATGCCGAGCAGGTTGACTGCGTCCATGCCGTGCGTGCGACGCAGGTAGTCGACAGCGCCATCAAGGAAGCCCTCGATGTAGTCCTCCAGAGTGAGGAAGCGGTCGGAACCATCCGGATAGCCCCAGTCGAGGATATAGACGTCCTGTCCCGCCGCCAGCAGCGATTTCACGATGCTGCGGTCGTCCTGCAGATCGACCATATACGGCCGGTTGACCAGCGCGTAGCAGATCAGCAGCGGCACGCTGCGGGTGCCGCGTTTCGCGGCATCACCCTGGTAGCGGTACAGAACCACCTTGCCGTCGCGCCAGACTTCCTGCTTGGGCGTGCAGCCCACCGTGGCCGGGCCGATGTCCTGCAGGTTCTCGACAGCCGCCTTGAGCTTGCCGGTCAGGCGCTCGACCTCTTGCTGCAGTGACTCGGCGCTGAAATTCAATGGTCCGAACATGCTCACTTCCTCGTGCGCGCAGCGGCGCTCTTGCGCGCCGGCTTCCCGGCAGGCGCCTTGGCCGGCGCCTTCGGCGTGGGCATGCCCGTTGCGCTGGCCTTGGCCTTGCCCACCGCTTTCTTCGCCGGGCCCTTCTTCGCCGGGACCCTGGCCACGGACTTCCGGCCACTGGCAGACGGCTGGGCCTTTTTCGCCGTCGCAGGTTTCACGGAAGGTTTCTTCGCCGCCCGCTTCGCTGCCGCGGTTTTCGTCGGCGATGCCACCTTTTCGCTTGCCGTCGACGTGGCTCCAGCCGCACCCTCCAGGGCCTCCAGTCGGCGCGACAGACGCCGCAGCTCACGCTGCAGCTCGATGACCTTGCGATGCGAGCCATCAAGCTCGCTACGTGTCGGCATGCCCAGCTCGCGACACTGTAGCTCCACCTCTTTCTGGATACCGGCACGCTGGCGCATCTGGGCATTCACCAGTTCGCCATAGACTTCACGGAACTCCCGGGAGAGCGCCACTTCGGCGTAGCCCTGCTCGGCCGCATCAATCCACAGATCAAACAGGGCGCGAGCCGTATCCATCTGCCGGCCCGGCTCACTGCGCTCGGCCAGCAGGTCCTCGAAGATCGAAAACGCACGCTCGCCGCCCTTGGACAGCAGCGCAAAATAGCGCTGCCTGGCCTGCTCGACATCCATCGAGGCCTGCATCAGGCGTTGCCAGCGTTCCTGGTGCTCGCGCGCGAAGCCGAAGGCCGGCATCGCCAGCATCGGCTGCAGCAGATTGGCCGCGGACGGCATCTCGCCGAGGCCGTGAAGACCACTCGCGCCGTGACCACTGGCCATCCGGAACAGATGCGAGAAGGGGTCCGCATTCGCGCCCTTCAGCATGTCCTTCCAGGCGCCAGCGAGACCGCCCGCTGACACCTGCTGGCCGGCAAACCGCTCCGCCAGCTGCTGCATCATCGTCAGCCAGCCTCCTGCCTGCTGGCTGAGCCGATCAGCTGCCGACTCGACGGCATCGTTACCGCCACCCGCCAGCGACGACCAGAGACCAGCGAGGCGCTGGAAACCCGGCACGTGCTCGGCCGCCGCGCTGGCGCCGTGGCGAGCTTGGCCCAGGCCATCCCAGAAGCGCTGCATCAGCGCCGAAAAATCGCCAAACGGCGACTTGTGCGAAGCGTTCATGAAACCTCCATTCTGCGGCGCGGATGCTAGCAGCTATGGCGTTACGGGGCGATGTCGGAAAAGCACAAGATTGCGCTTTCGACGAACTTCTCCGCATCAATCGCGGCTGCTAGGCTGCCCGCAACCCAGCCTGCATTGATCACCAATGTCCGACGAACCCACCGACACCAACGCCGACCAAGCCCAGTCCGCCCAGCGGCCAATCCGGAGCGGTGCGTTGCCGATGCCCCGCGACACTACGCCCACCTGGGAAGTGGAGCTGCTGATCTCCGGCGTGGCCGTATTCGCCATGCTGCAGCTGCCGGGCTGGCTCGATGCGAATGTGTTTGCGCTGAGGCCACGTCTTTCCGAGATCTGGTTACAACCGGTAACGCTATTTCACATGTATCTGAAGGGCGCTGCCGTCATCCTCTCGGTAACTTTCGTCCTGCATCTGTTGTCGCGCGCGCACTGGATTGCCTTGATCGGCATGCATTCCGTTTTTCCCGACGGCATCCGCTGGGACCGCTTGAGGGTCGGCCCCGTGGAAACCCGCACCGCCAGGCAGAAATTGCCGGATATCCCTACGGTGATCGAACGCGCCGACAACCGATCAACCATCATCTTCACCATGGGCGTGTCGCTGGCCAGCACCCTGCTGCTGATCACCCTGATGCTGTTCGTTTTTTATCCGGCAGGCGTCCTCGGATTGATGCTCGCAGGCGTTGAACAAACGCCCTGGAAACTGATGCTGATCATCCTGCTGCCGATCATGGTGCCCTACCCGTTGGCGCACACCATCGACCGGCGTTTTGGAGGCAAGCTGGATCCTGCGGGAATTCCAGCCCGGGTACTGGACGCCATATTCAGGCTGTATGCATTTGGCGGATTTGGCCGAAGTAGCAACGCCAGCCTTGCCGTACTGACCAGCCACGGCGGCGAAGGCCGCTTCAGCCTCTTGTTCGGCGGCCTGGTCATCGCGGCCATGGCCTTTTCCGTTTTCACCACCGTTGTCGGCCAAAGGCCGGAACGAGCCGGCAACTACGCCTCATTCCCCTTCGCGCGCACAGGCGATGCGAACGGGGTGAACCCGAACTACTACGCGGACCGCCGCAAACCCCTGCTGGCATCCAACCGTCCCTTTATCCAGAGCGACCTGCCGCAAGACGCCTACCTGCGCCTGGTCGTTCCCTATGACCCGATTCGTGATGCCCCGGCGCTGACCGACTGCCAGCTCGCGGAGCTGCCCGATACCGAAGAAGAAGAAGTCGAAATCGACCGAGTCAAGCTTCTCCGAAGGCAGCAGCTCCTTGCCTGCCTGGCCGCGCTGCATCCCGTGATGCTGGACGCACTGCCTGTCGCCAACATCCGCTATGACGTCAGCGTCGACGATACGTCCGACCGCCCCGCCCTGCAGGCCATGATCGACATCCGCCATCTCCTGCCCGGCCGACATGAGCTGACCGTCGCCCACCCACCCGACCCGGAAGACGTTGACGACGAGGGCAACCCCGAACCAAACCCGCCCCACCGAATCCCCTTCTGGCGCTAAGCCGCTCTTCGAGAGACGTCGCTCATCGGCACGCATCGACTGGCACATCCGGCATCAACGAAAAAGCCCGCGATCGTCGCGGGCTTTTTCGTGAAGGTACCGATCACCGATCATGCGGGTGATGGCGGCGGCGAAGGCGGTGGCGCGCTCGGTGGGGGCGGTGGCATCACCGGCTCGGCCTTCTTCACGCGCTTGAACAGGAAGTAGAACGCCACGACGGCAATGCCCACCAGCGCGAGTCCCAGCAGCGGCCGATACCAAAGCCAGGCCAGCGCAATGGTCGCCAGCGACAGCACGATGGCGATCAGGATCGACACAAAACCCACGCCGGCGCCGACGATTCGGCCGGCGATCGGCAGCACGTCAGCCAGCACCACCAGCGGCTTGAACAGCATGGTGAAGCCCAGCCACATCAGGGCCACGCCACCGACACGCAGGATCCAGGTCAAGGCCGTGTTGTCGGCCTGCGCCTTCTCGAACATGGCGTCGGCGCCAACGGTACCGGTCCGCAGCAACAGCAGTTCGCGACCGCCCTTGGTAGTGAACGGCTTCAGGCTGCTTCCCGCCTGCGCGGCGATGATCGAATGCGTACCTTCCGGAACAATCGAGAAGCTCACGCGAATGTCGCCCACCTCCGGACTGCCGGAGTTGGCGCCACGATAGAACTCGTCGCCCTCACGCTTGAAGGTCGAATCACTTGCCCGCGCCTCGGCCGGCGGTGAAAACCGCGCCTTGCCACCGAGCTGGCTCAGCATCGATTGATCCAGGCGAAAACCGCCCAACCGTCCGCCCGGCGCCGTCCAGCTGCCATCATCCAGGGGCATGCTGCCCGGGTTGCGATGGCCATCCGGCGCATGGAAGTCATCCGAATCATGCAGCCGCGACGACCATTCCTTCTTGTAGGAATACTCGGTCACCGTCTCCGTGCCGCCACCGATCTTCTTTTTCGTCTTTGAATCGCGATCCTCGGTCCACTGATACATCTCGACCGAACGCGACAGATTCAGCGCCGCCACCTGGAAGTTGAAGTCCGGCTCGCTGAGCGTCCCTTCGGCAGTGACCTTGCCGCTGACGTGCACCAGCTTGCCATTGTTTTCGCTGCGCACCGCCGCATCACCAACGCTGACCACGGCCGCGGCGCCTTCTGCCAGATCCTGCGCCCGGTGCACGGCACGCCCTTCGTTCCACCACTCAAGAACGAACGCCGCCATGATGAACAGCAGGCCGAACAACAGCCCGCTGAAAGCGCCCTTCAGACGCGAACCCCAGCCGCGATTCGTGACCACGCGGTATACATCGCTCATGCCGGTTCCCCTTCCGGTGTCGTTGATGAGCGGAGTCTAAATCACGACGACGGTGTTTATGCGGTGTCACGCTACTCCGGCATCGCCAAATGCTCCGCCGTCAGCGCCGGCAGCTTGCCATCAACGAATCCACGCGGCCTTGCTGGAATATCCGCACTGTCCGGCAACGGCGCGCCATCGGCGACATGCGCCCACATCGCGTCCAGTGCGCGATAGGCATACGGCATCAGCGGTACGTATTGCGCGCCGAATACCGGGAAGCCGAGGAAGGCATCGAAATGCTGGGCATGGTCGACGCGCCAGTAGCGCACATCGCGACCCTGCCGGTGCGCCCAGCCGACGTAGGGACCACCGGTAAACGATTCGGGGATCAGACCATCGACGGCGCCATGGACGACGAAAATCGGCAGACCTTCACGAGGCAAGCTCGCGCGCGTCGCATCAACGCTGCGACGCACCATGCCGGACTGCGCACTGCGGTCTTCCCACAAGCCGCGCAGGCACTTCAGGCCAGCGAAATGGGGGTCTGGTGAGGAGGCATCGGCCATGCTGTCGACGATCTGCACGCCAGAACCCGGCGGGATGCCGGAACCGTCGGACCACCAGGTCGCGCGCGTCGCTTCATCCGCCGCGATCGGCTTGCCGTCTTTGTCCAACGCCGAGAACCGATAGCCGCAAGGCATGTCGGCATGACCGGTCCGTGCGTAGCTCGACGCGTAGGTGACGGCCACGGCGCGCCAGAGATCAAACTGCACGTCCATCGCACCCGTGCGGATGGCGTCGTCGGTCCAGCCGCGTTCGCGCATGTGAGCCAACGCCTGCGCCGGCGCCTTCGACGCATCACCTTCAAGCAAGCCGGCATCGACCAGCGACTGGCAGCGCGCCTTCATCGCCGGCGGGGCTCCATTCGGCCAGAGCGCGGCGAAGTCCTCGACCAGCAACGCACAGGACATGAACAGGGCAGCTTCAGTCGCGTAGTCATACAGCGGCCGGCCACCCTCGCCCGCCCAGATGTTCGGCGAAACCGACACCACTCCGTCGAGCCACGCACCATCGAGCTCGGCCGCACGCAGCACCGAACCACCGCCATTCGACACGCCCACCGCGATCACCCGCGTGTTGTCGAAGGTAAACGGTCCTTGGTCAGGAAGCGCCAGCTGTAGCGCTTCCAGCGCGAACTCGGCGGCGGACTTCACGTGACGTCCCCAGTCGGCTTCCGGGTTGTCGCCGGAATGCGCGTGCTGGATGGCGATATCGGTCGATTCGCCTTCGGACTTCGCCGGCTCGAAGGCCAACGCACCATCACCGCGGGCATGACGGCTGCCATCCAGCGCCACACCGGTGTCACTGGCGATGTCGAAGTAGTCGGTGCCCGCACCCTTGTCGGTGTAAGCCACCGCGCAGCCGCGCGGCAGGCCCCAGCCCCCTGACAGGGCAATCGCGCCGTAAATGCCGCGCGACCCGCTGGACGCAGACACCACCACGCACCGTTTCGCCGTGTCGAAATCGTCCGGCAGCTGCAGCATCACCCGATGCGGCTGTTTCGCATTCGGCAGACGCTTCAGCGCCTGGTACTCGCGACCCGTCACCGGTGCCAGCGAACCATAGAACTCGCCAAAGCCGCCGCCCGGCGCGAGATCGGCAATGCCCTTCCAATTCACCCAGATCGCGCGACGTCGGCGCTCTTCGCGCGTCGGATTCCCGGCATCGGCGAACGCCGGCGGCGTGATCGAACGCAAGCCGGTCTCACCCAAACCAGCGGTCAGCAGATCATCGCCATCCCGATGAATCGTGACGTCGACGCTGCCGACCGATATGGCCGCCTGATCCACTTCCGTATCGGAGTTCGTCGTCTTTGCGCTATCGCTCATGGTGGTTTCTGTGCTGCTCATATCGGGAGATGCGTTGTCGCCGCAGGCAGACAACAGCAAGGACAACGGCAGAGCCAGCAGCGCCGCGCGCGCGATGTTCAAGGTCGGTTTGATTTTCATGGCGCCAGCCTATCAATCGCCCATGACACCCGCATCGTACCTTGGTACACGCGGCCCGCAGCGCCACAAATGCTATCGTTTGCGGCATCGCAGCATTCATCGGATTTACTGGAGTGAACCCGTGACCGACACCTTCCTCGCTGGCCGCACCGCGCTTATCACCGGCAGCACCTCCGGCATCGGCCTCGCCATCGCCGAAGCGCTGGGCCGCCACGGCGCCAAGGTCGGCATCAATGGCCTCGGCACGCCCGAGCAGATCGACGCCGCCATCCAGCAATGCAAGGACGCCGGCGCGCCGGACGTGCGCTATTTCGACGCCAACCTGGTCGATCCCAAGGCCATCGACGCCATGCTCGCCGAAGCCGCCCAGTGGTCGCCCATCGACGTGCTGGTCAACAGCGCCGGCATCCAGCGCACCGCGCCCATTGAAGGCCAGCGCGATAACTGGGACGCGGTGATCGCCATCAATCTGTCCGCCGCCTTCCATTGCATGAGCGGCTTGCTGCCCGACATGCGCGAGCGCGGCTTCGGTCGCGTGATCAACATCGCCTCGGTGCACGGCCTGGTGGCCTCGGTGGAGAAAGCGCCGTACGTCGCCAGCAAGTTCGGCATCGTCGGCCTCAGCAAGGTGGCCGCGCTGGAATACGCCAGCGCCGGCAATCGAGACAGCGGCGGCGTCACGGTCAACTGCATCTGCCCAGGCTGGGTCGAAACACCGCTGATCGAATCGCAGATCCAGGCGCGCGCCGACCAGCACGGCGGCGACCGCGACGCCGGCATCGCCGACCTGCTAAGCGAAAAGCAGCCCAGCCGTCGCATGACCCTGCCCGAGGAAATCGCCGAGCTGGCACTGTGGCTGTGCCGCCGCGAAGCCCACAACCTCAACGGCGCCGCCATTCCGGTCGACGGCGGCTGGACCTCGCAGTAACGGGAACGCGTATCCTCACGCCATGACCCGCCTGCTGATCGCCGACGACCACCCGCTGTACCGCACGGCGCTGGCGGAGGCGGTCCGCACGTTGCTGCCGGACGCACGCATCGACGAGGCCGCCGACATGGCCGACGTGCATCGCGCACTCGAAACCGCGCCCGATACCGACCTCGTCCTGCTCGACCTGCACATGCCCGGCAGCCACGGTCTGGTCGGCCTCGCCTCGCTACGCGCCAGCCACCCGGCCGTCGCCGTCGCCGTGGTCTCCGCACACGAGGAACCGCAGACCATCCGCCGCGCGCTCGACTGCGGCGCCGCCGGCTACCTCACCAAACGCGCCGACATGGCGGAACTGAAAGCCGGCCTGCGCGCCGTGCTCGACTGCGAGTCCTGGGTGCCGCCCGACCTGCGCGATGCCGTGGCCCGCGCCGCGCAACCGGAACCGGGCGCCGAAGCCGACGACATCGCCGCCAAGCTGGCCAGCTTGAGCCCGCAGCAGTTTCGCGTACTGGAGCGCGTCGCCGAAGGCCGCCTCAACAAGCAGATCGCCGACGAACTTGGCATCCAGGAACGCACCGTCAAGGCACACATGAGCGCCATCTTCGAAAAGCTCGGCGTCCGCAACCGCACCCAGGCCGGCGTCCTGCTCAGCACCCTCACCCTCACCGATCCGGCGCAGAGCGTCGAGGGCGAGTAACGCATCCACGCTCCCGCCTGATGTCGGGACTCGTGCCAAACGCAGCTCTGCCATATGCTCCCAACGCTTGCGTCGGGTGATGGCAGGATCAGTCACGCGCGAGCTACGTCGGTCACTCCCACATAGGCGGAAGCTGCATGGGCAAGTTCAAGGATCAACTGATTGCCAACCTCGAAACCATTGATGGCTTCGAAGCGCGACCGTCACCCGTAGCCGGGGGCACCGCGCTGTTCTTCCGGGGAAAGGAGTTCGCGCATTTCCATCACGACCAGGAACTGGATCTCAAACTGACCCGCAAGGTCATCCAGTCCCTCGGACTCGTGCATCCCGCTGGATCAAAGGTCCACCCGAATCGAGCCGCATCATCGGCCTGGATCGAACTGCGAATCGAGTCCGAAGAGGCAGTTCACCGGGTCGCCGATCTGGTCAGAACAGCCATCGCGAAACTGTAGACCGCTATCACGCCTACTGACTGCTACCCGATCGCGGGAATCAATCCCGACCAAGTGACAACGGCGCGACAAACTGACGCGCTTTCCAGCATAACGACTGACGAATCACAGGATCTGAAAGACAGGCGCCGGCTGCCCATGGGGATGGGTGCTTTCGCTCAAAACCCGAACTGCTGCATGTGGCACCGGGTGGGTGCGGCAACCGGAAACTTGGCCCATCATGGGCAAACATCGGCACCAACCCAATGCCGCCACTACGCTACCGACTTCGTCTTGAGGGGGACAACGTCATGCAATCAGCCACCGCGCTCGCACTGACCGGCTTCATCGCCTGGGCATTGCTGCTGCTCGTCGTCATGGAACTCATTCGCACCCAGATGGTGCTCACCGGCAAGGTGCCGGCCAACGGCTTCGCGCCGGACAACGCCGGGCTGTCGCCCTTCATGCAGCGACTCGCCCGCGCCCACGCCAACTGCGTGGAAGGCCTGCCCATCTTCGGCGGCCTGATGACCGTCGCCCTGCTCACCGGGCAAACCGCCGCCACCGACTCCCTCGCCTACATTTTTCTCGGTGCCCGCGTCTTCCAGTCGCTGGTCCATCTCGCCTCGGTCAGCGTCCCCGCAGTCTTCATCCGCTTCACCGCCTTCGCGGTGCAGATGGGGATTGCTGTTTACTGGGCACTGATCCTGCTTGGGGCGCTGTGAAGTAGCTACGAACCGCCGCATGGATACTCGCGGATTTCGATGTGGAAGCTGCCTGCACAATCAAACCGAATAACATCTGGGCATCCAGTCGGAATCACGAACGAAATGACCGTCGCAATGTGATCGATCGCGCAGGCCCCGATCCTTCCTGACTCCCACATTTTCCTGGAACGACATGAAGCATCTCGATGAAACATTTTTCTTCGTTCCTCTGCTGCTCTGCGCATCCATCAATGACCAGGCGGTCGAACTCAGCGAACTTGCCAGGACAGCGGCCGCGAAATGTATCGATTCACTTGAGGAACGATCCTTCAACCCGAATCAGTACACGGTTGATCTGTCCGACCCCAAGAAACCGACGTTGGCAATTCGCAAGTTCGCCGACGAGGTTCCTCGAAAGACCGCGTCGAAAGCCCAGCTGAACGAGATCCAGACAAGAATCTCAACCGATTCCTCTTGGCTGCGCAGTTCTGGACCCTCCATCTGAGGGAGAATCGGTCGGCATGGACGGCGCAGGCTGGAGACTCGAAGGGATCAAGGACGGCAGCTACCGCTCCCAACGCTGGTCATTGCCACCCTATTTCGGGTGGACCACGGATGGCAAAGACGAAGGAAACACCGCTACAAACGCACGAATCCGGCCATGAAGCAGGTCAAGCGCTCCGATGAGGTTGGTCTGGACATGTTGTGCCTTACATCATCCTGATGGCTGACACGGAACCTGAAATAATCTACTGATCAATCGCCTACATCCGCCGTGACTGGTCTGAACCCATGACCCAACACCGAATCTTCAAACCACGTTCGCGAAGATCTATCCGATGTACGTCAGAAGGCGGAGCGCAAGGGGCTTGAGGGATGAAGTCGATGAGTCATTCGCTGGCTGACCGCTACAGCCAGGCGCAGCTGCGGCAGCAGATCGACGCCGGCAACGACCTCGAATCCTTCTTTGCGCAGGCGTCGATGAACCCGCGCAGCGAAGCTGATCAAGGGCGTGGTCTGCGGCATCCGCGTAGAAGACGTCGACGACCCGCTGATGCAGAAAATCCGCTACCTCGACAAGCTCGTCGACGAACTCGCCAAGCAGGCGATGGAAAGATCCTGCGTTGAAATTGCTGGACACGAAAGGGACCACACTGTGAGCATGCAAGGACGGCGAAATGATCAACTCGACGAGTGAAGTTCGCGACCTTCTGAGTGCGATTGGTGCGGCTTCTCAAACAACCGAGTCGCAGAACTACCCATCGATGGCGTCGAACACCCGGCATTCGCGATTGAAATCAATGGTCGACCGCTCGACCTTTGGAGCACACCTGAGGCAAAGGGTCGACCAGACCGGCCGATGGCCCGTGCTGACACTGCTTGAATCGCCATCAGGCGATGACTGCATACTATGTCAAAGGCTCTGATTGTTCAGCCGCTTTTACTTCGAGGAAGAAGACTGCAGTGAACGCGACGGCAATGACCCAATTCGATTATCGAAGCCGCTCGAGGCCCGAACGCCGGCGAACGCTTCCGGAACTTGCCGGAAGACGACGGCCTTTCATTGGTGGAGTACGTCGAAGTTGCCAGGACGGCAGTGAGCTCACGTTTGGCAAGGCGCAGAACATCACCGACGTGGAGTCCTTCCTCCAGGAACATTCTCTTCACTCCTTGGAAGCGATAGAGCGCTGGTTCTTCCAATGGAACTCGACAACTGCAACAAGCCGATGGACTTGCCCGAGCACGGTCTCTCGCACCTGAACTGGTTCGAATCGGAACACATGCCACCTGTAATTCTCTGATGCCATCAAAGAGGGTTGGGATGTGCCGGCCTACCTACACTGGTATGGCGCGCTTCGCTGTGACAGTGAAAGTGTTGTTGCACAGCTTCGTGATTGGCATGAAAATACGGCGCAGAGCTGGTTGCAAATTTTGGGACCATGCTCCAGTTGAATGTCGCCAGGCAACCTCAAACAGCTGACGAAGACGTTCGACTTGGCGTGGCTGCAGACACTGATCGCTCCATGCACAACCATTCTTCCCGGGGTATCGCCGCGCGACCATGCAAGGGCACTCTTTCACACCAACAAGTGGTTCTTGCACGAGCGACCGTAATAGCTCAACCCAAGAGACGTAGTGTTGACACGCGCCATCGAACAGGATCAGAATCGCCGCCGCTATGAACACCTCACGCACTTTCCGACTACAACTGCTTGGCCTGCCCTCGGCGGGACGGGAGAGTTGCGACTGAGTTCTTGAGCCACCAGGCACGGAATTTCAAAGCCCTCTTCGGTTTCCGGAGAGGGCTTTTTCGTTTCAGCCCAGGTGGCGCAATTGGCAGACGCGCCGGCTTCAGATGCCGGTTGTTGTGGGTTCGAGTCCCACCCTGGGCACCAACACTTTCAGCACCGCCCAGGTGACGCAATTGGTAGACGTGCCGGTCTCAGAAGCCGGTTGTTGTGGGTTCGAGTCCCACCCTGGGCACCACGTGATTCGCTATGCCCGGGTGACGCAATTGGCAGACGTACCAGGTCGAGAGTCTGGTTGTTGTGGGTTCGAGTCCCACCCCGGGCACCAACACGGTCGTCGAGATACGCGAGCATCTTGATGAACTACATGCAGATCCGCGAAGCCCGCACCGACGACATCCCGGCCATGCATCGCATTCGCGTGTCGGTGCGGGAGAATCGGCTGTCCTCGCCCGACCGCATCACGCCGGCCGACTACGAGCAGGCATTGGGCGACGGCTGCGGCTGGGTGGCGGAATCCGATCGCCGCATCGTCGGCTTCGCCTTCGGCAATCGTGATGGCAACGTCTGGGCATTGTTCGTCGATCCCGAGCATGAAGGACAAGGCCACGGCTCCGCGCTGCACGATGTCCTTGTCAGCTGGCTGCAAGCCCACGCGGCGCGACCGATCTGGCTATCTACCGCAACCGGCACTCGCGCCGAAGCGTTCTATCGCAAACACGGCTGGCGTGATGCCGGCATGACGGCATCCGGCGAACAACGCCTGGAATGGCCAGCAACCTGAGACAACCCAAGCTTCCAGGTCTTGCGCAATGGCTCGACGCCGATGCAGTCTCGCGACCTTCCCGCTTCGCAGCGTGCCCAGATGACCTTCGAACGCATCGAACCCGAAAGCAGCACACCCGACGCGCCGACGCCCAGCCGCTGGCCACGCCTGCGGGCCAACGCGAAGATGCTGGCGTCATTGCTGCTGGGCGGCGCGGCCATCCTGCTGGCGATCATCGCGGTGCGGAAGGGCCTTATCCCGCTGGTCGATGGCCTGTTCCAGCCCGGCGAGCAATGGCTAAGCGCGATCCGACGGGTCGGCATCTTCGTGGCCGCCACCGCCGCGTACTGGGCCTACGTGCGCTGGTTCGAGAAGCGCCGCGCGACCGAACTGCCGCTGCGCCTGAAGCCGCTGTTGCTGGGCGCCGCTGCTGGGGTTGGCCTGGTCGGCATACCCATCGCCCTGCTGTTCGCCTTCGGCGCCTACGAGGCCCTGCTGTTCCGCGGCTTCTCGCCGGCCCTTGTGGGCGTGGGCGGATTGATCGTGGTGGCGGCGGCGCTGGAGGAACTGGTGTATCGCGCGCTGCTGTTCCGGTTGACCGAGCGCACCTGGGGCACGGTGGCCGCGCTGGTCGTGCAGGCGCTGCTGTTTGCCGCGCAGCACCTGGAAAACCTCAGCCAGGGCAGCGCCACCGATGTGCTGATGCTCTTGGTGTCGGTGTCCGTGCTGGGCCTGCTGTGGGCCGGCATCTTCGTGCTCACGCGCAACCTGTGGGCCGGTGTGGCCAACCATGCGACCTGGAACTTCACCATCCTGCTGAGCGGCGTGCCGCTGTCGGGCATCGAGGACTGGCGCGCGCTAGCGCCGCTGGAAAGCCGCTACGCTGGACCCGACGGGCTGACCGGCGGGCAATTCGGTCCGGAAAGTTCGCTGCTGGTGATCGTCTGCGTCACCATCGCGGTGGTCTGGCTGCTGCGCACGGCACGCCGTCGCGGCCGGTTTCGCGGCGCGTTCCAGAGCGCGCCCGACACACGGCTCGAAACGGAGAGCGGCAAGGCGTGAAGCCGGCATGACGGCGTCAGGTGAACAACGCCTGGCATCGTCAGCGTCCTGACACCATATCGACCGCGACCCGTCATCACCTTGCCGAGGTTTTCCGGCAGGATTAGGCTCAACCGGGAAAAGACCATCACAACCGGAGGTTCCCATGAACGCACAGCGGAAGTGGCTTCAGATCGGGTTGCTATCGATGGCAACGACAGCTTGGCTTTATGGGCCAACCGTGCAGGCTACCAGTTGCAGCGACGCGCGTCTCGGCTCCATCGAGAAGCAAGTGGTGTCCGGCGATGGAGAGGGCCACGGGCCGGACATTGGTTCGGACGAATGGCAGTCAGTCATCGAGTTCAAGCTGGGCGTACGCGGCAAGGACGGTGTGCCGGCGCGCGACAGCGAGGCATGGTGCGATTACGTCGAGCAACTGGCCATAGGCGATCAGATGGACACGGGCAGCGGCCCGTCCTTCGACTGCACCAAGGCGAGGGACGGCAGCATCGAGGCGGCGGTCTGTGCCGATGCCGCATTGTCCGTGCTGGATCGCAAGCTCGCCGAGGTCTACGGCGAAGCAACGAAGAAGGCGAACAACCAACAGCCACCGACGCTCAAGGCCGAGCAACGCGGTTGGATCAAGGGTCGCAACGAGTGCTGGAAGAGCGAAGACAAGCCCGCCTGCATCCGCGACGAGTACCAGCAACGCATCGCCGAGTTGCAGGCACGCTATCGCCTGGTGCCGTCTCTGGGCCCGTTCAGTTACGCCTGCGAAGGTGATCGGGCGAACGAGGTCGTCGTCACCTTCTTCGAAACCGACCCGCCAACACTGATCGCCGAGCGTGGCGACAGCACGTCATTGATGACCATCCAGCGCAGCGGCAGTGGCGCCCGCTACCAGGGCCGCAATGAGTCGTTCTGGGAGCATCAGGGCGAAGCCCGGATCCAGTGGGGCCATGACGCACCCGAGATGACCTGCGAAAAGGTCGACTGACGAGCGATCACATGCCAGATATCCAGTTCAGCAGCGACGAGAAGGAACTCCTCGTCCGCAGGATCCAGCTGTACTTCACCGAAGAACTCGACCAGAAGATCGGCCAGTTCGACGCGGAATTCCTGCTCGACTTTTTCTCCAAGGAAGTTGGTGCCTACTACTACAACCGTGGCCTGCAGGATGCGCAGGCCGCGTTGAGTGCGAAGCTTGATGACATCCAGGATGCGATCTACCAGCTGGAGCAGCCCACCGAATTCAGTCGTTAGGCGAAGCGGCTCCACCGACATCTTCCGGGGCAGGCATGGCCCTATCCATGTACTGCTTGCCCGCTGGTGAGTTCCCGAGCGAACCGCCAACCTACAGTGAATCAAGCTGCAGTTGCGCTACGCTGGCGCCATGAGCTCACCACCTCGCTCGCATCAGCAAGCCCTCATCAGTATCCGGCCCATCCGTGACGGTGACGCGTCGTTGCTGTTCAACGCAGTACGCGAGTCTATCGAGTCGCTGTCCTATTGGTTCACCTGGTGCACACCCGAGTACTCGCTCGCCGATGCCGAGCAACGCGTGGCTGGCTGGATGCAGCTGCGCGAGAGTGGCGAAGCCTTCGTGTTCGGAATTTTCGGAGAATCGACGTCCGAACTGCTTGGCTGCGTGGGCTTGAACGACCTCAAACACGAGGCCGATGGCAGCGGTGGTTCGGCCAACCTCGGCTACTGGATCGGCGATGCGCATCGCGGCAGGGGCATCACCACCCGCGCAGCGACCATGGCGGCGGAGTTCGGATTTGACGAGCTTGGCCTGAAGCAACTGGAAATCGCCACCCTACCCCACAACCACGCCAGCCAGCGCGTCGCCGAAAAGCTGGGCGCCATGCGCGACTCATCCCGTCAAAGGTTATTGGACTTCCAGGGTGAAGCCGTAGACGCCCTGGTATTCACGCTGCATCCGAAGGACTGAAATGAAACACTCCTCTGACCCAACAACCGGAAAAGCATTGCGGCATGTCACATCAGTGATTCTTGTCCTGGTTGGCCTGGTCAACATCGCACCAGTTGCTGGCGTTCTTTCGGCCAGCATGCTGTCGGATGCCTATGGCATCGCGTCCCCGGACGGCGACCTGCTGATCCTGATGCGCCATCGCGCGCTGCTGTTCGGCATCGTCGGCGGCCTGCTGCTGGTGTCGGCCTTCCGCCGCCATTTGCAATCTGCAGCCATCCTTTCCGGGATGATCAGCATGAGCGGATTCATCGCCCTCACTCTGATCGCAGGAGAACATGGAGAAAAGATCCATCGAATCATGCTGATCGATATGGCGGCGACGATCGCCTTGGCAATCGCCGTTGCGCTGCATTATCGCGACGGACATGCAGCACCAGCCTCGCGCCGTTGAAACGGCTTGTGCCGCTCCCAGACCCGAGAGACACTGCGCGCGAAAATTGGAGTCCACTGAAACCATGACGACGACCACCCGTGCCCGGTCCCTTCTATCGGCAGCCGGCCTTCTCATCGCCTTGGCTGCCTGTAGCCCAACCGCACCGGCTGACTCTTCCGGCTCATCCACCATGGATCCGGCGGAAGCGAAGTTCCGCAGCTCGCCGATGCTGCGTGATTTTCCGGATGTGCAGTACCTGGATGAACACGGCGAATCGATCAGCTACCAGACCTTCTCCGCGAAGATCGGCAGCGGCATCTCGTTCAATATGAACAAGTATCCCGACCGCGGAACCGCAGTACTGCAACTTGCCAGCGTTGAAGACACCGTGGAATCGGCAGCCACGTCACCCGCCAAAGGGACCAGCCGGATTGCCGTCGGCGAGGCGCTGCCAGCGATCAACGGACGCTCACCAGATGGCGATGTCGTCGTTTTGTCACCGCAGGCTGAACGGCCCCGACTGCTGAGCTTCTATTTCGACAAATGTGCGCCCTGCATCGCCGAAATCCCTGCCATCAACGCTTTCGCCGACAAGCACCCGGAAATCGAAGTGGTGGCGGTCACGATGGACGACGCCGATGCGGCGAAAGTTTTCATCGATGCCTACGACCTGAAAACCCGCGTGGTGGCCGATGCGGAGGACAGCATCGATGCCATGGGTATCAGCACCTATCCGATGCTGATGCTGGTTTCCGCCGACGGCAGGCTGCTCGCCAGTCGCCAGGGCGCAGCTGGCAGCAAAGGCGATGAGGACCGCAACCCGTTGCTGCTGCGGATTCTGGACAAATGGGCAAGCACATTGCTCAGCGATGCCAATGCCGCAGAGATGCCCGGCGACAGCAATCCCAGCGGGACCTCGCTGCCGCCATCCATCATGCAACTGATCACCGACATCCAGGCCGAATCCGTACGCAATCCGCCGGCCAAGCTTTATCGCTACCTGTACCGAGGTCACGAGGTGTATTTCCTGCCGCAGCATTGTTGCGACATGACCAGCGAGGTCTACACCGCTGAGGGCGAACATCTTTGTGCACCGGACGGCGGCATTACCGGCCGCGGGGATGGTCAGTGCCCCGACTTTTTCGAGGTGCGAAGCGAGGAAACACTGATCTGGGAAGATAATCGCAAGGCCGGCGTCGAATAATTCCGGCGCCGACACCCGTTTGATCTTCAACCTTCGGCCATTGCCAAGGCAAAAAGGGGACCTGCTCAGTCGAAACCGTTGGCGAACAGCGGGAACGGATCGGCGAACATCTTCTCGGTGAGCAGTCGCTCGTCGGTGAGCGTGTTGAGGAAGGCGACCAGCGCGGCCTTTTCGTTCGCTGTCAGGTTCAGCCGTCGTGGCGGTCCGCCGGGCCCGGCACGCAGGCGCTGGTCTAGATTGGGGTTGGCCTGCACGCCAGAGTTGTAGAACTCCACCACCTCGGCCAGTGTGTTGAATCGACCGTCGTGCATGTACGGCGCACGCACGGCCGCGTTGCGTAGCGACTGCACCTTGAAGCGCCCGTTGCCGGCGCCAGCGTCCGTATCCACCGCGTCCAGGCCGATGTTATGCACGTCGCTGGCGATCTGCGCCACGGTGCCGTGACAGGCCGCGCAGCCGAGGCTGGTGACGGTCGAACCCGGCACCGGCTGGAAAAGCTGCAACCCAAGGAATTCCTGTGCGTTCAGCGTGCCCTGGAAATCCGGAGGACCGCCACCAGCGAAGGCCTGATCGAACTTGCTGGAATACGACACCATCGCCCGCACGAACTGCGAGAGCGCCATCGCGATGCGGTCACTGGTGATCTGCGGGCTGCCGAAGGCGTTCTGGAAAAGTGGACCATAGAAGGGTTCGGCCGACAGCTTGCCGACCAGCACCGGCAGTGTGAGGCCCATCTCCCCAGCATCCTGGATCGGCAGCAGAACCTGATCCTCCAACTGGTTGGCCGTTTCGTCCCAGCGGAAATGTCCGGGCGCGTAGAAGCGGGCATTGCCAAGACCGGTCGAATTGCGTGCGGTGGATGCACCGTCGAAACCAATGCTCTTCACCAGCGAGTCATCGAAGGCGCGCGACTGCAGGTGGCAGGAGGCGCAGGAGGTGCTGTCGTTGGCTGACAGGCGCGGGTCGTAAAACAGCACTCGCCCCAGGGTGGCGCCGGCATTGCTGAGCGGATTGTCGACCGGTGTGTTGTCTGTGGAGACCACCGAGCCGCCAGGCGCATCGCGGCGAAAATGCGCTGGCAGTCCGGTTTCGGCATAGCCGACGTAGTCATCCGCCTGAGCTGGCAGGCTGGGCGATTGGGCGAGCGAGGCACCGCTACCCAGGCACATCAACCCAGCCAATACCGCCATCACGCGGTTCATCGCTGCGCCCTCGGCGCCCTTCCCGGCGGATGAGGCGGCGGCGGTCCGGGCGGATGCCATTCCGAGCTGTCGACAACGCCGTCACCGTCGACATCCATCTTCTGGAACTGCTGCCAACCATCAGCCTCGAACTCGGCGCTGTCGACGACGCCATCACCATTGGCATCCAAACGTTGCAGGCGACGCTGCTCGCGTTCCATCTCCGCACGCGCCTTGCGCCGTTGTTCGGCGGCAGCCAGCTCCTGCGCGTCGATACGGCCATCCGCGTTGCTGTCGGCATCCGCGAATCGCCGCTGCAGGTCTTCGGCGAACTCCGCTCGATCCACGCGCTGGTCCGCGTTGCTGTCCAACCCCGGAGGGAGTGCGTTGTCGTGCCGCGGTGGCGGTTCGGACATCGCCAGGACCGAGCTCGCCAGGAAAAAAGTCGTGATCGCCAGCACGATGGATCGACGACGGGGCTTCGATTGCAGTTCGATCTTGCGCATGTTCGTTCTCCGCGTTGGGTCTGCAGGAACCATGCTGCGCGGAGAATGCGTAGCCGCTTTGTGGCAAATATGGAGAAACCGCGAAGTCTTCGGCCGGGGCCCGGTGCAACGGGCCTTCAGTCGAGCCGGTAGCCGACGCCGTAGACCGATTCGATGCACTCGCCTGCCCCGGCGCGTGCCTGCTCCAGCTTGCGGCGCAGGTTCTTCACGTGGGTATCGACGGTGCGGTCGGTGACGATGCGATGATCAAGATAGACGGCCGCCATCAGGTCGTTGCGCGAGTGCACGCGCCCTGGGTGCTGCAGCAGGCTCATCAACAGACGGAACTCCACGGGCGTAAGACCCAGTTCAACATCGTCCAGCCAGGCGTGGTAGGCCTCGCCATCCACGCGCAGGCCGCGATAGCCGCTGCTTTCCGGGGTTGGCTGTGCACGATGGTCAGCCCGACGAAGCACAGCCTTGGCACGGGCAACCACCTCGCGCGGACTGAAGGGTTTGCAGATGTAGTCGTCGGCACCGAGCTCGAGGCCCAGCAGGCGATCAATCTCTTCCACCCGCGCAGTGACCAGGATGATCGGCAGCTGTTCGCTGAAGTGACGCAGCTCGCGACAGAGGCTCAGACCATCGACCTCGGGCAGCATGACATCCAGCAGCAGCAGATCCGGTGGCGCGGCCTTTACCCGCTCCACCACGGCGCCGCCACGATGCAGCAGCTGCGGCTCGTAGCCGGCCTGCACGAAGTAGTCGGCCAGCAATTCGGCGATCTTCACTTCGTCCTCGACGATGAGAACTTTGCGCGCACTGCTCATGCCGCACGTCCCTTCGAGGGACTTGGCGGCAGGCGAATGGCGACACGCAGGCCACCCAATGGTGAAGCCTCGGCGTGGATCTCGCCGTGATGCGCCTTGACGATGCCGGCGACGATGGCCAGCCCGAGTCCACTGCCACCCGAGGCGCGATTGCGCGAATCCTCGCCGCGATAGAAGCGTTCGAACAGCCGCGGCAGCGCCTCGGTACTCACCGAAGGCGCGCTGTCATCAACCTGCAGCAGGACGTCGCGACCATCACCGCGCAGCGTCACCGACACCTGCCCGGCGGCATCGGTGTAGCGACAGCAGTTTTCCAGCAGGTTGATGATCGCCCGCGACAGGGCATCGGCGTCGCCATCCACCCACAGAGGAGGCTTGGCGATGTCCTGCACCAGACTCAGGTTGCGATCGGCCAGTCTGGGAATGAAGCTCTCCAGTGTTTCGGTCACCAGCGATCGCAGTTCGATCGGCTCATGGCGGCGAACCAGACCACCTTCATCGGCCAGCGCCAGCGTGCGCAGATCCTCGACCAGCGACGCGAGGCGCTCTGTTTCGGCCTGCAGCGACTGGCGCATGCGTGCATCCAGCGGACGCACGCCGTCCTCCGCGGCCTGCAGCTCGCCGCGGATGATGGTCAGAGGCGTGCGCAGCTCGTGGGCGATGTCAGCCAGCCAGCGCTGCTGGGCATTCCTCGCGCTCTCCAGCGTCGCCGCGAGGCGGTTGCAGCGCTCGGCCAGCTCACCGAATTCATCACTGCGTCCAGCGTTGATGCGGTGCTCATAGTCGCCGCTGGAAAGCCGACGCATCGAGGCGCCGATCTCGCTCAGCGGTCGCCCGATCTGTCGCGACATCCACCAGGCCAGCGCGGCGAACACGGCCAGCAGCGACAGACCAATCGCCAGATGGATCTGTCCCTGACGACGGACGAAGCCGTCAGTCAGACCGTTCGAAAGCCGCGCGGGATCACGCAGCAGCAGCCAGCCCACGTCCTTGCCTTCGACCTTGACCGGCAGGCGAAGCGGCACGCGATCACGACGCGGCGGACGCGCGCCGGCAATGTAGTTGCCGGCATCATCGATCACGCTGGGCGGCGGTGGCGGACGCGTCTGCGCTGCCTCGACCAATGGTGGCGGCAATGGATCATCCGCAGCACCAAGTCGCGGGCGAGGCGGTGGTCGCGGCGCTCGCCGCGGACCCAGAGCGGGATTCAGGGCGCCGGTTGGGCCAAAGCGCTGCATCAGCTGTTCGAACCGCCGCGGCTCCGAGCGTAGCGATGACCAGCCATCCTGCGCGTACTCGCTGGCCAGCTCGGAAATCAGCGGTTGCCAACGCTCGCTCTCCGCCGCCATCAGGTAGTCGTCGAAACCGCGGTGCAATGCCCAGCGCGACAGCAGCGCGCTGACCACCAGCGCCAGCACGGCGACCAGCAGCAGCGTCAATGACCAGCGATGGGCGAAGCGGAGTTGCATCCGCCAAGCCTACCGGCAGAAGCCATTGGACGGCAGTGATGCAAGGCAATCTCCTTGCTGGCTCCACATTTCGCGAGTCTCAACCGCTCCGTTGCACCAGCAGACGCGCCATCGCCGACTTCAGCGCCAGCGGCTTCAGCGGCTTGTGCAGCAGCATGCCACCACGCTCGGCCACGGCCCTGCGCACGTCTTCGCCATGGTCGGCGGTCACCAGGATCCACGGAATGTCGATGCCTCGCGCCGCCAGCTGGTCGCGCAGGTCGAGTCCGCTTTCCCCGCCATCGAGGCGATAGTCCAGCAGCAACAGGTCTGGTCGCCGTGCATTGACGGCCTGCAGCGCATCCGCCACGCGCGAGGCGACAACCACATCGACCTGCCAGCCGGACAACAAGGCCTGCATGGCGCGGAGCACCTCGGGGTCGTTGTCGAGCACCAGCACCCGGCTGGTCGGCGCTGCCGGTTCCGCTTCAGGCACGGCAGCAACCCTGGCGCCGGGCTGCGCCCGCGGAATGCCGATGCTGAACGCGGTGCCCCGTCCAAGCCGCGAACGCAGGCCCAGCGGATGTTCGAGCAGGCGCGCGATGCGCTCGGCAATGGCCAGGCCAAGGCCCAACCCCTGCCCGCCGCGGTCCAGACGCCGGAACTCCTCGAAGATCAGGCGCTGGTCGGACTCGGCGATGCCAGGCCCGGTGTCGAGCACGTGGATCGCCAGATGCCCACCCTGCCGGCGCAGGCCCAGCACGATGCGGCCACTCTCGGTATAGCGCACGGCGTTGGCAAGGAAGTTCTGCAACACCCGGCGCAGCAGTTGCGGATCGCTGCGTGCCCAGGCGCGAGTCATCTGACAGCGCAGCTCCAGCCCCTTGGCCTCGGCCACCACGCGGAATTCGGCAGCGAGGTTCTGCAGCAGGTCATCCAGCGCGAAGTCCTGCACCTTCGGCGACAGGCCACCCGCATCCAGTCGGGAAATGTCGAGCAGTCCCGCCAGCAGACCTTCCGCCGAAGACAACGCGCCATCGATATTGCCCACCGCCGGCTGCAGCGGCCCGCCCTCCACCTTCTGCGCCAGCGCGTGGGTGAACAGATGCGCGGCGTTCAGCGGCTGCGCAAGGTCATGGCTGACCGCAGCGAGGAAGCGCGTCTTGGCACGATTGGCGCGCTCGGCATCGGCCTTGGCGCCAGCCAGTTCCGAGGTGCGCGAGGCGACGCGCTGCTCCAAGGTTTCGGCAATCTGCTTGAGCTCGCGCTCGCTGCGACGGAAGTCGGTAACGTCGGTGAAGGTCGCCACGAAACCGCCGCCCGGCATCGGGTTGCCGCGGATCTCGATCACGTTGTCGCCGATGCGGCGCTCGGCGACGTAGGGCGTGCCGGCGCGCATGTGCTCGATACGCTTGCTGACCTCGGCCTCGGCATCACCGTCACCGCCCAGACCGCGTTCGACATTGAAACGCACCAGTTCGGCCACCGGAGTGCCGACGTATAGCAGCGGCTCCGGGTAGCCGAACAGTTCGGCATAGCGGCGGTTCCAGGCCACCAGCTTGAGTTCCGCATCCACGACGCTGATGCCCTGCGTCATGTTTTCCAGCGCCGCTTCCAGCACGCGCTGGTTGAAGCGCAGCGCCTGCGAGGCCTCGTCGACCAGCTCGGCCACGGTGTCGAAATCACCGGATACACGCCGCCGTGCGGCCTCCAACAGAAAGCGCGCGGACCCCGCCCCGAGCACGGCGGAAAGTTCGCGTTCCACCTGTTGCACCAGTGAACCGGGTACTGCGCCCGAACGTGGTGCATCGCGTAGCAACTGGTCGATGCGCTGGCGGCTGAGAAAGCGCTCGGCGGCCTCGACCAGCGCCCGGCGATCCAGATCTCCCTGCGGTAGCGCGTCGGGCGTCGAGCCCAGGCGTGCCGCCAACAGCACCGTCACACCGGTGCCGGCCAGCAGACTGAGCAGCACGGCGCGGGTAATGCGGCTCCAGCCATCCAGCCCGAACAAGGCGTCCGGCGCCAGCCAGCGCTGACCGAAGAACCCCTCATGCAGCCAGTCCGGCGATCCGCCAAAAGCTTCGATCAGTGCCGGCAACGGCAATGCCCAGGCCCATAGCGCAACGGCAACCAGTAGTCCTGCCAGCACGGCGGCCGGCGGCGTGCGCGGACGCCACACGGCGAACATCAGTGCCGGCGCCAGGGTCGCCAGTCCGGAGAATGACAGCGCGCCGATATCAGCCAGCGCCTCGTTGCCAACGATCGCGCGGCTGTACAGCCAGGCCAATAGCACCACGGCAAGGATGCCGACGCGTCGCTGCGTGAGCACGGCGCCACGGAGGTCGCCCTCGCGCTGCGCCCAGCGCCCGCGCACCAGCAGTGGTGCCAGCCAGTGATTGCTGATCATCACGCTCAGCGCCAGCGTGGCGATGATCACCATGCCGGTCGCCGCGCTCAGTCCACCCAGAAACGCCAGCAGCGCGAGCAGCGACTGTCCTTCCGACAGAGGCAACGCAAGGACATAGAGATCGGACGGCACACCCATCTCGGCAAGACGCGCGTCACCGGCATTCGCCAGCGGCAGGATGGGCAACGCGATCAGCAGCATGTACAGCGGAAACAGCCAGCGCGCCGTCTTCAGGTGCGCGTTGTCTCGACACTCGACCACACCGACGTGGAACTGATGCGGCAGCGTGAACATCGCCAGCGCACCGAGCAATACCAGCGTCGGAAAACCCGCTGCGCCATCGACCGGACGCATGGGCGTTTCCGGCGTCGGCAGGTCAAGGCCAAGCCAGACGAACAGACCCAGCGCCAGCATCGCGCCGAGCTTGAGCAGCGACTCCACGCCCATCGCCAGCACCAGCCCACGGTTGTGCTCGGCAGCACTGGCCCGACGAGTTCCGAACAGCATGGCAAACAAGGCCATCGCCAGCGCGACATAGAGCGCGCTGTCCTGCCACGGGCCGCGATCCAGCGTGGGCGCGCGCGTCAGCAGGCCATAGCTCATGGCCACGGCCTTCAGCTGCAGGGCAATGTAGGGAACCATGCCCAGCACCGCCACCGTAGTCACCGTGGCGGCAACCGCAGGACTCCGCCCCAGCCGGGTGGCGATGAGGTCGGCCAGCGAGGTCGCGTGCTGCTCCCGGGCCAGCCGGTTCAATCGCTGCAGGAAACCAAAGGCCAGCAGGTAAAGCAGGATGGTGCCGACAAAGGTCGGTGGCACCGGCCACCCGGAACGTTGCGCCTGGGTGACCGTGCCGTAGAAGGTCCAGGACGTGCAGTACACCGCCAGCGACAGCGAATAGACCACCGCCCAGTGCCTTGCCAGCAAACCGGGGCGGCGCTCTGCCCAGAGTGCGGCGCCGAACAGCAATCCGAGCCAAAGCAGGGCCGCGCCGATGACCAGCGCATCGGTCAGCACGATGACCGCTCCGCTCGGATACCTATCGCAAGGGCGCGCCGAGCACGCTGGCAGCCGTGTTCAGCCACTTCAGCTGCGCCCCCTCGCGCGTGTCGTAGTTGGCGCCCGTATATCCCCACCAGTCCCAGCATGCCTTCGGATTCAGCGGCGCCAGACTCGCCTTGGTCTGAGGATACAGCACGGCCAGCCGATAACGGTCCGCCCACTGATTGATGCCGGTGCCGGTAACGAAGGCCTCACCCACGTTGTCCGCGTTCTGCTCGCAGCCATGGAAAGCAATCAGCAGACCGCAGCGCTCACCGTCGGCGCAGGCCTTCGGAACATAGAGGTAGCCGTCGTCCGCCAGCTGCGGCGACGCATCGTCCGCGCCCACCAGCGCCTGCTGATCGAAGCGACGCAGCTCACCCGGCGCGACGCTGTCGCCGTCGAGTGGATCCGTGCCGTAGATCGCCTTCACCAGCGCACCGGCGGCATCAAAACCGCAGGCGGCGAGGTAGGGTTTCTCCGGCGCTTCGCAACTACCCTCGCCTTCGGTCACGGGAAAGCCGTGCCCGGCAGCCAGATCCCCGTCCCAGACGACCTGATTGACGCCCAGATCACGATACAGCTCCGCGCCGGCGCGGCTGACCACTTCAGCCACGAGCACATCCTTGTCGCCATGCCAGACCCACACCTTGTCGGCGGCGAGTCCGGCAACCGGTGCAATGCTCCCGGCATCCGCACGTTCGCGCACCGTCTTTGCCAGTGCCGCGACATCGGGTGCCGCCGGATTCGCCTTCATGCACGTCCCAAGCGCCGTGCCGAGATCACCATGCGCACAAGCATAGGGACCGCCGGCAAGCACGGCTGCACCGCGGATATGGTCGGAGAACGCCACATGCGCCTGCGTCGCCATGTAGGCACCGGATGACAGGCCCGCAACGGCGACACGATCAGGATCGATGTTCAGGCGGTCCAGCGGCGGCGCGGCGTTGCCGGTACTGCAGCCGGAAAGCGACGTGGCAATGACGAGAGCCACCCCGACCGATACCAGCCGGTTCGTGGACTCACTGTCGTTCTTCGAAAAGAAGCGGGCCGCTGACGCGACGTCGAAACCTGAAAAGAAGCGGGCCGCTGACGCGGCCCGAGGGGGGAAACACAACATGGTCTAGTTATTCCGTTGATTCGTTGCTGGCTTAGAACTCGTAGCGCGCGGTCAGCGTGTACTGGCGCGGCGCACCGTAGAAGCCGGTCAGGATGCCCAGCACCGGAATGTTGTAGCCAGTGGTGCGGTATTCCTTGTTGGCCAGGTTGGTACCCTGCAGCGAGAAGCTCCAGTTTTCATTGGTGCGCCAGATGATGCCGGCGTTGACCAGCCCATAGCCCGGCTGTTTGATGTCCTCGCTGAGATCGGTGGTCGGATACACCTCGCTCTGGTAGCTGTAGCCCACGCGCGCGGAGAACTCGCCGCCATCACCCATCGGGGTGCGGTACTCGACGTTCAGCGCACCGGAGAAATCAGGCGCATTGGTGAACTTCTGGCTGTCGGCGACATTGACACCGCTGCTGATGAACTCGTCGTACTTGGTGTCCAGCCACGCGGCGTTGCCGTTGATCAGCCAGTGCTCGCTGGGGCGGAACTGCCACTCCAGTTCGAGGCCGGTCGCCGTGCCCTTGCCCGCGTTGGTGAAGTCACCGAAGAACGCATCGTCAATGCCATCGTTGTTGCTGTCATAGGCGGTGAACACGGACAGCTGGATGTCCTTGTACTTGTTGTAAAAGACCGCGGCATTCAGGAACAGACGCTCTTCGAGGAAGGTCATCTTGCTGCCCAGCTCCAGGCTGTCGACCTGCTCATCCTCGAACGGCTCCTTGGAGCGCGGCACTGCCACCGACTGGGCACGGATATTGAAGCCACCCGACTTGAAGCCACGCGACAGCGAACCGTAGAGCATCACGCTGTCACTGACGTGGTAGTCCATGGACAGGCGCGGCGACAGGTTGGTGAAAGTGATCGAATCGTCGAAGTCCGCGGCGATGGAGATCGGCGTGCTGTAGGTGCCATCGGAATAACCTCGATTGAGCACGTCCGCCGACTTCTTCTCGCGCGTGTAGCGGGCGCCAGCCGAAATGCTGAACTGCTCGCTCATGTCCCAGGTCCAGTCGCCATAGGCCGCAATGCTCCGCGTATCGACCTGACCCTGAGTGTCACCGAACAGGGCATTGAAGAAGTTGTTCAGCACCTGGCCACCGGCCTCACCATCGAACCAGTACAGACCCATCACGCCGCGACTGTCGGAACCATTGTCGTAGTTGAACTGGAATTCCTGTGACAGCTGTTTGTCGTTGTAGAACGCCTTCACGTCGGCGATCGGGTTCTGCAGCGTGTCGAAGTCGATGTTGGTCTCGGTGTCGGACTCACGCCAGGCGGAAATCGCCTTGAAGCTCCACATGTCGTTGAGGAACCACTCGGCCGTCATCGAAGCGCCCTGCATGTCCGTGTAGTTCACGTTGGGCATGCCGTTGCGCACGTCGTAGCGGTCGTCCAGCGGCTCAACGCCGGGAGCAGCATAGTTCGGGCCCAGCATCTTCGCACCGCGAACGCCGGAGTCATCGCTGAGTCCATCCACGCTGAAGCGCAGGCTGAAGCTGTCACTGGGGAAGATGCCGACCTGCAGGCGCGCGGCCTGCGTGTCCTTGTCCGACACGTCCTCGCCGGTGACGATGTTTTCGCCGAAACCATCGCGATTCATGCTGGCCACCGCCGCACGGAACAGCACGGTGTCGTTCAGCGCACCGCCGATCGAACCCTTGAAGTCGCGCTCGTTGTAGTTGCCGATCGTGACCGAGGCGCTGCCTTCCAGCTCGCGGGGAAGATCGCGGGAGACATACTTGATCGCACCACCGATGGTGTTCTTGCCATACAGCGTGCCCTGCGGGCCGCGCAGCACTTCGATGCGACCGACATCGAACACGTCGAGCAGCGCACCCTGAGGACGCGCGATGTAGACGTCGTCCAGATAGATGCCGACGCCCGGGTCCACGCCCCACAGCGGGTCAGCCTGGCCGATGCCGCGGATATAGGCGGTGACCGTGGTGTTGGAACCACGCGCCGCATAGATCGTCAGGTTCGGCACCTGCGCATCGAGGTCGCCGATGTCATTGACGTTCAGACGCTCCAGCTCATACGGCGTGAAGGCGCTGACTGCGATCGGCACCTCCTGCAGGGTTTCCTCGCGCTTGCGGGCCGTTACGCTCACTGCACCCAGCGCGGTGACGCCTTTTTCCTCGGCCTTCTTCTTCTCTGCCGCAGCAGCGGCATCATCGTTGGCGTCCTGCGCACGGACAGGCGCCGTATGGGCCAGGCCTACGGCCAGTCCGAAGGCGATGGCGATGCTGAGGTGGCTGCGTTTCATGAGTCGGTCCTTAGGATTGAATTGTTTTCGGCAGACAGGGATGGGCGGGGCTTCCCACGCTGCGAAGCCTAGGACTGGTGGCCTCGGACCACACTTGTACCTTGGTACAGTGGGCCGCGATGGCCTGTGTCACCACACTGTCCGCACTCGACTCCAAGGTGTGTGACATGAGTTTCCTGGTGGTGCTGGCCGCGCTCGGCTTTCTGATGTTCGTCGCCTATCGCGGCTACAGCGTCATCCTGTTCGCGCCGGTAGCTGCACTGGGCGCGGTACTGCTGACCGACCCGTCGCTGGTCGCGCCAATGTTCACCGGCCTGTTCATGGAGAAGCTGGTCGGCTTCCTGAAACTGTATTTCCCGGTATTCCTGCTCGGCGCGATCTTCGGCAAGGTCATCGAGCTGTCAGGTTTCTCCAAGGCCATCGTCGCCGGCACGATCAAACTGGTCGGCGCCAGCCGCGCCATGCTGTCCATCGTCATCGTCTGCGCGTTGCTGACCTACGGTGGCGTGTCGCTGTTCGTGGTGGTGTTTGCCGTGTATCCATTCGCGGCCGAACTGTTCCGCCAGTCGAACATCCCGAAGCGCCTGATCCCCGGCACGATTGCGCTCGGTGCCTTCACCTTCACCATGGACGCGCTGCCTGGTACGCCGCAGATCCAGAACATCATTCCGGCCAGCTTCTTCGGCACCAATGCCTGGGCGGCGCCGTGGCTGGGTACGCTGGGTGGCGTGTTCGTGCTGATCGTCGGCCTGACCTATCTGGACCGCCGCCGTCGGGCCGCGCAGGCCGCTGGCGAAGGCTATGGCGATCCGGAAACCTTGATCAACGAACCCACGCCGTTTGCCGGTGAAAAACTGGCCAATCCGTTTCTGGCCGTGCTGCCACTGGTGCTGGTCGGCGTCAGCAACAAGCTGTTCACCAACTGGATTCCCCAGTGGTATGGCGACAGCGTCAGCTTCGACCCCGCCGTCATCGGCAATGCGCCGGAAGTGGTGCAGCAGACCGCCAAGATCGCCGCCATCTGGGCCGTGGAAGGCGCGCTGCTGGTCGGCATCCTCACGGTACTGGCATTCGCCTGGAAGCCGGTGTTCAAGGGCTTTGCCGAAGGCAGCCGATCGGCCGTTGGCGGCGCGCTGCTGGCTGGCATGAACACCGCATCCGAATACGGCTTCGGCGCGGTGATCGCCGCCCTGCCCGGCTTTCTCGTCGTCGCCAATGCGCTGTCGGCGATCCCGAACCCGCTGGTCAACGAAGCCATCACCGTGACCGTGCTGGCCGGCGTTACCGGCTCGGCCTCGGGCGGCATGAGCATCGCGCTGGCGGCGATGGCCGACACCTTCATCGCCAACGCCCATGCCGCGCAGATCCCGATGGAAGTCTTGCACCGCGTGGCCTCGATGGCCTCCGGCGGCATGGACACGCTGCCGCACAACGGCGCCGTCATCACCCTGCTCGCCGTCACTGGCCTCACCCACCGCCAGTCCTACAAGGACATCTTCGCCATCACCATCATCAAGACGCTGGCGGTGTTCGTGGTGATCGGGCTGTTCTACGCGACCGGGCTGGTGTGAACCGCTGCTAACGCAAAGTGATTGCGTTGACCTACCAAGAGAACAATGTAGTAACATTTCTACATTGATCGGAGGGTAGCGCCATGAGCATCTCCACCATTTCCAGCCGCGACTTCAATCAGGACACCGGCAGCGCCAAGAAGGCAGCGGCCAAAGGTCCGGTATTCATCACCCACCGCGGCAAGCCCGCGCATGTGCTGCTGAGCATCGAGGAATACCGCCGCCTCGCCGGCAAGGGCAAGTCGCTGGCGGAAGCGCTAGCGATGCCGGGACTGGCCGACATCGAACTGGACATCCCCAAGCGCCGAATCGAGTTGCGCGACGTCGATTTCGAGTGATGAGCCTGTAACGGGGTGTTCCTGCTCGACACCAACGTGATATCGGAACAGCGCAAACTGGCCGACGGCAAGGCCGATCCCAATGTCGCACGCTGGACACAGGGGACGCCGGCGGAAGCCTGCTTTATCTCCGTCGTCACCGTGATGGAGCTGGAAATCGGCATTCTGCGGGTCGAACGCCGCGATTCGGCCCAAGGTCGACGCATCCGGAGGTGGCTGGATGAAATCATCCTGCCCACGTTCGATCAACGCATTCTGCCCATCGATACTTCGGTCGCCAAACATAGTGCAGCGCTACACGTTCCCGATCCGCGCCCGTGGAACGACGCCATGATCGCCGCCACCGCACTCGTCTATGGCATGGCCATCGTCACCCGCAACGAAGCCGACTTCGCGAACTGCGGCGTGGCGTTGATCAATCCGTGGCGACAGCCGTAGGGATTTGGAATCAGATGAAAGTCGCCGACACGATTACTACGCTCAGTCGAAACAAGACACTGCTGCTAACGCTTGTTGCCTGCACTGTTGTCGCCTGCAATCCAAGCGATCCGGCGCCCTCCGCGCCCAAGTCACTCGACGCGCTGGAAACGGGCGCCGTATTCTGGGAGCTGCTGAAACCCAGCGAGAGACCGTTGCCGCATGAGTTTGTTGCCTGCCTGCGTGTCGGCGAAGCCGATCCTTCTCCTGAAACCATGGCGATGCTCGCCAGACCTGACGAAGCCGTGTACCGGGCATCCGAATGCACGATGCAAACTCAAGAGCCGGGCTCGTACCACAACGTCAGCGGACGAAAGGCCATGTTCTATACGGTCTACGATTTCCAGCGCGTACGGAAAACCAAGGGCGTGATTCGATACTCGCTTTTCCATCACGGTCTCTATGGAGCCGGAGGGGAATGCGATCTGCATTTCGATGATGGCCGCTGGAAAGTCGACGCCTGCCATCAGTCGCACGTGTCATAGGTTGAGCAACAAAAAAGCGGGCCGAAGCCCGCTTTTTCTTGTTCTGTTGAAGGGCGGCCTTACTCGGCAGCGCCTTCCTCTTCGGCCACGGCCTTCATCGACAGGCGGATGCGGCCCTGCTTGTCGACTTCCAGCACCTTGACCTTGACCACGTCGCCTTCGCTGAGCTTGTCGGAGACCTTCTCGACGCGCTCGTTGGAGATCTGCGAGACGTGGACCAGGCCGTCCTTGCCGGGAGCGATGGTCACGAAAGCACCGAAGTCCATGATCTTGGCGACTTTACCCGTGTAAATGCGACCCGGCTCGACGTCGGCGGTGATCTGCTCGATGCGCTCGCGGGCGGCATTGGCGGCGATGGCGTTGACCGACGCAATGACGATGGTGCCGTCATCCTGGATGTCGATCTGGGTGCCGGTTTCCTTGGTGATCGCCTGGATGGTGGCGCCGCCCTTGCCGATCACTTCGCGGATCTTGTCCGGGTGGATCTTCATGGTCAGCAGACGCGGGGCGAACTCGGACATTTCCGGACGCGACTCGCCCAGCACCTTGTTCATCTCGCCGAGGATGTGCAGGCGGCCTTCGCGGGCCTGGGCCAGGGCGATCTTCATGATCTCCTCGGTGATGCCCTCGATCTTGATGTCCATCTGCAGAGCGGACACGCCTTCAGCGGTACCGGCCACCTTGAAGTCCATGTCGCCGAGGTGATCCTCGTCGCCCAGGATGTCGGACAGCACGACAAAGTCGTTGCCTTCCTTGACCAGGCCCATGGCGATACCGGCCACCGGCGCCTTCAGCGGGATACCGGCATCCATCATGGCCAGCGAGGAACCGCAGACCGACGCCATCGAGCTGGAGCCGTTCGACTCGGTGATCTCGGACACGCAGCGGATGGTGTACGGGAACTCTTCCATGGTCGGCATGACGGCCTGCACGCCGCGCTTGGCGAGGCGGCCGTGGCCGATTTCGCGGCGCTTCGGACCCATCATGCGGCCGGCTTCACCCACCGAGAACGGAGGGAAGTTGTAGTGGAACAGGAAGTGGTCCTTGGTTTCACCAGCGACGGCGTCGATGATCTGGCCGTCACGTGCGGTACCCAGCGTAGTGGTGACCAGCGCCTGCGTTTCGCCGCGGGTGAACAGGGCCGAGCCGTGGGTACGCGGCAGCACGCCGGCGCGCACGGTGATCGGGCGAACGGTGTCGAGCTGGCGACCGTCGATGCGGACCTTGGTGCTCAGCACCGAGTTGCGCATGGTCTGGTATTCGATCTCGCCGAACTCGGCGGACATCGCCTTGCCGTTCCAGCCATTCGCCTCGGCCTGCTCGGCCAGCGAAGCCATCACTTCGTCCTTCAGGGCGCGCATGGCGTCGCGACGCTCCAGCTTGTCGCGGATCTGGAAGCAGGCGCCCATGCGGTCGCCGACAGCGGCGCGCACGGCGTCGACCATGCCCTGATCAGCCTTCGTGGCTTCCCAGTCCCAGCGCTGCACGCCGACTTCGGCAACCATCTCGTTGATGGCATTGATCGCCGCCTGCATCTGCTGGTGGCCGAACATCACCGCACCCAGCATCACTTCCTCGCTCAGCACCTTGGCTTCGGACTCAACCATCAGCACGGCGTTGGCGGTACCGGCGACGACCAGCTCGAGGTCGGAATCGACCAGCTCGGTGACGCTCGGGTTCAGCAGGTACTGGCCGTCCTTGTAACCGACCTTGGCGGCGCCGATCGGGCCGTTGAACGGAATGCCGGACAGCGCCAGCGCGGCGGACGCACCGATCAGGGCCGGGATGTCACCGTCGATTTCCGGGTTCAGCGACATCACCGTGGCGATGACCTGCACTTCGTTGCGGTAGCCTTCCGGGAACAGCGGACGGATCGGGCGATCGATCAGACGTGAGATCAGCGTCTCCTTCTCGGTCGGACGGCCTTCACGCTTGAAGAAGCCACCCGGGATGCGGCCACCAGCGTAGAACTTTTCCTGGTAGTCGACGGTGAGCGGGAAGAAGTCGATGCCTTCACGCGGTGACTTGGTGCCGACCGCGGTGACCAGCAGCACGGTGTCGTCCACCTTCACGATGACCGAGCCGGTCGCCTGGCGGGCGATTTCGCCCGTTTCCAGCGTGACCTGGTGGTTCCCGTACTGGAAGGTCTTGGTTACTTTCGCCACGATATTTTCCTCTGTCCTGTATCGCTTTTTGGCATGGCCACCTGGCCATCGCCTGATTCGTTTCGGCCCGGACCATTCCGGTGCCGCAAGTTTTTCTGACTCAGATGTTTTCCATGCCAGAAATGCACACGGCGCATTGCTGCGCCGTGTGGGATTTCGGGTTTAGCGGCGGATGCCGAGCCGCCCGATCAACGTCTTGTAACGCTCCACGTCCTTGCCCTTGAGGTAGGCCAGCAGACGACGGCGCTGGTTGACCAGCATCAGCAGGCCGCGGCGGGAGTGGTGATCCTGCTTGTGCGCCTTGAAGTGCTCGGTGAGCTGGTTGATGCGGGTGGTGAGCAGCGCGATTTGGACTTCCGGGGAACCGGTGTCGTTCGGGGCGCGCTTGTACTCTTCGATGATCTGGTTGGTTTCTGCTGCGGAAAGTGACATGTTGCTCTCTCGATGATGCGAAGCCTGCAGACGCGCCGAAGGATTTCGGACGCACCGCCTGGCCCGCCGGTAAAGGGGTTGTGGACTGAAAGCCCGGTAAATCAGCCGCTTATTTTAGCGGCCTGCAATGCCTTGGATCAAGCTGTTTCCTTGCCGCCCAGCTCGTTGGCGCCACCGCCGGCCGCCCAGCTGAACAGACGACGGGCGCGCAGCTGGCCACCTGCCACGTCTACCAGGCCCAGCAGGTTGCCATCCGGCCCTTCCGCCACCTGCAGACCGTCACGCCAATTCCCGCGCAATACCTGCCCATGACCGAGCCGCGACGCCTGTGCGGCGTCCAGGTTCAGCTGTGGGAAATCGCGCAGACCCTCGTTGATCGGCAGGATGCAGCCATCCAGCGCCGCTTCGCCCTGCTCCGCCAGCTCACCCAGTTGTTCGATAGTCCACATCTCCGGCTCAGTGAACGGCGATACCCAGAGCCGGCGCAGCACAGTGACATGGGCGCCACAGCCCAGCGATTCGCCAAGATCACGCACCAGGCTGCGGATATAGGTGCCGGAGCCGCATTCCACCTCCAGCTCCAGTTGATCGCCATCCAGCCGCAGCAGGTCGATTCGACGCACCTCGACTTCGCGGATTGGCACCTCGATGACTTCGCCACGCCGCGCCTTGCGGTAAAGCGCCTCGCCACCCTGCTTGAGCGCCGAATAGATCGGCGGGCGCTGCTGGATGCGACCGATCAGCGGCGCCAACGCCTCGCGAACCATCGCCTCGCTCAATGCGGGTAGTGGCCGTTCAAGAAGCGCGGCGCCATCGGCGTCGTCGGTATCGGTGGTGACGCCAAGGCGGGCTGTGGTGCGATAGGCCTTTTCCGAGCCGAGCAGCAGACCGGCGATCTTGGTGGCCTCGCCAAGGCAGATCGGCAGCAGCCCGGTAGCCAGCGGATCAAGACTGCCGGTATGGCCGGCCTTGGCAGCCTTGAACAGCCACTTGACGCGCTGCAACGCCTGGTTGGAGCTGAGCCCGGCTGGCTTGTCCAGCAGGACAATGCCGTGAACGTTTCGGGCAGGCGGGCGGCGTGGTCGGGACATCAGGGAAACATCTGCTGTGTGACTATGGCGCGCCGTGGCGACACGGCCGCCATGCCCGCTCAGGCGTCGTCGTCGGACGCGCCCTTGTCGGAGTCGTCGTCGACTTCCGGCTCAGCCGGCGGGATCGGGCCGATTTCGCGGAACAGGGCATCAATATGCTCGCCGCGATCCATCGACTCGTCGTAGTGGAAATGCAGCTCCGGCACATGGCGCATGCGCAGCATGCGACCGAGGCGGAAACGCAGTTCCGGCGCCAGCTCGCGTAGCTGCTTGGTCGCCGTCTTCGCCTGTTCACTGGCCAGCGCGGTGAAGTACACCTTGGCGTGGCTCAGGTCGCGGCTGACCTCGACATCCGACACGCTCACCGACGGCAGGCCGTGATCACGAACGAACTCGTGGACCAGACTGCCCAGCTCACGGCGGAGCTGGGCGGCGACACGATCAGTACGGGCAAAGGGCTTGGTCATCGACTGGAGCGCCGGACTTACAGCGAGCGCTGGACCTCGATGCGCTCGAAGCACTCGATCTGGTCACCTGGCTTGACGTCGTTGTACTGCTTGACGCCGATACCGCACTCGGTACCCATGCGCACTTCGTCGACGTTGTCCTTGAAGCGACGCAGCGACTCCAGCTCGCCCTCGAAGATCACCACGTTGTCACGCAGCACGCGGATCGGCTTGCTGCTGCGAACCACGCCCTCGACGACCATCGAACCGGCGACCGCGCCGAACTTGGAGCTGCGGAAGACTTCGCGCACCTCGGCAATGCCGATGATTTCCTCGCGGATCTCCACGCCCAGCATGCCCGAAGCGACCTGCTTCACCTGGTCGATGACGTCGTAGATGATCGAGAAGTAGCGCAGGTCCACACCATCACGCTCGATCAGCTTGCGTGCCGAGGCATCGGCACGGACGTTGAAGCCGATGAGCACGGCCTTCGAGGCCGCCGCCAGCGTGGCATCGGACTCGGTGATGCCACCGACACCGGCAGCCACCACGTTGATGCGGATCATGTCGTTGCTCAAGCCCACCAGCGACTCGCGCAGCGCTTCGACGGAACCCTGCACGTCGGCCTTGATCAGCACGTTCAACACCTGCTGCTCGGCGCCCTGGCCCATCAGGGCCATGATGTCTTCCATGCGCGACGGCTTCTGCACCAGACGCGACTCGCGACGCTTGTCCTGACGTTGCTGCGCGACTTCGCGGGCGAGGCGCTCATCGGCCACGACCACGAACTCGTCACCGGCTTCCGGCACGCCGGACAGACCCAGCACCTGAACCGGGATCGACGGGCCCGCGCTTTCGGTCTGCTGGCCGTTTTCGTCGAACAGCGCACGGGCGCGGCCGTATTCCACGCCGCAGACCATGAAATCGCCCTTCTTCAGCGTGCCTTGCTGCACCAGCACTGTCGCCACCGGACCACGGCCCTTGTCCAGGCTGGACTCGATGACCATGCCACTGGCGCGCGCCGAAGGCACGGCCTTCAGCTCCATCACTTCCGCCTGCAGCAGGATGGCTTCGAGCAGTTCGTCGATGCCCGTGCCGGCCTTGGCCGACACCGGAACAAACGGCGTCTCGCCGCCCCACTCTTCCGGCACGACCTCAAGTCCTGAGAGCCCCTGCTTGACGTTGTCCGGATTGGCGTCGGACTTGTCCATCTTGTTGACCGCGACGATCAGCGGCACACCGGCGGCGCGCGCGTGTTCCACGGCCTCCTTGGTCTGCGGCATCACGCCGTCGTCGGCGGCCACCACCAGCACCACGATGTCGGTCAGCTTGGCACCACGGGCACGCATCGCGGTGAACGCGGCATGGCCCGGGGTATCCAGGAAGCTCACCACGCCCTTGTCGGTTTCGACATGGTAGGCGCCGATATGCTGGGTGATGCCGCCGGCTTCGCCAGTCGCCACGCGCGAGCTGCGGATGCGATCCAGCAGAGAGGTCTTGCCGTGATCGACGTGACCCATGATGGTCACCACCGGCGGACGCGGCACGGCTTCGCCTTCCGGCATCTCATTGCTGGCGGCCAGCTGCTGCTCGGCCTTGTCCGTCTGGTCGGCACGAATCGCGTTGTGACCCAGTTCATCGACGACCAGGGCAGCGGTATCGTGATCGATGGTCTGGTTGATGGTCGCCATGACGCCCATCTTGAACAGCGCCTTGACCACGTCAGCACCCTTGATCGCCATCTTCTGGGCGAGCTCGGAAACGATGATGGTCTCGCCGATGGCCACGTCACGAATGACCGGCGCGGTCGGCTTTGAGAAGCCGTGCGGACCAGCGGACGAGCCGCCACGTGACGGTTCCGGACGGCGCGACTTCTTGCCACGCGAACGGCGCGCACGCTCGGCATCGGACAGATGCAGTTCGCCCTTCAGGCTTCGGCCGCGACCAGAATCCCGGTCACGATCATGGCCACGCGCCTTTTCCTTGCCGTGACGCGGCTTGTCGGTGCCGCGCGCCTCACGTGGCTCGACCGGCGGCTCAACCGCTTTCGGTGCAGCCTTGCGAACCGGCGGCTCAGGCTGATCGTCGTCGCTGGAACGATCCTGCTCGGCGAGTGCTTCTTCCTTCGCCTTGGCTTCGGCCTTCGCTTCGGCCTCGGCTTCGCGCTCGGCCTTGATGCGGGCTTCCTCGGCCTGACGCTCGGCTTCCTCGGCGGCGCGCTTCTCGTCCAGCTCGCGACGCGCGGCCTCTTCGGCTTCCTGGCGCTGGCGCGACTCGTCGAGCTTGCGCTGGGCTTCCTCGCGCTCCGGATCCTCCGAAACCTCGACCTCGCTGCGCTTGACGTAGGTGCGCTTCTGCCGCACCTCGACGTTGACCACGCTCTTCTGCTTGCCGGACGCAACCGTCAGCTCCTGCACCTTGCGGCGCTTGAGCGTGATCTGGCGCGGCGCGGATTCCTCCGCGACCTTCTCTGCCTTGCCGTGATTGCGGCGCAGGAAGCCCAGCAGCTTGACCTTGTCCTTGCTGCTGACGACCTGGTCCGGACCATCAAAGTCCATCCCCGCCTCGGCAAGCTGTTCCATCAGCTTTTCGACGGGCGTTCCAACCAGTTCCGCCAGCGCTCGTACCGTAGTTTCAGCCATGAATTCGTCGTCTTTATCCGGTGTTGCGGGCCCCGGGAGGGCGGAAAGTGTATCGCGGGGGCGCCGAAACTGCTTGGCGCCAGGCTCAGTCGAGCCTTACTCCTCGAACCACGGCGCACGCGCCGCCATGATCAGCGCCGAGGCGCGCTCTTCGTCCATGCCGTCGATGTCGACGATTTCGTCCACCGCCATCTCGGCCAGGTCTTCCTGGGTCACCACGCCGCGTGCTGCCAGCGCATAGGCCGTTGCCTCGTCCATGCCATCCAGGGCCAGCAGGTCATCAGCCGGCTTGTGCTCTTCCAGCTCTTCCTCGACCGCCAGGGCCTCGGTCAACAGGGCATCACGCGCGCGGGCTCGCAGCTCTTCCACGATGTCTTCGTCGAAGACCTCGATCGCCAGCAGCTCGGCGGCCGGCACGTAGGCGATTTCCTCCAGCGTGGAGAAGCCTTCGCCCACCAGGATGCCAGCGATTTCCTCGTCGACCTCCAGCTTGGCCGCGAACAGGTCGCGCGCAGCGTTCTGCTCGGCTTCCGACTTCTCGCGGATCTGGTCGTGGGTCATCACGTTGAGCTGCCAGCCGGACAGCTTGCTGGCCAGACGCACGTTCTGACCGCCCTTGCCGATGGCCTGGGCGAGCTTGTCCTCGGCGACGGCGATATCCATCGAATGACGATCTTCGTCGACGATGATCGACTGCACCTCGGCAGGCGCCATCGCATTGATCACGAACTGCGCGGCATTGTCGCTCCACAGCACGATGTCGATGCGCTCGCCATTGAGCTCGTTCGACACGGCCTGCACGCGCGAACCGCGCATGCCGATGCAGGCGCCGATCGGATCGGTGCGGGTGTCGTGTGCGATCACGGCGATCTTGGCGCGGTCGCCCGGATCACGGGCAGCGGCCTTGATCTCGACCAGGCCCTGGCCAACTTCCGGCACCTCGAGACGGAACAGCTCGATCATGAACTCCGGTGCGGCGCGGCTGACGAACAGCTGTGGGCCACGCACTTCCGAGCGCACGTCGTAGAGGAAACCGCGGATACGGTCGCCCGGACGAACCACGTCGCGCGGGATCGCCTTGTCCTTGGGGATGAAGGCTTCGGCGTTGCCACCGAGGTCGACGTAGATGTTGCCGCGCTCCACGCGCTTGACCACACCGGTGATCAGCTCACCCACGCGATCCTGGAAGGCCTCGACCACCTGCGCGCGCTCGGCTTCGCGGACGCGCTGCACGATGACCTGCTTGGCGGCCTGCGCCGCGATGCGACCAAACTCAGCGTTTTCGATCTGCTCCTCGATGTAGTCACCGACCTCGGAGCCTTCCTTCTCGTCCACCGCGTCCATCAGGCGCAGCTGGCGATCCGGCGATTCCATCACCACGTCGTCAGCGACCACTTCCCATCGACGGAAGGTCTCGTAGTTGCCGTCCTTGCGATTGATGGCGACGCGGATCGACACGTCCTGCTCGGGATAGCGCTTCTTGGCGGCGGAGGCCAATGCGGCTTCCATCGCTTCGAAGATCACATCACGCTCGACGCCTTTTTCGTTGGCGACGGCGTCCACGACCATCAGGAGTTCCTTGCTCATGCTGTTTGGCTCCGGTGGGCGTCAGCAACGCCCGAAAACAATTCCAAGGTGAGTTGGCGGTTCAAGATTCAGTGGTTGTTGCGAGGTCCGCGCTTTGGCTGCGGCGCCAGTCCAAGGGCGACAAGATCGGGCACGATGCGCGCTTTCTCGATGCTGTCGTGGGAAAGGATCAGTTCGCCCTCCTCCACGTCCAGCACGATGCGCTGCTCTTCGACATCGACCGTATGGATGCGGCCCTGGAAGCGACGGCGCCCTTCGATGGGCAGGCGCAACTGCAGCTTCACCGTCTCGCCGACATGTCGCGCGAACTGCTCGGCACTGAACAGCGGACGATCGATGCCCGGCGACGATACTTCCAGCTGGTAGCGGCCCGGAATTGGATCGTTGATGTCCAGCACGGCCTCGACTTCGCGGCTCACCGCTTCGCAGTCCTCGACAGTGACGCCACGCGGACCTTCCTCGACCCCATCGCCGCCGGGAGCGACGTCAATGTACAGGCGCAACAGGGAATGCTCGGCCGCCGGGTGCCACTCGACGCCGAGCAACTCCAGACCCAGATCGGCAACAGCCGGGGCCAGCAGTTCCTGCAGTTCGTCGGTGCGGTTACCCATGCGAAATATCGTTCCTGTCCTGTTCAATCCAGATTGTCGACCTGCGTTCGCGGAAAGCCGTCACGAAGGCAATAAAAAAAGGGCACAAGGCCCCTTTTTCATCCAACCATCCGGAGCAGCTCGATCCGGACGGGCGACGTCGAACACATGTCGCCATGGGCCAGAAAACAAAAAGCCTCACGAAGGAGGCTTTTTGTCTCCGTAACTGTGGTAGCGGGGGTAGGATTTGAACCTACGACCTTCGGGTTATGAGCCCGACGAGCTGCCAGACTGCTCCACCCCGCAGCAGTAGCCGGCTATGTTAACGGCGCGAGCAAATTACCGCAAGCCCATTTAACACAGCGTAGTGAACAACGCGTTCAAACAACAGCCGAAGAACCGTCAGGAAGCCAGGCCGAAAGCCTGCTTGCACAGGGCTGCCAGGGGATTCAGGAAAATACCCAGCAGCAGCAGGGCCACCGCATTGACGACCAGCAGGAAACGCAGCTGAGGATCGCGCTGTGCCGGCATGTCATTGTCTTCGGGCTGATCGAAGTACATCACCTTGATGACGCGCAGGTAGTAGAAGGCGCCGATCACCGCGAACACCACGCCGATGATGGCAAGCCACAGCATGCCCGCGTTGATGGCCGCCTGCAGTACCAGCAGCTTCGCCCAGAAGCCAAGGAATGGCGGAATACCGGCCAGCGAAGCCATCAGGAACAGCATGACGCCCGCATACAGTGGATAGCGGCGATTGAGTCCGCGGAAGTCGTTGATCTCATCCGCCTCGAAGCCCTTTCGCGACAGCAGGATGATCATCGCGAAGGCGCCGGCCGCCATCAGCGAATAGCTGATCGCATAGAACATGGCAGCCGAATAACCTTCCGTGCTGCCGCTGGCCAGGCCAAGGAACAGGAAGCCGACGTGCGAGATCGTCGAGTAGGCCAGCATGCGCTTGAGGTTGCTCTGCACCAGCGCCAGCAGGTTGCCGATCATCAGCGAGAGCACGGCAAGCCAGGCGATCATCGCGCCCCACTCCGCTGCCTGATCGCCCGCAGCGCCGGCCAGCAGGCGATAGGCCATGCCGAAAGCCGCCAGCTTGGGTGCCGAGCCGATGAACAGCGTTACCGCCGTTGGCGCGCCGTGATAGACGTCCGGCACCCACATATGGAACGGCGCGGCGCCGAACTTGAAGGCAACGCCGACGACCACGAACACCAGGCCGAACAGCAGCAACGTGCGATCACCGTCGAGTGCCGCCGCGGCAACATGGATCTGCGAGATATCGAGGCTGCCGGTAGCGCCATAGACCATCGACAGGCCGTAAAGCAACATGCCTGACGCCAGCGCGCCCAGGACGAAGTACTTCATCGCTGCTTCCGAAGCCAGGCGGTTGTCGCGATCCATCGCCACCAGCGCGTAGCTCGACAGGGCCAGCAGCTCAAGGCCGAGATAGACCGTCACCAGGTTCCCGGCTGAAATCAGCACCATCATGCCAAGCACGGCGAACAGGCAAAGCACGTAGAACTCGCCCTTGAACAGGCCGCGATCGATCAGGAATGGCTTGGCGTAGATGAAGGCGCCGCCGGTTACCAGATACACGAACAGTTTCAGCGTGTCGGCCATGCCATCGCGGATGAACATGCCGCCGAAGGCGCGAACGCCCACGGCATCGGCGATGCCCTGACGGAGCGTCAATACCGCGGCGCCGACCAGGATCAGGATCGACAGAAAATGCGTCAGCCCACGGCGCTGATCGGAGACGAACAGGTCGATCAGCAGCAGCAAGCAGGTCGCGCCCAGCAGGAACAGCTCGGGCGCCAGCGGGATGAAGTCGGTGGCGGAGACGATGCTCAACGGAAGCTCCCGGTTACAGTTTCGAAGCCGCGATCTGAGCGGCCAGGTGCGCGACCGAACTGTCCATCAGGTCGGTGAGCGGTTTCGGATAGATGCCCAGCGCCAGCACGCCGGCGGCGAACACGCCCAGCACCAGCGCCTCGCGGCCATTGATGTCCTGCAGACGCGCCACCTCGGCATTGCCGACGTCGCCGAAGATCACGCGCTTGACCAGCCACAGGGTGTAGCCAGCGCCGATGATCAGCGTGGTCGCGGCGAAGAAGGCGACCAGCGGGTTCTGCTGGAACGAGGCCAGAATCACCATGAACTCGCCAACGAAGCCACTGGTACCCGGCAGGCCGCTGTTGGCCATGGCGAACAGCACGAAGAAGGCAGCAAACCAGGGCATGGTGTTCACCACGCCGCCGTAGTCGCGGATCATGCGGCTGTGCATGCGGTCGTAGAGCACGCCAACGCAGCTGAACATCGCACCCGACACGAAGCCGTGGGAGATCATCTGCACCATCGCGCCCTGCAGGCCGAGTTCGGCGGCATCGGTGTTGCCGCTGTCACGCACCAGGGCGAAGACGATGAAGGTGCCCAGCGTCACGAAGCCCATGTGGGCAACCGATGAATAGGCGATCAGCTTCTTCATGTCCGCCTGCACCAGCGCCACCAGGCCGACATAGACCACGGCGATGAGCGACAGCGCGATGACCAGCCAGGCCCACTCGTGACCGGCATCCGGCGTGATCGGCAGCGAGAAGCGCAGGAAGCCGTAGCCACCGATCTTCAGCATCACCGCGGCCAGCACAACCGAACCGCCGGTCGGCGCCTCGACGTGGGCATCCGGCAACCAGGTGTGCACCGGGAACATCGGGACCTTCACCGCGAACGCGATCAGGAAGCCGAAGAACAGCCACATCTGTTCGGTTGCCGACAGCGGCGTGGCATACAGATCCGCCAGCGCGAAGCTGCCAGCCTTCTGGTACAGGTAGATCAGGCCGATCAGCATGAACACCGAGCCGAGGAAGGTGTACAGGAAGAACTTGAGCGAGGCGTACACGCGACGCGGCCCACCCCAGACACCGATGATGATGAACATCGGAATCAGCATGCCCTCGAAGAACGCATAGAACAGGATCGCGTCCATTGCCGAGAACACGCCGATCATCAGGCCTTCGAGGATCAGGAACATCGCCAGGTACTGGTGCACGTTGTCGTTGATCGAGCGCCACGCGCCGAGCAGGACCAATACCGTGGTAATCGTCGTCAGGATGATCAGGGCGACGGAGATGCCGTCCACACCCAGCGCGTAGTTGATGTTGAAGGCCTCGATCCACGGCATCAGCTCGTGGAACTGCATGGCGGAGTTGCTGGCATCAAGGCCGGTGTATAGAGGCACGCTCAGCACCAACGCGATCAGCGACACCAGCAGCGCGAACCAGCGCGCCTGTTCGGCACGCTCGCGCCCAAAGGCCAGCGTGGCGAAACCACCGAGGATCGGCAGCCAGATCAGGAGGCTAAGCAGGGGCCAGTGCGAAGTCATCGACGCATCCATGTCCATTAACCCAACACCCACAGCAGGGCGCCCAAGAGGCCGATCAGGCCCAGAATCATCGCGAAGGCATAGTGGTACAGCAGGCCCGACTGCAGGTTGCGACTGATCGCCGCGATGCGGTCGATCAGGGCGACCGAGCCGTTGATGGCCACGCCATCGATCAGGCCGGCATCACCACCTCGCCAGAACAGCTGGCCCAGCTTCACGCTGCCACCGGCGAAACCGTTGATCCACAGGCGGTCGAAACCGTACTTGTCCTGCAGGATGCGGTACGGCAGCGACAGCTTTTCACGGAACCAGGCGCTGCTGCCCGGCTTGATCAGGTACAGCCAGGTAGCCATCCCGAAGCCGGCAAAGGCCAGCCAGAATGCCGGCGACGCCCAGAAATGCAGTCCAAAGGCCATCGGGCCATGGAACGCTTCCTCGCCGATCTGGCGGATCACGTCGTGATGCGCATCGACGTGGATGGCGCCGGCAAAGAAATCGCCGAACAGCATCGGACCCACCGTGAGGTAACCGATGGCGATCGACGGAATCGCCAGCAGCACCAGCGGCAACGTTACCACCCACGGCGACTCGTGCGGCTCGACCGGGCCATGATGGCCGTGGTCATCGTGCGCATGGTCGTCATGCCCGTGATCGTCATGCGCCGATGCATGGCGGAAGCGCTCCTCGCCATGGAAAGTCATGTACAGCAGGCGGAAGCTGTAGAAACTGGTGACGAAGGCACCGAGCAGCACCGACCAGTAGGCGTACTGGTTCACCCAGTTGCCGTGGTGGATGGCTTCCTTCGCCGCCTCGATGATCACGTCCTTCGAGTAGTAGCCGGAGAAGAACAGGAACGCGACCAGCGCCAGCGTGCCGACCACACTGGTCCAGTAGGTGATCGGCATGTACTTGCGCAGGCCACCCATGCGGCGCATGTCCTGCTCGTGGTGCATGCCGATGATCACCGAACCTGCGGCCAGGAACAGCAGCGCCTTGAAGAATGCGTGCGTCATCAGGTGGTAGACGGCACCCGAGTAGGCCGAAACGCCCAGTGCCACGGTCATGTAACCCAGCTGCGACAGTGTCGAATAGGCGACCACGCGTTTGATGTCGTTCTGCACCATGCCGATCAGGCCGGTGAAGAAGGCAGTTGTCGCGCCGATGAACAGCACGAAGTGCAGCGCGGTCTCGCTCAATTCATACAGCGGCGACATGCGCGCCACCATGAAGATGCCGGCGGTGACCATCGTTGCGGCGTGAATCAGCGCCGAAATCGGCGTCGGGCCTTCCATCGAATCCGGCAGCCACACGTGCAGCGGCACCTGCGCCGACTTGCCCATGGCGCCGATGAACAGCAGCACGCCGATCAGCGTCGGCACCGCCCAGGGCATGCCCTCGAAGACCTCGACGCTCTTGCCTTCGATCGCTGCGGTGTTTCCGAACACAGTGGCGTAGTCCAGCGAGCCGAACCAGTACAGCACCGCGGCGATACCGAGCAGGAAGCCGAAGTCACCCACGCGATTGACCAGGAAAGCCTTCATGTTGGCAAAAATCGCGGTCGGCTTCTTGTACCAGAAGCCGATCAGCAGATAGGACACCAGGCCCACCGCTTCCCAGCCGAAGAACAGCTGCAGGAAGTTGTTGCTCATCACCAGCATCAGCATGCTGAAGGTGAACAGCGCGATGTAGCTGAAGAAGCGCTGGTAACCGTCGTCCTCGGCCATGTAGCCAATGGTGTAGACGTGCACCATCAGCGACACGAAGGTGACGACCACCATCATCATCGCGGTCAGGCGGTCGACCAGGAAGCCGACATGGGCGCTGTAGCCGCCGATCTCGTACCAGGTGTAGACGTTCTGGTTGAAGACCTCTGCCCCGCCCCAGACCAGTTGGTAGAGCACATTGGCAGACAGCACGCAGGACAGGCCGACGCCGAGGATGGTCACCCAGTGTGCGCCGGCGCGGCCGATCTTGCGTCCGAACAGGCCGGCGACGATGGCGCCAAACAACGGCGACAGCGCGATTGTCAGTAGCGTGGAAAGCTGGATCATCGACTCAGCCCTTCAGGTCTTCGAGTTCGGCCACGTTGATCGTGTGCCGGTTGCGGAACAGCACCACCAGGATGGCGAGGCCGATAGCGGACTCGGCGGCGGCGACGGTGAGGATGAAGAACACGAACACCTGTCCGCCCACGTCGCCCAGGTAGCGCGAGAAGGCAATGAAGTTCATGTTGACGGCGAGCAGCATCAGCTCGATCGCCATCAGCAGGACGATCATGTTCTTGCGGTTGATGAAGATGCCGGCGACGCTGATGCAGAACAGGATCGCGCCCAGCACGAGGAAGTGCCCCAAGGTGATCATTCGGCGTTCTCCCGGGTTTCGGCGGCCATTTTCACCAGGCGCACGCGGTCCTCGCGGCGCACGGCCACCTGACGCTCGATCACCTGGTGCTTGGTGCCGGCACGACGGCGCAGTGTCAGCGTGATGGCCGCGATGATCGCAACAGTCAGGATGACCGCGGCGATTTCGAAGGGGTACAGATAGTCGGTGAACATCGCCTGGCCCAGCCATTCGATGTTGCTCTTGCCTGCGGCCACCGCCGGATCAGCCGCCGGCATCGTCTTGTCGAGGCTGCGCACGCCAACCAGCGCCAGCATCTCGGCCGCCATGATCAGGGCGACCACGATCGCCACCGGCAGGTAGCGCGCGAAGCCTTCGCGCAGCGGCGCCAGCTTTATGTCGAGCATCATGACGACGAACAGGAACAGCACCATCACCGCGCCCACGTAGACCAGGATCAGGGCGATGGCGAGGAACTCCGCCTCGGCCAGCAACCAGATGCAGGCGCTGGAAAAGAACGTCAGCACCAGGAACAGCACGGCGTGTACCGGATTGCGCGCGGTAACAACCGCCAACGCGGCGCCCACCACAACGGCGGCAATGCAATAGAAAGCAATTAGCTGGAAACTCATGTCTCGTCCCGGCTCAGCGGTAGGCGGCGTCGGCAGCACGGCGCTCGGCGATCTCGGCCTCCAGCCGATCACCAATCGCCAGCAGCTGCGGCTTGGTCACCACGTTCTCACCCCGGTTCTCGAAGTGGTATTCGTGGATGTGCGTCTCGACGATGGAATCGACCGGGCAGCTCTCCTCGCAGAAGCCGCAAAAGATGCACTTGAACAGGTCGATGTCGTAGCGCGTGGTGCGACGCGAGCCATCCTCACGCTGGTCCGAGTCAATCGTGATCGCCAGCGCCGGGCAAACGGCCTCGCAGAGCTTGCAGGCAATGCAGCGCTCTTCGCCGTTGGGATAGCGACGCAGGGCATGCAGGCCGCGGAAGCGGTTGGACTGCGGGATCTTCTCGACCGGGTAATGCACCGTGTACTTGGGCTTGAAGAAATAGCCCATGGTCAGCCACAGGCCCTGCAGCAGCTCGATCAGCAGCAGGCTCTTGAAATAGGAAACCACGCGACTCATACCGCTACTCCCTGGCCGATCCAGCCGGCCTGCACGGCCACGGCGGCCACGAGAATCCAGACGATGGTGATGGGGATGAACACCTTCCAGCCCAGCCGCATGATCTGGTCATAGCGGTAGCGTGGGAAGGTGGCGCGGAACCACAGGTACGAGAACGCGAAGAGCGCGGCCTTGGCCAGCAGCCACCAGATGCCGGCAACGCCCAGCAGCCCCCAGCTCGCCGGGAACGGTGACAGCCAGCCACCGAGGAACAGGATCGCCGCCAGGAAGCTGATCAGGATCATGTTCGCGTATTCGGCGAGGAAAAACACGGCGAAGGCGGAACCCGAATACTCGACGTGGAAGCCCGCGACGATTTCCGACTCGCCTTCAGCCACGTCGAACGGCGCGCGGTTGGTCTCTGCCACGCCGGAGATGAAGTAGATGACGAACAGCGGGAACAGCGGCAGCCAGTACCAGTCGAACAGGCCGGCGCTGCCAGCCTGCGCGCGGACGATATCGCTGAGGTTCAGTGTGCCGGCGACGACCAGCACACCCACCAGGGCGAAGCCCATCGCGATCTCGTAGCTGACTACCTGCGCCGCCGAGCGCATGGCGCCGAGGAAGGCGTACTTCGAGTTGGATGCCCAGCCACCGAGGATGACGCCATAGACGCCCATCGACGTCATCGCCAGCAGGTACAGCAGGCCGACATTGACGTCCGACAGCACCAGGCCATCATCGAAGGGCAGCACGGCCCAGGCGGCAAACGCCGGGGCCAGCGTCAACACCGGCGCCAGGCGGAACAGGAAGGCATTCGCGTTGCTGGGAATGATCAGTTCCTTGAACAGCATCTTGAACACGTCGGCGAACGGCTGGATCCAGCCGATGCCGAAGATGCCGCCAACGTAGACCGGTCCGTGGCGAACGTGCATCCAGCCGATCACCTTGCGCTCCCACAGCGTGTAGAAGGCGACGGAGACAATCAGCGGCACGGTGATCGCGAGGATCTTGGCCAGCGTCCAGAGAATGAAGATCAGCTGTTCCATGCTCAGACCTTGGAAAGACTCAGGGCGGCGCCGTTGCCGGCAAGCGGTGCGGTGGCCGGGTGCGACGATTCGATCCATGCCGCGCCATCCGGAACGGCGTGGTCGATCACCAGCGGCAGCGTGGCCTTGCCACGACCGTCATCGATGCGAATCGCATCGCCAGTGGTTGCACCGAGACGCGCAGCTTCGGCGGGATTCAGCATCACCGCCGGCTCGCGGCTCAACGTCTGGGAGGCCAGCGCGGCGCAGCGACGCAGCACGGCATCGCCGCGGTAGATCGGCGTCGAACTGATGCGCTCGAACTGCCCGTCCTCAAGCCCCGCCGGTGCAGGCGCTGTGCTCGTCGCTGCCGTCACCTCGACCGGTGACAGGCCATCACGCAGGCCGTCGACATCAAGGAAGTCGAAACCGTCGAGATCCAGCTGGGCACCAAGCGCGCGCAGCACGCGCCAGCCCGGACGCGCATCGCCCGGCAGCTTCGTCGCCGGCGTGACGCTCTGGCTGCGGCCGTCGACGTTGTCCAGCGTGGCGTCGATTTCCGGCAGCAGGCCGATCGGCAGGATGACCTTGGCCAGCTGCTTCAGGCTGTCATCGGCATAGGCAGCGAAGGCGACCACGTTGCGACCGTGGTCCAAGGCCTTCAGCAGTGCCGGCGTGTCGGCAACGTCCAGTTCCGGCTCGACGCCGTAGAGTACGTAGGCCTTGCGCGGCGACGCCAGCATGGCGCGCGCGTCAAGTGCCGCCGGCAGCACGCCAGCGCGGGCCAGGCCCACGGCATTGGCGCCCTGCGGCAGGCGATTGAGCCTGGCGCCGGTAGCGTCAGCCAGCTTGCGGGCAGCGGCACGCAGCATGGCGGCCTGCGGATGCAGTTCCACGCCCTCGCCCACCACGATGACGGCACGTTCCGCCACCTTCAGCGCGTCGACAAAACTTGCTGCGTCCAGCCCGTCCACTGCGCCATTGGTGGCCAGTGCCTTGACGGCCTCGGCGAACTTCGACGGCGCCGCAATGTGCTTGCCGGCCAGAGTGAAGTCGAAATCGAAATCCAGCGGGTTGACGGCCAGCACCTTGGCGCCGGCATTGGCCGCCTTGCGCACGCGCAAACCCAGCAGCGGCGCTTCATGGCGCGGATTGCAGCCCAGCAACAGGATGCAGTCGGCCTTCTCGACCTCGGCCAGCGGCATGCCGAACGGCTCGGCGACCGCTGCGTCAGACAGATCGGTCTGCGCAATGCGGTGATCGATATTGCCGCAACCCAGGCCCGTGGCCAGACGGCGCAGCAGGGCGCCCTCTTCGTTGCTGGTCGCCGGATGCACCAGCATGCCGATATCGTCACCACCCTGCGCACGCAGGATGTCGACGGCCTTGGCCAGCGCTTCGTCCCAGCTCGCCTCGCGCCAGTTGCCGTTCTCGCGCAGCATCGGCGCAGTCACGCGATCTGCTGCCTGCAGGCCCTGATGCGAATAGCGGTCGCGATCCGACAGCCAGCACTCGTTGATGGCTTCGTTGTCGCGCGGCACGGCACGCAGCGCTTCGCCGCGACGCGTGTGCAGGAACAGGTTAGAGCCCAGCGCATCGTGATAGCCGATGCTGTCGCGGGCAATCAGCTCCCAGGCGCGCGCCTTGAAGCGAAATACCTTGTTGGTCAGTGCACCGACCGGGCAGACGTCGATGACGTTGCCGGAAAGCTCGCTCTGCAGCGGCTTGCCGTCGTAGGTGCCGATCTGCAGACGCTCGCCGCGATACATACCGCCGAGTTCATTGGTGCCGCAGATTTCACGCGTGGTGCGGATGCAGCGCGTGCACTGGATACAGCGGGTCATGTCGCTGGCGACCAGCGGACCGAAGTCCTCGTCCGGCACCACGCGCTTGCGCTCGGCGAAGCGGCTGACCGAACGGCCGTAGCCCATCGACAGGTCCTGCAGTTCGCACTCGCCGCCCTGATCGCAGATCGGGCAATCCAGTGGGTGGTTGATCAGCAGGAACTCCATGACGTTGCGCTGGGCGTCCAGCGCGCGCTTGGAGCGGGTATAGATCTTCATGCCCGGCATCACCGGCGTTGCGCAGGCCGGCGCCGGCTTGGGCATCTTCTCGACGTCGACAAGGCACATGCGGCAGTTGGCCGCGATCGACAGCTTCTCGTGGTAGCAGAAGCGCGGTATCGGCATGCCCGCCTTGTCCGCGGCCTCGATGATCATCGAGCCCTTCGGCACCTGCATGGCTTCGCCGTTGATCTCGATCTCGACCAGGTTCGGGTCCACCGGCGGATTCTGTGGCTGCGCGCTCATGCGGCCTCCTCCACGCTGCCATCAACCATCGATCGGCCGTTCCGGATGTAGTACTCGAACTCATCCCAGAAGTGGCGCAGGAAACCCTGCACCGGCCAGGCAGCCGCTTCACCGAAGGCACAGATGGTGTGTCCTTCGATCTGGCCGGCGGCCGACTTCAGCATGTTGAGGTCATCCAGGTTGGCCTTGCCTTCGACGATGCGGGTCAGCACGCGGTACATCCAGCCGGTACCTTCACGGCACGGCGTGCACTGGCCGCAGCTTTCCTTGAAGTAGAAACGCGAGATGCGCTGGCAAGCCTTCACCATGCAGGTGCTGTCATCCATCACGATCACCGCACCCGAGCCAAGACCGGAGCCGGCCTTCTGGATGCTGTCGTAATCCATGGTCAGACCCATCATGGTCTCGCCCGGCAGCACCGGCATCGAAGAACCACCCGGGATGACGCCCTTGATCTTGCGACCCGGACGCATGCCACCCGCCATCTCCAGCAGGTCGGCGAACGGCGTGCCGAGCGGGATCTCGAAGTTGCCCGGCTTGGCCACGTGGCCGGAGACGCTGAACAGCTTGGCGCCACCGTTGTTGGGCTTGCCGATGTTGAGGAACCAGTCCGCACCGTTGCGCAGGATGGCTGGCACCGACGCGTAGGTCTCGGTGTTGTTGATCGTGGTCGGCTTGCCGAACAGGCCGAAGTTGGCGGGGAACGGCGGCTTGTAGCGCGGCTGGCCCTTCTTGCCTTCCAGCGACTCCATCAGCGCGGTTTCTTCACCGCAAATGTAGGCGCCAGCGCCCAGCGCAGTGTGGATGTCCACGTTCACGCCGCTGCCCTGGATGTCCTGACCCAGCCAGCCATTGGCGTACGCGTCCTTCAGTGCCTGTTCGAAGCGCTCGAACGGCTCGTGATGGAACTCGCCACGCAGGTAGTTGTAGGCGACCGTCGAACCGGTGGCGTAGCAGGCAATCGCCAGCCCTTCGACCACGGCATGCGGGTTATAGCGCAGGATGTCGCGATCCTTGCAGGTGCCGGGCTCGGACTCATCCGAATTGCAGAGGATGTACTTCTGCATGTCGCCCTTGGGCATGAAGCTCCACTTCAGACCGGTCGGGAAACCCGCGCCGCCACGGCCACGCAACGCGCTGGCCTTGACCTGGTCGATGATGGTCGCCGGATCCGGCTTCTCGGCCAGGATCTTGCGCCAGGCCTGGTAGCCGCCCGATTTCAGGTAGCTGTCGTAGCTCCACGGCTGATCGAAATGCAGCGTGGTGAAACAGACGTTGTGGGCCTCCGGCGCCGGTCCGACCGGGCCCGTGTGCTCGTTGTGTCCCTGACTCATGCTCATTCCAGCCCGTCCAGGATCTGGTCGATTTTTTCGGGGGTCAGCTTCTCGTGGTAGTGGCCGTTGACCACCATCATCGGCGCACCGCAGCAGGCAGCCAGGCATTCTTCTTCGCGCTTGAGGTAGACGCGGCCGTCACCGGTGCTCTCACCCAGCTTGATGCCCAGCTTCTTCTCGCAGTGCCGCACCACATCCTCGGCGCCATTCAGCCAGCACGAGATGTTGGTGCAGATCGCCACGTTGTTGCGGCCCACCGGCTCCAGCTCGAACATCGAGTAGAACGAAGCCACTTCGTAGACCCAGACGTGCGGGATGTCGATATAGCGCGCCACGGCCGAGATCAGCTCGTCGGTGAGATGGCCCTGGTTCTGCTCCTGCGCCGCGAACAGCGCCTGCAGCACGGCCGAGCGCCTGCGATCTGGCGGGAACTTGGCCAGCCAGTGGTCGATGTGATGGCGGGTGGTGTCGTTCAACGCGACCATCGGGTCGACGTCACGGACTTCCTTCCAGCTGCCGGTGGCCTTCATCGGTCAATCTCTCCGAACACGACGTCGTAGGTGCCGATCATGGCGACGACGTCGGACAGCATGTGGCCCTTGACCACATGGTCCATGGAACTCAGGTGGGCGAAGCCCGGCGCGCGCAGCTTCACGCGGAACGGCTTGTTGGCGCCGTCGGACACCAGGTAGCAGCCGAACTCCCCCTTGGGTGCTTCCACCGCCGAATACACCTCGCCGGCCGGTACGCAATAGCCTTCGGTGAACAGCTTGAAGTGGTGGATCAGCGCTTCCATGTCGTCCTTCATCTCGGCGCGCGAGGGAGGAGCGACCTTGAAATTGCGGACCATCACCGGGCCCGGATTGGCGCGCAGCCACTGCACGCACTGCTGGATGATCCGCGTGGACTGCCGCATCTCCTCGATGCGGACCAGGTAGCGGTCATAGCAGTCGCCGCTGACGCCCACCGGGATGTCGAAATCGACCTCCGCATACTTGGCGTAGGGCTGCTTCTTGCGCAAATCCCAGGCAACACCGGAACCACGCAGCATCGGGCCGGTCATGCCCCAGGCCAATGCTTCCTCGGGTGACACGACGCCGATGTTGACGGTGCGCTGCTTCCAGATGCGGTTGTCGGTCAGCAGCGTTTCGTATTCGTCGATCTTGCCGTAGAAATCGGCGGCAAAGGCGTCGAGGAAGTCCAGCATCGAACCCTCGCGCCACTCGTTGGCGCGCTTGAGGTCCTTGCCCTTGCGCCACGGCGACTCGCGAAACTTCGGCATGCTGTCCGGCAGATCGCGATAGACGCCACCCGGGCGGTAGTAGGTGGCGTGCATGCGCGCGCCGCTGACGGCCTCGTAGCAGTCCATCAACTCTTCGCGCTCTCGGAAGGCGTAGAGGAACATCGCCATCGCACCGAGATCGAGGCCGTTGGTGCCCACCCACATCAGGTGGTTGAGGATGCGGGTGACCTCGTCGAACAGCGTGCGGATCCACTGCGCACGCTCCGGCGCTTCCACGCCGAGCAGCGTTTCGATGGCGCGAACGTAGGCGTGCTCGTTGCACATCATCGACACGTAGTCGAGACGATCCATGTAGCCGATCGACTGGTTGAACGGCTTGGATTCGGCCAGCTTTTCGGTCGCGCGATGCAGCAGGCCCACATGCGGGTCGGCACGCTGCACGGTCTCGCCATCCATCTCCAGCACCAGGCGCAGTACGCCGTGCGCGGCCGGATGCTGCGGGCCGAAGTTCAGGGTGTAGTTGCGAATTTCACTCATGATCAGCCCCGCTCCGCCTGCGCCTGCTGGTAGCGCGAGTCATCGCGCACCACGCGCGGAACGCCAACGCGCGGTTCGACCGAGGTAACCGGTTCGTAGATCACGCGACCCTTCTCGGCGTCGTAGCGGACCTCGACGTTGCCGATCAGCGGGAAATCCTTGCGGAACGGATGGCCGACAAAGCCGTAGTCGGTGAGGATGCGGCGCAAGTCCGGGTGACCTTCGAACACGATGCCGTAAAGGTCGAAGGCTTCGCGCTCGAACCAGTTGGCCACCGGCCAGATGTCCACCACCGAAGGCACAACCGGCAGGCTCTCGTCCTCGGCGAAGCAACGCAGGCGCAGGCGGCGGTTGTGGCGCACCGACAGCAGGTGAATCACGGCGGCATAACGACGACCTGGCTTCGGCGCCGGAACGTGGTTCTCGCCGCTGGGTGACTCGCCCCAGGCGAAGCGACCCGGACCCTTGCCCTCGACGCCACGCGAGAATCCCTCGCTGCTGACATCATCGGTATCCCACTCGTCCTCGCCATAGCCGAGGTAGTCGACGCCGCAGACGTCGATCAACTGCTCGAAGCCGAACTCCGCCTCGTCGCGAAGCGCGCGACAGGCATCCAGCCATTGCGAAGCGGGAAGCTCCAGCGTGATCTCGCCATGCTCGGCCGTCATGACAGCCGCATTACCGCCAAAGCGGGCCTTCAGGCGATCCGCGAGGTTGTTGCCGTGGTCGTTGCCTTGATTCGCCATGATCTCAGCGCGCAATCGTGTTGGTTCGGCGAATCTTCTTCTGCAGCTGCAGGATGCCGTGGATCAGCGCCTCGGCCGTGGGCGGACAGCCCGGCACGTAGACGTCGACCGGCACCACGCGATCACAGCCGCGGACCACCGAATAGGAGTAGTGGTAATAGCCACCGCCGTTGGCGCAGCTACCCATGGAAATCACCCACTTGGGCTCGGGCATCTGGTCATAGACCTTGCGCAGAGCTGGTGCCATCTTGTTGACCAGCGTGCCGGCCACGATCATCACGTCTGACTGACGCGGTGACGGGCGGAAGATCACCCCGTAGCGGTCCAGATCGAGGCGCGCCGCGCCGGCGTGCATCATTTCCACCGCGCAACAGGCCAGACCGAAGGTCATCGGCCACATCGAGCCGGTACGCGCCCAGTTGACCAATGCGTCAACCGACGTGGTGACGAAGCCGCGCTGCAGCAGCGGGTTCTCGCCTTCCGGGCGGAGGATGTCATCAACCCGGCCAATCGGCTCCGGATTGTGGAAGAACTGACTTACTCCCATTCCAGTGCGCCCTTTTTCCATTCGTAGATGAATCCAATCACGAGGATGCCGAGGAAGATCGTCATGGCGATGACGGCGGGCCAGCCGATGCCCTTGAACACGACGGCCCAGGGAAACAGGAAGGCGATCTCGAGATCGAAGATGATGAACAGGATGGCGACCAGGTAATAGCGCACGTCAAAGCGCGCCCGCGCATCCTCGAAGGCTTCAAAGCCACACTCGTAGGGAGAGAGCTTTTCACTGTCCGGTCGCTTTGGACCGAGGAGCCAGCCGACCGTCAACAGCACGATGCCGATGCCGGTCGACACGATCAGAAAGAGGAGAATCGGCAGGTATTCGCCTAGCACGTGCATTCCACCTTCGCGCCGGGGAGGCGCATTGAGCCGCCACACCGACGCCGGCGACAGCAGCTGGTCGTGTCAATGGTGCCCAGGGCGGGACTCGAACCCGCACAGCTTTCGCCACTACCCCCTCAAGATAGCGTGTCTACCAATTCCACCACCTGGGCAGGGGTGTCATCGCTTCGATCGCCTCACGCAACAGCCCGGCGATGAACGAAGCGGCGATTTTATCAGGCTGGCAAGGCTTTGCCAGAGACGATCCGACGATGAGGGTCGCGGATCGGAGGGTTACTGGCCGCCGTTGGCCGCCGGCTCCTTGTCCGAGGACTCGACCGGCGACGCATCGCCCGACGCCTCCGGAGCCACCGGCACGTCACTGTCAGCATTGGCCGGAACCGCATCGACCGGTGCTGCCGGGACATCACTGTCTTCGACCGCCGGCAGCGCCGCCGGCGCCTGCTCGGCCGTGTCGCCGGCGCTCGCGCCGACACCGGACATGACACCCAGATCCTCGCCCGCCGGCACGGTACCGCTGTTGTGGCGCGCGTAGATCGCCATGCCGAGGCTGATACCGAAGAACAGGATCGCCAGCACCGCCGTCGACTTCGACAGGAAGTTGGCGGAACCACGGGCACCGAACACGGTAGCGGAAGCACCACCACCAAAACCGGAACCCGCATCGGCGCCAGGACCGCGCTGGACCAGGATGAACCCGATCATCGCGACCGCGACGAGCACATACAGCACATTGGCCAGAGTAATCAGCATGTCTTCTTCAATCTCTAGTCGCCATGGCGACGGCACATCAGCCAGCCGTCCCCGCAGCGGTGACGATGGCCAGAAAATCCGAGGCGACCAGGGAAGCGCCGCCAATCAAACCACCGTCGATGTCTGGCTGCGCGAACAGCTCGGCCGCGGTGGCAGGTTTGACGCTACCGCCGTAAAGAATCGGTAGCGAGCTCGCTATTCTAGCATCGCGTGAAGCAACTTCGCTACGGAGAAAAGCGTGAACCGCTTGGGCATCGGCTGGGGCGGCGCTCAGACCGGTGCCAATCGCCCATACCGGCTCGTAGGCAATGATGGCGCCTTCGAAGGCCTGACTGCCCAGCAGCTTGAATACTGGCTCCAGCTGCTGTTCCAGCGCCCACTGGGTCTGTTCGGCACGACGCTGGTGCTCGGTTTCGCCCACGCAGAGCACGGGGACCAGCCCCGCCGCCTTTGCGGCAGCAAACTTCTCGGCGACCAGCAGCGAGCTTTCGCCGTGGTACTGGCGGCGCTCGGAATGACCGACCAGACCATAGCGGCAGCCGATGTCGGCCAGCATGTGCGCGGAAATTTCACCGGTATAGGCACCCTCGCGACGGGAGCTGACGTCCTGCGCGCCAAAGCCGCAGCGGTCACCAAAACGCGACAGCAGGTCCGACAGGTACGGCAGCGGCGGAAAGATCAGAACCTCGACGCCCTCCGGAAACGGACTGGCGCAGACCTCTTCCAACAGCGACCGTCCGAAATCCCGGCTGCCATTCATCTTCCAGTTGCCCGCCACGATGCGCTGTCGCATGTCGCCTCCCGAAGCCAGTTCCACAGGGGCGCCAAGGATAGCGGTGACGGCCGCATCGGGCCAGACGGTCCAGCGTGTCACGCGGCAAATCGGGGTTTACGGCAAGATGGGGTTCCTCCGGATCGGCCCGTTGAACGTGACTGAACCCACGACAGACCGCAAACCCCATGCCCTCATCACCGGCGCCTCGGCCGGCATCGGCACTGCCCTCGCCCGCGAATACGCGCGCCGTGGAGTGCCGCTGGTGTTGACCGCCCGCCGCGCGGACCGACTGCAATCACTGGCTGACGAGCTCTCCGCTCAGGTGGCCGTGACCGTCCTGCCCGCCGATCTCGCGGACCCGGCGGCACCCAAGGCGCTGTTCGATCAATGCCAGAATCTCGGCCTGTTCATCGGCACGCTGGTGAACAACGCGGGTTACGGCGTACCCGGGCGCTACCTGTCGTCTGACTGGGAAACCCACCGCGATTTCCTGCAGGTGATGCAGACCGGCGTCGCCGAGCTTTGCCATCGTTTCCTGCCGGCCATGGAATCCGCGGGCTACGGGCGTATCCTCAATATTGCATCGCTGGCGGGACTGGTGCCCGCCTCCGCCGGCCACACGCTCTATGGCGCAAACAAGGTCTGGCTGATCCGTTTCAGCGAATGCCTGGCGCTGGAATGCCGCGATCGTGGCGTGAACGTCACCGCACTCTGCCCGGGATTCACCTGGAGCGAGTTCCACGACGTGAACGGAATGCGTGGCAACGTGTCCAAGTTGCCGGGCTATCTCTGGCAGGATGCTGAAAGCGTGGCGCGGGTCGGCATCGATGCGGTGGAAGCAGGCCGCACCGTCGTCCTGACCAAGGGCATCAACAAGGTGATCGCCGGCCTCAGCAAATACTTGCCCGCACCGCTCGCACGCGCGATCGTCAGCAGCAAGTCGAAGGACTTCCGGGACGCGGACTAGCGCCCACCAACCAGCACAAAACCGAGTCGGCCATGCAGATCAACTACGGCAACCCCTACGCTCCGCAGATCCGTGAACTCCCCTACGAAGCCCCCGTCGAGGGGCAGAACTACTGGGTATTCGACGACGTACTGCCCAATGCGGCGGATATCCGCGAGCGCTGCCTGAACAAGTCCGACTGGCTGCTGGGCTTTCCCCACCGACAGGAAACCTGGCCGGGCCGCCGCGCCATCCCGGCGCTGGAGCCAGCGGAACTTGAAGTACTGGAAGCCCGCGTTCGCGAGGCCACCGGCTCCGGGAAACTATGGGTCGAAACCGCACCCGGTGGCGCCCGCCTCAACCACAACTGCGTACAGGTGGTCGGTGGAAGGGAAGGCCAGGTCAGGCCGCACACCGACTCACGCCAGCTGTGCAAGTACGCGGCCGTCCTCTACCTGACACCCAATGCGCCGAAGAATGGTGGCACCAGTTTCTTCCGACAGCGAATGCCGAACGGAAAGATGGGCGGCAACCAGGTGGTGGCACCGAACAACAACATGATTGACGCGCTGGGTACGCGTTTCGTACCACCCAATGCTTTTGTCGAGGACAAGCGCATCAAGAACCAGTTCAACCGGCTACTGGTCTACACCGCCTCGATGATCCACAGCGCCACCGCCTACTTCGGCCAGACCATGGCCGACGAACGAATGGCCGCGGTGTTCTTCTGGATGGCCTGAGCCGGCCCCGGCAGACGCCAGGTCAGCCCGGCTCAAATCAGCTTGATCTCACGCAGGCGCTCTTCCAGATAACCCTGCGCGGTGATGGGCTCTGGATAGCGGCTCGGGTTCTCGTCGGTGATGCACTGCGACAGCACGTCGATGACGAAGTCCGGATTCGGGTGCAAGAAGAACGGCGTCGAATAGCGCGGCTGGCGCGCCAGGTCACCCGGCGGATTGGTCACGCGATGCGTGGTCGACGGATACACGTGGTTGGTCAGGCGCTGCAGCATGTCGCCGATGTTGACCACGATGGTGTCCTCGTCGGCGGTGAACGGAATCCACTCGCCCTTGCGTGACAGCACCTCAAGACCCGCCGCGCTGGCGCCAACCAGCAACGTGATCAGGTTGATGTCCTCGTGGGCGCCCGCGCGCACGTTGGGCACGTCTGTGGTGGTGATCGGCGGATAGTGGATCGGCCGCAGGATGGAGTTGCCGTAGTTGGTCTTGTCGGCGAAGTAGTCTTCCGGCAGGTCGATATGCAGCGCCAGCGCGCTCAGTACGCGGCTGCCCAGCGCATCCAGCGCCTGGTACAGGCCGTAGCCGAATTCGCGGAAACCATCGACCTCGGTCGGCCACAGATTCGCGGGCATGTCGTCGGCGTACTTGGAGTCACGCGGGATCTCCCGACCGATATGCCAGAACTCCTTCAGGTCGAAGTGCTTGGAGCCCTTGGCCGTTTCGATGCCGAACGGCGTATAGCCACGCGCACCGCCGCCACCGGGGACGTGGTATTTCTTCTTCACCTCATCCGGCAGCGCAAAGAACGCTTTGAACACGCCATAGGCGCCGTTGATCAGCTCATCGGAAATGCCGTGACCGTTGATGCCGCAGAAGCCCCACTCGCGGTAGGCAGCGCCAAGCTCGGCGACAAAGGCGTCGCGGTCACTGTCGAAGCGGCGGATATCAAGGGTGGGGATCTGGCTCATGGAAGGCATCCAGGAAGTGATGGGGCATGACGTGGTTGAGGCGCCATTCTAGCGATCTGGAGCCGTCAGTGGCTTGATCGCAATCAGGGTTCTGTAATGGCGCTCAGGCCGCGCTGACCGCGGCGACCAGCTGCTCCTGGATCTCCGCCAGCAGGACCGCATCGTCCGTCTCCACGGTGACGCGGATGACCGGCTCGGTACCGGAGGGTCGCAGGAAGGCACGGCCGCGGCCGTCAAGCCGCTGCTGCGCTCCATCAAGCGCCGCCAGCACGCCCGGATGGGCCACGCGTTCACGACCGCGATCCAGCCGCAGGTTCCTGGTCACCTGAGGTACCTTGCGGACGCCGGCACACAACGAGCGCAGCGATTCGCCACGACGCTGAATCACCTCAAGGACCTGCAGCGCGCTGACGATACCGTCGCCCGTGCTGGCCTTGTCCAGCACCAGCAGATGACCCGATGCCTCGCCGCCCAGCACACCGCCCTGCTCGACCAGCATGCGATGCACGTAGCGATCACCGACGTTGGCGCGCAGGAACGGAACCCCGCGCTCACGGAAGGCTCGCTCGAGCCCGTAGTTGGTCATCAGCGTGCCGACCACCGGCCCGGTCGATCCGGCGTGCTCGGCACGGTCCGTGGCCAGGATGTAGAGCAGGTCGTCGCCATCCACGACCTCGCCGTCGGCGTCCACCATCAGCACGCGGTCGCCGTCGCCATCGAAGGCGATACCAAGCTGCGCACCACGCTCGCGCACCCGTGTGCTCAGCGCGTCGAGATGCGTGGAACCGCAGCCCTCGTTGATGTTGAGGCCATCGGGCGACACGCCGATGGCGTCGACGGTGGCGCCCAGTTCGGCCAGCAGCTTGGGTGCGATCTGGTAGGTTGCGCCATGCGCGCAGTCGACCACCAGGTCCAGCCCCGACAGCGAAAGTGAATCCGGCACCGTGGATTTGCAGAACTCGGCGTAGCGCGTCGCCGCCGCCTCGATGCGCCGCGCCTTGCCCAGCGCGACCGACTCGACCGTGCTGAAGGCCTTGTCCAGCTCTGCCTCGATGGCCAACTCCAGCTCATCGGACAGTTTCTCGCCGCGCGCATCGAAAAACTTGATGCCGTTGTCGAAGTGCGGATTGTGCGAAGCACTGATCACGATGCCGGCATCGGCGCGCAGCGAGCGCGTGAGCCAGGCCACGCCCGGCGTCGGCATTGGCCCCAGCAGCTGCACGTTGGCGCCGGCGGCGACCAGGCCGGCTTCCAGCGCCGACTCGAACATGTAACCGGAAATCCGCGTGTCCTTGCCGATCACCACGCTGGCGTGACGCTCGCCACCCAGCACGCGACCCACGGCCCAGCCCAGCTTGAGCACGAAGTCCGCTGAAATCGCACCCTGCCCGACCCGGCCACGGATGCCGTCGGTGCCAAACCATCGCTTGTCGGTCATGCGCGACTCCGTCAGTGCAGGCTGCCGCGGTACTTCTTTTCACCCGCGTTGATGGTGAGGTTCAGGCGATTCTCCGGCGGCGGCAGCGGACAGGTCGAGTACTCGTTGAAGGCACAAGGCGGGTTGTAGGCCTGGTTGAAGTCGACGATCGTGTGGACCGTCCTCGCCCGGAGGTGCGCGTAGAGGAAACGCCCGGCCCATACGTGGTCTTGCCGCTGGTGCGGTCGGCGAAGATCAGGAACAGCTCACCATCGCCTTCATCGACCGCTTCGAGGCTGTATTCCTGCCCGTCCTTGGTGAAGATCACCCGCCCCGGGTTGGCCATGTCGTCCAGCGTATTGATCACCGATGCGATCTTGATGGTCTGGCCGGGCGGGTGCGCCTCGAAGCGCGCGTCGAAACGCCATTCCGGCGTCACGTCGAAATAATCTATGCCGAGGAAACCGGTGCGGGTCTTCGCTTCGGCATCCTTGACCCGCAGACCGAGACGACCACTGCGCTCGATCACGGTGAAACCGGCCTCCTGCCCATCGAACGCCACCTGACTCGGTGTACCGCTGCTGTCGGGAGCCAGCTCGACCGGGCCATCGGGAGTCATGCCGTCAACGGTAATCCCGGCCTCCGCCTGCGGAGTCAGCGTGACCTTGCCGTCCGCCAGCCGGATGCGACCGATATGCGCGGGCCCCGTGGTCAACTGGACATCGTTGTCGTCCGCCGAACCGAGGCTGTGATCGCCCGGTTCCAGCCAATGGAGGCCGACCAGACTGAGCCAGCCATTGGTTCGCTTCAGCCGCTCCACCCGGCCCTCGCGCCAAGCCATGGTTTCATCCACCAGCGACTTTGGCGCGGCGTCAGCGCTATCGGCCACATCCGCACCGGCAACGGACGACGTCACCGGCTTCTGGCTGCAGGCCGCCACTGACAACAGGCCAGCGGCGAGCAGGATGTTGAGGGATTTGCGCATGATTTCGTCCTCTTTACGACGTGAACAGCATGGAGGCTGGCGCGGCCAGCATCAATCCCAGGGCGTCATGGCCATTCGCCATGCAGGTCACTCCCCACGCAAAAACAGGCGGTCAAGCTCATGACGCGTGATCCGCACCCAGGTCGGCCGGCCGTGGTTGCATTGCCCGGACCGCTCGGTGGCCTCCATGTCGCGCAGCAGCGCGTTCATTTCCGGAATGCTGAGACGCCGGTTGGCACGCACCGAGCCGTGGCAGGCCATGGTCGACAGCAGTTCGTTGCGCTGCGCTTCCACGCGCTCGCTGCGGCCGTGTTCGATCAGGTCGGCCAGCACATCGAGCACCAGCGCGCGCACGTCGACGCCTTCCAGCAGAGACGGAATGCCGCGCACCAGGATCGACTGCGGACCACCGCGACGGATCTCGAAGCCCAGCGCCAGCAGCGCCTCATCGAAGTTCTCCACCGCATCGGCCTCGCGTTCGCTGACGGCAAGGTTCATCGGCACCAGCAACGGCTGGCTGCGGATGCCCTGCCGATCCTGTGCGGCCTTCAGGCGCTCGTAGGTGATGCGCTCGTGCGCGGCGTGCATGTCGACCATGATCAGGCCGTCGGGATGCTCGGCCAGCACGAAGATGCCGAACAACTGGGCAATGGCGAAGCCCAGCGGCGGAACATCACTCGCTTCGACGCCTTCAGCGACCGCATCTACGCCACCCACTTCAACATCCGTCGACGTCATCGGCTGGGCATTGCCCGAGCCATAGAGCTGCCGATACTGCGCGACCTGCTCCTGCACGTTCAGGCGCATCGACCCCTGCTGCGGTCGAATCCAGCCCAGACTGGCGCGCTCGCCACCGTTCTCGGCTGCGGATTCCGCCACGCCATTCGCTGATGCGAAGGCCGCCGGTTGTCGAGCAGGTGCACCGCCTTCCGAACCGGCACGCGCGCCTGCCAACGCCGAATGCAGCGCGCGGAAGATGAAGTCATGCACCTGGCGGCCATCTCGGAAACGCACTTCGTGCTTGGCCGGGTGCACATTCACGTCCACGCGCCGCGGATCAATTTCCAGACGCAGCACGAACACCGGGTGGCGGCCGTGGTACAGCACGTCGGAGTACGCCTGGCGAACCGCGTGGCTGATCAAGCGGTCGCGCACGGCACGACCGTTCACGAAGAAATACTGCTGATCGGCCTGGCCACGCGCCGCCGTCGGCAAACCCACGCGACCCACTAGGCGCAGGCCCGCCGCTGATTCGTCGATAGCGATACTCTGCTTCAGAAAGTCAGCGCCCAGGCCTTCGCCGAGACGACGGTCGTCCATCCCGCTGTCGCCACCCACCGCATCAGCCGGCCGATACAGGCGCGTCGCCTTGCCGTTGTGCGACAGACGAAATGCCACGTCCGGCCGCGCCAGCGCCAGCACGCGCAGCAGTTCTTCGATGTGTCCATACTCGGTGCGTTCGGTGCGCAGGAAGCGGCGCCGCGCCGGCACATTGAAGAACAGGTCGCGCACTTCCAGCGTGGTGCCTGGCGGATGCGCGTGCGGTCTTGGCTCGCCGACCTTGCCGCCATCCACCTCGATGCGCATGGCGTGCTCGGCATCCGGTGGCCGCGAGGTCAGCGCGAAGCGCGACACCGAGGCGATCGACGGCAACGCCTCGCCGCGAAAACCCAGCGTCATCACCGATTCCAGGTCATCCAGGTTGGCGATCTTGCTGGTGGCATGCCGCGACACCGCCAGCGGCAGCTCCTCGGGCGCGATGCCAATACCGTCATCACGGATGCGGATCAGCGCCGCACCACCCTGCTCGATATCCACGTCAATGCTCGATGCCCCGGCATCCAGCGCGTTCTCAACCAGTTCCTTGACCACCGACGACGGCCGCTCCACTACCTCGCCGGCGGCGATCTGGTTGATCAGGGCTTCAGGAAGCTGGCGGATGCTCAAGAGCGAAAACCAGTGGGAAAACGCCCATTTTACCAGCGACCGTGATCCAACAGGTCTGAATCACCCCGTCAATGGTCAACGTCCCAAAAATCCTCGTTGGCGTCGCAGCAGCACCAGCAAGATGGAAAGCGACACCAGGATGCCCATCTGTGCGGCCGATGTGGCCGGCACGGCCACTAGCTCGGGATTGAGTACTCGAACCCGAGTCTCCACCACGGACAGCGGTGTCCCAAAAGCCAGTCCGTATGCCCGGACCGTATACGTCCCTGTTTCCAGACCGCCCAGTTCAATCGTTCCCGAAAAGGCCGGCGGCGTCCCGCAGACAATCGGCCCCTGTCGGGGAATCAGCTCGTAGTGCGCTTCAATCAGACCGGGTGCCACCGTCACCTCGGTAACGCGGTACCCATCAAAACCGCAGGCGTTGGCAGGTATCAGGAAATACAGCGTGACCGGTTGCGACGTCACAGCCGGGTTCGGGTGAACACTGGCCGGGTGATACCAGTTGGCAGGAACCTGAGCGACCACTGGCAATGCCAGACCCGCGCAGGCAAGGCCTAGCCAAAAAAAAATATATGCCGACCGTTCGATATGAAATGCGCTTTTCGCATGACGGCCAGCTTGCCGCTACGAAGTTACGACCTCATTTCAGCCCGAGCCACCCGGAATACGCAGCTTCGCGCCGACGCGCACCATGTCGGTGCTGAGGCCGTTGGCGGTCCGCAGGGTGCCCAGGCTGACGCCATAGCTGGCGGCGATGCCGCTCAGCGTCTCGCCACGGGTGACGACGTGCTCCGCGGGGCGCTTGTCGAGCTGCGCAGCGAACCAGGTTCCCGGCGGCGGCTGGCTGCCGAAATAGCGCTTGACGCCTTCAACCACCGCCGACGCCAGCTTCTTCTGGTGACGCGGGTCGCGCAGGCGCTGCTCTTCGGCCGGGTTGCTGATGAAGGCCGTCTCGACCAGCAGCGACGGCACGTCTGGCGACCGCAGGACAACGAAATTGGCACGCTGCACCTGTCGCGAGTGCACCTTGCCCAAGCCTTTCAGGCCACCCAGCACTTCGTCGGCCACGTCCTCGGAGGCCTTCATGGTGCCGCTCTGTGACAAATCGAGCAGCACGGCAGCCAGCGTGTCGTCACGGCTGCCCAGCTCGATACCACCGACCAGGTCAGCGCTGTTCTCGCGCTCGGCCAGCCAGCGTGCTGCCTGGCTGGTGGCGCCACGCGTCGACAAAACATAGACCGACGAACCCGCCGCCGTGCGGTTGCCAACGGCATCGGCATGGATAGATACGAACAGGTCGGCCTCGGCCTCGCGTGCCAGCTCGTAGCGCCGCGTCAGCGGGATGAAACTGTCGCCAGCTCGGGTCAGCACGGCCTTCATGCCGGGCTGCGCATCGATCTGCCGCTTCAGCTCGCGAGCGATCTGCAGGGTGACGGTCTTCTCATGCGTTCCCTTCGGCCCGATGGCACCCGGATCCTTGCCGCCGTGACCAGCATCGATCGCCACGATCAGATCACGCTCGCCGGAAGACAGCGCCTGCTCGATGGTCTTGACTGGAACGACCCTGGCCTGCGCGGCCTTGGGATAGAGATCGATCACCAGGCGATGCCCCTGCCCGTCGGACGGCGGCAGCAGGAAGCTCTTGGCCTGGGCATCGGCATGCAGGTCGAAGACCACGCGCAGATCCCTGCCCTGGCGACCGGTACGCACGTTGCGCACCAGGCCATCGGACACGCCGTCCGCTGAAAAGCCCGCGCGCGGCCGGCTGCCATCAATATCCACGACCACGCGAGCCGGATTGTCGAGGGTAAACAGGCGGTATTCGGCGCCACTGCTCAGATCGAGCACGGCGCGGGTGTGGTCGTCACTGTCGGCGACGCGCAACGAGGAGAGGTCAGCCGCGGACGCGGAAGACAGCAAGCCGCCCGTGAGCAGCAAACTCACCACAAAACGTGACGGCAGCGGCAGGCGGAACAGGCTCATGCGACGGATTGAAGCCGATGATGCGGCGGATTGCAAGCAGTTTTTCTTTTTAAATCCGCAAGCTACAGCGACTTCCTAAAGCAGAACCGCGGAACAGTTAACAGCAACAGCAACCACGACACAAACGTAACTTTCTGATTTTATTTGGCAATCCCTGACAAGAGCGCGACTCCACGCGAGCTTCGGGCCTCGATTCGAAGCTCGCGGCCATCGCCATCCCGGCGCAGCGACAGCCACAGATCAGCCGGCGGCAGAGCCCCGGCGCCACGCTCAGGCCACTCGATCAGCCAAAGACGTGCGTCGCCATCATCGAGCCCGAGGAAATCCAGCTCGCCAGGATCGGCGATTCGATAGAGATCCAGATGCAGCACGCGACCAATACGCATGTCATAGGGCTCGACCAGCGTGTAGGTCGGGCTGCGCACCGCACCATCCACGCCCAAGGCGCGTAGCAAACCGCGCGCAAAGGTCGTCTTGCCCGCACCGAGATCCCCCTCCAGCATGATCGCCACAGCGTCCGGCGCTGCCTCATCCATCAACGCCCGCGCCAGTGCCGCACCGGCAGCGGCCGTAGCGTCGGCATCGTCCAATTGCTGTGTCCAGCTGTCCTTTTCAGCCAGCGTCATTCCATGACTCCCTTTCCCACGCGTAGCGGATTGGCGAAATGCCGCAGCCAGGGCATCAGATCACTGGCCAGCAGTCCGCGTTGACCACCTTCGCTCGCCGCAGAATCACCCGCCAGCGCGTGTATCAGCGCACCGGCGGACGCCGCATCGAAGGCCGACAGCCCCTGCGCCATCAGTGAAGCCACGACGCCGGTCAACGCATCGCCCATGCCACCACTGGCCATGCCCGGATTGCCGGCGTCGATCAGTCGCGTCAACTGAGCGCTTGCCGCCACCAGACTGCCAGCGCCCTTGAGGACGACCGCAGCTCGATAGCGTTCGGCAAGCGCCATGATGGTGGCAAGACGATCGCCTTCAACCTCGTCCCGGGTGGTTCCCAGCAAACGAGCGGCTTCGCCGGCATGCGGCGTGAGAACCACCGCGCGATCTGACGACCAAGCCGCCTCACCGCGTTCCGCCAGCAGATTCAGTGCGTCCGCGTCGAGCACCATTGGCCGTGAATCCGCCAACGCAAAGTCGAGGGCCGCCCTGCCCCAGTCCTTTTGCCCCAGTCCGGGACCGAGCGCGAGCACGTTGACCGTGGAGGGAATCGCAGTCAGGTCGAAGTGATCGACCCCCTTCGGCATGGCTTCAGGCCGACGAGCGAGCAATACCGGCACATGGGCATCGCGCGTCCAGGCGGTAAGGCGACCAACGCCAGTTCTCAGTGCAGCTTCCGCTGCGAGACACAGCGCACCACCCATGCCGTGATCGCCGCCAATGATCAAAGCGTGTCCGAAATCCTGCTTTCCCCCGTCCGCGGCTCGTGGTGGCAGCAACCTTGCGAGATCGGCACGCCCAAACTCCGAAGCGGCGGCTTCGATACCGTCAAAGCAGCTGACGGGCACGGCAAGTTCGTGCTGGAGGACATCGCCGCAAAGCGCGCGACCATGTCCGGTAGCGTTGCCGGGTTTGGCGCCGATGAAGCTGATCGTCGCCTCTGCCCGCACCGCTTCGCCGGGCGCGCTCCCGCGATCAGCGTCGAGACCGGATGGCACATCCAGCGCCAGCGTCGGTGCATCACTGGCATTGATGCTGCTGATGGTCGCGGCCGCCAGCTCATCCGGCGCACGCGACAGGCCGATGCCGAACAGGCCATCGATGATCAGGTCGGGACCAAAGGTGGCCAGCTCGATGCTCAATGCATCCGAGCGTACCGGACGAACCGTCACGCCTGCCTCGCGGGCGTCGGCCTGTGCGCTGGCTGCGGCATCGCTGGCTTCGCCGCGCGGTGGCAGATGCCAGACACAGACATCGAATCCCACGGCCTGCGCCAGTCGCGCGACGACAAAAGCATCGCCACCGTTGTTTCCCGGTCCGCAGAAGACCGCCCAGCGCCGCGTCGATGGCCAGCGCCAGCGTGCATACTCGAAGGCAGCTTCACCAGCTCGGCACATCAGTGCATAGGTATCGGGACTACCTTTCACGGTGGCACGGCGATCAACCTCGCGCAGGGCATCGCTACGGAAATAGAGGCGGCTGGGCTGCATCCGCGAATGTTAGCGGCTGCGGCGGCACGTGGTCAGCACCCGATGTACCGATGACGACCGGTATCCTGTCCACATGCCCGACACCCAAGCCACCGACATGACCACCCTGCGCCGCCAACTGGATGGCTGGGCGCGCGAGGCCGGCTTCCGGGCGGTGGGCGTCAGCGACATCGAACTGGGCGAGGACGAAGCGCACCTCAAGCGCTGGCTCGACGACGGTTTCCATGGCGACATGGACTACATGCAGCGTCATGGCGACAAGCGCACCCGCCCAGCCAAACTGGTGCCAGGCACGCTGCGCGTGATCTCGGCGCGCATGGACTACCTGACCGATGCCGCCACCGATTCCTGGAGCGTCATCCACGACCCCGAGCTCGGCTTCGTTTCGCGCTACGCGTTGGGCCGGGACTACCACAAGCTGCTGCGCGCCCGGTTGCAGCGACTGGCCACGCGGATCACGGAGGAAATTGGCGAGTTCGGCTATCGCGTCTTCACCGACTCCGCGCCGGTGCTGGAGAAAGCGCTGGCACGCAACGCCGGACTCGGCTGGATCGGCAAGCACAGCAACCTGATCGACAGCCGCACCGGCTCCTGGTTTTTCCTTGGCGAGATCTACACCGATCTTCCCCTGCCCATCGATGCAGCCGCCAGCAATCATTGCGGCAGCTGCACTCGCTGCATTGACGTCTGTCCGACGCAGGCCATCGTTGCGCCCTACTCCGTGGATGCGCGACGCTGCATCTCCTACCTCACCATCGAGCTGCACGGCGCCATTCCGGAAGACCTGCGCCCGCTGATCGGCAACCGCATCTATGGATGCGATGATTGCCAGCTGGTCTGCCCCTGGAACAAGTTCGCGACGCCAACACCGGAAACCGACTTCCTGCCACGTCACGATCTGGATCGAAGCACACTGATCGATCTGTTCGCGTGGAGCGAGGATGAGTTTCTGCGCCGCACCGAAGGCAGCCCTATTCGACGTATCGGTTACGAGCGCTGGCTGCGCAACATCGCCGTCGCGATGGGAAATGCACCCCGATCCGAAGCCATCGTGAATGCGCTCGCGTCACGCCGGGAACATCCCTCGCCACTGGTCCGGGAACACGTCGAATGGGCCCTGGCGCAGCAGCGTGGCGCTTTGGCAGACGGATTCGGTTAGGCTCGGGAACAGATATCGGACAGACCGGAGAGAACCTTGAGTGGAACGCCCCCTGCCCGCCAGAGCGGCTCTCAGCCGCCACCCGCACCGCTGATGGGCCGCCTGGCGCCCTGGTTCGCCACCGTCTTCGGCGTCCTGCTGCTTGCCATCGGCGCACTTCTCGCCTGGGAAGGGTTTGCCTCCTTTGGCTGGCCCGAGGCGCAGGGAACGGTCAGCGGACACCGCATCGTTCGCGAGTACCAGCACCGCTCCAACCGGCAGCCCGAGTACCACGGCGAAATCCTCTACCGCTATTCGGTCAACGGCCGACCCTACTCCGGAGACCGCTACGCCATCGGCCGCGGCTCCAACGCCACCGGCGGCTTCCCGACGCGTAGCGAAGCCTCGAAAAGTGCTGCGGAGAAATTCGCGCGCGACAGCCAGGTCGCCGTCTACTACAACCCCGACAAGCCGGCAGACGCCGTGCTGCGCCGTGGCGCCGACTGGACCACCGGTATTCCCACCCTGATGGGCCTGTTGTCGATTGCCGGCGCGGTATGGCTGTTCCGTTTCCAGGCCAGGCTGGCCAGTGGCTGACTACGAACCGGCGACCAGACCGCCGCTCAAGATGGTCCTGATTCAACTGCTGATCGGCGTGGTGCTGCTCGGCTACTCGGGGTTCCTGCTGTGGCAAGCCCTGCTGCCCGACTATGCGACCACTATCGGCACCGTGGTGCAGGCAGAAAAACGCGTTTACAAGCAATCGAATCCACGACCGGACCGACTGCGCTACTTCTTCGCCTACGACTACGACTGGCAGGGAAAGTCCTACCGTTCAGACCGCTATACCTATGGCGGACGCGACGCGATCGAGGGCGTCTGCCGCTTCAACGTGGGCGACAAGATCACCGTCTACGTCAACCGGGACTCACCCGACCAGGCCGTCGCCAAACGAGACATCTCCCACTTTGTTGTTGGGATGGCCATCCTCGGCATCTTGATCGTTCTCTATGCCCTGCTCGGCGTGGCCGCAGCGATCGGCCCGGAGGCCATTGCCCGGCGCACACCTGCGATGCTGCGGATCGGCGGCGCCGTCATCGGCCTCGGCATTCTTATCGGGCCGCTGGGCTATCTGGTCTATGTCATGCTGACGCCGACCTGCTAGGACGGCAGTTTGGAACGACACTCAGGGAACCGAGCGATAGACCTTCACTTCAAGCCGGAACGCGTCCTTCTGCTTGTTGAAGATTGTGCCAGGCTTCCACGCGGTAACGATCACGCGCTTGTCGATGTCACGCCGCGTGGCCGTCACCGAGTCCGACGTGGAGCGCTGGCGACGCTGGTCGATCGTCCAACCCTTGCCTTCCAACTCAGTCGCGCTGGCATCGATCAACGCCTCAGCGGTGGTTCCAGCAACCGGCACCGAAAACTCGACTTCCGGCAGGCCCTTTTCCTTGGCCTCATCCACCTTGGTCAGTGTCGCCGTCGACGGCACCGTCAGGTCCTCCGGCCACCAGTCAGGCAGTTCGGCCGCCAAAACCGATAGCGAAAACAGCCCCAGCACGAATGCGCTGAGCAATTTCTCGCAAAACGTCGACATGTTCATACGACTCTCCTCCCCTCAAGCCGATGAGGCCATCGGGAAAAGATACGGAGCAAACCGCTACCAGCAGACATCACAGCTTCGGGAGACTTGCCTCACTGGAGGGAGGCAGAAATCGACCGGCCACTCAAGAAAAATCTAGAAACTAGCGATTGCGATAGTAGTACTGCGCCAAGGCAGGGTACTCATCATTGGTTTGGCCACCAAGGATGAGGCTGCGCTGAGAGGCATCAAACCAATTGGCGCTACGCTCTGGATAGTCGAATAGCAAATCACCGGCATAAAAAAGCGGCCCACCAATTGCGACAAGAAGCGCTCCAGACCAGATGTGTCGACAATGCTTGAGTTCAGCAAGCAACTGCCATCCAACGGTGATGACAATGACGAAAAACACCCATGCGGCGCAAGATCGGAGTGAGTGCGGTTGGCCTTCGATGGTCAGTGCAGAACCGAGCAGGCTCGCGCTGATCCCGCAGAGTGCGATGACAAGCAACTTGGCTTGCGGCTTGGAGAAGACATGGCGCCTTCTGAACATCCTGACGCCAACCGCGACGACAACAGCAAGAACTGGGAGAAGCGCGGCCAGTCCCAACATACCCTGAATACCGGTAGCGTGACGGAGGTTCGGATCACCCTCCACGAACAAGAACATCGGATTCAACATGCCAAAGAAATTTTCAAGTACTTGCCACACGCCACGGAAGAACGACATGTAATGGAAGACACTAAGCGCCTGACTGCGCCAAAGAACATCCGGCTGCAGCATGAACTGCGCCAAGGGCATCGACACGGCGGCTGCAGCGCAGCAGGTCACTATGAGTGTCCATCTGGAAATGTGCTTGCCAATGAGCAAGTAGCCATAACCAAGAATGAACAGGAGCGGCGCACCAACTCGCATTGGTGGATACAGGTAGGCGAGCCCGACCAACGCCAGTGGCAACACAACAATGGCGGCAATACGTCCACCATCGTCTTTGTGCAGCGCCAGAACTGAAAACGCCCACAGGGCGAGCGCCATGACAAGCGGAACAAGTGCCGGATCCCATGCCAGGCTGCTCTGCAGCCATGCCCATGGCAGCGTCAGACCAACAACCGTCGCGGTAACACCTGCATTGCCCCCAAGCCAAAGACGAATGGTGTGACCGAGCAAGAAAGCTGTGGTGATGCCGGCAAACATCGAAAAACTTCGCAGCGCCAACTCACTGACACCAAATAGCGCCGACCACGCTACCACCGGATACAGATAGACAGGCGTGGTATACCCCCCGCCCAGAGAGGCGGAGAAGAGCGGCCAGGCTTGGCCATGGGCGTTGGTACCATGCTGGAGCATGCTGACGACATGCGCACCCGTGGCGGCTTCGTCGCTGAAAAACCCCGGCGGCGTTACGACCAGCAGGGCAAAATGCAGCGCCACCAGAAAGGCAATGCCGAGACCGATCACAAGTTTCTTCATGCCAGCAACGCACCATTCTTGCTTGTAGAAACCAGGTCCCAAGCCAGCCTCCAAGCTGATGCACGACAAACCAGAAGAAGACTAGCCTGTGAGGCGACGCGAAGAAACCTCCGATTGACTCGAAAACCACCCATCCGGACGCTGCAGAGGGATGCTTCGCAGAACCTGTCTTGGAGCCCATTCCTGCATCGGAAAACAAAAACGCCAGCGACGGTAAGTCACTGGCGTTCTTGATGTTTCGTATGGCGCGCCCGGAAGGATTCGAACCTCCGACCGCCTGGTTCGTAGCCAGGTACTCTATCCAGCTGAGCTACGGGCGCGAAGCAGCACATTATGCGGATGACCCATGCAGTCGTCAACACCTAGAGGCGAAATAATCGAAACATGATCATTGCGCCCTGCCATCCAGCGAACACCGGCGGGTGCCGCGAGCTGACCTCGAAACGACGGGAACCACATCACCGCAATCCATCGGATACAAAAACGCCGCCCGATTGGGCGGCGCCTTGTATCTGGCGGAGAGTGAGGGATTCGAACCCTCGATAAGGCTATTAACCCTATACTCCCTTAGCAGGGGAGCCCCTTCAGCCACTCGGGCAACTCTCCAGAATTGGCTGCCGCAGCAACGGCAGGCGCGCAAGGATAGCGATTCGTCGCCCCGGGGTAAACCCACGCGACGTCCAGACCCGCTCCAGACGCTCAGCTCTTGTCGCTATCGGCCGCAGGTGCCTCTACCGGGCTACCGTCGCCTTCGTGCTGGATTCGCTGGAAGATTTCCTCGCGATGCACGGCAACGTCGCGCGGCGCGTTGATGCCCAGGCGAACCTGGTTGCCCTTCACGCCAAGCACGGTCACGGTGATCTGATCACCGACCATCAGTGTTTCGCCGACCCGGCGGGTCAGAATCAACATGTCACGCCTCCTTGCCCCCGGCGATCCTCGCGGGCGCTCCCTACGTGAACCGCGTCTCCCCAGACGCGTGCATTCCCTCGCCACACGCTACGGGCGTGTGACATGACGTCTGGATACTAGCCCAGCCTGCCAAATCCGCGCAATCAAGCCTGTGAGCTGGTTCTCAGCCTGCGCTGACCCGCTCGCCCACCCACTGCGGGATGCCGGCCATGGCCTCGGCCACGGCCGGACCGTCCGGGCCGCCGCCCTGCGCCATGTCGGGACGGCCACCGCCCTTGCCGCCGATCGCATCGGCCACGTGACGAATCAGGTCGCCCGCCTTGACCTTGCCCTGCGCCGCGCCGGCCACGCCGGCTATCAGCGACACCTTGCCGTCGCTGCCACTGGCCAGCAGCACGACCGCGTCACGCAGACGATCCTTGAGCTGGTCCACCGAATCGCGCAGAGCCTTGGCATCGAGACCATCCAGGCGGGCTGCGACGAGACGGATCCCTTCGATCTCCAGTGCCTTCTCAGCGAGGTCACGACTGGCATCCGCCGCCGCACCGGCCTTCATGACATCGACTTCTTTTTCCAGGCGCTTGGCACGATCCAGCAGCGCCTTCAGCTTTTCGGTGGCGTCCTGCGCGCTGCCACCCAGCAGTGACGCCAGTTGATCCAGATGATCATGCTCGGCTTCGACCGCCGACAGCGCAGCATCACCGGTAACCGCTTCAATGCGGCGCACGCCGGCGGAAATGCCGCCTTCCGACACGATGCGGAACAGACCAATGTCGCCCGTGCGGTCCACGTGGGTACCGCCGCAGAGCTCGATGGAACCATCGCCCAGCTTCAGCACGCGGACGCGCTCACCGTATTTCTCGCCGAACAGCGCCATGGCGCCGAAATCCAGCGCTTCCTGCATGCCCATGTGGCGGATGTCGGCGGCGTGGTTGGCACGGATCTCGGCGTTGACGCGATGTTCGATCTCGCGCAGCTGCTCGCGCGTCACCGCCTCGAAATGCGAGAAGTCGAAGCGCAGGCGCTCCGGCGCCACCAGCGAACCCTTCTGCTGGACGTGGTCGCCCAGCACCTCGCGCAGTGCGGCATGCAGCAGGTGGGTGGCCGAGTGGTTAAGCACGATGCGCTGGCGACGGTCGCCATCGATGCTGGCATCGAGCATTTCGCCAACCCGCAGAATGCCCTGCTCCAGCTTGCCAACGTGGGCGTGGTAGGCGCCGGCGTACTTGCGCGTATCGGCAACCGAAAACCGTAGCCCGTCCGCGCCATGCAGCTCGCCGGCATCACCCACCTGGCCACCGGATTCGCCATAGAACGGCGTCCGGTCGAGGATCAGTTCCGCTTCGGCGCCAGCGTCCAGACGATCCACGCTCTTGCCATCCTGCAGGATCGCCAGCACGCGGCAGTCGTCGGCCTCAAGATGCTCGTAACCGAGGAATTCCGTCGCCGGCAGTCGCGCGACCAGCTCTGCCGACAGCGAACCACCACCGCCAAAGCTGCTGGCCGCTCGTGCGCGCTCACGCTGTTCGTTCATCGCGGCCTCGAAACCTGCCATGTCCACGTCCATGCCGCGTTCACGCGCCATGTCGGCGGTCAGGTCCACCGGGAAACCGTAGGTGTCGTACAGGCGGAAGGCGTCGTCGCCGGGAATCTGCTTCGGGTTCGCTGCCACAATTTCGTCGAACACCCGCATGCCGTGGTCCAGCGTCTCGGCGAAACGCTGCTCCTCGTTTTTCAATGCGCGCTCGATCAGCTCAGCCTTCGCAGCCAATTCGGGATAGATGTCGCCCATTTCCTCCAGCAGCGGCGCCAGCATCTTGTGGAAGAAAGACCCACGGACACCCAGCATCCAGCCATGACGCAGCGCGCGACGGATGATCCGGCGCAGCACATAGCCACGGCCCTCGTTCGACGGCAGCACGCCATCGACGATCAGGAAGGAACAGGCGCGGATGTGATCGGCAATGACGCGCAATGACTTGTTGGCGTGATCTTCGGTGCCAGTGAGTTCGGCGGCCGCGGCGATCAGCTTCTGGAACAGGTCGATTTCGTAGTTGGAGTGCACGCCCTGTAGCACGGCAGCCAGACGCTCCAGACCCATGCCGGTATCCACGCAGGGCGCTGGCAGCGGACTCAGGGTGCCGTCGGCCGCACGATCAAACTGCATGAACACCAGATTCCAGATCTCGATGAAGCGGTCGCCGTCCTCATCCGGTGAACCCGGCGGACCACCGGGTACGTTTTCGCCGTGATCGTAGAAAATCTCGGTACACGGCCCGCAGGGACCGGTGTCGGCCATCTGCCAGAAATTGTCCGAGGCGTACTTGGCACCCTTGTTGTCGCCGATGCGGATGATGCGGTGCTCGGGCAGGCCGATCACATCACGCCAGATGGCGAACGCCTCGTCGTCATCGTGATAGACCGTGACCAGCAGGCGGTCGGCGGCAATGCCATAGCCGTTGGTCAGCAGCTCCCACGACCAGACGATGGCGTCCTTCTTGAAGTAATCGCCGAAGGACCAGTTGCCGAGCATCTCGAAAAAGGTGTGGTGGCGCGCCGTGTAGCCGACCTGATCGAGGTCGTTGTGCTTGCCGCCGGCGCGCAGGCAGCGCTGGACGTCGGCCGCGCGCACGTAGCTGCGCTTTTCCGCGCCGAGGAACACGTCCTTGAACGGCACCATGCCGGAATTGGTGAACAGCAGGGTCGGATCATTGCCCGGCACCAGCGACGCCGAGGGCACGATCTCGTGGCCACGTTCGCGGAAGAAGTCGAGGAAAGTCTGGCGGATCTCGCGGGTGCTGGGCTGATTCATTACGGCAATGGCTTCAGGTGCGTCGAAAGCGCCGCGGATAAACGGCGCCTATCGGATTTACATGGGATTGGCGATGGCGGCCAGCAAGCCAGCTCGGCTTTGGCGCCCTGCCCGCAAGATTGCCAGTCAGATGGCGCGATGTATAGCGCCAGCGGGCTGGAGAAGCACCGAAACACCACCATCAATGCCATTCCAGGCGCTATTCGCCAGATGCGCTAAAGTCGACATCGAGCATCGCTGGGGGCGATAGCCATGCGGCCTGACGGCCTGCGGACGACGCTGCAGTACCTTGCCGTCCTGACCAGCCTGCTGGCCAGCGCGGTGGCCTGTGCCTCCGCCTGCCCGATCTGCGATCCCGCCATCCAGCATTTCGGCGCCGAACAGGGCCTGTCGCACAACGCGATTGTCGCCATGGCGCAGGACGACGACGGCTTCGTCTGGCTGGCCACCCGCGATGGACTGGACCGCCTCGACGGAACATCGGTGCGTCGTTTCGAGCAGCTTGGCGATCACGACCTGCGCGGCGGAAACCTGCTGGCACTGGCCACAAGCCCCGATGGCGGCCTGTGGATTGCACAGCGCGATGCCCTGCTCTGGCGCGACCGGCATGGTGATGTCCGGGCCCGTATTTGGCCGCGCGCCGAATCCGGGCGTACTCCGGCGGTCACCGCAATGGTCGCTGATCGCGACGGCGCGTGGGTCGGACTTGACGACGGCCTGCTCCGCACAAACCGTTCACTGGCATCCGCACCGACGCGAATTGCCACCGTCGATGGCCTGCCGGTTCGCGGACTGCAGCTCGGTGCCGGCAAGCTGCTGATTCTGGTGGGTGAACATCAATGCACGCTGTTCCAGCTTGACGCCGAAAGCACTCGCATCGAACGACAGGATCCGGCTCCCTGCGCACAGGGCCTGCTGGTCGACGACGGACAGCTGTGGATCAATCCGGACAAGGCGTGGCAGGCAGGTGATCCCCTACCCGATCAGGTCGACGCTTCGCGCCTCGTCCTGCGCTGGCGAGGCGGCATCGTGTTCGCCGACACCGAAGGCGCGGTCTGGCTTGCACCCGATGGCGGCAAGCACCCGTGGCGACGCAACAACGATTTGAGCAGCGAAGTACTCGCCGCCATGATCGACGCCGACAACGCGCTCTGGCTCGGCACCTACAACGGCGCCTTCAGGCTGGATCCCGACATGCCGGCGTTCCACGGACTCGACGATGGAGCGCTGGACCGGGCGCTCGGCGAACGCGCCGTCTCCGACATTGTCCGTTTCGATGGGCGCTGGTGGTTCGCCAGTTTCGGGCACGGACTGCTCGCCTGGGATGAGGGCATGGGAAGCCTGAGCAGCTGGCATGACAACGATGCGTCGCCCGGTCGCATCGCGTTGTGCAGCGACTACCTCTGGGACCTCCTGCCCATGGATGACCGACTCGTGGCCAACGGCCGCTGCGCCGTTGGGAACGGCAGCGCATCCATCGCACCGCTATCGCAGGCCTTCGATGCCGTGCCGCGGAACCCGGCGCGCGACAGTCTTGTCGACGAATCCGGCCGCATCTGGATCGTGAACACAGACGGGCTCTACCGGCTGGTGGATGATCGCGCGGAGTTGCAGCTAGCAGGCTCATTCGAAACCCTGGCGATGACCAGCGACGGCAGCCTCTGGCTTGCCGCCACGTTCTCCCCGCACTCACCGCCTGCAGCGACGATCACCGGCTATCGGACCACCGACGCCACGACGCGTCACGTTGCCCTGCCCGAAGGCGCACGCATCTACGACATGCAGGCAAGCGGCACCAGGCTATGGCTGGCTACCGGATTGGGCCTGCTGCGCGTCGACACGCAGTCAGGCAAGGTGAAGCACTTCAGACCACATCAGGCGGACGCCGGCCACGTGTTCTACAGCCTGCAGAAGGATGCGAATGGCAACTTCTGGGTCGGCACCAATCGCGGACTGCTGCGCTTCGATCCAACCGCGTCGACTGGCAGGCAGTTCCGCCACTACGACGCCCGCGATGGACTGCGCATCACCGAGTTCAACCGCCGTTCGCGCAGCGTCGACGCCGAAGGTCAGCTCCTGCTTGGCGGCATTGGTGGCGTGGTGCGCTTCGATCCGGCGCGGGCCCGGAAAGCAGCGCCTGCGCCGATACCGCGGGTGACGCGTGCGCTGGTCTGGAACCGCGGAGGTGATCGTAGCGTCGACCCCGACGCCGATGACCTGCTGAGCGTGGCCGCGGATGACCTGACCGTGGCACTCGACTTTGCTGCCCCGGGATTCCGCCGGGCCGGCCACGTACGCTTCCGCTATCGACTGGATGGCGTCGACGCGGACTGGGTCGATGCTTCCGGCGCCCGCAGCGCGCGCTACCCTCGCCTCGCGCCCGGCGACTATCGTTTTCGACTGCAGGCGGGAAACGTCGAAGCCGGCTGGCGCGACGCCGACCGCGACCTGCTCCTGAGATTCCAGCCGGCCTGGCATGAGAGTTGGCTGTTCCGGGTTCCCGCGCTGCTGGCGCTGCTACTGGCCGGTTGGGCGCTGTACCGTTGGCGAGTGGCGCGATTGCTGGAAATGGAGCGCCTGCGCACGCGTATCGCCGCCGACCTGCATGACGAAATGGGCAGCGAACTCGCCGCCATCGGCATGTCGGCCTCGATGCTGGGCCAGCGCGACCAGCTGCCGGCCGATGATCGACGCCGCCTCGCCGGCGTAGCCGAATCCGCCCAGAAGGTCGCCGACGCCATGCGTGACATCGTCTGGTACGTGAATCCGGAAAAGGACAACATCACTGCACTCGGCGAACGACTGCAGATACTGGCACGGCGACTGTTCGGCGAGGATGGCGTGACGGTCCACAACGGCTGGCGGAACGACGATGCCGAGCTGCCGATGGCGACGCGCCGGGAACTGCACCTGATCTGCCGCGAGGCCCTGACCAACGCACGTCGACACGCGAACGCGAGCCACGTCGAACTGCGTCTTGAGCGCGAGGCGGAGGGACTGCGGGTCCGCATCATCGATGACGGGCAGGGCTTCGATCCTTCGGCAGCTGCTGACGGCAACGGCCTCGGCAACATGGCGCGACGCGCGGCGGCGATTGGCGCGTCCCTCGCCATCGACAGCCAACCCGGCCAGGGCACGCAGGTGGTCGTCACACTGACGCATCCGCGTCGTGGCGCTCGCCAGCTTCCACCACTAGGCTGAGAGCCTGTCGCATTGCGGAAGAGCGCGGAATGAACGACCCCCACCGACTGAACATCTGGATCGTCGAGGACAACCGCTCGCTGCGTGACACCCTGGCCGAGCTGCTGGACCTGCAGTCTGACATACGCTGCGAGCGCGCCTTCCCCGACTGCGAGCGCCTGTTCGATGCGCTGGATGCCGGCGAGGCGCCCGATGTCGCGCTGATGGATCTTGGCCTGCCCGGCGTCTCGGGTATCGAAGGCATCCGCCGACTGCATTGCCTGAGTCCGACGACCCGCGTCCTGGTGCTGACCATCCACGATGACGACGAGCGCGTGTTCGACGCCATCAGCGCCGGCGCCAGCGGCTACCTGCTGAAACCACTGCCGCCGCAACAATTGGTGGACGCCGTGCGCGGCGTGATGCACGGCGCCGCGCCGATCAACCCCTTCATTGCGCGCAAGCTGCTGACCGTGTTCGCCAACCAGTCACCGGCGCGCAACCAGGCCGCCGACAGCTACGGACTGACCGAACGCGAAAGCGGCATCCTGCAGCTGCTCGTCGACGGACTCACGCTGCGCGCGATCGGCGAGCAGCTCAACCTCAGCTACCACACAATCTCCAATCACCTGCGCAACATCTACGCCAAGCTGCACGTGCACTCGCGGTCAGCGGCCATCTCGCGGGCACTGAAGGAAGACCTGCTCTGACGTTTCCAGCGGCGATACCGCGATTTCAATCCAGAAGGCCGTCGCAGGACTCGAATCCGCTATCCAGAATCAGTCCCGGTACCAGCGCCACCGTGCTTGCCGCGCTGTCGTTGGCGACATTCACGTCGTCGGTTGCAGTGCTGATCGTGGTCGAAAGGTCGAGCGTGGCCGGGCCAACACCGGGCATCAGCAGCGTCATCGGAACCGCAACGCTGCTACCCGCATCCAGTCGAACGATGTGACAGGCCAGACTGGTTCCCGCATCCATGCAGTCCGCATTACCGATGCCATCGATGCTGGCCCCTGCCGGCAATGGCGCATCGAGCACGATATCCAGCGCCGCGTCCGGGCCGCTGTTGTCGATGCGCATGGCATAGGCGTAGAGCTCGCCAGGCGGCGCCTGCAGGCTGCACTGCTCGATAGTCACCGCCACGTCAGCCGCTGCTCCCACGGCGATGTTGAGCGGCATCGATACCGAAACATCCACGCCGCCATTGGCCACGCCGCCGTCATCACGCAAAACGACACCGAAACTGGCGTTTCCGGATGCACCGCTCAATGTGAAACCAAGATTCCCGCTGGCATCGATGCTGGGCAGTCCCGTCACCACCGCATCCGGATCGGAATCGAGAGCCACCTCGAACGCCATCACCGATTGACCCGGCTCGCCTGCGCCGAGGTCAATGGACGAGGCCCAGCCGGGTTCTGACTGCGCACCACTGCTGCCGCCAGCGAAAACCTGGGCCGCGCCAGGCAGGAAGTCCGGCGCGTCATTCACCGGATTCACGGTGACGTTGATGGTCGCCGTGTCGCAAAGCGCCGGCACGGCGTCGTCACAGACCTCATAGTCGAAGCTGTCGCTGCCGAAAAAGTCGGCGATGGGGTCGTAGCTGCAGCCCGTGACATCGCAGGCAAAACTGGCGCCCTGCCCGGTGGTTCCGCTGCTGTCGCTGATCTGCAGTGGATCGGCTTCGCCATCGCTGTCATTGGACAGAATCGTTGCTGCGGGAATATCCAGCGACATGTCTTCATCTACGGTCGCGGCGTCATCAGCGGCGACCGGCGCGGTATTGCTGGGTGCGGGAAGCGCATCCTTCTCGAAGGCGCCGATGTCACAGCGGGCATCCATGTTGCCGTCACCATCGGCCGGACGCGCGTAGGTGCGCTGATCCTCTGCGGGGCAGTTCGCGACGTCACCGACATCAATGGCCGGGCTGCCTGCCAGCAACGCTTGTGTGCGCGTGGCGCCGCCATTGTCCGCCAGCGCATCCAGCATCGGATCCACGCCGGTGATGTTCCCCGTGGTATCGCCGGCAACGGTACAAGCGCCCTCGATCAGGTTGTGGCCGAGCGAGTCCAGGGTTCCGGTACAGGCGGCGGAGGACGCGTCAGCCAGGATGCTGTTGCGGGCGCTGACCGTGCCAAGCCCGCTGCCAACCGCCACCGAAGTGGTGCCACCGGCGATGGTCACGCTGTCGAGAGCAACATCGCAGGTTCCGGTGCCGCTACTTTCCGGAGCGCTGAGCGCGACGCCGGTGGCAGCCGCACTGATCGTGCTGTTGCGCACCGTCGCGACACACGGCCCTGCCAGGCGCAGGGCCTCGGCAGACATCCCTGAAAACAGGCTGCGTTCGATGGTCAGGTACGTTGTCAGCGCGCTGGGACCATAGTGCCTGACGAACACGCCCGGCCCGCCGCCCGTTATCTCAACGTCTTCGATCAATGCCTGCGTTTCCGCACCAATATTGATGTTGGCCAGCAGGATCGTCGCGTAACCCGTACTACTCATGTCCAGAAAGCGGCTGCGTCGGATGGTCAGCGTGTTCGGACCGGCAGACAGTCCAGACGAAGCCCGATAGTTCACACCGGTACTCATGGAATTGCCGCCATTGATGGTCACGTCTTCGATCAGCAACGGCGTGCCTGCCTGACTGTAAATCGGCGAAGGCGAGTTGGTAGCGCCACCGCTGATGTTCACCACGGTGTCTCGCACCGTTGCCGGCGCCGCCCCAGAGAACATCAGTGCGGACAATCCACCCGATGGCGAGGTGTGCTGAAGGTTGATCTCCAGGCGCTCCAGTTCGAGGCCACAGGCAGCGCAGGCGAAGATGGATTCCATCAAACCGTTCGCGAACTGTCCGTCAAAGCCAGTGAAGGTGCCCGGATTCAGACTGAGATCGGCAAAACGGGTAGCGCCACTGTCGCCGCTGAGTTCAGTCAGCTGGAAGACAGCGCCCTGATAGTTGATCGCCGCTCCCTGGATGGAGGTGACGCCAACACCCTGCCCCACAATTTCCACGTCCGGTCGGACTTCGACAAAGAGGCCGCAAGTTGGACCGCCACAGTTGTAGGTCTGGGTGAGGTTGTATGTGCCTGCGGAGAGCACGATGACGTCGTGACCGGCCAAGGCATTCGCCTCCTGCACCGCGGCACGAAGCGAACAACTGCCGTCACCGACATCACAGGCGCCATTGCCCGGGCTCGCATCATTCAGGTCGTTGAAGTTGTCGACATTGAAAGTCGTCGCGCTGGCGCCGGTAACCAAACCGAAAGCGCAGACCAGTGCAGCAATGCGCAAGACAGACATGAAACGCCCCCGTGGTAACCGGGGTCAGTTCACCGCACGGGCAGGTCCCGGGCAATGACGCAATTGCGTCATTCGCGACAGGCAGCGTATCGAAGCCGCACCAGGCTCAACCGGGCCAAAATTTCCGGCTACCGATCAATGGCTGCGTTCCCAGCGGGACAACGCCTCGCGTGCCGTCTCCATGTCGAAACCACGTCGCAACAGGAAGGCCAACTGCCGATTACGGCGCTTGAGCTTCTGCGAATAGTCGTCCGTCGCATCAGTTATCGACTCTCCGAACTTCCGCCGCAGTACATTCAGTGCCTGACTGAACCAATCGGTCTGGAAGCCGGCCATGGTCGCGTCGATAAGTTCAGCGCCAAGTGCTTGTTGTCGCAAGTCATTTTCGATACGAAGCGGCCCATGCCCCGCCGCCATGCGGGTGCGGGCCAGGGATCCAGCGAAGCGTTCTTCGCTCTGCAGGCCCTTGTCGATCAGCTGTCGTAATGCGTCTTCCACCTCGGTCTCGACATGACCACGCTGCAGGAGCTTCTCCCGAAGCTCCTGGCGGGAATGCTCACGTCGGGCGAGCAGACCGATGGCCCGCTGTAGCGCCGACAAGGTCGCGCGCCCGGATTTGACCGGGCGCGCTGGTGAGTCCTTGTCCAGCTCGGGTATCACGAGACCCTTATGAATTACGAAGCCTTGGCGGCCTTGGATGACTTGCTGCCACGAGCTTCCGCAACCTCGTCGTCGCTGTTGTCAGCGACAACTTCCAGCTTCGGCTCGGGCTTGGCCGGCGCATGGATCTCGCGCAGTTTGGCTTCCAGCTCAGCTGCCTGCTTGGGATTGTCCTTGAGCCATTGGCGGACGTTTTCCTTGCCCTGCAGGCGCTCGCCGCAGCAGGTATACCAGGCACCGGACTTCTCGATCAGCTTGGCATCCACGCCCATGTCGATGATCTCGCCTTCGCGGCTGATGCCCTGACCGTAGAGGATTTCGGTATTGATGACCTTGAACGGCGGCGCGAGCTTGTTCTTGGCGACCTTGATCTTGGTCTGGTTGCCGATGATTTCTTCACCCTTCTTCACCGAGCCGATGCGACGGATGTCCAGACGCACGGAGGCGTAGAACTTGAGCGCGTTACCGCCGGTGGTCGTTTCCGGGCTGACACCGGGCATGTTGATCCCGATCTTCATTCGCAACTGGTTGATGAAGATCACCAGGCAGTTCGAGCGCTTGATGTTGCCGGTGAGCTTGCGCAGGGCCTGGCTCATCAGGCGCGCCTGCAGGCCGGGCAGCTGGTCGCCCATCTCGCCTTCGATTTCTGCTTTCGGCGTCAGCGCGGCGACGGAGTCGATCACCACCATGTCCACGGCGTTGGAGCGCACCAGCATGTCGGCGATTTCCAGCGCCTGCTCGCCGGTGTCCGGCTGGCTGACCAGCAGGTCGTCCACGTTCACGCCCAGGTTGCGGGCGTAGATCGGGTCCAATGCGTGTTCGGCATCAACAAAGGCCGCGGTGCCGCCTGCTTTCTGGCATTCGGCGATGGCCTGCAGCGTCAGCGTGGTCTTGCCCGAGGATTCCGGCCCATAGATTTCCACCACGCGGCCCTTCGGCAGACCGCCGATCCCCAGCGCGATGTCCAGCATCAGCGAGCCGGTGCCAATCACCTCGGCGGCGGCAATGGCACGATCACCCATGCGCATCACGGTGCCCTTGCCGAACTGGCGCTCGATCTGGGTCAGGGCGGCGGAAAGTGCGCGCTTCTTGTTGTCATCCATGGTGAATCCTCGTCGGTGTTTGGGTGTGGAGAGAGCTTAGGCGGGCTGTATCGCACAGCGTGAGACAGCTACCGAATCATCACGATACGGATGACGGCTTGCTCCCGATATCGGCCGGAACCCCGAATCCGGGTAGGAATTTTCCTTGCCGCATGCCGGGAGGCACTTCATCGGCTCAAAGCTCTTCATAAATGCTCCAGAACGGGCTGTCAGCGCGACGATATCCGCGCTGCGCATGGGGAAACGTCTCCGCCAACAGCTCGATATCCCGCATCTGATCGGCGTGAAACAGCTTCCAGCCCTTCACCGTCGCGGAGCGGGCGCTGCCGCCAACCTGGAAGGCTCGCAAGGCCTGAAAGCCGCGCTTGTCCATGCCCAGCGCATGCGGCTCGACCACGCAGGACTGCCCGTCGTAGGTAAAGCGGATGCGCTGCTTGCCGCGAATGGCTTTGGCGATGTTCATGGCGTTTCCCCGTGATGCTCAACGATGTGGTGCTCAGTGGTTCGGTCGCAGCAGGCCGCAATACAGACCTTCGATGGCGAAGTCCTGGTCGGTGCGTACCTCGATGGGTTCGTAGTCCGGATTGCGTGGCAGCAGGCGCAGGCGATCCGGGCGCATGCTCAGCTGCTTGACGGTGATTTCCTCGTCGATTCGAGCGACCACGATCTGGCCATTGCGCGCGTCGCGAGTGCGATGCACGCCGATCAGGTCGCCGTCGAAGATGCCTTCGTCGCGCATGGAGTCGCCGCTGACCCGCAGCAGGTAATCCGGCTTCGGCGAGAACAGGTGAAGGTCGAGCAGATAGACAGCGTCCGGCTCGGCGTATTCGTCCATGCCGGAGCCTATCGGCGCCCCTGCTGCCACCCTTCCCAGCACCGGCAGGCGCAGGGCGTCATCAGGCAGCGCCTCTTCGTTATTGGACTCGACCGTGAAATCGAGCGTCGACTGCGGCGACTCCGGCGTCCACAACACACGGATGCCGCGGGCGCGCCCGGGAATCCTCTCGATGGCGCCGGCGACTTCCAGCGCTTCCAGATGGTATTGCGCCGCGCGCACGCCTTTGAATCCAAAGGCCCGCGCGATCTCCGTCTGCGACGGCGGCAGGCCGTCCGCCTCAATGCGCTCGGCAATGAAGGCCAGAATCGCCTGCTGGGTGTCGCTGAGTTGGCTGCTCGTGCTCGGCATGCGTGTAGTAATACTACTAACACGTTGCCAGCGCAAGTTGGTTGAGAGCTTTCGAAAGTTATTTATGCTTTACGTAAATTATTGCCGAACAGAAAGCTGTGATGCGCGCAGCATCGTCTGATGCCGCATCCGAGTCCAAGTTGCACATAGCCTAAGGAGCTAACGCCATGAATGCTTCCCGCTCCATCGCCTCATTGCTCATGGCCGCTAGCTGGATCGGCATGATTCTTTGCGTGATCTATTCGCTGGGAGTGCAGGAAGGCGGCCGTGCGCTCGATAGTGCAGCCCTGCTCGACTGCAAGCATCTGGCAAACTCCTTTGATGCAAACACGTTGAACCACTCTGCCGCGTGGACAGCAGACATCTCCGGTCGGCTGTGGCTCAGCACAGCCCTGTACCTGTGGCCTCTATGGCAACTTCGGACAATTGGTTCGCGTCTGCTTCGTTGGTCCGAACGGCCTGCCGCCCTGGCCGGAGCGCTGCGCTGGCTGGGCCATTCGCTGGTGACTTGCGGTCTGTTCCACCTCACCTTGCAGACGCCCGAACTGAGCTTAGTCTCAGGAACGCCGCTGGTCACCTTGCAGAGTCCGGGCTTTACGGCGTTCTACCTGCTCGCAATCACGATCATCGGCGCCTATTCGCTGGCCTGGCTGATCGTCGAAGCGACGCAGCTGCGTCAGGAAAACGAGAGTTTTGTCTGATGCCGATTATCGTCAACCTCGACGTGATGCTGGCGCGGCGCAAGATGATGTCGAAGGAGCTGGCCGAACGTATTGGCCTGAGCGAAACAAACCTGTCACTGCTGAAAAAAGGCCATGTGAAGGGTGTGCGCTTCGAAACGCTGGCGGCGATCTGCGAAGTGCTGGATTGCCAGCCGGGAGATCTTTTGGAGTTCCGACCGGATGCAGGCGCCGACTAGCCCCCTTGGAAAGAACCCTGCGACTCTTCGATTACCTGGACCCTACCTTCACGTCTGAGCTTCTGCTGATTCAGCAGCCGCCCGAGGGTCAACGCATTGAAGATCGACAGCGGCAACGCTAGCAGCCCCTCCCCACCATGAGCCCAAGCCATGAACACCTGCGACAGATCGTCAGCCCCAAGAAGCGGGGAGGCGCCATCTGGCAAGGGCATGAACTGGTATTGCGGCATTACATAAATCGACAACAGCGAGGCCTCAAGTACCGGCAACATCATGAGTGACGTGACCAGCACGCCAACTAGGAGCAACCACAGCCAGCTGCGCAGATACCGCCAACGCAACGCCCAGACCAAATCCGCACGCACGTTGCGCATCTGGCTTCGGTTGATGAAATGAAGCGCTACCCAAATTGGGAGTAGCAAAGACAGCAGGAATACTCCCAGCCCATAGCTGGCCGAAATCACGAAACTGCCCGTAAATGCCAAGAGCACCGCTGTGAAGGGCAGCACCAGATAGGCAAAGAGGGACACGAGCAGGGCGAATACCGCCATGCCGCCGGGCCAGAAAGGCTTGTAACCAATGTCCGGCCGCGCCTGCGAGAGAACCTCAGTACGCCAGACCCAGAAAGGCAGCAGAAGGTCCACTGCCCAGCTCGCCAGACCAAAGACGGCCCACAGAACCATCGCGGACTCGGCACCACCCAATCCCAAGACCACCAAGCCAGCAACGACGATGCCGGCCAGCGCAAGATTCAGCCTCCTCGAGGCGACGACCCATCGGAGGGCATCGGCAGCCAAGCCTTCTGGATCAAACCACCGACGAAGCCCGCCCACCCAGAGCGCAAGCACGAGTGTCGCCAGCATCAAGGTGATGATCAACAGCCATAGCGGACGATTAACAAGGCTGGTGGCGATATCAAGAGCGCCGAGGGCGCCTTGCCCACTGATCAAGCCTGGATAGCCCAGCGTCGTTGCCGGCAACAAAAGAGCAGTGCCAGTGAAAGCAACACTGTATAGCGCACTCCAGCGTAGATTTGTCAGCGCTGCGGCATCTACTACAAGCACGAATCAGAGTGCCTCCAGCATCGCCAGCATTCCCTTCAAAGCCGCGGCCACGGTCTGCCGGCGCACGGCTTCGCGGTCGCCGTCGAAGTGGAAGAGTTCGGCCTTGGGGTAGCCGCCGCGGTGCTTCCAGGCGATCCAGACGCTGCCAACCGGCTTGTCGGGCGTACCGCCGCTGGGACCGGCGATGCCGGTGACCGCGACGGCTAGGCTCGCCCCCGAGTTGATCAACGCGCCGGCGACCATTTCCAGCACCGTCTCGCGGCTGACCGCGCCGTGTTCGTGCAGGGTTTCGGCGCGGACACCGAGCAGCGCCTGCTTGGCCTCGTAGCTGTAGGCGGCCATGCCGCATTCAAACCAGGCCGAGCTGCCGGCGATATCGGTCAGCGTCTTGGCGATCCAGCCGCCGGTGCAGCTTTCCGCTGTCACCAGATGCTCGTGCTGGCGGATGCAGGCGTCGCCGAGCGCGGATGCCAGCGCGGCGAGATCGGCGTCGTTGTGGCCGGTGGGTCGGTTGCTCATGTCGTTCCGTGATTTGAGGGCTCCGGTCGAAACTTGTAGCGCATGGCGGCGGATTGACCAAGCAATGTCTGTTTCAGCAGCGCTTGACCCTGGAGTTGACTCCAAGGTTTATCCTGTCGCCATTCGTAACTGGAGCATCCCATGCGTATCGGCGAACTCGCCCAGCGAAGCGGCCTCAGCGCCGACGCCATCCGCTTCTACGAGTCGCAGAAGCTGCTGCCACCAACCCGTCGCTCGGCCTCTGGCTACCGCCAGTTTGGCGACGATGACCTGCGTCGGCTGAACTTCATCCGCCGGGCCAAGCGGCTGGGCTTCACGCTGCCGGAGATCGCCGAGCTGCTGGCGCTGTCGGCGTCGAAGGACGACGACATGGGCGCGCTACGCGACAATGTGGCGCAGAAACTGGCGGACGTGGAGGCGCGACTTGCCGAACTGCGTCGCGTACGCGGCGCGCTGCGCGGGCTGCTGGACGACTGCCCCGGTCACGGCGAGCTGCGCGACTGCCCGATCCTCGCGGCACTGGGAGGTGACGACGCATGAACCACCAGCATCACGGCTGCTGCGGCACCAGCAAACCGGCATCGGAAACCCGGGCCGTCGATCCGGTCTGCGGCATGAGCATCGATCCGGAAAAGACGAAGCACCATAGCGAGCACGATGGAGTCATCTGGCACTTCTGCGCGGCGCGCTGCAAGGAACGCTTCGATGCCGATCCCAATGCCTTCGTCGACAAAGGCCAGCGCCGGCAAGCCGAACGCAAGGCCGCCGACCCCGAAGCCAACCAGCGCTACTACATCTGCCCGATGGATCCGGAAATCCGCCAGCTGGGGCCAGGCACTTGCCCGATCTGCGGCATGGCATTGGAGCCGGAAATGCCCGGCGACGGTGAGGAGGACGACAGCGAGCTGCGCGACTTCAGCCGGCGCTTCTGGCGGAGCCTGCCGCTGACCGCCAGCGTCTTCGTGCTCGCCATGTTCCTGCACGGCGCCGACTGGCTGGCGCCGCAGGTGCGCGTCTGGATCGAATTCGCCCTCGCCACGCCAGTGGTGCTTTGGGCCGGCTGGCCGTTCCTTGTCCGCTGCGTGCGCTCCTTCCGCAGCGGCAACCTCAACATGTGGTCGCTGATCGGCGTGGGTGTCAGCGCCGCGTTTGCCTATAGCGCAGTGGCGACCATCGCGCCAGGGATCTTCCCGGCATCGATGCGCGAGCAGGGCCTGGTGCCGGTGTACTTCGAAGCCGCGGCGATGATCATCAGCCTGACCCTGCTCGGACAGCTGCTGGAGTTGCGCGCGCGCGCCAGGACCTCGACCGCGATCCGCGACCTGCTCGATCTCGCACCGCGCATCGCCCATCGCGTCGACGAACACGGCAACGAGCGGGACGTGCCACTGGAACAGGTGCAGAGTGGCGATCGCCTGCGCGTGCGACCCGGGGAGTCCATGCCGGTGGACGGCGAGGTGCTGGATGGTCAGTCCAGCGTCGATGAATCCATGCTCACCGGCGAATCGATGCCGGTAAAGAAGGTGGCGGGCGACGCCGTGATCGGGGCCACGCTGAACGGCAACGGCAGCCTGCTGATCCGAGCCGGCAAGGTCGGTGCCGACAGCCTGCTGTCGCAAATCGTCGCGCTGGTAGCCAAGGCGCAGCGCAGTCGCGCGCCGATGCAGAAGCTGGCGGATCGCGTGGCCGGCGTGTTCGTGATCGGCGTACTGGTCGCCGCCGTGCTGACTTTCGCCGTCTGGGCGATCTGGGGACCGCAACCGGCGCTGAGCCACGCGCTGGTCAACGCGGTGTCGGTGCTGATCATCGCCTGCCCCTGCGCGCTGGGCCTGGCGACACCGATGTCGATCATGGTCGCCAGCGGGCAGGCGGCGAAGTCCGGCGTGCTGTTCCGCGATGCCGAAGCCATCGAACGTCTGCGCGAAGTGGACACGCTGGTGCTCGACAAGACCGGCACGCTGACCGAAGGCAAGCCCAGGCTCACCCGAATTGATGTCATCGCCGACGGCGATGAAGCCGAGCTGCTGCGGCTGGCGGCCAGCCTTGAACAGGGCAGCGAGCATCCGCTGGCTCGCGCCATTGTCGACGCGGCCAGCGAACGAGGACTGACGCTCGCGGACGCCAGCGACTTCGAATCCGATAGTGGTCGCGGCGTCGTTGGCAGCGTTGATGGCAAGCGTCTGCTGCTGGGCAATGCAGCGCTGATGGAGGCCAATAACGTCAGTGCCGATGACGCCGAATCCCGCGCAGAAGCCCATCGCGGTGAAGGCGGCACCGCACTGCTGATGGCGGTCGATGGACGGGCTGGCGCGATCCTCGTCATCGAAGATCCGATCAAGGACAGCACCAGCGAAGCCTTGCAGCGCTTGCGAGACGATGGCCTGCGCCTGGTCATAGCCAGTGGTGATGGCGAAACCACGGTCAAGGCCGTTGCCGGTCGACTGGGTATCGGCGAAGCGCATGGCGGCGTGGAGCCGGCGGACAAGGCCGAACTGGTGGAGAAGCTGCGCCGCGAAGGGGCGGTGGTCGCCATGGCCGGCGATGGTGTCAACGACGCACCGGCGCTGGCATCGGCCGATGTTGGCATCGCCATGGGCACCGGCACCGATATCGCCATGTCCAGCGCACAGGTGACGCTGGTCCGCGGCGACCTGCGCGGCATCGCGCGGGCGCGCGAGCTGTCGCGGGCGACCGTCGGCAACATGCGCCAGAACCTGGGCTTCGCCCTGCTCTACAACGCGCTGGGCATTCCCATCGCCGCTGGCGTGCTTTATCCGTTCACCGGTTTGCTGCTGAACCCGATGATCGCCGCGGCGGCGATGAGCCTGAGTTCGGTATCGGTGGTCAGCAACGCGCTCAGGCTGGCCTGGCGTTCACCAGGCGCCTGAGCGCGCGGCAAGCGTCAACGATCCCCGGTAAACACGCCGCGGCAGCCGCCGGACACCCATATCGCACGCGGCAGGATGCCCCAGGTCCGTCCCTGCACGCACTGCGTCTTGCTGAGCTGACGCAGCAGGCGGACGCCGCCAGCCGTCAGCATCGGGCATTCGACGCGACGGTTGTCCTGCGACTCACAGGTGACCTCCGCCGGTCGACCGCCGCTTGGCGGCCGATTGCCGCCGCCACTGTCGCCGCGTGTGCTGCGGAACTCGGCGCGGCAGCCACCGCTGACCCAAACAACGCCGCGTCCGACACCCCAGTTGCGATCACGGACGCACTGCGTGCTGCTGAGCTGGCGTGTCTGCGTCACACCGCCACTGGTGTCGATCCGGCATTCCTGGCGACGGTTGTCGATGGACTCGCAGGTCACGGTGTCGCCGTTGCCGCCACCATGACCGGGATTGCCGGGCCAGCCGCCGCTACCAGCCTGGTCCTTCTGGAACACCCCGCGACAGCCGCCACTCACCCAGACACCGCGATCGGTGGAACCCCAGTTGGATCCCTCGCGACAATCGGTACGACTGAGCTGTTCGGTGAGACGCGCCCGACCGCGACCGGGCAATGCACATTCCTGACGGCGGTTGTCGATGGACTCGCAGGTGACCTCACCCGCGGCATCGGCGATACGGCGACGTTCGAATACCGCGCGGCAACCACCGGACACCCACACGCCATCACGATCCGCGCCCCAGGTGCGGCCTTCGCGGCAATCCGAGCGACTGAGCTGCTCCTTGAGCCGGACCTGGCCACGACCGTACAGCGGGCATTCCTGGCGACGGTTGTCGATGGACTCACAGGTGACCTCACCCACTGCGTCGGCAATCCGCGTGCGCTCGAAGACGCCTCGGCAGCCACCGGACACCCATACGCCATCGCGATCAGCTCCCCAGGTCGATCCTTCGCGGCAATCAGAACGGCTCAGCTGCTGAACCAGACGGATGCGGCCGCGGCCGTAGAGCGCGCAATCACTGCGCCGGTTGTCTACGGACTCGCAGGTGATCTGGCCGTCGCGATTGCCGCCTGAGCCGTAGTCATTTCCATAGCCGCCACCATAACCGTCGCCGCGATAGTCCTGCCGCTCGAACACGGCACGGCAGCCATTGGCGACCCAGACCCGATCACGGCTGGCACCCCAGTCGCGACCCTCACGACAGTCGCTGCGACTGAGCTGCTCGACGAGGCGGATATCGCCACGACCGTCCAGCACGCATTCAGATCGACGGCCGTCGACCGATTCACAGGTAACCTCAGACGCCACCGCCGCGCTGGTCAGCAGCGACAGGAGCAGCACGGATATCGAACAGAACAGCAAGGACGAGTGACGTTTCATGACGCAATCTCCGCTGGTTTGACGCGACCCGCACCCAAGGTGCCGGACCGGAGCGCCCATCCTCCATTACCGGGCGGATTAGTCAACTCGGCCGGTCAGCTGCGGGCAAGCTTGCGGGCGACTCCGTAAACTAGCCGGCCTCATTCCTTCCAGCCCGGTTTCCCGAGTCCGTGAGCAGTTCCAGCAGCACGCCCCAGCACACGCCATTGATGCAGCAGTTCTTCGCCGCGAAGGCGGAGTATCCGGACATCCTGCTGTTCTTCCGCATGGGCGATTTCTACGAGCTGTTCTACGACGACGCGCGAAAGGCGGCGAAGCTGCTCGACATCACCCTGACCCAGCGCGGCGCATCGGCAGGCCAGCCAATACCGATGGCCGGCGTGCCGTTCCACGCAGCCGAAGGCTATCTGGCGCGGCTGCTGGCGCTGGGCGAGTCGGTGGCGATCTGCGAGCAGATCGGCGATCCGGCGGCGTCGAAAGGGCTGGTCGAACGCAAGGTGGTCCGCGTGCTGACGCCGGGCACGGTCACCGACGAGGCGCTGCTGGACGAACGGCGCGACAGCCTGCTGATGGCCATCTCGCGTGGAACCAAACAAGGCCGCACACACTACGGCCTCGCCTGGCTGGATCTGGCCGGCGGCCGCTTCCGCGTCTGCGAAGTCGACGGCGAAATCGAGATGCAGGCTGAACTGGCGCGACTGCAGCCGGCTGAGTTGCTGCTGCCCGACGAGGATGGCTGGCCAGCAATTCAAATCGAGCGTGGCGCGGTCCGTCGTCGCCCGCCGTGGCTGTTCGATGCCGATGCCTCGCGACGAAAGCTCACCGGATTCTTCGGCGTGAAGGATCTGCAGGGCTTTGGCTGCGAGTCGCTGCCACTGGCCGTGGCGGCCGCCGGCAGCCTGCTGGCCTACGTCGAGGAGACGCAGAAGCAGAACCTGCCGCACCTGACCTCGATGGCGGTGGAAGCCAGCGGCGACACGATTGCCATGAGTGCAGCCACGCGCCGGCATCTGGAACTCGACACGCATGTCGAAGGTCGGCTGCAGCACACGCTGCTTGGCGTGCTCGACAGCACGGTGACGCCGATGGGCGGTCGTCTGCTGCGGCGCTGGCTGCATCGGCCGCTGCGAGATCAGGCCACATTGCGGCTGCGGCATCAGGCCGTGGCTGTCTTGATCGAACGCACCGGCTTCACCGAGCTGCGCGATGATTTCCGTGGTCTCGGCGATGTCGAACGCATCCTCTCGCGCGTGGCGCTGCGCTCGGCGCGACCGCGCGACCTCAGCACGCTGCGCGATGCACTGGCCGCCCTGCCCGGGCTGCGCGCTCGCCTGTCGCAACTGGACAGCCCGCGCATCGCCCAGCTGATCGAATCGCTGGGCCAGCACGATGCCGAGGCCGCATTGCTGGCATCGGCGATCACCGAACAGCCGTCGGTCAACATCCGCGACGGTGGTGTGATTGCCGAAGGCTTTGATGCCGAACTCGACGAACTGCGCCAGCTCAGCACCACCGCTGACCAGTTCTTGGTCGACCTTGAAGTCCGCGAACGCGAAGCCAGCGGCATCAGCAACCTCAAGGTCGGCTACAACCGCGTCCACGGCTACTATCTTGAAGTCACCAAGGCGCATGCGGCCAAGGTGCCGACGCACTACACGCGCCGGCAGACGCTGACCAACGCCGAGCGCTACATCACCGAGGAGCTGAAGGGCTTCGAGGACAAGGTGCTGTCCGCCCGCGAGCGGGCGCTGGCGCGCGAGAAGCTGCTGTTCGAGTCATTGATCGAAACCCTGAACGAATCGCTGGAAAGCCTGCGCGTCGCCGCCGAAGCGTTGGCCGAGCTCGATGTACTCACCGGACTTGCCGAACGCGCCGATGCGCTGAGCTGGTCGCGGCCACAACTGACCGACGAAGCTGGCATCCGCATCATTGCAGGCCGTCATCCCGTGGTCGAAGCGGTACGCGACGAGCCCTTCGAGCCCAACGACCTGCGGCTCGGCCAAAGCGAAAGCGGCGAGCGCCGCATGCTGGTGATCACCGGCCCGAACATGGGCGGCAAGTCCACCTTCATGCGCCAGAACGCATTGATCGTGTTGCTGGCCTCGATCGGCAGCTTTGTACCAGCGGCGGAAGCGACGATCGGCCCGATTGATCGCATCATGACCCGCATCGGCGCCGGCGATGACCTGGCGCGTGGGCAGTCGACCTTCATGGTCGAAATGACCGAGACCGCTGCCATCCTGAACCAGGCCACCGAGCACAGCCTGGTACTGATGGACGAGATCGGCCGCGGGACCTCGACCTACGACGGCCTGTCGCTGGCGCGCGCCTGTGCCCTGCATCTGGCGCATCGCAACCGCAGCTTCACCCTGTTCGCCACGCACTATTTCGAGCTGACTGAACTGGCGGAGCCGGCGAGCGGCATCGTCAACGTCCATCTCGATGCCATCGAACACGGCGACACCCTGGTGTTCATGCACGCGGTGAAGGAAGGCGCGGCCAACCGCAGCTACGGCCTGCAGGTCGCTGCGCTGGCCGGCCTGCCGAAAGAGACGCTGGCCGAAGCGCGCCGCGTACTCGCCGCTTTGGAAAACCGTGAAGCGCCGCCTTCGACGCGACCCGAAGCACTCGAACAGCCTTCACAACTGGGCCTGTTCCATGCAGGCTCGCCCGCTCACGACGCGCTGGTCGATCTCGATCCCGACGAACTCACGCCCAAGCAGGCGCTGGAAGCGCTTTACCGGCTGAAATCCCTGCTCTGACGCGCTCTACCGGAGCGATATTCCGACTACCGGGCACCTCGTGCGAGGCAACGAGGCTATGCTGACCGTGGAAGCTGTGTCGATGTCGGAGCAACCACACATGGGCCACTGGGGGCATGCCAACAATAAAGCCATAGCGGCGAGCGCTCGCTGGCAGGCCCCGCTGCTCTACCTGCTGCTGTCACCATTGACCGCGCTGGCGGAAGCGCCTGCTGCGGCCTCATTGGTCTGCCCCGCGGACAGCTCGGTGGACGAGTGGCGCAAGGCGTCGGTGCGCCACTTCCGCCAGGGCGACTACACCGATGCCGAAGGCCTGGAACGCTGCGTGCTGGATCGCGTGACGGCACTTGGCGAGCGCAAGGCCGAAGCACAGTCATTGAACAACCTTGGCGTTCTGGCACGGCGACGCGGCGATATCGACGAAGCTGGCCAACTCTATGAACGATCACTGCAAATACGACGTGAGATTGGCGACCGTAATGGCACGGCGCAGAGCCTGAACAACCTTGCGATCATCGAGAAGAACCGGGGAAATCTCTACCAGGCGCTCAGCCTCCAGCTCGAAGCCCTGCCGATCCGGCGCGAGGCCGAAAAGCCGGCGCTGATTGCCGAATCCCTGGACAACATCGGGTTGATCTATCTCGCGCTGGGCGACCTGGACGAAGCCGAACGCCACTGCCGTGAAGCCATCGAGCTGGTCGAGTCCCTGGACAAAACCGACATGCTCGCCCGTTTCCAGATCAATCTCGGCAACATCCTCCTGCAGAAGGAAAGCTACGGCGAGACCCGCGAGCTGGCCGAACGCTCGCTGGCACTCGCACGCGGCAACGCTGCGCGCCCCGACATCAGCCGCGCACTGATGCTGCTTGCTGAGCTGAACCTCCACGAGGGCAGAGCGGACGACGCACGGTGGGCCGCTGCCGAAGCCGAATCCATTGCCGTCGATATCGACGACCCGAAACTGCTCAGCGAAATCCGGTTGCTTCAAGCCAGTCTGCTGGTGGGCGATGCCCGCTTTGGCGAAGCCATCGATCTCGCCGAGCAGGGTCTGGCGCTGGCTCGCAGCAACAGCAAACCGCTGATCGAACGGCAGTGGCTGCAGATCCTCAAGGATGCCCACCAAGGCAACGGCGATTTCGAGAATGCACTTAGCTACAGCGACCTGCACGAGACGCTGGATCGGGAGCTTTCCAACGCGCTGACCACCCGCGAGATGGCAGACCTCCGCGCCAGCCTTACGTTGCAACAGCAGCAGTCACAGATGGGCCTGCTGGAACGCGACAATCGCATCCAGTCACTGCGGATCGAGCGACAGCGCATGCTTGGCCTTGCCCTGATCGGTGGCATTCTGGTGCTCGCACTCGCAGTGTGGATGTTCGCCCTGCGCTATCGCTACTCACACCGCGCCAACCAGATGCTGCGCTCCCGGTCCGATGCCCTAAAGCAGGCGGCGCGGACGGATTACCTCACCGGCCTGCCCAATCGACTGGCGCTGGCCACGCAATGCGAACAGTTGGAGCATGATGCCGGTCCACTGGCGGCAATCCTGGTCGATATCGACCACTTCAAGCGCATCAACGACGAGCATGGCCACGCCGCGGGTGATCGTGCCCTGAGTACCGTCGCGCGCACGCTTCAGGACGCCCTGCCCGAAGCGACGGTCGGGCGCTGGGGTGGCGAGGAGTTCCTGATAGTAGAGCGAATCGACTCAACATCAGGACTGCTGGCCAGCATGGACAAACTGCTGACCGCCATCCGTGCCATCGAGCTGGACCTCGAACACCGGCACATCACCCTCACCATCAGCGTTGGCGGTGCCCTGCGTGAGCCGGGTGAATCCGTCAACAACCTGCTGTTGCGTGTCGACCGGGCGCTGTACCGCGCCAAGGCCGATGGCCGGGATCGCGCGAATGTTGCCGACGACCCATCAAATGACGAGCGCCGCTGAAAACGGCAACCGCGGCGGACCTCAGCCTGCCCATAGACACACTAAATCGAAACTTCATCGATACGCCGCAATCTGCCGCAAATACGGCGCCATCACCGCAGAATTCATCGTGACTGCTGGCCAATTTCACGAACAAGCCGCAAACCTCCCCCGACCTGACAACCTCTGGGGAGAGGTGAATGACGCGTTTTCTGTTGGCCTTCGTGGTCTTGGTGGGTATCGGTACGTCGGTTGATGCAGCCACGCTGCGAGTCACCATCAATGCCGACAACCTGGGTGCCAGCGCTGCCTCCTGCACGCTTCGCGAAGCCATCGTCAACGCCACCACCGACACGAACACCTATCCGGAGTGCCTGGTCAGCGGGGCTTATGGGGACGACACCATCGAGTTCTTCGACTCCCTGCTCATCACCCTGAATCCCGGGTTGGGGACGCTTCAAGTGAACGCTGGCGGCAACCTGACCCTGAATGGTTCCGCCAGCCACAGCATCCAGCTGATTGGCGACGACACTTTCCCGCTGATGGAAGTGGGCGACATTCCCTACTTCGAAGCCAATCTGTTCGCGTTCACCCACGGCAGAGGCAGCAGCGGAGCCGGTGGCATCACCATCGGGGCGCAGGTCGCCGTCCTTGACCAGGTGACCTTTGCGGCTAATTCCTCGGGCTCGGGTGCCGGCGCGATCCAGCGGCGCATCAGCGGTGCGTCCAACGGAAGCCTCACGGTCAGCAACTGCATCATCACCAGCAACAGCAGCGCGGACGGCGGCGGCGCCATCCGCGTGGACTATCCAACCACGCGCGACTGGGTCACGTTCCAGGACTGCCAGATCGTCAACAACACCGCCGACAACAACGGCGGTGCCGTCTACCTCCTTGCCGCTGACGACGCCGGAGCGACGCCGCCACGATTCCACCTGATCAACAGCCGACTGCAGAACAACGAGGCGCTGGGCGAAACCGGCGGTGCGATCAGCGCCTTCATCCCCAACCAGGACGCCACGTTGCTGCTGTGGATCGAGGACAGCGGCCTGATCGACAACCGCGCAAACGGCGACGGCGGCGCGGTGTTCCTGCAGGGTCACGCTAATAGCACCTATGCCGCGCTACTCGTCTACGCAAGCAGCCTGATCGGCAACCAGGCGGGTTACCAACAGGCGACGGGCAATGGTGGTGCCATCGCGGCAAGCAGTGCGACAGCCGGGATCCAGAACAGCTTCTTCCTCGACAACGACGCGCCCGGCACGGGCGGCGCACTGGACCTGCGCGAGACGGGCAGCGAACTCACTCCTCGCAAGCTGGTACTCGCCGGCAATACCTTCCATGGCAACCGCATGCATAGTGCCAGCGGTGGTCATGCGCTTTACCTGGTCTCTCCCAACGGTGCCAATGCCACCGGCTCGGGGTTGCTCGGCAATCTGTTCTCACGCCCCACGGCCGTCGACGGCAACCCGGAGTGCGTGTTCGCCGCGGTCAGCAGCAACGGCGACTTCAGCTACGACAACAACTACAGCGAAGAAACCAGCTGTCAGTTTGGCGCCTCGGATGGGAACGGCCCCGTCGACCTGATCATCGCCCCCAATGGCAGCGACCTGAAGACCCCGTACCGGGCCTATGCCGGTGCCAGCAGCGCGGCCAACGACTTCTGGCAGGACAACTGCGTTGATGTAGGTGGTGCGGCGCTGGTCGTCGATCTCCTCGGCAATGGACGGCCCAAGGATTTTGATGGCGCGGGTGGCGAGATCTGCGATGCTGGTGCCTTCGAGCGCGGCGCGCAGGGATCGCTGTCAGCCACCACACCCACCAACGGGCATATCTACGGCGCGCCGCTGGGCTCGGTCATTGGTCCCGGCAGTGACATCGACTGTGGTGCGGACTGCAACCAGCTGTATCTCGGCGGGACGATGGTGCGCCTGGTATACCAGGCCGACCCGGGTACCTATTTCGCCGGCTGGGGCGGAGACTGCAGCGGCGTAGCCGACTGCATCGTGGCCATCGACGGCGCGAAATCGGTCTTCGCCTTTACACCCGCCAGTACCAGCACGTACGACCTC
>JACKOX010000011.1 GCA_024233975.1 Rhodanobacteraceae bacterium
CTACAAGGCCGGCCAGCCCTGGTACGTGGTCCGCGAGAAGGACAACGGCCTCACCTCGCAGGTCGCCTGGGACAACACCCAGCGCGTCATCCTGAACGAGCAGAGCGACGGCACCCAGGTGGGCGACGATGACATCGCAGCCTTGCACGCCCGCGCCGCCGCCCTGGCCGAGGCGATCGGCAGCAACTGATCGCAGCCAATCGATGCAATGCAAAACGCCCGGCTGGTCCGGGCGTTTTCGTGTCGGGCGTTGTTGTGTCTGGTGGCAGCCGCAGCCAACTCAGTCCGGCTCGCGCATCACGCCACGCCGGCCACCACGCTTCGCTTCGTACAAGGCCATGTCGGCGCGATGGGAAAGCATGGCGAAGGTCTCATCGGGCGCCGCCAGTGCCGCGATGCCGATGCTGACGCTGGGCCGGCTGCCATCCGGCAGCCGAAGCTCGCTGCGCGCCATCGCGGCCAGCACCGCCTGTGCGCGCTGCTCGGCCTGGTCGATATCGGTTTCCGGCAGCACGGCGCAGAACTCGTCGCCGCCAATGCGTCCCAGCAGGTCGCTCTTGCGCAGCGCCTGCCGGCATTCGCGGACGATGCCGGCAAGGATGCGATCACCAACAGCATGGCCGAAGTCATCGTTGATGCGCTTCAGGTAGTCGAGGTCGATCATCATCATCGACAGCGGCTCGTCGCGCTCCACCGCGGTGCGCATCGCCTCACTGCCGAGCTCGACGAAGAAATGCCGGCTATAGGCTCCGGTCAGCGAATCATGGATGAGCAACCGGCGCAGGTGGGCGTTGTCCGCATACAGCACCGGCACCGCCATCCCGAAATAGGTGGCGGCGGCCAGGATGATCACGATGAACTGCAGCGTCAGCGCCAGATGGCCCAGGCCCAGCAGCGCCACCAGCGCGGCCAGCGTGGTGCTGAACAGGGTGATGGACAGCATGGATTCCATCGCGCCCTGGGTGTGCACGATCCACAGCTGCAGCAGGATGGCGGCGAATACCAGGAACAGCAGCGGCTCGTTGTCCGGCATCAGCGACATCGCGTAGAGGCCACCACCAGTGCTGAGCAGCATCACCGCCAGCTTGGCCAGCCAGCGTTGACGGTCGGGTTCCGGCTGCGGCAGGCCATCGAACAGGCGCAGATCCTCGCCGGCGTCGATACCCAGCCGCCGCGCCAATGCGCGCAGCGGCACCACCATCAACGGCCCCAGGGCCAGCAGGCCGGCGTAGTCACCCATCGCCCAGGGCATCACCAGGCCGCCGAGTTCCTCGGGCTGGATCAGCCCACCAATCAGCGTCACCACCGAACCCAAAAAACCGGCCAGGAACGCCGCCAGCAAACCACCCAGCAGGAAGGCCACCACCGCACGCAGAACCGCCTCGCTACCGGCATGGCGGATTGAGCGCGCGACGATGCCGGCCGCCAGCGCATAGGCCGCGCAATGCACCGCGGCGAACAGGGTCGCGTTCAGCAGCCAGGCGGACCAGTCCAGCTGCATGCCGGTTTCCAGCGCCGTCGGCAGCAGGCTGATGCAGGAGGCGGCGACGATTCCCGGGAGCGCGCGCAGGCGAAACACCAGGAAGCCTGCGAAAGCCACGGCCGTTGGCGGAAACCACAGACTGGCATGCGGCTCGTATTCCAGAAGCTGGGCGCTGAAGAACGCGCCCGTCCACAGCAGGGCCAGCGACACCTGCACCAGCAGCCACGCCAGAACGCCGCCCTGCAGGCGTGCTGTCGAACTGGCGTCGTACTGATCGCTCATGCGGCGGCTGTTTCCTTCGAAGGACCAAGGCTGGCCGCATGATAGCCGGTCATTCCGGTCGCCGTGGTTTGCCCGCGATGGCGGTGCCGCGCGACAATGGCGGACTGTTCAGACCGCACCCGCCAGGGTGCCGGCATCGATCACTCGCCGCCGGCCCTACGCCGCCGAGGCCGACGAACCGACCACCTTCTGCCACCGAGACCCGATATGTCCGACACATCCCGCTCCGACCAGCTGACGATCATCTACACCCTGACCGACGAAGCGCCGCTCCTGGCCACGCAGTCATTGCTGCCGATCATCGAAGCATTCACGGCGACGGCAGGCGTGGCTGTTGAGACGCGGGACATCTCGCTGTCCGGGCGCATCCTGGCGCAGTTCCCGGAGCGTCTCGGCGACCGTGCCATCAACGATGATCTCGCCGAGCTCGGCGAGCTGGCCAAAACGCCCGACGCCAACATCATCAAGCTGCCCAACATCAGTGCCTCGGTGCCGCAGCTGAAGGCGGCGATCAAGGAGCTGCAGGCTCAGGGTTACGACGTTCCCGACTACCCGGAAGAGCCGAAAAGCGAGGCCGAAGCGGACATCAAGGGTCGCTACGACCGGGTCAAGGGCAGTGCCGTGAACCCGGTACTGCGCGAAGGCAATTCCGACCGCCGTGCACCGAAGTCGGTGAAGGACTACGCGAAGAAACACCCGCACCGCATGGGCAAGTGGTCGGCCGACTCGAAGTCGCATGTCGCACACATGGACGCCGGTGATTTCTATGGCAGCGAACAGTCCGCCGAAATCCCCAACGATGGCAGCGTGAACATCCGCTTCATCGGCACCGACGGTCGCAGCAGCATGCTGAAAACCGGCGTGAAGGTCAGCGCCGGCGAACTGATCGACGCCACCGCCATGAGCAAGAAGGCACTGGCTGCCTTCATCCGCGAACAGATCGAGGATGCCCGCGAGAAGGGGGTGCTCTTCTCGCTGCACCTGAAGGCAACGATGATGAAGGTCAGCGACCCGATCATGTTCGGCGTGGCGGTCACCGAGTTCTATGGCCCGGTGCTGGAAAAGCATGCGCAGGCGCTGGACGCTGCCGGCTTTGATCCCAACAACGGCATCGGCGACCTGTACGCGCGCTTGCCGTCCATGCCGGAAGCCGAGCAGGCCTCGATCATCGCCGACATCGACGCGCTGTACGCCGAGCGTCCGCGCATGGCGATGGTCAACTCGGACAAGGGCATCACCAACCTGCACGTGCCCAGCGACATCATCGTCGACGCATCCATGCCGGCGATGATCCGCGACAGCGGCCGCATGTGGAACGCCGATGGCGAGCTGCAGGACACCAAGGCAGTGATCCCGGACCGCAACTACGCCGGCATCTACCAGGCCGTGATCGAGGACTGCAAGGCGCACGGCGCCTTCGATCCGGCGACCATGGGCAGCGTCCCCAACGTCGGCCTGATGGCGCAGAAGGCCGAGGAATACGGCAGCCACGACAAGACCTTCCAGATTCCCGCCGACGGCCGCGTGCAGGTACTGAACGACAGCGGCACCGTGCTGATGGAGCACAACGTCGAAGCCGGCGACATCTGGCGCATGTGCCAGACCAAGGACGCACCGGTGCGCGACTGGGTGAAGCTGGCCGTGTCGCGCGCGCGCCTGTCGAACACGCCGGCGGTGTTCTGGCTGGATCCGCACCGCGACCACGACCGCAACCTGACCACCAAGGTCGAGCGCTATCTGAGCGAACTCGATACCGAGGGCCTGGACATCCGCATCCTGTCGCCTGTCGAAGCGATGAAGCATTCGCTGAGGCGCATCCGCGAGGGCGAGGACACGATTTCGGTTACCGGCAACGTGCTGCGCGATTACCTCACCGACCTGTTCCCGATCATGGAACTGGGCACCAGCGCCAAGATGCTGTCGATCGTGCCGCTGATGGCCGGCGGTGGCCTGTTCGAGACCGGCGCCGGCGGCAGTGCGCCCAAGCACGTGCAGCAGTTCGAGACCGAGGACTACCTGCGCTGGGATTCGCTGGGCGAATTCCTGGCACTGGCCGCCTCGCTGGAACACCTTGCCAATACCGGCGGCAATGCGCGGGCGCAGGTGCTGGCTGACGCGCTGGACGTCGCCAATGCCGCCTTCCTCGACAACGACAAGTCGCCAACCCGCAAGCTCGGCGGCATCGACAATCGCGGCAGCCACTTCTACCTCGCCATGTACTGGGCCGAGGCGCTGGCCGCGCAGACCACCGATGCCGAACTCGCCGCGAAGTTCGCCCCGCTGGCGAAGACGCTGCGCGACAACGAGGAAAAGATCGTCGCCGAACTGATCGCCGTCCAGGGCCATCGCGTCGACATGGGCGGCTACTACCGCCCGGACTTCGCCAAACTGGGCCCGGCCATGCGCCCCAGCGCAACGTTCAACGCCGCGCTCGCGGCGCTGTAGGCAATCGATACGGGGAACCGCATCGGCCACGCCGGGTCCGAGCTTTTCCGATGAGCCAGTCCGGGATGACCTCCGGGCTGGCCGGCAATCACGTTGATCCAGGAGAACACCATGCGCCTTCAGACGACACTGCTCGCCGCCTTGCTGGCCTCACCGCTCGCCTTTGCCGGCGACACTAACAGCACCGCAGCCGACGCCAAGCCCGCCAGCGAGTCGGCGCCGACCGGTATCGAAATGGTCCTGGCGGGTGACTGGCGTAGCGACGAGGACCGTCAGCGTGACCAGTACCGCCACCCGGTGCAGACCCTGTCGTTCTTCGGTATCAAGGCCGACGACACGGTGGTCGAAATCACCCCGGGCGGCGGCTGGTATGCCGAGATCCTCGCGCCGCTGCTACGCGATCACGGTCACTATGTCGCTGCGGTCTGGGATGACCGCATCGAAGGCCAGCCAGCCTATCGCTACAAGCTCAATGCCGCACTCCGCGAGCGCTTTGCCAGCGACGAGGCTGTCTATGGCAAACCCGACGTGCGCGTGTTCGATCCCAAGGCACCCGACTTTGGTCCTTCGGATTCCGCCGACGCCGTGCTGACCTTCCGCAATGCCCACAACTGGGTTGCTGACGATACCGGCGCGGCCTACTTCAAGGCCTTTTTCAACGTGCTGAAGCCCGGCGGGACTCTGGGTGTCGTCGACCACCGCGCCAAACCCGGCACCAACCTCGAAACCATGAAGAAGTCCGGCTACCTGACTGAAGCCCTGGTGATTGGCCTGGCTACCGAAGCCGGCTTCGAGCTGGTCTCCCGTAGTGAAGCCAATGCAAACCCGAAGGACGATACCGATCACCCCAACGGGGTGTGGACGCTTCCCCCGTCGATGCGCCATGACGAAGCGGATCACGAGAAATACCGCGCCATCGGTGAGTCCGACCGCATGACGCTGCGCTTCGTTAAGCCCAAAAAGGCGGTTCCTGCACACTGACCCAACCCCGGCAGGCAACCTCGCGAAATGACAGACCCCGGCCACCGAGCCGGGGTTTTCCTTGCCGGCTGCAACAAAGGCACCACCCACGCCTGCAGCGCGGGTCGTCCACATCGCCAAAAGGCACGTTCCACAGGGTCAGCGGGCTAGGCAATCATGGTTCCTTGCGGCTACATTCCGGGACATCGTTCGGTTTGGGGGAATCCGATGAGCCTGTTTCGTGCGTCCCGTTGGATGGCGTCGGTTGGAGCCGTTGCCTTGCTTGCAGGATCTGCATCGGGAATATCTCTGGCCGCCGGGCCCAGCGTGAACGGCCCCAACAATCCGCCGCCGCCGCCCAACTTTGCTCCGGGAACGCTGCCGACAACGAGCGTGGAGTCGCCGAAGATCATTTCCTCGGAGCTGCTGCGCGATCGCATCAACCGCCGCGTCCAGACCACGACCAAGAGCAAGACCCCGGTGCGTTCCACGGCCAAACTGCTGCCGGCGCCCGGCCTGGACCTGCTGGGCGAGGTGGACGGCGAATGGGACGTGGTCGATGGCTACATCGTCTTCACCTATGACTTCACGCCGCTGTCCGCCGCCTTCGGCCAGCTGCAGGTGCTGGTCCGTGGCTTCGAGACCGTGCGCGAGGGCATGACCAACCGCTATCGCGTCGACGGTTGGGACCGCACCGCCTACTGGATCGATTTCGATGGGGTCGGTCCGTCGATTCCGCACCTGCTGCCGGCGCTGACCGTCCTGTCTGGCTATCAGGCCAGCGATCCCGATTTTCCGGAATTCAATGCCTCACTTGCAGTCCAGGCGGCCTGCACGGCCATCAGTCCCTGCACCATCAACTGGTCGCCCTACCTGCTCTACAAGGAGCAGGGCGTGGACTACACAAGTTGGCCAGACGAGGCAGCCGAAGCAGACCTGTTATTCGTTGCCGACAGCAATGGCAATGCCGTGGACAGCCTGCTGGACGTCTACGACATCGACGGCAACTACGACTATTCCGACGTCCTGTATGACGGCGACGAACTGTTGCTGTCGACCATGGGTTACAAGCTCAGCGAGCCGGGCTACATCTACCTGATTGGCTACATGGACTTCGAAACGATCACCTCGAACCTGCTGATCCAGCCACACAACTACGTGCCGGGCGTCGACTTCAACGATCCCAACCTGAATGCAGACCTGGACGCCGGCAACCGTAGCATCAAGTTCCTGCTGGACGCGCAGGCGGGGACCGCTGGCACGGCACAATATGCCTTTGGCGGCCCCTTCGACCAGGGTTTCGTCTGGGCCAATGCCCGGGCTTTCGTGTCACGCGGGAACTTCGAGGAACTTGCGGCCGACGGCGTCAGCAAGCGCGTGCTGGCGCATCCGGCGGCTTCGAGGCACGGTACGAGAAAGCCTGCGTCAGCAACGACGTCGCCAGCCGACAAACAGCCATAGCAGCAGCGACAATCCTGCCGGAAGCCAGTCCGCGACCGGCATCAGCCACGCGTACGGCGTCGGCCCGGCATTCGGGCCGCGCAGGTCGATGCATGGATTGCCTCGACCCAGTCGAGCGCCGTCATCGTGGACCGCACCATTGGCATCGATCCAGCCCACCGGGCCACGGTTGGCGGAACGCAACACCGGCAGGCGGAACTCCACCGCCCTAAGCTGTGCCATGGCCGTGTCCAGGCGGTCAATCCGCTGCCGCGAGAACGGTGCGAAGCTGGCCATGTGGACGATCACGTTGCCGCCACCGAAGACGCTACGACGAATGTGTTCGCGGGCATGCAACTCGTAGCAGATGGCCGGTATCAGCTGGCGCCGCCCGTCGAGCCCAAACACCGCGCCAGCGTCGCCGGTGTCGATCGATCCCGCCCCCCACAGCGGACGCTCGTAGCCGGGGATCAGCCCGGACTTGGCATGTGCGGCCAGCAACGCGCCATCGGCGGCATGCAGTTCGGCACGGGCCTCGATGCGATCGACGGCGCCTTCTGGCTGGCGTGCACAAACCCGCACCCACGGCACTGGCATCCGCATCGCGACGTCCTGGTCCAGACTCTCGCACAGTCGCATCTGTTCGGGATAAGGCACCGGCAGCTCGGGCCATACCAGCAGTTCGCAGCGTGGCGCGGCGGCCAGTCCGTCACGAGCCAGCGCCAGCGCCGATCCGCTGCCGCGCAGCAGGTTGCGTGCCGAGGCGTTCACCGGCAGGTCCAGCTGCTGTGGCAGGGCGGAAAGACTCACGCCATCCGGCGATGCCGCCGCGGCGTCGATCGACAGCATGCGCAGCAGGCCATAGCCGGCACTCAAGGCCATGCACAGCAAGGGCGGCAGCAGGACGCCACGCCACTTTTCCGGTGCGATCCAGGCCTGCGCCAGCGCCGCGCTGGGCCACAGCATCAACCACAACACCAACGCTTCGCCACCCAGCTCGGCGAGCTGGATCATCGGCAGTTGCGGGGTCAGCAGCAGGGCCGGTGTGAAGGGGAACACTGCGGGCATCGCGCAGATCAACGTGGACAGCAGACCGGACTGCAGCAGTGGCCGCAGAACCACGGGCATCGCTCGCCCTCGCAGCCAGCGCGCATCCAGCCAACCGAACAGCAGCCATGGCGCGGCATGTGGCGTGAACACCGCGAGGGTCAGCGCGCGCTGGCGCCAACCTTCGCCATACTGGTTGATCAGCGCCGCCGCGAACACGTCCCACAAAGCCGGCGCCACGCAGGCCAGTCCGAACAGGCCACCGAGGACGGCAGCCAGCCACGGCGAAAGGCGTCGCTGCAGCAGAAACCAGGGTGCGAAAGCGATCCAGGCCAGCAGCGACCAGGCACCGCCCCACTGCAGTGCGGCAACGAATGCGGCGACCGACAGCAACAGCGCGACGGCGACCAGCAACGTTTCCTGCCACCAGGCGCGGCCAGGCATCGGATTGGGGATCGGAACTGCCACGAAGCGCCGCCTTCCGACTCAGGCCGTTGACGGTTCCAGTGCCAGTTCGCCTGTCTGCAGCCGCCACAGCGCAGCATAGGCGCCATCGCGACTCAGCAGTTCATCGTGGCTGCCAGATTCAACGATGCGTCCGGCATCCATCACGTGGATGACATCGGCATGGCGGACTGTGGACAGTCGATGCGCAACCACCAGTGTGGTGCGGCCCTGGCTGACCCGCGCCAGTGATCGCTGGATTGCGGCCTCGGTTTCGTTGTCCACGGCGGAGGTGGCCTCGTCGAGTATCAGCAGCGCCGGATCGCGGTACAGCGCGCGCGCCAGGGCAATGCGCTGACGCTGTCCGCCGGACAGCAGGCTTCCGCGTTCGCCCACCGGGCTGTCGTAGGCAGCCGGCATGGCGCGGATGAAGGCATCGGCCTCGGCGGCGACCGCGGCGCTCTCGATGCGAGCACGATCCGGCGAGGCCACGCCGTAGGCGATGTTGTCAGCCACGCTGCCGTCGGTCAGGAACGGCTCCTGCGCGACGTAGCCGATCGCCTGCCGCAGCAGCATCGGATCGATGCCGGCGATGTCGTCACCATCGAAACGGATACACCCACTGTCCGGGTCGTTGAATCGCAGCAGCAGCTTCAGCAGCGTGCTCTTGCCGCTGCCGGTGCCGCCGACCAGGGCGATGGTGCGCCCGGCGGGAATATCGAGACTGACCTCGCGCACCGCGGGTCGGCCGTCGTAGGCGAAACTGACCGCATCGAAACGCACCGCGCCACGCGCAGGCGTCGGCAGCGCGCCGCTGGCGCGCGCGGGCAGCGGCGACTCCAGCAGATCCATCAGCCGACGCACCGAGGCCATCGAGCGGTTGTAGAGGTCGGTGATGTCGGCCAGCCGGGTCAGCGGCCACAACAGGCGCTGTGTGAGATACACCAGCGCCGAATAGGTGCCGACGCCCAGCTCGCCGCGCAGGGTCAACCAGCCGCCGTAAAGCAAGGTGGCGATGAAGCCCAGCAGCACGGCGATGCGGATCACCGGCGTGATCGCGGCGGAGAAGCGGATCGCCTCGGCGTTGTTGGCGCGGAAGTCGTCGGATGCCGCTTTGAGGTGTGCCGATTCGGTGGCTTCGGCGGTGTAGGCCTGGATGGTGGCCATGCCGCCGAGGTTGTTGGAAAGCCTCGCCGACAGGGCGCCCGCCGATTCACGAACCGCCGCATAGCGCGGCGCCAGCCGGCGCTGGAACCAGAACGCGCCGTAGAGAATCAGCGGCACCGGCAGCAGCGCCAGCAGCGCCAGTTCCGGCGCCATGAAAAAGAAGATGCCGGACACCAGAATCGACGACATGAACACCTGGATCAGGTCGTTGGCGCCGGTGTTGAGGAAGCGCTCTACCTGGTTCACGTCCTCGTTGAGCAGCGCCATCAGGCGACCGCTGCGGTGGCGCTCGATGAACTGCGGTGGCATCCGCTGCACATGTTCATAGGCCGCCTGACGCAGCTCATGCTGCACGTCCTGGGCAAGGTTGCGCCAGCGCAGCTCGTAGAGGAACTGGAACCACGACTCCAGCGCCCAGACCGCCACCGTGATCGCGGTCAGCCACAGCAGCTGGGTCAGCGGATCGGCGATGCCAACCTTGGCCAGGAAGGAATCGCGCTGGTTGACCACGATATCCACGGCCACGCCGATCAGCAGTTCGGGCAACACGTCGAACAGCTTGTTCAGCACCGACCAGACCGACGCCAGCACGGCGCTGGCACGATAGGGGCGCGCATAGGTGAACAGGCGACGCAGCGGATGCACGGGCTTCGACATGGGCTAGTCGGCAACGGAGAAGGAGCGCGCAGTATGCCGCGTCGTACACTGGCGCGATGCTGATCGTGCTCAACAAGCCGTTCCAGGTGCTGTGCCAGTTCACCGACCGCGACGGCCGGTCAACGCTGGCGGACTACGTAGATATCCCTGGCGTCTATGCCGCCGGACGACTGGACTACGACAGTGAAGGCCTGCTGCTGCTCACCGACGATGGCCCGCTGGCGCACCGGCTGACCGATCCGCGCCACAAGGAACCGAAGACCTACCTGGCACAGGTCGAAGGCCGGCCCGACGACGGCATGCTGGAAGCCCTGCGCCGTGGCGTCACCCTCAACGACGGCCCCTGCCTGCCGGTCGAAGTGGAAGCGCTGGAAGGCGAACCCGAAAACCTGTGGCCACGCGACCCACCCGTGCGCTTCCGCAAATCGATCCCGACGACCTGGCTGCGCCTGACCCTGCGCGAAGGCCGCAACCGCCAGGTGCGACGCATGACCGCCGCCGTCGGCCTGCCCACGCTGCGCCTGATCCGCGTCGCCATCGGGGACATCGCGCTGGACGGACTTGAGCCCGGCAACTACCGGGTCATCGACGCCACGCCGGCAGCCGGCCCATCCCGCGCTGCCGACCAGCCAGCGATTTCGACACGTGGCCGACGCAGCAACCCGCACCCACGTCCTCCGCGTGTGCGCGGGCGACGCTGATCCGGACTCCGGCAGCGCGCCCTGGGCTGTGCGATCTGGCCACGGGACAGGACAGGCCTCGCTTCCGCTTCGGAAAGCCATCCACCGCTGTGGATCGGGGCGCCGCCGGGAGCGGCGGAATCAGGAAAGCGCTGAGCGCCAAGTTGCTGATATATGGAAAAATAATTCTCCGGCAATGAAGCCGTAAGGCTTTCGCTGGATGGCCACTGCAGTCTGCGCGCAGTCCAACCACGGATTTCGCCATGACCACGTCTTCGCCTTACCGCTCCACCCGCACGGCTGCCATCCTGCTCGCCCTGGGCGCCATCCATCCGTCGATGGCAGCCACCTTCAGCGTAACCAGCAACGCCGACAGCGGTGCCGGCTCACTGCGCGAGGCGATCACGCTGGCCAACGCCAACCCGGACGTCGACGTGATCAGCTTCGCCATTGGCAGCGGCAGTGCCACGATCCAGCCCGCCACCATGCTGCCCACCGTGTCGCAGCCGCTGCGCATCCAGGGTCTGAGCCAGCCACCGGGCGGCAGCGGCCCGCGCATCGTGCTGGACGGCTCGCTGCTGTCAGGCTCGACGCCGGGCCTGAACCTCGTCGCCTCCGGCTGCTTCGGCGGCAACTGCTACGTGGAAGGCCTCGACATCATCAATTTCCCGGGCGATGGCATCCGCGTGCAGAGCGGCGTGTGGTCGCTGCGCAGCAACTGGATCGGCCTGACCGCTGCCGGCGCGGCCGCCAACGGTGGCGGCATCCGCGTGTTCACCGAACAGTGCATCATCGGCGGCGACAGCGCCGGCGAGGGCAACGTGATTTCCGGCAACGTGAATCACGGCGTGACCCTGGACGGCAACAACAACCTGCTGATGCGCAACTGGATCGGCCTGTCGGTCGATGGCACCACCGCGGTACCAAACGGCTGGGACGGCGTGCGAGTCTTCGGCGACGGCAACTGGGTTGGCAGTTTCAGCAGCGCCGATGGCAACGTGATTTCCGGCAACGCGTTCAGTGGCGTGGCCATCGACACCGGCGCGAGCAACACGCTGGTCCTGAACAACCGCATCGGCACCAGCGCCAACGGCATGAGCAGCATCGGCAACGACCGCTTCGGCGTGGATGCCGACGGTGGTCCGAGTTATATCGGCCTAAGCGACGCCGGCAACCTCATTTCCGGCAACGGCTATGGCGGCATCGGCCTTCAGTTTGGCGCGGATGGTGTCGCCATCGCCGGAAACTGGATTGGCCTGAACGCTGCCGGCACCGGAACACTCGGCAATGCCAGCGCTGGCATCCGCCTTTACAGCTCCAGCAATACGCTGATCGGTGGCCCGGACGCTGGCGATGGAAACGTAATCTCTGGCAACTACACAGGTGTTTCGGTTGATGCGGGTACTTCCGCCACGACCATCCTGGGCAACCGCATCGGCACCAACCCAACCGGCACGACGGCGCTGGGCAACAGTGGTTCCGGCATTAGCGTGAATGGTTCCGGCGTCGTGATCGGCGGTGACCAGCCCGGTGACGGCAATCTGATTTCCGGAAACGGATCCGACGGCGTCAGCATCAGCGGTGAGGACGCCGGTGACACCACGATCCGCGGCAACCGGATCGGCACGACCGCGGACGGACTTTTCGCCCTGCCGAATGGCGGCTACGGCATCCGCGCGCTGCAGGGCAACAACGCGCTGATAGGTGGGGACACGCCTGCCGACGGCAATCTGGTGTCCGGCAATGGTCGCGGCATCGCCATCGAAAAATGGATGAGCGGCGTCGTGCTGAAGAACAACATCGTTGGCCTGAACGCCAACGAGACCGCGAAACTGCCCAACGGCAGCTCAAGTGGCATCGACGTTTCCGCGCCCGACACCATGGTCGGCGCTCCCGGCGCCGGCAACGTGGTGGCTGGCTCGGAGAGCGCCGGCATCGTGCTCTCGGGCGAAACCGCCATGGGCACGACCATCCAGGGCAACTGGATCGGCACCAACCGCAACGGCGATGCCGGTCTCGGCAATCGCATTGGCGGCATTTTCATCGCGCGCGGCCTGCTGGCGCAGATCGGTGGACTCGGCGCCGGCGAAGGCAACGTGATCGCCAACAATGACTATGCCGGCATCTTCCTCGATACCGGCCACAGCATCAGCTTCCTCTGCAACTCGATGTACGGCAACGACCCCATCGGCATCGAGCTTGCCGGCCTCGGCCCGGAGGCCAACGACGCGCAGGACCCGGACACCGGTCCCAACCACTTCCAGAACTTCCCGGTCATCACGTCGGCGCTGGCCAGCGGCGGCATGGTGGGCGTCGACGGCAACCTGGATTCCCTGCCGTCCAGCGACTTCATCGTGGAGATCTTCCACAGCCCCGCCTGCCACGCTTCCGGTCTTGGCGAGGGCAGGACGCCGATCGGCCATTTCGTGGTCAGCACCGATGCCAGCGGGCATGGTGTGTTCTCGCAATCGCTGCCGCTGGTGACCAACAACGGCGTGGTTACGGCACTGGCCACCGCGCCGGATGGCTCCACCTCGGCGTTTTCACCCTGCCATGCGCTGAGCGGCCCCAACGCCGGCACGCTGCAGGTCTGGCGCTCGCCGCTGCTGTCCTGGGAAGGCGCGCCACCGCTGGCGGTCACCGTGGTCCGCAGCATGGGCAATGCCGGCGCGGTGTCGGTGACGCTCAGCACCAGTGACGACACTGCCACGGCGCCGGACGACTATCTCGGCACCACGCAGCAGATCGACTTCGCCGATGGCGAAGTGATGAAGACGGTGCTGGTTCCGATCATCGCCGACAACGTGACCGAAGCACAGGAGCAGTTCCACGTCAGCCTGAGCAACCCCACCGGCGGTGCATCGCTCGGCGCACAGGCCAATGTCGATGCCATCATCATCGACGTTGGCGCCGATTTCCCGATGTACTACCTGGACGCACCGTCCATCGATGAACCCGCGACAGGCCAGGCCAACCTGGTGTTCTCGGTGACGCTGACACCCAGCGACATTGAACGCATCATCAAATACCACACCGAGGACGGTTCGGCGATCGCAGGGCTCGACTACGAGGCGGTCAGTGGTCAGCTGGTGTTTCCCGCATCCAACATGGTGCAGACGCAGACCGTCAGCGTGCCTGTGCTGGCCGACCAGCTGGCCGAAGACGCCGAAACCTTCTATCTCAATACCCACAGCGAGGGCCAGATCGCCGTATTCGCCTCACCCGGCATTGGCACCATCCATGCCTCCAGCGCGCCGCCCATGATCTTCAAGAACGGCCTGGAAGACTGAAGCCAGGACCTGTTTCGCCGGCATCCCGGATCTCGCCCCGTCAGGACGCCTTGTGACATGGGGCGCGCCATCGACCTCGAGGCGCGCCCCGCAAGGGTTCCTCTCTCCACCTTCAGGGAACCGCCTCCAGTCCATCCGCGAAGATGGTGGCGCGGATGAAGTACAGGCTGTCGCTGTAGTTTTCGGGGAGGTAGTTGCTGTTGCCCGGCTGGTCGATGCTGAAGTCGCAATAGCCTTCGTCAAGCATGGTCAGCACGCTGCCATCGAGGCTGCACACGCCATCCTGCGGGTTGTCGAGGTAGTAGGTCAGCGGCAGGCCAGTGTCCACCGTGGCGTGGGGCGCGAGATCGAAGGTATCGCCCGGATCGAGATAGACATCCCAATCGCCGGGATCGAAATCAATGTTCTGTGAAGCCTTGTGAATGGTGATTTCGTAGCTTTCGGTGAGCTGCACGGAGGCGGCATCGGTGAAGCTGACCACGAAGCTGTAGGTGCCTGACATCGTCGGCGTGCCGGAGAGTTTTCCTTGCGTGTCGAGGGTCAGGCCGGGTGGCAGTGTCCCCGTCAACAGGCCGTAGGTGATGGGTGCGACACCGCCCACGACGCTGAACTGCTGGGTGGGATAAACCTCGTCATACGTGCCGTCGGGCATCCCCGTGTTCGGCAGAATCAGCCACGGCGCAAAATTGGCGGTCACGTTGATGTCGGCGCGGATGGCGGTATCGGTGCGCGGGTTGTCGGTCACGCCATCGCTCCAATCCAGGAAGCGGTATCCGGCAAAGGGAACGGCCAGAATCGTGGAACCGTCCTCGCCGAAGTCGTGATTCTCGCTCCACATGCCGACCAGGCTGCCGCCCACGTCAAGACTGCCGGCACCGTTGGTCTGGTAGGTCAGGTTGTATTTGACGTACTCGTAGGCACCGATGTCGCACTGGCTGCCGAAGGGTCGCGTGGCGCCGCGCTGGTCTTTCGGCACATTGGTGAGGTCGCAGGCGGCGGCATCGGTGGCCGGCGTGAAGGCCGAGGAGAAGGTGAGCGTCGGGCCACCATTGTCCTGCAGTGGTCCCAGGCCGCTCATGTTGGCGTTGTTGATCGATCCGGACGCGCCGAAGCCGCAGCTACTGCCGTCATCGAGGTTGTAGTTGCCATCGCTGATCAGTCCGGACGCTCCACTGATGTAGCAGTTGGCGGCGCCGGTATTGGCAGCGATCAGGCTCTGGTAGAGGTTGATCGCGCCTGCCGCATGCAATGCACTGCCGTTGGTCCCGGCACTGTTACCAACGAAGGTACTGAAACGCAGGTAGATCCGGTTCGCCGTGTTGCCGTTGCTGTAGGTGAGGCCACCGCCGGTCTGCGTGGCCTGGTTGTAGGCCAGCGTGGCGTTGAAGGTGTAGGCACCCACATTCACGTAAACGCCACCGCCAACGCGAGCGCGGTTGTTGCTGATGGTGGTGTCGGTGAGCCGCACCTGTCCGTTGTTGCCAAAGACGCCGCCGCCCGCGCCCGCCGTTGGCGCCGCCGGATTGGCCTCGTTGTCGTCGACGGTGGAGCGCACCAGCAGGGCAGTGCTGGTGGTCGCGAGTGCGCCGCCATTCAGTGCGGCGTAGCACTGGCTCAGGGTGACTTCGGTCAGGTTGAGGATCGAACTGTTGAGGATGCAGCCGCCATTGCCGACCGAGTAGCCACGCTCCAGGCGGATACGCTGCAGGATGTTGCCGCTGCCAAAGGCCGGCGTGGCGATGACGATCTGCGTGCTGCCCTGCCCGTCCAGGGTTACATGACCGCCACCGTTGATGGTGACACTGCCGGTCATCAACAGCGGCGCATTTAGGGCGATGGTGCCGATGCTGTCGTCGAACTCGATCAGATCCGGCGCGCTGCCCACTGGGCAATCCGGATGTGGCGTGTTGCTGGCAAGAAAACCGTTGTCGGTGTTCTCCACCGCCTCGCGGATGGAGCAGCCGTTGCCCGGCGTGGTTTCGTCGTTCGGATTGGTGACCAGGAACTGGGTGGCCTGGGCCTGGCCGGCGACTAGGACAAACAGTAGGGTCAGTAACAGGCGACGCGCGCTCATGGCGATGTTCCTCGACATTTCAGTAGCAGGGATCAGGCGGACAGGCGCGGGCGCGCCAGGAACAACCCGGCGACACCCAGCACGCCTAGCAGCAACAGAAGCCGTGCCGGGAGGGATGACGCGGGTATCACCTCCGGCGCCCGGAATGCCGGCGGCACCGAGACGGCCATCGCTGCGATGCGGATGACGACATCGGCACTGCTGCTGGCGCTGCCGTCGCTGACGGTCAGGCGGAACACCAGCTGCTGTTCGACCGTGCTTGCGGCGGGCGCGGCGAACTGCGGCTGCGAGACGGCGGGGTTGTCGAGCGTTACCGCAGGCCCGGCGATCTGCGTCCAGCTGAAGCTCAGCGCATCGTTGTCCGGATCGCTCGACCCGCTGCCGTTCAGCTGCACGGTCGCCCCGCCGGAAACCAGCTGCTCGGCACCGGCGTCAGCCTGCGGCGGCTGGTTCGGCAGAAGGCTCTGGCACTGTTGCGGGCCTGAACGGATCAAGGCCTCCGGGACGGCGATGTCGATCAGGTAGGACGATACCGGGCTGCCGCCTGCGTCGATGTCGACCAGCACCAGATGCACCGGACCGGTCGGCGCCGGTGAGAACGCTGATGGCAACTGCACCGTCGCATCCTGATTCGGGGAGAACGCCTGCTGCACCTGCTGGAAGCTGTCGCTGAGCTGACGACCATCAGCACTGTCCACGAGGGCGTAGCGGTAGTAATCGATGTTGTTGATGGTCTGATCGTTGCTGCCGTGATTGACCGTCAGCGGCGGATTCAGCGTCAGCACACAGAACGGCGTGCCGCCATCACCGTTGGTACCGGCGAGCGCGCTGATCGTCGTGGTTCCGGTGACGGTGACTGCAGCGGCCGGCCATGGCAGCAGCAAGGCCAGCAGGCAGGCGGCGAACAGAAGTTGCGGAACAGCGCCGGCAATCCGGACAGGGTGTGACGTTTGCATGGTGACGGCTCGTCAGGAATCTGACTGCCATTGCAACAATCACCACTCCACCCAACCATGCCACGCATGCGCTGCCATGTTCATGGCAGGTGCGCATTCGAGGGAATCAGACCTTGAGTTCGCCGCTCTGGATCGCCGCGTAGACCGCTTCGCCTCGCGAGTGCACGGCGAGCTTGCGGTAGATCGACTTGACGTGGTTGCCGACGGTCAACGGCGAAATGTCCAGCTCACGGGCGGCCTGCTTGTAGCTGATGCCGCGGGCGAACAGGGTCAGCAGTTCGGCTTCACGCGGGGTCAGCCGCGTGCTGGCGGGCACAGAAGGATCGTCGTCCAGGGTTTCATGTTCCGGAGGCAACGATCCGCCGCCACGCAGGCGCTCCATCAGATAGACCGCCGCCGCCGGGCTTACCGGCGAGCCGCCGTCGAGCGTGGCTTCGATGCCATCACGAATGAAGTCGGCGCTGCTGTCTTTCAGCAGATAACCGTCGGCGCCGGCATCCACCGCCATCAGCACGGTGCGGCGGTCGCCGAAGCTGGTGAGGATCAGCACGCGACAGTCGAGCTGCTGCTTGATCTCACGGGCCAGATCCAGGCCGTTTCCATCAGGCAGGCCGATATCGAGCAGGAACAGGTCCGGACATTGGGCTATCAGCGCGCGCCCACGCTCCACCGAAGGTGCCACGCCGGCGAGATCGAGGCGCGGAGCCGCGCTGATGATGTCGATCAGGTGCTCTCGCACCACCGGGTCGTCCTCGACGATCGCCACGCGACCACGGGATTCCTCGCTGTTGTCCATGCCTGCTCCTGCCGTCATTTGCCCGTCGCATCGCGCTTCGTGAATCGCACTGACGGTTGGTGTCCCGGCTTTATCGCCCTGCGCCCGTCCCGCTGTCCATGACCGGTTCGTGGTGGACGCCACCGTCGGGCGGCAGGCTCAGGGTGACGCGCGTGCCCGGCGCGGCATCGTCGATGTGCAGTTCGCCGCCGATCGACTGCGCACGCGAGCGCATGTTGAGCAGGCCGCGACCCCTTCCCTGGCCCGCCACATCCATGCCGCGACCATCGTCGCTGACCGCGATCACCACCGCGTCATCGGCGCCACCCGCCCAGTGCACGGTCACCGCGATCCGCTTCGCATCGGCATGCTTGAGGGCATTGGTCACCGCCTCCTGCAGGATACGGAACACCTGCAGCACTTCCCGGGGACCACGTGCCGGCAGCGCGGCGGCCAGGCTCTCCTGCCATTCCAGCGCGACACCCGCGGCCTGCAGGCGCGTCGCGGTGCGCTCGCGAAACACCGCCAGCGCGCTCTGCAACGACTCGCCCACGGAATCCATGGAGTCGATCATCAGACGCATTTCGTCGATGGCGGACTGGATGCCATCCGCTACCTGCTGCGGCTCGGCAATGCCGCGCCGCGCCGCCACCAGCATCGACATCAGGTTGCTGCCGAGGCCATCGTGCATGTCGCGCATGATGCGCTGGCGCTCTTCGTCCAGCGCCTGCGCGCGCACGTGCTCGCGCTCCCGTGCGTGGGCCCGCTCGAGATCAGCTGTGCGCGCCCTGAGCTGCGTTTCGAGCTGGTCCGAAAGCTGCCGCTGCGAGCGAAACAGGCGGATGTTGCGGGCAACAAAGGCCGACATCAGTGCCACCAGCAGGAACGGCAGCACCAGGTCCGTGGCGATTCCCCAGTTCGGCAGGCGTGTCACCGAGCCCACGGCGTCACGCAGGAGGATGGTGGCGCAGAGCAGGAAGATGGCGTATTCCCACATGCGCTCGCGACCCACACGCGGGAACTCGCGCAGCAGCAGCCACAGCAGCAGCAGCGCGGCCACACCGTTGAACACGAAGACGATGCGGTCGATCGAGCCCCAGTCGTCAAACAGCCCACTGGCGAACACGACAAAGCCGCCCAGCCACATCAGCGCTGACAGCGGCATTACCCAGTGCCATGGGCGTCCGCCCCAGACATTGACCAGGTTCAGCCAGGCAACCGGCAGCAGCAGCGTCAGCGCGCCTCCCAGCAGCACCAGCGCGCGACCACGCAGCCAGGGATCGATCCACTGGCCCTGGAACAGGCTGGTCGCCCAGGCACCTGCAAGCAGCGCCAGCCAGAACAGGTATTGCTGACGACCACCACGCAGCCAGGCAACGCCTGCCAGCAATGCCGTGAGATAGCCGATGACGATGCTGAGCCACAGGTAGTCGTTGAGCAGGAAGCGGGTGAAGCCAAAGTGGCTCACCAGCGCCGGATAACTACCCAGCGTCGGGCGTGCGGCGAAGAACCCGCTGCCGCCATCGCCGCGGACCAGGGTGTAGATGATCTCGTTCTCACCGATCCGCAGCGCCGATCCCGGAATCCGGTTGATGCCGCGATAGGCACGTCCCTGGTAGCTGGGGTCGGGCAAGCGCATGCGCCCCTCGCCGAACACCAGCGTGCCGTTGACCCGCGTCTCGTAATTGTCGGCACCGATTACCGGCACTTCGCCCAGGCCGTCGTCGGGAATCGCGGCGAGATCGAAGCGGATGCGCACGGCGCGATAGCCGGGTTCGCAGCAATCCTCCCAAGGGTAGGACACCTCGCGGAACGTGGCGGCGGAAACGTCAACCCAGCCCGGCGACGGCACTTCGGCAACGGCGAAACTGGTCTGCGGAAGTCGGTCCAGTGGCCTTCGGGTCGGCTGGAACACCGGCGACAGCAGCAGCCAATAGGCTACCTGCACCAACAGCACGGCCACGGCCAGTCGCCAGCGGATCGGGTCCTGCTCTGCAGATCGAGCCATCAGCTGGCGTTCTCCTCTGGATTTCCGCGACGTTGCGGAACAACCTGCCCTTTATAAGGCAGGATGGCCGCTGCCGGATGCACCATGAACATGGCAGGCCGGTATCCGGCCATCACGAACCGCCAACGGCTTGCGGAGAACAGGATGAGTGGATTCAAGGATCACTTCTCGCGACAGTCCGACACCTATGCCAGCGCCCGCCCACGCTACCCGGCGGCGCTGTTCGACTGGCTGGCGGCACAGGGTCCGGGGCGGGAGCTGGCCTGGGACGTTGGCTGCGGAAACGGCCAGGCCAGCGTCGGCCTGGCCAGTCATTTCAAGCGTGTGGTGGCCTGCGACCCCAGCGAGTCGCAGATCCGCAACGCGATACCGCATCCGCGCATCGACTACCGCGTACAGGCGGCGGAAACCGTTTCGCTACCAGCGGAAAGCGTCGATCTGCTGATTGTCGCGCAGGCGCTGCACTGGTTCGATCTCGACGCCTTCTACGCCAGCGCCATGCCGGCATTGAAGCCGGGCGCGCTGTTCGCTACCTGGTGCTACGGCATCTCCACCGTCTCGCCCGAGGTCGACGCCGTCTTCGAACGCCTGTACCGCGGACCGCTGGATGCATTCTGGCCACCGGAACGCGCACATATCGAAAACGACTACATCAACTTGCCCTTGCCGTTCAGCCAGACGCTCTCGACGCCCGCGTTCTCGCTGACCGTCGACTGGAACGCCGACCAGTACCTGGCCTACCTGCGCTCGTGGTCGGCCAGCCAGCGCCACCTCGATGCCACTGGCGTGGATGCCGTCAGCGAGATCGAAAGCGACATGCGCGAGGCCTTCGGCGAACCGTCACGCAACGTGAGCTGGCCGCTGACCATCAAGGCCTGCCGCAAACCCTAGGCTGCTTGCGGCAGGCCAAAAAACGCCCGCGCCGTGGCCGTGGTCGAAGCAGCCGTCTGTTCCACCGACTCGCCGCGATCTCGCGCCAGCTCCTCGACGATGTGCGCGAGATACATGGGCTCGTTGCGGCGATGGCTGGGCTGCGGCTTCACCGTGCGCGGCAGCAGGTAGGGCGCGTCGGTTTCGATCATCAGGCGCTCAGCCGGGATGTCGCGCACCAGCTCACGCAGGTGCTGGCCACGGCGTTCGTCGCAGAGCCAACCGGTGATGCCGATATGGCAGTCCGCATCAAGGTAGTCATACAGCGCGCGCTTCTCGTCGGTAAAACAATGCACCACGCACGCACCGAGCTTTCCGTCGAAATTGCGCAACATCGCGATGAAGTCGTCGTGGGCGTCTCGCTGGTGCAGGAACAGGGGTTTACCGGTGTCGACGGCGATCTGCAGCTGCATCTCGAAGGCGCGTCGCTGCGCGGGGCGTGGCGAGAAATCGCGGAAGTAGTCGAGACCGCATTCGCCGACCGCGACGACTTCCGGATGCTGCTGCAAAGCACGCATTTCGGCATCGCATTCCGCCGTGTACTCAACCGCGTGATGCGGATGCACACCCGCCGTGGCGAACAGGAAGCCGGGATGCTCCATGGCCAGCTGCAAGGCCTTGGGTGAGCCCTCGCGCGAGGCGCCGGTGAGCACCATCTGCACCACGCCCGCGTCGCGAGCCCGATCCAGCACCGCATCGCGATCATGGTCGAAGCTGTCATGGCCAAGGTTGGCGCCGATGTCGATCAACTGCATTTCGTTTCCGTGGGTCATTCCCGAACGCCGGGATTTCCGGTCGCGCATTCTAGCGAGAGCAACGGTTTATTGCGGATTAAGTGCCAAATCACTAGCGTAAGACGGTGATTCCCCTGACTCATCGCGAGACCATCATGTCCAGACTGCTTTCCTCGGCGCTCCTCGCCAGCGCAATGCTCCTGACCGGCCCGGCACTGGCCTACACGCCGGAAAGCGGCTTCTGGTGGAACCCGAATGAGCCGGGTACCGGCCTTCAACTGGAAATCCAGGACAACTTCATTTTCGTTGTCGGCTATACCTACGATGACGAAGGCAACCCGTTGTGGGTGAGCGCTGCCGGATTCCTGGACGACAATGCGTCGTTCAGCAGCAGCGACAATCCCGAAGACGGCACCTGGCTCAGCTCGTTCAGCGGCGGTCAGTGCATTGGCTGTGACTTCACCGGATTCCCCACCGCTCATGTTGCATCGGAAGGTCCGATTTCCCTGATCTTCGACCCGAACGACCCCACCAAGGCCGAGATGACCTGGGGTGGACGAACCCAAGCCATCGAACGCTTCCAGTTCTATCTCCAAAGGGGCGGAGACGGCGCACCCATCGAAATCACCAAGATGCTGGGAGAATGGCAGGTCGTCCAGGACTTCGCCGAACACCCCAGCAATCCGGCCTACCCGTTCTATGGCGACATCATCGCTTTTGAGAACACCGCCCAGGATGGCAGCACCTGGCTGTTCGAAGGCTGTCGTCCGGATGATTCGCTGGGTGCGGGCTGCACTGAGATCAACAGCGGCAGCTATTACCACGATGCCGCCGGCCTGTTCGACTACGAAGTCGACCGCCAGCTGATCCTGGTCACCGACAGTCGCGACGGCTCCGGCGCGCCACAGACCTGCCTGCTCTATGACGTGCAGACGGGCACCGACTTCTTCAGCGGCGGCCTCGACTACCTGCACGATGGCGATGCCGGCGGTGTCGTGCTCTATCCCTGCGGCGACAACCCGTTCAACTACGACTTCTACCCGGTGCGCGGACACCGCAGCGCCAGCCGCACCTTCATCCAGGAAGGCTACGGACCGAGCAAGCGCATGACGCCGGACTTCAAGCCGCGCTCGCTGTCGGCGACGCTGACACCCGTGAAACGGTCGTCGGACAGGGCGCTGCCGGCGCATGCCGAGCAGATCCAGAAAGACGTCGCCCTGCTGCTCAAGCGCATCAGCACACCGCATCCAAAGAAGTAGCACAAAGCCGTTAGACTCGCGGCCGTGAACAGCGGCCGCCAACAGCCTGCCGACCGGTTTCCGGTCAACGACATCCTGCCTGCCCTGCGCACCACGCTGGGCAGGCAGTCACGCGCCCTCCTGCAGGCGCCGCCCGGCGCCGGCAAGACCACACAGGTACCGCTGGCACTACTCGACGAAAGCTGGCTCGACGGCCAGCGCATCCTGATGCTGGAACCGAGGCGCATCGCCGCGCGCAGTGCCGCCGGCTTCATGGCGGGACAACTGGGCGAAGTCGTCGGTGACACCGTTGGCTACCGGATCCGCTTCGAGAAGAAGGTGTCGTCGCGGACGCGGGTCGAGGTGGTCACCGAAGGCATCCTCACGCGCATGATCCAGGACGACCCGACGCTGGACGGCATCGGGCTGCTGATCTTCGACGAATTCCACGAGCGGCACCTGCAGGGCGACCTCGGGCTGGCGCTGGCGCTGGACGTGCAAACGTCGCTGCGCCCGGAACTGCGAATCCTGCTGATGTCGGCGACGCTGGATGGCGAACCACTGTCGCGCTTTCTGGATGCACCGATGGTCAGCAGCGAAGGCCGCAGTTTTCCGGTGCAGATCCATTACCAGCCGCCACGACGGGATGAACCCATCACGGCGCAGCTTCGTCGCGCGCTGGACATGGCGCTACCGGAAACACCCGGCGACGCGCTGGTGTTCCTGCCCGGCCAGCGCGAGATCGGACAGGCGATGACGGCGCTAGGCGACGCTCTCTCCGCCGATATCGAGCTGCTGCCGCTGCATGGCGAACTGAGCGTCGAGGCGCAGGCCGCCGCCCTGCAGCCGACGACCGACGGCCGTCGGCGTGTGGTACTGGCCACCAACGTCGCCGAATCGTCGGTGACCCTGCCCGGCGTTCGCATCGTGATCGACAGCGGCCTCGCCCGCGAGCCACGGCACGACCCCAACAGCGGCTTCTCGCGGCTGGAGACGGTGGGCATCTCGCAGGCCAGCGCCGAGCAGCGGGCCGGTCGCGCCGGGCGTGTCGCGGAAGGTCTGTGCATCCGCCTGTGGTCGAGCGAGCAGCGGCGCGATCCGCAGCGTCGTGCGGAAATCCAGCAGGTCGAACTATCCGGACTAGCGCTGGAAATCGCGGCCTGGGGCAACGACCAGCTTCGCTTCCCCGATCTACCACCGACCGGCGCCCTGTCGGCGGCGCGCGATCTGCTGCAGCGTCTCGGTGCACTGGACGCTGGTGGACGCATCACCACGCTAGGCCGACGCATGCTTTCGCTGGGTGCGTCGCCACGGCTGGCCGCGATGCTGCTCGGCGTTGAAGAAGCGGATACCGCCGCCGCCTGCGATCTGGCTGCACTGCTGGAAGCCCGTGATCCGCTGCGCCAGCCCGGCGATGACCTGATGCCACGCTGGCGCGCATTGCAGGCTTTCCGTCGCAAGCAGCATCACGATGGCAGCCGGGCGGCGTTGTCCGCGATTGATCGCGCCGCAACGCAATGGAGACGACGACTGCGCGTCGAAAGGGCTGCCAGCGACGACGCAGCCGCACAGCATCTGGGTCGATTGCTGGCGCATGCTTTTCCCGACCGCATCGCCCGCCAAAACCCGGGTGACCCTCTTCGCTATGCGCTCAGCAACGGACGCAGCGCGCGTCTGCATCCGAACAGCGACCTGCTCGGCCATGCTTGGCTGGCCGTCGCCGAATTGCGTCACGAACGTGGTGACGCCCTGATCCAGCGTGCCCTGCCACTGAGCGAGGGCGACCTGCGCCACGACTGGCCGCAGCGTTTCCGCGACATCAACGCCGCCGTCTGGGATGCCAGCCGCGGCATGCTGGTGGCGCGACGAGAGCAGCGTTTCGACGGCATCGTCATCGATAGCCGCGAAGGCGGCCGCATTGATCCCGAAACGGCCGCGCGCGCATTGACGGACGCGATCATCAATGGCGGCCTGTCCGCGCTCGACTGGGACGAAACCAGCGCGCAATTGCTGGAGCGCCTGCGCTGCCTGCACGACTGGATGCCGGAGCTGGTCTTGCCGGAGCTGTCCGACGAGTCACTGATCAAACAGGCCGACGGCTGGCTGCTGCCCGCCTTCAACGGCAAGCGTCGTCTCAGCGACTTGAGCGACGATGCCCTGCGGCAGGCCATCTGGTCCTTCATTGACCATGCCTCCGCCAACGATCCACGCATCGATCCGCAGCTGCGACGCCGCATCGACACGCTGGCACCCACTGCGCTGACGGCACCATCCGGCATCGGCGCGCCGATCCACTACCAGCACGGGCAGGCGCCGGTGCTGTCCGTGAAGCTGCAGGCCATGTTCGGCCTCGCCGAAACGCCACGCGTCGCCGATGGTCGGGTTCCGCTGACCCTCCACCTGCTGTCGCCGGCAGGACGTCCGCTGCAGGTCACCAGCGACCTCAGCCACTTCTGGAACCACAGCTACGCCGATGTCCGCCGCGAGATGAAGGGTCGCTATCCCAAGCATCCGTGGCCGGAGGATCCGTGGAGTGCGCCGGCCACGCACCGCGCGAAGCCTCGACGGTAGAACGGCATCACGCAAAGGTGCTGTGCCCGCAGTGACGCGCATCCAGCTACTGCTCTGGTTGCTCCGACATCCGGAGCTTTCGCTCGCCTCCGGCTACCGAGTTCATTTCTCTTGCTTGAGACTTCAGGTCAACGGCAACGGCCATCAACTCCTCAAGCCGATTCCCCGTCGCAGCAGAAAAATCCCCAACGCCGACAGCGCCACCACGAATGCCAGCATCAACGCGTACGCGACACCCACCGGCACGTCGCTGACGCCGAGCAGGCCGTAGCGGAAAGCGTTGACCATGTAGAAGATCGGGTTGGCGTGGGTGAGCGTCTCGGCCCAGCCGGGCAACAGCGTCACCGAATAGAACACGCCGCCGAGATAGGTCAGCGGGGTGAGGATGAAGGTCGGGACGATGGCGATGTCGTCGAACTTGCGCGCGAACACGGCGTTGACGAAGCCGGCCAGCGAGAAGATCGTCGCGCCCAGCAACACGGTGGTCAGCGTGATCAGCGGATGCGGGATGCGCACCGGGGTGAATAACATGGCGATGCCTAGCACGATGGCGCCGACCATCAGGCCGCGCAGCACGCCGCCAGCCACATAGCCGGTGAGGATCACCCAGTTCGGCATCGGGCTGACCAGCAGCTCTTCCACGTGGCGACCGAACTTGGCGCCGAAGAACGACGAACTGATGTTGCCGTAGGCGTTCTGGATGATCGACATCATCACCAGGCCCGGCACGATGAAGTCCATGTAGGTGAAGCCGCCCATGTCGCCGATGCGGCGACCGATCAAGCTGCCGAAAATCAGGAAGTACAGCGTCATGGTGATCGCCGGCGGCACCAGCGTCTGTGGCCAGATGCGCAGGATGCGCACCACCTCGCGGCGGGCGACGGTGTACAGCGCGGTGAGGTTGGCCCGGGTGACGTTGACGGGCGTGGCGTTGGCGTCGCTCATGCCGCGGCCTCCTTGTTCGGATCACCGGTCAGGCGCATGAACAGCTCCTCCAGCCGGTTGGTCTTGTTGCGCATCGAGCGCACCACGATGCCAGCATCATGAAGCGCGGCGAACACGCGGTTGAGGTCGGTGTCGCGCGGCATGTCCAGCTCCAGCGTGTGCGCGTCACGGCGCTTCAGCTCCACGCCCGGCACGGCTGGCGGTTCGCCGGAAAGGTTGTCAGCCAGATCAAGCACGAAGCCTTCCACGTCGAGCTTGCTGAGCAGCGACTTCATGCTGCTGTGCTCGATGATGCGGCCGTGGTCGATGATGGCGATGTTGCGGCAGAGCTGCTCGGCTTCCTCCAGGTAGTGCGTGGTGAGGATCACCGTGGTGCCTTCGGCATTGGCCTGCTCGATGAAGCGCCACATCGAACGACGGATTTCGATGTCCACGCCGGCGGTCGGCTCGTCGAGGATCAGCAGCTTCGGCCGGTGCATCAGCGCGCGGGCGATCATCAGGCGACGCTTCATGCCGCCGGACAGCGTGCGCGACGGCTGCTGTGCCTTGGCGCCCAGCTGCATCTGGTCGAGGTACTGCTTCGCCCGCTTGCAGGCCTCGTCGCGCGGAATGCCGTAGAAACCCGCGCTGTTGACGAGGATGTCGTAGGGCTTCTCGAACATGTTGAAGTTGATTTCCTGCGGCACCAGGCCGATCAGGCGCATCGCCGCGCTACGGTCACGGGCGATGTCGACGCCGAACACTTTGGCCTCACCGCCGCTCATGTTCACCAGCGAGCTGACAATGCCGATCAGGGTCGACTTGCCGGCGCCATTGGGGCCGAGCAGGGCGAAGAAATCACCTTCGGCGACTTCGAGGGAAACGCCCTTCAGCGCTTCGACACCGTTGCCGTAGGTCTTGCGGAGGTCGCGGACGGCCAATGCCGGCATCGCGGATTGCGTGGTCATGCGGAATCCTTGGAAAACAGAGGATCGCCGCGAACCGGTCGGGCCGGTCGCGTCTGACGCTGGCGGCGAAAGGCCGGTAGTATACGCCTCCACCGTGGCGCAACCGCCGCGGTCCGTCACACCACCGGCATAAGTACGCCGGCCCACGTTTTCCGAGGTATCCGCTTTGCCCGTGCATTTCCCGCTGAAGCTGGTCTCCAGCCACATGCTGGCGCCCACCGTGCGTCACCTGGCCTTCCGTCGCGACGACGGCGAGGCGCTGGACTTCATTCCCGGCCAGTTTCTGCAGGTGCATTTCACCTACGAAGACGGCAAGGCGACCAAGCGCAGCTATTCCGTCGCAACGCAACGCAACGGCGAACCGCAGCCGGATGACCTGATCGAAATCGCGGTCAGCTACGTGCCCGGCGGCGCCGCCACCGACATCTTCGAGCACCTGGAAGAAGGCCAGCAGATCGAGGCCAGCGGACCCTACGGCCGCTTCTGCCTGCAGGAAGATGACAGCAATCGGCGCTACCTGCTGATCGCCACTGGCACCGGCGTCACCCCGTACCGCGCCATGCTGCCGCTGCTGGAAAAGGCCATCGCCGAACGCGGCATCGAAGTGGTGCTGCTGCTGGGCGCGCGCAATCCGGGCGAGCTGCTGTATGCCGACGACTTCCAGGCCTTCGCCGACAAGCATCCCGGCTTTCGCTTCGTACCCTGCCTGTCGCGACAGATGCCCACCGAACCGCGCGACGACGACTTCAACGGCTACGTGCAGGACGCGCTACCGCAGTTCGCCCCGAACCCGGAAACCGACGTCGCCTACCTCTGCGGCAACCCGAACATGGTCGATGCCTGCTTCGAAGCGCTAAAGGCTTTGGACTTCGGCGTGCGACAGGTAAGGCGCGAGAAGTACGTCAGCAGTCGTTGACTGTCTTGCACACAGCGCGGCGATATCGCCGCGTTGTGCATTCCGCGAGTGTCGGCGGTCAGCTTCCGCCTAACGCAACCAACAGCCTACGGAAAGCGCGGACAGCACGATTATGGTTTGCCACAGTGTAGTTGGCAGACGTCCACTCAATATCGTCTAGCTGAAATAGGTGCATGTTGTTGCGAATATCCCAGAGCCAATCAATGTCTGCTTTTAGCGCAACATCGATTTGACCTTTGTCCAAAAGGTATTCCGTACGTCGGCAGAAGTTGCCGCCACAACGTCCCCGCAAGTAGTTCTTTGTCACACTTTCAACGATCGTTCCAAGAAGAAAAATCTGGAGCTTTATGACCATCTCCTTGGCCATGCCAGATAGATCCGTGCCACAAAGAATCCAATGTTGAACATCCGAAAGCTGAATTGTGTAAGCGATGTTACTGCGAAGCGTGGCGTCCTCAAGAAAGCTCACCCTGCGTCTTGATTCTGCAGCTGTCCGTAGGTAGCCGCGAGGGAATCGGACCTTGGCTGGTTTTGAGAAATCACGGCCAGCGTAGTCTTGAATCTTCTGAATGAGGATGCTGACTTCAGTTACTGCTTCTTCCAGCTCGTCATCGTTGCGAATAGTCATTGGTAGACGGTGCCATCCAAAAACCTGTACTGCAGTTTCGCAGACAGCGAGCATGGAAAGAGTCCAACATCGTGGTTCACTCGTTGCCAAAGACTTTGGGGGTCCTTTCTCACGATTAATTTCTACCCTGTCATTTGCCCAAGCGCTCCAACACTGACGCTCGGGCCTTCTGAAGTAATTCGTCGTAATGTGGGGAGAAGGGCTCCGCCAAGACTTTCTCCAAGCTGGCCTGCAAACCCCACAAGGCATTGCGCTCCGGTGCCTTTAGGTTGGGCACACCGCCTTCTATTTGTTGCGACGCCAGCATCTCGAAGAGAACGAGCGCTACGTCGTCGTCTAGGGAAATGGTTGTGCTCATTCCTTTTCCGAAATTCAACGCCACAGTGAAACTGAGTCATAAAGAAACGTCAGCTTGGACTAGCCAGAAAGTGATCAGCTCTGCCTGTACATGTTCATTGCTTCACGAGCTCTAACTGGACGTCCGTTGACTTGAACGAATGAAGCCAGAGACATGTCCCGTCGTCAGCGGTGCACTCGAGCTCATAGCCCGGCGGGTCAGAATAGACCTCAACTACACAAGCGATGTCACCCACGCGCGGTGGCCGTCGGCTAATTCCGTCGTCTTCAGCGCTTGGTGGGACGCAAAAGCCAAGCACCCTGACCACGCTGTATTGGGGAAACTGCATGACAGAACCCTCAACTACCGGACTGCATTTATCGCCCCGGTCTGGAGATATGGTCAGGATATTACCGAACCCCCGCTGACCGCGATTTCCACCTGCGGGAACTCAACCTCGATTCCCCGGTCTCGTGCCTGACCGCGTCCGTGACGCAACCATTCCTCGCCGATGGGCATCTGTCGGTGAAACGTGAGGGGATTCGCCTTGAAAATGAGCAAGCCGACCCGGGTGCTGACCTGGATCTTCGTGGCGCTGGGCGCCGTGGCCGCGGTGGCGGTGCTGTTCCACGAGCCGCTGCTGGCGGCCTTCAACGCCAATCCGGCGTTCAACGGCTTGATCCTCGCCGTGTTCGCGGTCGGCATCCTGGTGAATCTGCGGCAGGTCGCGCGGCTGCAGCGCGAGGTGCGCTGGATCGAGGCCTTTCGCCGCAGCGATCCGGATCGCGCGCCCAAGGAACCGCCGGTGCTGCTGCGACCAATGGCGCAGATGCTGGCCGGTCGTTCGCGTCAGGCGAACTCGCTGTCGCCGGCATCGACCCGCTCCATCCTCGACACGGTTTATCTTCGCCTTGAGGAATCGCGCGACCTGTCGCGCTACCTGATCGGCCTGCTGATCTTCCTCGGTCTGCTCGGCACCTTTTGGGGCCTGCTGCGCACGATTGCGTCGGTGGGTGACATCATTGCCGGCCTGTCCGCCGGCAGCGACGCGCTGGCCATGTTCGACACGCTGAAGGAACAGCTGCGCGAGCCGCTGTCCGGCATGGCAACCAGCTTCTCCACCTCGCTGTTCGGCCTGGCCGGTTCGCTGGTGGTGGGCTTCCTCGACCTGCAGACCGGCGCGGCGTCGAACCGTTTCTACAACGAGCTGGAGGAATGGCTGTCGGGCATGACGCGCCTGAGCTCCGGTTCGGCGATTGGCGATGGCGAAGGCGCCAGCGTGCCGGCCTACGTGCAGGCGCTGCTGGAGCAGACCGCCGATGGCCTGGAGCGCATGCAGCGCGCGCTGGTCGAATCCGACCGCGAGCGTCGCGGCAGCGCTGAGCAGATGGCAGAACTCAGCGCACAATTGGCACGCCTCGCCGACAGCCAGATCGAATTGAAAAACGCGGTGGCGCGGATGTCGCAGGGCGACAGCCAATCCGGCATCAACGACGACTTGCGCGCCGAGTTCCGTCTGCTGTCGCGCACGATCGCGGCGGCGATGAACGGCAAGCAGGCCAGCAGCTAAATCATGAGTCTGATCGCCGCCCGCCGCCGACGCGGCATGGATTTCTGGCCCGGCTTCGTCGACGCGCTGTCCGCGCTGCTGATGGTGCTGGTGTTCTTGCTGCTGGTGTTCAGCATCGGTCAGTTCGTGCTGTCCGATGCGCTGTCCGGCCGCGACAAGACCATTGACCAGCTCAACGCCGAGCTGTCGCAGCTGGCAAAGACGCTGTCGATGGAGCAGAGCGACAAGGCCGCAGCGCTCAATCGCATCCGCGAGCTGGCGGCCACGCTCAGCAGCACCTCTGAATCGCGCAACGCCTTTGCCGCACAGCTCAAGACCACGCAGGGCGAACTCGACACCGCACACGGCACGCTGGAGCAGAACGAGGAGGAGATGAACCGCCTCGGCGCCGACCTGGCCAGCCTGCAGGCGCTGAAGGTGCAGCTGGAATCCGAGATCGCCGCGCGCCTGGCCGAGCTGGAGGAGAACAAGGACAAGCTGGCCGTGCAGACCGAGCTGTCGGCGAAGTCGGCGGCGCAGGTCGAGCTGTTGAATCGCCAGCTGGCCGCCGTGCGTCAACAGCTGGCGGATATCTCCGAGGCGCTGGAAATCGCGAAGTCGGAGAACGTCAGCAAGGACGTGCAGATCGAGAACCTCGGCAAGGAACTGAACCTGGCGCTGGCCAACCGCGTGAACCAGCTGGCCAAGTACCGCTCCGAGTTCTTCGGCCGCCTGCGCGAAGTGCTGGGCAACCGCGAGGACATCCAGATCGTTGGCGACCGCTTCGTGGTGCCATCGGGCCTGCTGTTCCCGAGCGCGTCGGACGAGTTGAGCACGACTGGCGAAGCGCAGCTGTCGCGCCTGGCCAGCACGCTGGCGGAATTGAGCAGCGAGATTCCCTCGGACATCGACTGGGTGCTGCGCATCGACGGCCACACCGACAAGCGGCCGATCAGCACGGCGCGCTTCCCGTCCAACTGGGAGCTGTCCACCGCGCGCGCCATCGCCATCGTGAAGTATCTGGTGACGCACGGCATTCCCGCCGATCACCTGTCCGCGAATGGCTTCGGCGAGTTCCAGCCGCTGGACCCGAACGACAACGAAGTCGCTTACGCGCGCAATCGGCGTATCGAGATCCAGCTGACGAATCGTTGATGACGGCGGGACTCAGGTCCCGCTGTCTTCCAGCCGGAAAAGTCGCAAGCGTTCGAAACGGCCGCGCAAGGCGATGGTGGCGAGGAAGCCGTCTTCCGGTAGCTTCAGCGTGAGAAAGCGCCAGTCGTCGGCTGTGCCGGCTTCGTCCGGTATGTTTCTCGGCGTCGGGTTTCCTTCGTTGATCGCGAAGGCCCAACGATGCATGTGCCCGCCGAGACCGGTGCCGGTCGCCTTGCAGGCGGCTTCTTTCGCCGTCCAAAGCTGCAGGAAATGCTGCTTTCCCGCTTCGTCATCCATTGCGTTGATCGCGGCGGCTTCCTCGGGCGCGAAATAGCGTTCCGCCAGCTCGCGATGTCGCAATCGCCGATTCGACCGTTCCACGTCCACGCCAACGCGTAGCGTGCGACTCACCAGCACCAGGCTGTGTCCGGCACTGTCGCTGAGATTGAAGTCGGGGCTGCGTGGTTTGCCGTGGGCATCCGCAAGAAATGGCCGGCCGCGTTCCTCGCGACCGAGCCTCAACGCGTCGGAGTCTTCATCGACATAGGCGCCGAGCAGCCGCTGCAGCAGCGCGTCGAGATAGCGACGACGCTGGACCACGGCTTCGCTGCCACCCACGCACCACCAGGCGTGGACTTCGCCATCCGCGAGTTCGGCGACATCGGCCGGATTTGTCAGCGGCCAATGGTCATGGCGGGTGGACGACACGGGAATCACCCGCCGGCTCCACAAAGCAGAACGGCGGCCGAAGCCGCCGTTTTCGGCCCGTTGCTGCCGCCCATCAGGCTTTCTTGATCAGCCCGATCAGGAACAACACGATCACCGCACCGATGAAGGCGTTGATGATCGAACCGACGAAATCTTTCGCGATCACGACGCCGAGACGACTGAGCACCCAGCTGCCCACGAAGGCACCCACGATGCCCACCACGATGTTGCCGAGAATGCCAAAGCCACGGCCTTTCATGACCAGGCCGGCCAGCCAGCCGGCGATGCCGCCGATCAGACAGACGATCAGAATGCCTTCCAACGTCATGACAACCTCCCTTGAGAAAGATGCAGCCGGTACAGCCTGGGCCAGCGTCCGGTAGGCGTCAAGCCGGGTTTGCGGGCGCCTGTTCGTCGTCGTCTTTGCTTTCCGCCGGCTCCGCTTCGGCCTTGCGCTGCTCGGCCTGTTGGCGGATCTGCGTCAACGTGGCGACATCAACGATCTGGCCCTGGTCACGACTGCGGCCATCCACGCGGGCAGCCACCAGCGACAGCACGCCAGCCAGCATGAAGACGAGCATGGCGATCAGCAGAATCGTGGCAAAGCCCAGCGACTGCACTTTCAGCAGCAGCGCAAAACAGACAATTGCGAGGATGAAATAGAGCCAGCGCATGTGGTTGACCGCAAAGGGATTAGGCCGAGATTGTAACAGCCGGACGAAGCCGGGGCAGCAGATTCCCGGACGTTCGTGGCGATGATCAACCCGCGGTTCAGCCCGGCTTGCCGAACAGCTGTTCGGCGGGGTTGAACAGCACCCAGCTGGTGGCGATGTACTTGTCGCCGCCGCGCGGGCGATTGCCGCGATGGGTATGCGTGAACGTGGTCGGCGCCAGCAGCAGTGAGCCGGTCTTCGGCGTGATCCTGCGCTGCTGGTAAAGGAATTCGGTTTCGCCTTCAGCGAAACCATCGTTGAGGTACACCGTCCACAGCAGCACTCGATGCAGCGGGTCGATGCTGCCGGCCTTCGGATACAGCTCGCAGTGCCAGTACGGATAGCCGCCCTGGTCAGCCCGGTAGCGCTGCAGGTTGATCGCACCCGGACGCAGGGTCGCACCAATCAGGCCGGACACGGCGCGATCATCCATGTCGGCAAAGTCTTCGGCCTCGATGCGCTTGGCCACGCCGGTTTTCGGATCCTGTCGCTGCAGCATCAGCGGCGCGATCAGTGTGTGCGGATAGCGCCGCAGGTAGGCGATCAACGAACGATGCACGGCCTGGTTGAGCTGTAGCTCGACATCCTGCCACTGCGGCTTGCCGCTGATCTGGATGTCGGCCGAATCCTTCAGTTCCGGCATCACACCCGAACCCACTGCGCCAGGCACGGATTCGCCGCTCTGCTCGAAGCGCTCGATGATCGCCGCACAGCTCGCTGCATCCAGCGCGTCGTCGAACACTTCGATGAAATCGGCCTGCTGCATCGGAATGCCTTCCCCCGGCCGTGCTCAGTCGGCTTCGGCGTGATAGGCGGCGGCGCGTTCCACCTCGTTCTTCGAACCGAGGAACACGGCGATGCGCTGGTGCAGGCCCTGCGGCTGCACGTCGAGGATGCGCTGCGTACCCGTGCTGGCCGCACCGCCGGCCTGCTCGACGATGAAGCTCATCGGATTGGCTTCGTAGAGCAGGCGCAGGCGTCCGCCCTTGTCGCGGCATTTGTTGTCCACGGGATACATGAAGATGCCACCGCGGGTGAGGATGCGATGCACGTCGGCGACCATCGAAGCGACCCAGCGCATGTTGAAGTCCTTGCCGCGCGGGCCTTCCTTGCCCTGCTGCAGTTCTTCCACGTAACGCCGCACCGGCGGATCCCAGTGGCGACGATTCGACGCGTTGATCGCGAACTCCTGAGTGTCCTCGGGAATCCGCAGGCGACGTTGCGTGAGCACGAAGCTGCCCAGCTCGCGATCCAGCGTGAACTGGTAGACGCCATCACCCAGGGTCAGCACCAGCAGTGTCGATGGACCATAAACCGTGTAACCGGCCGCCACCTGCTGGCTGCCCGGCTGCAGGAAATGCTCGGCATTGGGCTCATCCACGCCCTCCGGGCAACGCAGCACCGAGAAAATGGTGCCCACCGAGACGTTGACGTCGATATTGCTGCTGCCATCCAGGGGATCGAATACCAGCAGGTAGTTGCCCTTGGGATAGCGGTGCGGGATCAGGTGCGGGTCGTCCATTTCCTCGGAGGCGATGGCCGCCAGGTGTCCGCCCCATTCGTTGGCCTGCAGCAGGATTTCGTTGGACAGCACGTCCAGCTTTTTCTGCGCCTCGCCCTGCACGTTCACCGCGCCGGCATTGCCCAGTACGTTACCCAGCGCACCGCGCCCGACAGCCACGGCAATCGCCTTGCAGGCGCGACCGACCACTTCCAGCAGAAGGCGCAGGTCGGCATTGATGTGCTGCCGTTCGCGCTGCTGTTCGATCAGGAACTGGGTGAGAGAGATGGGTTTGACGGGCTCGGACATGTCGACGGCTCGGCACAGCAGGCAAGGGCGTGCATTATCGCAGAAGCGCGACAGCGGCCCGTCGCCAGCCGACGCGATGACCCTCCGACAACCGGCTCAGGGCGTGGCAAACAGCTGGGCCGTATCCCGCTCATCGAGCTGGCGCCATTGGCCAGCTTCGAGATCTTCCAGCGCCATTCCGCCAATGCGCTGGCGATGCAGGGATTCCACGTGGTTGCCGACGGCCGCAAACATGCGGCGCACCTGATGGTAGCGGCCTTCGTGTAGGGTCAGGCGTGCTTCGCGAGGCGAAATCACTTCCAGCTCGGCCGGCAGCAGCGGCGTGGCTTCCGCTTCCAGCATCAGCGTTCCGCTGGCGAAGGTGGCGGCCTCATCACCGCGCAGGTCTTCGGCCAGCGTGGCGCGATAGACCTTGGGCAACCTGGATTTCGGCGAGATGATCCGGTGCAGCAGCGCGCCGTCGTCGGTCATCAGCAACAGGCCGCTGGTATCGCGATCCAGTCGACCCACGCTGGACAGCGCCGGCTTGCGGACGTGGTAGCGCGGCGGCAGCAGGTCGTAGATCAGACGCCCCTGGTCCTTGTGCGAACAGGTGTAGCCCACCGGCTTGTGCAGCATCAGCAGGATGCCGGGCGGTGGATCCAATGGTTCGTCCTCCACCAGCACCTTTGATGCATCGATCACGTCATCGGCGTAGAGCACCTCGCCATCGAGATCGGTGATCAGGCCTTCGCGAAACATGGCCGCCACCTGCTTGCGGCTGCCGTAGCCCAGATTGGCGATCAGGCGCAGCAGCTTCACCGGCCACCAGCCTTGCGCGAGCGAACAGCCTCGATGATCTTGAAGCCGCTCTGCTGGGTGATCGTGTTCACCGCGTCGAAGCCGGTATTCAGCGCCAGCTCGTAGGGCAGGTGGCGATTGGCAACCAGCCAAAGCCGGCCGCCCGGATTGAGAGCATCGGCGGCGACCTCGATGAAGCGCCGACCGATATCCGGCCGCTCGGCGCCGACCTGCGCATGGAAAGGCGGGTTGCAGACGATCACGTCATAGCGACCCGGCAATCCGCTGGTGACATCGTGCCAGTGACAGGCAATCGGCAATCGCTTCGATTCGGCATCGAGATTGCGCCGACATAGCGCCAGCGCTCGGGCATCGGCCTCGAAACAGTCCAGCGAAGTGATGCCGGCACAGCGCGACAGCAACTCCGCCGACAGATAGCCATAGCCGGCGCCGAGGTCGGCTGCGCGGCCACGCAGATCGCCAGGCAGGCTTTCAGCCAGCAGCTTCGAGGCGACGTCGATGCGATCCCAGGCAAACACGCCGGGCCGACTGAGGAAGCGACCATCGGCAATCGGTCGTACCGCGTCCAGGTCACGCCACTCGTCCACCAGTGCCGCATTGACCGCATTACCCGGCTGGCTCCAGAACACACGGCATTTGTTCTTGGACATCACCGTCAGCGGACCGATCAGCTTCGCCAGATCCGCCTCCGCCGACTTGGCGCCCTCGTCATTCGCCTGACAGGCCAGCACCACGCCTCCGTCCGTCAGCCGTGACAGCGCGCGGGCATAAAGGGCACGCGCCTCACTGCGCTGGCGCGGCGGCAACAGCAGTACCAGCGGAAACCGTCGATCATCCGCCTCGTCAAGAAGGTTGATGCCGGAACGCTGCAGGGCATCGAAGGCCGGCTTGAACCCCTGCTCGGCAACCAGCCCCGGCAATGGCTGCCGATGCAGCGGCCAGCCGTCGCGCGCATTGAGGAACAGCGCGCCATCCGACGGCCAGGCCACCCGGCCCTCAAACACGGGCAGCAGCAAGGTCTCCAGCGCGGAATCCTGTACGGCATTTGACATTGAGGCGACATCTCGACGCTTGATGAAGGAGGACCATTCTATCGTCGGCGAGGTCAGGCCAGCGTCGGCAGGGCCAGACACCGGAACCCCCGGCCGACGGCGCGACGGCATGTTCACGCATCGGTGTATGCTGGCGACGGCGGGACCGTCTCGAAACCGCCGCCTCCGGTTACTGAGCGGGAAGCCATGCCGTTGGAAGGGGAGACCATGCACGGCACCAGATGCCGGGCGGATCAGGCATCCGCCCGCGACGGCTTTCGCGACCACGGAACTCCCGAATGGGCCTGATCGCCGAACTCCAGCGCCGCAACGTCATCCGCATGGCCGGGCTGTATGTCGTTGGCGCGTGGCTGGTAGTGCAGGTGGCCGACACGCTGCTGCCTGTGTTCGACACGCCGGCATGGGTGATGCGCGCACTGGTGATCCTTCTGGCGATTGGCTTCGTGCCGGCACTGGTCTTCGCCTGGGTGTTCGAACTAACGCCGGAAGGTCTGAAGCGTGACGACGAGGTGCTGCCGGAACATTCGATCGCGCCGCAGACCGCACAGCGCATGAACCGCAGCATCATCGCGCTGCTGTTGCTGGCGCTGGGCTACTTCGCAGTGGACAAGTTCGTACTGACGCAAGAATCCGGCGCAGCGCCAGAACTGACCGTCAATGTGGACGACCAGAACGCGGGAATCGCGGCAAAGCCGGACCAGCAATCGATTGCCGTGCTCGCCTTCGTCGACATGAGTCCGCAGAAAGATCAGGAGTACTTCGCCGACGGCATCAGCGAGGAAATCCTCAACGCGCTGGCCAAGGTCGATGGGCTGAAGGTCGCCGGTCGTACCTCGGCGTTTTACTTCAAGGGGCGAAACGAGAACCTCTCCGATATCGGTCAGGCACTGGGCGTGGCGCACATTCTGGAAGGCTCGATCCGCAAGCAGGGCAATCGCGTGCGCATCACCGCCCAGCTGATCCGGGCCAGCAACGGTTACCACCAATGGTCGGAAACCTACGACGGTGATCTCGACGACGTCTTCGACCTGCAGGAACGCATCGCGCGTTCGATCACCGACCAGCTGAAGATCGTGCTGCAGGGCAAGCAGGCCGAGCGTCTGGTCCATGCCGGCACCCGCAATCCCGAAGCCTATGCGCTGTACCTGAAGGCCACCGATACCTTCAACCGTCGCGACGGCGCGCATTTCGACGAAGCGCTGGCACAGCTGCAGCAGGCCATCGCACTGGACCCGGACTTCGCCCGCGCCTGGTCACGCATGGCGACACTGCAGGCGGTGCGCAGCAACTACCAGAGCGGCGATTTCAACGCATTCCTCGAAGCCACCGAGCAGTCGGCGCGGCGTGCCCTGGCGCTCGATCCGTCGCTGGCCGAGCCATATGCGGCGCTGGGTCTCACCTACGGCAACCAGCGCCAGTATCGCCAGCAGCGCGAGGCATTCGCCCGCGCCTTCGTGCTGGATCCGAATGACGTGACAGTGAACTTCTGGCACGCCGCCGCCTTGCTGGAAACCGGCTATCGCGAGCAGGCCAAGCAGGCACTGGATCGCACGCTGGAGATCGACCCGCTGCTGCCCAATGCGCTGCTTTGGCGCGCACGCCTGCACATCGCCGATGGCGAGCTGGATGTCGCTGCCGAGCAACTGCGGCGAGCCGAAGAGGCTGGCCATGTCTTTGTCGGGCTTGGCACTTCCTCGCTGTACATGGCCCAGGGCGAGCGCAGCCGCGCCATCGCCGCCCTGACCGCGGCCATGCCGTACTTCGCACAGGACTTCCCCTCCCAGGCCTCGGAAGTGTTTGCCAGGGCCTGCTTCCGCGATCCCGAAGCCAAGGCGGAAGCGATCGGACTGATCGATGCCTATCTCGCCAACCACCCGGACAACCTGCCAGGCGTCGTGTCCTACGTGCTTCGCCGATCCGGCGAGTACGAGCGCGCTTTCAAGCTGATGAGCGAACGCATCTCCAACAATGAGGCGCTCAGCGTCTCCGGGCTGTTCACCGGGCTGGATCCCGATGCCATGCGATCACCTTCGTTTGGCGTGTTCATCGACAGATCGGGGCTGGGAGCCTACTGGGATGAATTCGGGCCGCCTGATAACTGTCGCCGGGAAGACGCAGGCGCTTACCATTGCGACCCGCCAACGGCCGCCGATCCGACGAAGGTATCGCCGTGATCCTCCGCCGAATCCTTGAGCGCGTGAAGCGACAGCACTGGAGCACGCTGTTCTTCGAGCTGGGCATCGTGGTGGTCGGCGTGTTCCTGGGCCTGCAGGTGGACAATTGGAACTCGGATCGACACACGCGGGCGCTGGAGCAGGAGTACATCGAGCGCCTGCATGCGGACATGGACTACACGCTCGCCAGTCGGGACAAGGTATCTGGCTGGGATGATGAACGCCTGGCCGGGCAGGCGCTGATCCTTGCGGCACTCCGTAGCGGAACGCTCGCTGACGGTGATCGCGCCGCCTTCGACCAGAGCCTGCTGCTGTTCGGCTTCATCGGCTGGCCGGACGTGCGCTGGGCGACCATGGAAGAACTGGAGTCCACGGGTTCGATGTCGATCATCAGCGACGTGGCGCTGCGCTCACTGCTTGGGCGAATGGATGCCGAGCTCAAGCGGCGCCAGGCATTGAGTCTCAGCTTCACGAACTCCATCAACGCCTTTCGACAGCAGATTGGCCATCGCTTTGGCGTGTTGGAATTTACCGACCTCACCGAGCCGGTGACACTCGACTACGACTTTGCCGGGCTGGCGTCCGATACCGGCTTCATCAACACGCTCAGCCAGATCGATACGCTGTCGCGGATCAAGTGCCGCAACACCAAAGCCGAGATGGACGACATCCGCGCCCTGCGTGACGAGCTGGCCAAGCGACTGCGACCAGGCACCGACGCGGCGCGCTGAGTGCTGCCGATCAGCGCAACAGCAGCAGCGGAATCTGACAGCTGCGCAGCAGCTGGGTGGTGGTGCTGCCGAGGATCAGGCTGCGGATGCGCGAGTGACCGTAGGCGCCCATCACCAGCAGGTCGACAGATCGCTGGCTTACCTGCTCCCTGATCACATCCTCGACACGCCCTTCCAGCCGCAGCATGTCGGGCTCGAATCCGGCCTGCTGAAGCTGTTGCTTTGCCCACTCGAGCTGCTGGTGATGTTCCGGCGTATCGCTGCCAACCATCAGCACGTCCACGCGCATGCCGGTGGCGAGCGGACTGGCGCAGACCATGTCGATGCATTTCCGGGTGGTGGCGCTGCCATCGAAGGCGATCATCACGCGCTGGATCGGACGGAAGGCGCGCGCGGCGATCAGTACCGGTCGATGCACGGCGCGGACGACGCGCTCCAAGTTTCCGCCAAGATGACCCCTGGCGAAGTCGGCGTGCTCACCGCGTTTGCCGATGACGAAGATGCGCACGCCGCTTTCCAGCTCCAGCAGGCTGTCGACCAGCTCGCCGTGGCGCTGCAGCAAATCAGCTTCGACGCCATGCTGTTCGCGGACCTTCGCCTGCTGTTCCTGCAACAGCAGCTGGCCATGCTGCTGGGCCAGTTTTCCACGCTGCTCGTCCAGCTCGGTGAGCTTCAGCAACAGCGCCTCGCGATCATCGGCGGCGAGGTTGCCGCTGAGATCAGCGCCGCGCGCCGCGCTAGCGCGCTCGATGGTGTGAAGCAACTGCAGTGGCGCGCCCACGCGCGATGCAGCCCAGGCTGCGTGCGCGGCCACGCTGTCGGCGTAGACCGAGGCATCGATGGCGGCGAGGATCTTTCCGTCCACGTGGATCAGCGAGCTGTTCATCAGTGTCCACCCATCAAATGTTCGGCTTCGGGTTTGTCGTGCACGCCAAGTCGGTCGACCATGGTTCGGCTGGCTTCGTTCATGCCGATGATTTCGACCATCGTGCCTTCACGGCGGAACTTCAGCACCACCTTGTCCAGTGCGCCAACGGCGCTGAGGTCCCAGAAGTGTGCGTCGGACAGATCGATGCGCACGGTTTCCAGCACTTCGCGGAAGTCGAAAGCATCGACAAAGGCGTTTGCCGAAGCGAAAAACACCTGACCGGTGACGACGTAGCGGCGCGCGCTGCCGTCGTCCTGTGATTCGCTGCCAACATGCAGCACCTGGCCGACCTTGCGCGCGAAGAACAGGCCGGACAGCAGCACGCCGGTGAGCACGCCCTTGGCCAGGTCGTGAGTGAACACGGTGACGATCACCGTGCCCAGCATGACGATGCTCGACGACTTGGGGTGCGTGCGCAGGTTGAGGATAGAGCGCCAGCTGAAGGTACCAATCGACACCATGATCATCACCGCCACCAGCGCCGCCATCGGAATCTGGCTGACCCACTCGCTGCCGTAGACCACCAGCACCAGCAGCACCGAGCCGGCGACCAGTGCCGAGAGACGACCGCGACCGCCAGACTTCACGTTGATCACCGACTGCCCGATCATCGCGCAGCCGGCCATGCCACCGAGGAGGCCTGCCGCGATGTTGGCGATGCCCTGGCCGGCGCATTCGCGGTTCTTGTTGCTGGACGTATCGGTGAGGTCATCGACAATCTGCGCCGTCAGCAGCGATTCCAGCAGGCCAACCACGGCCAATGTTGCCGACACCGGAAAGATGATCGCCAGCGTGTCCCAAGTCAGCGGCACATCCGGCAGCAGGAACTGCGGCAGACTGTCCGGCAGCTCGCCCATGTCGCCGACACGGTGGATGTCGAGACCCAGCCAGATCGACAGGATGGTCAGCGACACGATGGCCACCAGCGGCGACGGCACCGCGCGGGTGAGGTAGGGGAACAGGTAAATGATGCCTAGGCCGGCAGCGGTGATCGCGTAGACCGTCCACGGCACGTCGATCAACTCCGGCAGCTGCGCCATGAAGATCAGGATCGCCAGCGCGTTGACGAAGCCGGTGATCACCGAACGCGACACGAAGCGCATCAGGCTACCGAGCTTCAGCGCGCCGGCAATGATCTGCAGCACGCCGGTGAGCAGCGTCGCTGCCAGCAGGTATTGCAGGCCGTGTTCACGAACCAGCGTCACCATCACCAGCGCCATGGCGCCAGTCGCCGCCGAGATCATGCCCGGGCGACCGCCGGTGAAGGCGATCACCACGGCGATGCAGAACGAGGCGTACAGACCCACCTTGGGATCCACGCCGGCGATGATCGAAAAAGCGATGGCCTCGGGGATCAGCGCCAGCGCGACCACCAGGCCGGCCAGCACGTCGCCACGGATATTGCCGAACCACTCGCGGCCCAGTGTCGAGGAAGCATTCACATCAGGTTTCCAGTTGCCGCGGGCGGAAGCTCGCCATCACGCGGTAGGGGTCGGCGCGGGCGGAGCCCTGCTCCATCGTCAGCCAAACCGGCATCGCGACGACTGCCCGCCGCGAACGGGGCGCGATTGTAGCGGATCGCCACCCGCGCTGCCGTGAAGCTTGCCTCTGCCCGGGCATTCAGTTATTCATCGGGCGGGGTTGGGAGCAAAGATCATGACGAAGAGTGGGACGAACGCAGGATCGTCTGCGTCTGCGCGCGCCGGTTTCCTGCGCCGCTTTCTCGATATCCGCCTGGGCCGGCTGCTGAAATGGCTGCTGATGCTGATGCTGCTGGTCGCCATGCTGGCCGGGGTCGGTTTCTATCTGTTCGTGGTCTATCCGGCGAACCACATTCCGGCGTTGGAAAAGGTGGACGGCTATGTCTACCTCGACCAGGGCTGGGGTGAGGGAGCCGATGCGTCGGGGCGACAGACCTACTACTACACGCAGCAGGGCACTTCGATGCCGCAGGGCGCGCTGGTCACGCCTTTGCGCTACCGCTGGTTCACCAGCCTGGAAATGCCTTTCGGCGAGGAACGCTTCACCGCACCTGAACACCTGAAACGCTATCGCTTCATCGTCGACCCGAAACCGACGGCGGCCAATCCGGATCGCCTGCCGGTCGGCTTCACCCGTCACTTCGATCCCGCGCTGGGCGAGGACGTGGTCGACATCACCTGCGCGGCCTGCCACACCGGCGAGATCCACGCGCGCAAGGACGGCAAGACCGTCGCGATCCGCATCGACGGTGGCCAGGCCATGCACGCCTTCACCGACATGCAGATGGGCGCCTTTGGTCCCACGCTGGTAGCGTCGATGGGCGCCACGCTGGTGAACCCGGCCAAGTTCAACCGCTTCGCGCGAAAGGTGATCGGGCAACGTTATCCGGACGGCAAGTGGCGTCTGCGTCTGGAGCTGGCTGAAACCATCAAGGCCTTTGTCACCCAGGGGCAGAACAATCCGCTGCGGCACCTGTATCCGGTCGAGGAAGGCTTCGGCCGCACCGACGCGCTGGGCCGCATCGCCAACACCGTGTTCGGCGATCACCTCATTCCGGGCAACTACCAGGACGCCACCGCGCCGGTGAGCTATCCCTATGTGTGGAACATCTGGAAGTTCGACTGGGTGCAGTACAACGGATCGGTGAAACAGCCGCTGGCGCGCAACATCGGCGAAGCGCTAGGCGTGGGCGCCGTGCTGCGGCTGACCGACACCTACGGCAACCCGCTGCCGGAATCCGAGCGTTTCGCCAGCTCGGTGAACATCGAGAACCTCGGCACCATCGAACACACCCTGCAGAGACTGACGCCACCGCGCTGGCCGGAGGAACTGCTTGGCAACGTCGACCAGGCGCTGGCGGCACGCGGCAAGACATTGTTCGACACGCACTGCCAAGGCTGCCACGGCCCACATCCGGCGGACCGCGCCGCGCAGCTGGCCAGCGCGCCGCTGAAGGCGTCTCCGGACGAGGAATGGACGATCGAAGTGATTCCGGTGGAACACATCGGCACCGACCCGACCGAAGCGGTGGGTTTCATCGAGCGCCATTACGACCTGCGCCCCACCGGGCTGACCCAGGCCGATCTCGCCGCGCTATTGAAACCCGAACTGCTGCGCAACCTGGCGCGCGACGCCCGTTATCGGCTGACGGAAACCGTTGCCGGCCGTGAACAGGCGGGAATGGAGAACGGAACGCTGGCCGACCTGCTCGCCAACTATCCGGATCCCGACGCGAACGAGACGCCTTCGATCCCGCAGGCGATTTTCGTGGAGATTGCCGCGCAGCTCGCTACCTTGCCGCAGCCGGTCGCCAGCAATTCGCCGTGGTCCTGCGACCTGGCCTGTCAGCAGAAAGCACTGCTCGATAACGTCACCACCGGCGAGAAAAACATCGACGCACAGCTGGCCACACTGGACATCGGCAAGCTCACCGAGGGCGAGGGCCTCAACATCCTCGGCCTGCTGATCAAGCGCAAGTACTTCGCCGACAACCATGTCCCCTATGCGCGCCAGCAATGCATGCAGGGTTTCGGCATCCTCGACCTGCCGCAGCAGATCGCCGGCTACAAGCCGCGACCGCTGGAAGGCGTCTGGGCCACGCCACCTTTCCTGCACAACGGTTCGGTGCCGACCATCTACCAGATGCTGCTGCCGCCGGAAGACCGCGACCGCAGCTTCACGGTCGGAAATCGCCTGTATGACGCCAAGCATCTCGGCTACGAGACCTCACCACCCGCCGATGGCGGCGGTTTCCTGCTCGATACCAGCATCACCGGCAACCACAACAGCGGCCATGCTTTCGTCGCCACGCCGGAGCAGCTGGCAGCGGCGAGGCACGATCCGAAGGGCCATCCGCTGCCGCCCGGCGTGATCGGCCCGCTGCTCGGCGACGACGAGCGCTATGCCATCCTCGAATACCTCAAGGTGCATCGCGACCTACCGGCGACACCGGCCGACTTCCAGCCGGCGGACTGCGGGCCATGAGCAGCCACACCGAGAATTTCGATGAGGTGCGGGCTGCCGAACAGGAATGGCTGAAGCTGCGCCGGCACGCCGCCGGACAGGCAGCGCCTGACGATGACGTGGTTGGACTGGCCTTTTCTGGCGGTGGCATCCGCTCGGCGATCTTCAACCTGGGTGTGCTGCAGTCACTGGGTCGCAGCGGCCTGCTGTCGAAGGTCGACTACCTGTCGACGGTGTCCGGCGGCGGCTACATCGGCTCGGCCTTCAGCTGGCTTCGCGCCAGTCTTCCGAAGGATACGCACGCGCCTTTCGACGCCGGGCTGCATGGTTTCGGTGGCAGCGTTCTCGACTGGATCCGCAGCCACGGCAAGTACCTGACCGCACATCGCGGCTTTTCGATCTGGACGCTGCTGGCGTCGATCCTGGCCTCGACGCTGGTGAATGTGCTGGTTCTCGGTCCGGTACTGCTGCTCGCGGTCTGGGCGATGACCCTGGCCTGGCTGCCGGTGCAGTGGCCAGACTGGCTGGCGCTGCCAGGCGCAACAGCTCCAACCGCACATCATGGTTTCTGGCTGCTGCTTGTTCTGGGTGCGGCCTGCCTGCTGCTGTTTCCGGTGGTGGCGCTGATGTTCGCGCTGGTTGCCGGCATCCCGGGCGTGTCCAGCGTGCATCGGGTGAACCGCTGGCGCGTGTTCATGGGTCAGCTGCTGTTCGGTGGCCTGGTCTTCATCGCGGTCGGCCTGATTCCGGTGCTCGCCAAGCTTGGCGAATGGGCGCAACTGCATTTCTCGTTCGTGCATGCGCAGGCCATGGGTCGGCATTTCGCTTGGCTGGGTCCGCTACTGACAGGCATGGCGTCGATGTTCGCCAGTCACCTGTCCAAGGGCGGCACCGGCGGTGGACGCCTTGCCACCATCGGCGTGTCGCTGATCGTCTACGGGCTGCTGGTAGCCAACTACCTCGTGGTCACCGACCCGGCCTTTACCGGGTCCCTGTGGCTTCCGTTGCTGGCCGGGATCTCGGTGGTACTCGCCTTCATCTGCGACGTGAACCGAGTCTCCATCCACTCCTACTACCGCGTGCGGCTGGCGGAGAGTTTCCTGGCGCCGGTCGAAGGCGCTGCCAGCAGGGACTCGGGTGACTTCTCGCTGACCCAGATCGGCCCCGACAAGGGTGCGCCGCTGCACCTGCTCAACACCACGCTGAACATGAGCAATTCGGTGAACGAGCGTGATCGCGCGCGGCTGGGCGCCAGCTTCACCTTCTCACCGCTGTATGCCGGCGCGCAGCAGACCGGCTGGCGTCGCGTTGACGACTATCCCGGCGGCGGCATGGCGCTGTCGACGGCCATGACCATTTCCGGCGCCGCGATCGACCCGGACATGTACGCCACCAATGCGCGGGCCGTGTCTTTCCTGATGGCGCTGCTCAACGTGCGCCTCGGCTACTGGGCGCGCAATCCGCGCAGCGAGCCGGGCCGCGATCCGCTGCGGCCCTGGTGGTGGATTTTCCTGTTCCGCGAAATGCTCGGCTTCGGCCTGGATGCGCGAAAGCGCCACATTCACCTCTCCGATGGTGGCGGCTTCGAAAATCTTGGCGTCTATGAGCTGATGCGCCGTCGCCTGCGCTACGTCGTGGTCTGCGATGCCGGCGCCGATCCGGAACTCACCCTGAGTGATCTCGGTCGCGCCATCGAGCGCGTGCGTGTGGACTTCGGCGCCGAGATCGATCTGGCCGCCGACAGCCTCTACCACGAGCGCAACGAACTGCTGGAAAAGCGCCCCTGGGTGCTGGGTTCGGTGCGCTACGCCGATGGGTCGCACGGCGACATCCTCTACATCAAACCCATACTCTGCGCCGGCCTGAGCGCTGACATCTACAGCTACTGGCGCGCCAATCCGAGCTTTCCCGACCAGCCAACCTCCGAGCAGTTCTTCAACGAGCCGCAGTTCGAGGCCTACCGATGCCTCGGCTTCGAGATCGTCTCGCGCATCCTTGGCGAGCAGCCGCCAGAAAGCATTCCGGCGCTGTTCGAGCGGCTGCGCGACATCGACTCCCCTACAGCGACTTGAGGTATTCGAGCAGATCGCGCTTGTCTTCGGCAGAAAGCGCCGTGCCGTAATCGTGGCCACCGTTGCCGTTGCCCGGAAGGCTGGTGTCGAAGAGGCTGCTGTGAGGACCTTCGCCGGTTTCCAGACCCACGTTCTCCGGATCGAACTCGCGGCTGCCGACATGGAAGCTGGCCAGGCGCTCGGTCGGCGGCTTCAGCAGCTCGACCAGTGACGGCACCGAGCCGTTGTGCAGATAAGGCGCGCTGGCCCAGATGCCCGACAACGGCCGCGCCTTGTAGTAATCGGGATCCTTCGACAGCCCGGCCTTGTAGACATGGTGCATGCTGGCCACCGCATCACGAACGCCTTCCACTGGATGGCGCAGCGTGGCGCCGATCGCCGCATGGGCGACAAGATCGATGGTCGGCGCGCGTTCGCCCAGCACGTCACCGGCGACGAAGGCGACTTTTTCGCCCTTCCAAGGTCCCGTCTCCGCATCAGCGTCCAGGAAATTGCGCGCCATCTTCGGATCGGTGCCGATTTCGTCCAGCGGCGTCAGCACCGCCTTCAACTCGCGCCTGGGATCATCGCGGTCGGACAGCACGTGGCAGCTCTGGCATTCGCCCGCATACAACGTCTGGCCACGCGCCACGCGCTGCGCGTCCAGCTCGCCCAGCACATGGGCCGGCCACTGTGGTGACTTCAGCTGGTAGAACCAGTCCTGGATCTGGCCCAGCTTTTCGAAGTCGATGTCTGACGAATAACCCGGCAAGGCATCGTCGTGGTTGATGTCCAGCGCACCATAGACCGCCAGCGCCGTGGTTACGTTCTGCAACAACGGCCCGGGTCCGGCGTTCGGTGCCGAGCCGTTCCACTGCACCAGATCCAGGTGCGAGGCATCCCACATCACCGGATAGCTGACCGGTGCATCGGGCACTCGCTGGTTATCCGCGATGCCAAGGAAGGTCACCGCCACGGCGTTGAAGATCTGTCCGAAGGCGTCGAGCCGGCCGGGGCCATAGGGCACCGGCGACTGATTCATGCGGTGGCGGGCATCCAGCGTCTGTGCGCGGACGACCAGCGCTTCGCGGAGTGCCGGGCGCGCTTCCTTCGCCACGACAATGGCGTCGGCAAAGCGCTCGAACTTGGGACCTCGCTCTGCGGTAGCGCTGAGGCTTTCCACCAGCTCGCCTTCGAAGGCATCGAAATCGATCAATGCCTGGCCGCCGTCGATGCGCATGCGCGTGCCTCGGTAATCGACCTGACCGGTGTGGCAGGCGGCACAGCCAAGACCCACCCATTCCTGTCCCTCGCTGTCGTACTCGCGGGTGAAGCCGACCGGGTACCCGTCAGGGTTGGACGGACCCGGCGACTGCACGATGAAACCCAGTGCATCCATGTGGGCATCGGCAACAAAGCGCTCTGTGCTGCCGGCACGCTCAAGGTGCCGCATCCAGTCCGCCGGCAACAGGCGTGAACCAAATGACGCAAACGAGGCGCCATCCTGGTCGGCATGGCTCCAGCCCTGATCCAGGTCGATGCTACCGAGTCCGCCATCCACGGCCTGCCCTTCGACCATGGCCGGCTCCGTCGGCGCCTTGCCGCAGGCCACCAGCAGGACCAGTAGTCCGACAAACAGCCATGATCCTGCCTGTTTCATCCCAATTCCCCTCTCAACGTGCCAAAATCCGGCGAGCATCATCCTGACCTGTCATCCCGCGTGCCGACGGAAATGCTGAGCCTCCTACGAGCCGCCGCCCTCTGCCTCTGGCTCCCAGCCGCCGCTGCGAGTGTGCCGCCCGCACCAGTGGAAGTCGATGACGGGCTGAAAAGCATTGATCTCGCGTCGCGACTCGAGGTGCTGGAGGACCCCAGCGGCAAACTGGATTTCGACGCTGCGACAGCGTCGCCGGATTTCCAACCGGTCCCCGAGAAAGGCCCCAACTTCGGCTTCAGCCATTCCGCCTGGTGGGTGCGGCTGACGCTGGCCAACCGCGAAGCGCATGACCGCGAACTGGTGCTGCGCCAGGGTTACCCGCTGATCGACTATGTCGACCTGTGGTCGCCGCAGCAGGACGGCAGCTGGAAGCACACGGCAACCGGCGACCTCCGAAATTTCGATACGCGCGAGTTCTCGCACCGCGATTTCCTGTTCTCGCTGCAGCTGCCGGCGTCCGAGCAACGTACCTACTACCTGCGCTTCGCCTCCAGCGGACCGATCGACATCGCGCTGACTCTGTACGAGCCCACCACGCTGTTGGGTTCGATCAGCGAGGAGCAGCTGGCCTATGGCGCCTACTTCGGCGGCTTCCTGGTGTTGGTGCTCTACAACTTCTTCATGTTCCTGGTGGTTCGCGACCGCGCCTTCTTCTACTACCTGCTGTACGCGATCAGTTATGGCCTGTATTTCTCGGTCTTCAACGGCCTGAGCTTCCAGTTCCTGTGGCCGCAGCAACCGGTGTGGGGCAACATGAGCCTGCTGGTGCTGCTATCGCTGTCGCTGATCTTCGGCATGCAGTTCACCCGGAAATTCCTCGACACCCGGCTGAACTCGTCGCGGCAGGACCGCTTCGCCGTCATCCTGCAGGCGCTGGCCGTGGTCGCTCTGCTGCTGTCGTTCTTCCTGCCATATTCGATCCTGATCCTGCCGCTGGCGCTGCTGACCGTGGTGGTGACCGCCACCATCATGTCGATGGGCATCACCTGCCTGATCCGCGGCTATCGACCGGCCCGCTATTTCATGATCGCCTGGGGCCTGCTGCTGCTCGGCGTGCTGGTCTACATGCTGAAAACCTTTGGCGTGCTACCTCACAGCATGCTCACGCAGAACGGCTTCCAGGTCGGTTCCCTGAGTGAAATGGTGCTGCTGTCGCTGGCGCTGGCGAGCCGTGTCAACGAGATGCAGCGACAGAGCCGCACCGATGCACTGACCAAGCTGTTCAACCGCCGCTTCTTCGACGAGCGCGTTGCCTTCGAGTTCGAGCGCGCGCAGCGCGTGCATTCACCGCTGGCGCTGCTGGTGGCCGACATCGACCACTTCAAGGAATTCAACGACCGCCATGGCCATGCCCGTGGCGACGAGGTGTTGAAGGCGGTAGCAAAACAGCTGCTGGACGGCGTTCGCAGCCAAGACGTGGTCTGCCGCTATGGCGGCGAGGAATTCGCGCTGATCCTGCCGGGCACCAGCGAGGGACAGGCCATGCACATCGCCGAGCAGCTGCGCGAAGGTGTCCAAGCGAGCCGCCCGCAAGGAGACCGCCGGATCACCATCAGCGTCGGTGTTGCTGGCACCGACAACGCCGGTGTTGCCAATGCCAGCGACCTGTTCCACGCCGCGGACAAGGCGCTTTACCAGGCCAAGGCGCAGGGTCGTAACTGCGTGATTCGCGCCGCCGGCTGAGAGCGCTTCCCAGCCGGAAGCCACCTAGCCGCGGTGGCCGACCTTGATGAAGTCGAGGAACTCCGAACGCGTGCGCGCGTCCTCACGAAACGTCCCGAGCATCTGGCTGGTGACCATGCTGACACCACGCTTGTGGATGCCGCGCGTGGTCATGCATTCGTGGGCGGCCTCGACCACCACGGCGACGCCACGTGGATCAAGCACGTCCTGGATGCAGTGGGCGATCTGCGCGGTCATCTTTTCCTGCACCTGGAAGCGACGGGCATAGGCTTCCACCACGCGCGCCAGCTTGGAGATGCCGACGACGCGATTGGTCGGAAGGTAGCCGACATGGGCTCGACCGATGATTGGCGCCATGTGGTGCTCGCAGTGGCTTTCGAACTCGATGTCGCGCAGCACGATCATCTCGTCATAGCCTTCGACTTCCTCGAAGGTGCGCCGCAGGAACTCCGACGGATCATCGGCGTAGCCAGAGAACCAGTCGCGGTAGGCCTTGACCACGCGCTTGGGTGTGTCCAGCAAGCCTTCGCGTTGTGGATCCTCGCCGGCCCAGCGCAGCAAGGTGCGGATCGCATCTTCGGCCTGCTCGCGGGTGACGCCATTGTCGGCGTTGTCGGTGTCGCTGCTCATGCGCGGCGTCCTCATGAATCGGAAAGCCGCATGCTACCGCAGTCGTCAACAGCGGCGCGTCATCACAGGCTGACGACGCGCCGCTTCGATCAGGAAACCGCTCGCGCTTACTGCACGCTGATCGGCTGTCGCGCCAGCACCTGGTTGTTCTGCACGAACACCACTTCCCAGTCGCCGGCTTCCTCGGGCGTGTAGAAGCGCACGCTGTCGCCTTCGGCAGGCACATAGCTCCAGCCCTTGTACTCGCTGCCGTCGCCGCCGACCGGGACGATGCCGATCCAGTTGCTGTCGGCACGCGGACCGGTGAAGCCGACGTCGATTTCGGTATAGACGGCGGCGCTGGCCGGCGCGTTCAACGTGGCCTTCGCCGGCAACACCTTTACCGGCTTCGAGGCGACAACCTTCTCGCCCTCGAACAGCACGTAACGGTACTCATAGTCACCAGCTTCGAAGGGGGCCGTGACCATGCCGCTTCCGCTGGCCGCCTCAGGCCGGAAATAGGCGTTGCTGACATAGGCGCCAGGGTCGCCTCCAGCCGGTGCGAAGCCGATCCAGTGACTACCGTCCACCGGGCCGCTGGCCTGAATACGAACGCGATCACCCGCCATTACCTCGGCCGGCCCATCCACCATGGTCTCGGCCTCCACGACCTTGATCGGGCGCGAGTAGGCCACGCGCTCGGCTTCGTTCAAGACGAAGCGCAGCTCGTAGTCACCCAGCTCCGCGGGCACCTTTATCTCCAGTTGATCGCCCTGCTCGGGCAGGCGCGCGTAATGGTTGGCGATGAAGTCGCCGGGTCCGCCGCCCGGTCGGGCAAAGCCGACCCAATGGCTACCGCTTTTCGGGCCGCGCGCGGTGACGATCAGCGTGGTGCCGGCAACGGCGGTTTCCGGTGCCTCGATCATCGCCTCCAGATCACCAATCGGAAGCGGCGCGCGCGCCAGCACCTGCTGTTCGCGGCTGGGGCTGATGTAGCGCAGCTCGTAGTCGCCAGCTGTGGCGGGCATCTCGAAACTGACCTCGCCGCTGCCGTCGCCTTCTGCTTCCGGCACGTAGGCATACGTCAGGTAAGCACCATCCGGCGCGTCCGGCAGCACCACGGTGATGTAATCGCCCTCGTCGGCCGGACCACTCCACTCGACCGCCAGCAGCTGGGTAATCACGGCCTGGCCTGTCGGCTTCAACGTGGCGGTTGCCGGCGGCGGTGGCGGCTGGGTGCTGGCCTTCATCGCGCCCTGCACGGCCGTGCTCAGTTCCTGCGCATCGCGCGCATTGAAGTAGCGTCCGCCGGTGTTCTCGGCCAGGCAGCGCAGCTGCGCCTGGTGTGCCGGATTCTGCACGTCGAAGCCGATCACGTGCGCGGTGAAATCCACGCCGCTCTTTTCCAGTTCGGCGCCAACGGCACAGGGGTCGAGCTTGCAGGTTTCCTCGCCGTCGCTGACCAGAATGACGGTGGCCTTCTGTTCGCTGGACTTCAGCGCCGCCGCCGCGTCGATGACGGCCTGAGACAGCGGCGTCATGCCCTTGGGATTGAGCGCGTTCACCGTGTCCATGAACACGTCGCCTTCCAGCGGCCCCAGCGGGATCAGCGTCTCGATGTCGCTGCAATCACCTTTTCGACGATGGCCGTAGGCGATCAGGCCGATCTGGTTGGCCGGGTCCCAGTCCGACACCACCTTGCCGGTGGCTTCGCGGGCGATCTCGATCTTGCTGCGACCATCAATCTGGCCCCACATCGAGCCGGAGGCATCCAGCACCAGCATGACGTTCTCGGCGGCAAACAGCGGGCTGCTGGCGGTGAGCAGGGCGGCAACAGCGATGGCCAAACGGCCACGGCGGATGAACGACATCAGTAGACTCCCCTTCGAGGTGGTTAACAAAGGGGATACGTTAGCCGAAGCCGAAAGCCGACAACCCGACGCGCGTCATGCGGCGGTGAGGCCTATCCATCACGAGCGCAAAGCGCAGCGTCGCGGCAACCGGGGTATCCTCGGCCGGGTTTGCCAACGGAACCGGGAGTGTTCGTCATGGAACGTCACGTCTTTCGTCCTGCTGTTCGCCTGTGCCTGCTGTGCTTCGCTGCCGGCTTTGCCACCACCGCCATGGCCGGCACGCCGGGGCTGCCGTTTACCGAAGACTTCAGCGACGCCACGCTGCAGGACCCGGCGCTCACCAACGCCAACTGGTCCACCGAGGAGCAGGCGCTGGTGCTGGCCTGGAGGCAGGAGCAGTACGGTGGCTTTTACGACAGCGACGCCGTGGACGGCAGCAACATCAGTGATGACGTGTACTGGACCACTGGCGTAACGCTGGGCGACGTGGACGGCGACGGCGATCTCGATCTGGTGGCCGCCAGCTACAACACCTCTCCCAATCGCCTTTATCTCAACGACGGCACTGGCAACTTCGGTGCCGGCAGCGATATCGACACCGACGCGCAGAGCACTCTGGCGGTGGTCCTGGGTGATGTGGATGGCGACGGCGACCTCGATCTGATCGCCGGCAACGACTTTCAAACCAACCGCCTGTATCGCAACAACGGTAGCGGCGTCTTCGATGGGGGCACCGACATCAGCGCGGATACCCGCGTCACCCGCTCATTGGCGCTGGCCGACATCGATGGCGACGGCGACCTTGACCTGGTCGTCGGCAACGGAACTGGCAGCCAAGTAACCCTTCACCGCAACGACGGCGAGGGCAACTTCGGCGGGGAGGAGCTGGTCGGAGTGGACGCCAGTGACACGTCGGCGCTGGCCGTGGGCGACGTGGACGGCGATGGCGATCCCGATGTGGTCGCCGTCAATCGTGGGCAGGCCAATCGCTTCTACCGAAACAACGGCGCAGGCAGCTTCGATGCCGGAACGGCCATTACCAGCAGTACCAATGACAGCCGTGCGATGGCGCTGGGTGACGTCGACGGCGACGGCGATCTCGACCTGGTGGTCGGCAATTTCGGACAGATCAACCGCTTGTACCTGAACGATGGTGACGCCGATCCGTGGGACAGCGTGGTCACTGGGGAACCGCTCTCCGGCAATCTCTTCACCCTCGGCATGACATTGCAGGACATCGACGGCGACGGCGATCTCGACCTCATTACCGCCAATGCCAACAACAAGCAGAACCGGCTGTTCGTCAATGATGGCTTTGGCACTTTCGGCAGTGATCTTCCGATCTCGGGAGACTTCCACAGCAGCTATGGGTTGGCGACCGGAGACCTCGACAACGATGGCGATCTCGATCTCATCATTGGCAACTTCGGCTCGGCTAATCGCCTGTACCTGAACACCGGCAACGCCAGTCCGTGGAACGGCGTCAGCGGCAGCAATATCCCCAGCAGCGGCCAGAACGCTTTGGCGCTGGCGCTGGGCGACGTGGATGGCGACGGTGATCTCGATCTGGTCAGCGGCAATGCGTTTGACACCAACCGGCTGTATCGCAATGACGGCAGCGGCGGTTTTACCGCCAATGGCACCGTTACCGATGACTCTGACCTTACGGCGGCCTTGCTGATGGCCGACGTGGATGGCGACGGCGACCTCGATCTCATTGCCGGCAACCAATTCGGCGACTTCAACCGTGTATACCTCAACGACGACGGCTTGGGCGCCAGCTGGATCGGCAGCGACCTGCCCGGCAGCGACTCGCAGGACACGACCTCACTGGCGTTAGGCGACGTGGATGGCGACGGTGATCCCGACCTGATCGTGGGCAATCAAGCCGCGACCCACCGGCTGTATCGCAATGACGGCAGCGGCGGTTTTACCGCCAATGGCAACGTTACCGACGACGCGCATGTCACCACCGCATTGCAGATGTTCGATGTAGATGGCGACGGCGATCTCGACCTCATCGCAGGCAATGTAGGTGGGGATCCCAGCCGCGTGTATCTCAACGCCGACGGTCTTGGCAGCAGCTGGATCGGCAGCGACCTGCCCGGCAGCAACTCGCAGTACCCCCGGTCGCTGGCGTTGGGCGATGTGGACGGCGACGGCGATCCGGACCTGGTGCTCGGCAACGATGGCCAGACCAACCAGCTCTATCGCAACGACGGCAGCGGCGGCTTTACGGCGGCTGGCAGCATTGGGAGCGAGACCGACAATACCCGAGCGCTGAGCCTGGTTGACGTGGATGGCGACGGCGACCTGGACCTGATCACCGGCAATGCCACTCAGGTCAACCGGTTGTATCTCAACAACGGCAGCAGCGACCCCTTCGCCAACGTCAACGCCACCGACATCTCGACCGATACACACTTCACTTCCGCGCTGGCCGTAGGCGATGTGGACGGCGATGGCGACCCGGATCTGATCGCCGGTAATAACAATGGCCAACCCAACCGCCTGTACCTCAACCGCAGCATCCCCGATCCCTGGGGCGGCGTCAGCAGCAATGCGCTGTCCGGCAGTGCCGCCAACAAGGTGGTGGTGCTGGGGGACGTGGATCGCGACGGCGATATCGACCTGATCGCCGGCAACGCGGCGGGCACCGAACCCAAGCGCCTGTACCTCAACAACGGCAGCATCGATCCCTGGGTCGGGGTAACACCGGTCAGCATTGGCAGCGAAGCCGGCGGCACCCGCGCACTGGCGCTGGGCGACGTGGATGGCGACGGCGACCTGGACCTGGTCGATGCGCGCGCCAACGCCGTGAACCGCTACTACCTGGGCGATGGCAGCGGCGGCTTTGATAGCGGCAGCGACATCAGCAGCGACGCGGACAACACCGCCGCGATCGTGCTGGGCGATGTGGATCGCGATGGCGACCTCGACGTCATCGCCGGCAACGACGGCGTTGCCGATCGGCTATACCTCAACAACGGCACCGCCGATCCCTGGCGTGATGGCGACGGTGGCAGCATCGTCAGTGCGACCGATCTGCCTGGCGCGGTCTTGGCCACGCAGGCGCTGGCGCTGGGGGATGTGGATCGCGATGGCGACCTTGACCTGATCGCCGCCAATGCCGGCGCGGCCAACCGCCTGTATCTCAATGACAACAGCCCCGGTGTTTTCGGTAGCGCCAGCGGCATCACCACCGATGCCGACCTCAGCTTCGCCATTGTCCTGGGCGACGTGGATCACGATGGCGACCTTGACCTGATTGCCGGCAACTACGGCGCGCACAACCGCCTGTATCTCAACAACGGCGGCGTTGGTGTCAGCTGGAGCGGCTTCGCCAACGGCGGCGATGTGGACAGCATCAACGACAACACGCTTGCCCTGGCATTGGGCGACCTCGATGCCGACGGTGACCTTGATCTGTTTGCCGGCAACCAGAGTGGCGTGGATCGCTACTACCTCAACGACGGCAGCGGCGTCTTCGATGTAGGCATCGCGCTGTCGCCGCTGTCCGGCTTGACCCAGACCGTCGCTGTCGCCGACGTGGATGGCGACGGCGTGCTGGACGTTTTCGCCGACAACCGCCTGTACCAGCGCCGCCTTTTCCACACCTCGCTCGACCAAGGCGCCTCATTGCGGGTGGATGACGGCAGCGCGCCCGACATCGTCGGCGTGGTGCTGTCCGCTGACAGCATGGAGCCGCCGAACACCAGCGTCGATTACTGGCTTAGCAACGACGGCGGCGCGCAGTGGTTCCAGGCGCCGCTCGACCGCCCGTTCTTCTTCCCGACAGTCGGCGCCGACCTGCGCTGGAAGGCCACGCTACATTCCTCGTCACCGGCACTGACACCGCTAGTCGACAGCATCCGCATCGTCGACATGCTGATCTTCAGCGACGGTTTCGAGGACTGAAAACGAAACGCCCGGCATATGGCCGGGCGTTTCGTGTGGCGGGGTGCGGTGCCGGACTACTCCGCGCGAAGCGCAGTGATAGGATCGAGCTGCGCCGCCTGTCGCGCCGGGTAGACGCCGAACAACAGGCCGACCAGCGCACAGACAAAAGTGGCACCAAGGATCGGGATCGGCGCCCAGCCAACCTGCCAGCCGGCCAGCGCCGCGATCAGGTAGGCGAGCAGGCCACCAAACAACAGCCCAAGCAGGGCGCCAAGGCCACAAATCACCGTGGTCTCGCGCAGGAACTGGGCGATGATGTCGCGCCGTCGCGCACCCAGCGCACGCAGCAGGCCGATTTCACGACGCCGCTCCAGCACGTTGGCCAGCATGATGTTCATGATGCCGATGCCACCGACCAGCAGGCTGACCGCAGCAATCGCGCCCATGACGATACGGAAGATGCGCTGGGTCTGCTGGTGCTGGCGATACAGCTGCTGCGGTACGACCAGGCTAAAGTCATCGACACCGGCATGGCGCTGGCCAAGCAGTTCGGACAGCACCGCCGCAGCGGAGCCGAGCCGCGACGGATCATCGACCTTCAACAGCAGACGATCGAGCTGGTCTTCCATGGGCTGGTAGCGGAACCGCGCCAGCGCCGTGGCCAATGGCACGAATACGCGGTTGCTTTCCGAACCCAGCTGCACGCCTTCGAACTGGTCCTTGGCGAGGTCGCGGTCAGCCAGCACGCCGACGACCTGCAGCCAGACATGGTTGAGCTTGATGTAGGCGCCGATCGCGTTGCCGTTGGGGAACAGGTCATGCGCCACCTGGTGGCCCAGTACGGCCACGGCGGCAAGGCGATCCTCGTCATCATTGCTGAGCGCCCGGCCTTCAGCCAGGTTCAGTGACGACAGCTCGAAGAAGGCCGGGCTCACGCCATTGGCCTGGGCGTCGCTCTGCCCGGCATCGCTGCCTACCGAATAGGTACGGATCGCCTTCGAGCCCGCGTACTGCTCGGCACCCGGCACCACCGACAGTGCGGCCGCCGCGTCCGCCAGGGTCAGGCCGAGCGTACGGGCGCGCTCCTCGCGCAGGCTGTCCTCGTCGCGACTCTTTGCCTCGACGATCAGGTTGTTGAGACCCAGTCCCTGCACCAGTCGCAGCGCCTCGCGACGGCTGCCTTCGCCCACAGCCTGCATGGCGACAATGGCGCCGATGCCAAAGATAAGGCCCAGCAGCGTGAGCAGGGTGCGCAGCTTGCGCCGCGACAGTTCTTCCAGCGCTTCGCGCCAGGCAACGGGCAGCTTGGCGATCATTTGGCAGCCTCCGCATTGGCGGCGGCTGCAGCACGAGCCCGGGCCTTGGCAATGGCAGCCTCACGCGGGTCTTCGGCTGGCGCTGCAGGTTCAGCAGTTTCACGGCTGCGATCCGGCGTCAGCAGGACACGCTCCCCCGCATTCAGGCCATCAGTGACGCGCGAGCGCGCGACGCCGCGTTCGCCCAGCGTCACCTCTCGTCGCTCGAAATCATCGCCTTCGCCCACCTCGACGAAATGCCGGCCATTCTCGGACACCAGTGCGACGTTCGGCACCGTCAGTGCCTCGCTGTCATCGCTGGTGTGGATCTCGGCGCTGAAGGCCTGGCCCGGCACCAGCCCGTAGCGCGACACCGCTTCCTTCGGAATCGACGCCTTCATGCTGAGGTACTTGATCGGATTGCGACGACCACGCACCTGCGCGGCGCTGGCCACCCAGCTCAGTTCGGACTCGACCTTCTGGTCGGGTCGCCCGGCCGGATGCATGACCACGCGGTCACCTTTCTTGACGCCCTGCGCCTCGATCTGCGGCAGTACCAGCTCGACCTCCAGCGAAGCGGTGTCCGGCAGACTGCCGAACTCGTTGCCGGCCCACAGGCTGGAACCCACCTGCGGCTTGTCACCGGTCCAGTTCGACTCCAAAACCAGCACACCATCATGCGGCGCGCGCAATTCCAGCGCGGCCAGGTCCTGCCGGCTGGTGTTCTCCGACAGCTGCAGGCTGCTGCGTTTGGAATCCAGCACCGCCAGTTCGGCCGCACCGCGCTCACCGGCCTGGTCGCGCTTCCACTCCAGCACGCCCTGCTTGGCACCAAGGAATTCCTTGTCCTGGATGGCGTCGAGGATTTCGTTGCGCGCGAGCATGTCGAGGTCGGCTTCAGCGTAGCGGTCAGCGATGCGCAGCTGCGAATCCACCGCCGCCAGATCAACATCGACACGCCCCTGCGCGGCATCCAGTTCGCCCTGCTTGTTGCTTCGCGACAGCGCATTGCGCTGCAGGTCAATCAATGCCTGTGACAGGCTGAGCTCGGCTTCATCAGCGGTGAAGCGGGCGATCAGCTCGCCTTCGCGTACCGTGCTGCCTTCCGGCGCCATCCATTCGAGGCGACGGCGTGACCACTGTCGCCCGGGAACCGGCAGCGGCGTCGACTTGGTCGACCGGACTTCACCATCCGCGGCAATGCTCAGCGCCAGCGGACGCATCTGCACCACTTCCACCGGCTTCTCCGACGCGGATTCGCCGCTGCAACCGGAAAGCAGCAACAGTGCCGCCAGCGCGGCAGACAGGTTCCGCCGGTTGCAGATCACGGTCTGGGTCATGGCGTGGCCTCCTCGCGACTGGCCAGACGCGCAGTCAGCGAGTCAGCGCCGATGTCCACGCGTACCGGCTGGCCCGGCTTGAGTCCGGATGCCGCGTCATCCAGCGCGATCAGCACATCGACCACGGGCACCGGCTGCGTGCGCGACTTGGATCGCACCACGCGACCGATCTCCGTGATCGTGCCGGTCAGTGCGCGACCCGCACCGCCTTCAAGGCGAAGTCGTGCCTTGGCACCGACACGCAGCCAAGCCAGGTAACGCTCATCGACCTGTGCGCGCACGGCCAGCGTCTGCATGTCCGGGATCTCGGCCACCGACTGGCCCATCCACACCGACGAACCGACGTCGAACTTCTCGCCCTGCCAGTTGCTCTTGTGCATCATCACGCCAGCTCGCGGCGCCTTGACGCTGAGGGCGACCAGCGATTCCTTCAGCTCATCCACGTCGGCCTGCAGCTGATCGGCCTCGAAACTGACCAGCAGCCATTCCTGCCGGCGCTGCTCGGCCGCCGCCTTCTCGCGCTTTTCTACCAGCGTCATGCGCTCGCGTGCCTGCGCCTTCTCGATCACCAGCTTCTGGTAGTCGACGCCACGCAGCAGTTCCGCGGGCTGGGTAGCCTTGCGCTCGGCCTTCTCCAGATTGGATTTCGCCTCTTCGGTGCTGAGACGCTGGTTGCGTTCGCGTTCGGCCAGCGCCAGACGCAGCTGTTCCTGCTGGGTCTTCTTTTCCGCCAGTTCGGCCTGTTTGCTCATCAGGCTCTGCTGCAGCTGGCCGCCGTCGAACTGCACGACGACATCGCCTTCCTTCACCGGCGAGCCGTCTGGCGCCAGCCGCGTGATCGAATAATTCCACAAGCCCTGTACGGGCGGTGGCGCCAGCACCGCGCTTTCCATCGCAACCAGTTCGCCATCGGCTTGGATGCGCTCGGGCGCGGGCACCGACACGCCGATTTCACTGCCCGACACGCCCACCTCGACGCGCGCGCTCATGCCGGGTCGCAGCGGCAGGGTTTCAGTTCCCGACTGCAGATCGATATCGACCTGGAAATAGCGCCCCTCCCCCCATTCGGCCTTGCTGTCCGGCGCACCGGCAATCGCGGATACCGTGCCTTCGATGCGCTGGCCCGGTAGCGCGTCGAAGACCACGCCGACTTTCTCGCCAACCTTCAGATCACGACGATCCGGTTCCAGCGCCCAGGCGCGGATCGCCATGGCACCATCGCCGACGACCTCGCCAATCTGCGCGCCGTTGAACGCCGAAGAGCCCTCATCGATGCGGGTTCCCATGCGCGGGTCGAAGCCATGCACGACCACGCCACCACGCGTCGCGCGCTGTTCGGAAGCATCCACCTGCGCATGCTGGTAGGCGAGCTCGGCTTCCTGGCGCTCCTGTTCGAGCGCCGCGTCCTTGCGGCGACGCTCCACTGCCTGTCGCGCGGCCTGCGCTTCACTGGTTTTCAACGCCAGCTCGCGGTCGGCGCGCGCCTTCTCGCCCTGATATCGATCGTAGTCGAGCGCCGACAGATACTGCTTTGGCAAAGCGGCGTCGACTTCCGCCTTCTGCTGCTGGGCGCGGGCATCCACCCGCGCCAGTTCGGCATCGAGTGCGGCGACCTCGAGCTCCGCGATTTCCTTGGCGGCGCGCGCCTTGCTCTGATCGATCTGCGACTCCAGCTGGCGGATCTGTGCAAGCGCCTGGCCCGGATCGATGCGAACCAGTGGATCACCGGCCTCCACGCGTGCGCCCTCCGGCACGTAGTAGCGCAGGACCACTGGCGAGTTGTTGGCGAACGGCGTGTAGATGCCTTCGGAGTCGCGTGAACGCAGCTCGCCAGTCAACATCAGCGATGAAGCGCCAGCCAGACCCGGCAGCGTCAGCAGTGCCAGCCACAGCGCACGGCGACGCAGCAGTGCATTATTTCGAGGTGTCATGTTCCACCCTTCCGTCGCGCAGGCGCACATGGCGCGGCGCGTGTTCGGCGATTTCGTTGTCGTGGGTGACCAGCACCACGGTCTGGCCTTCACGATGCAGCTGGTCGATCAGGCCCATCACGTCGGCTGCGCTCTTGGAGTCGAGGTTGCCGGTTGGCTCATCGGCAAGCAGCAGCGATGGTTTCATCACCAGCGCGCGCGCGACGGCGGCGCGCTGTACCTGGCCACCGGACAGTTCGTTGGGTCGATGATGCAGGCGCTCGCCCAGACCCACGCGTTCGAGCAGTTCACGCGCATGGCTCTCGACCGCGGCGTGGTCGACGTTGGCGTTGTGGGCGAAGCGAAGCGGCAGGGTGACGTTCTCCAGCACACTGAGTCGCGGCAGCAGGTGGAAGCTCTGGAACACGAAGCCAATGCGACGGTTTCGCAGGTCGCTGGTGGCTTCGTCATCAAGACCGGCCACGTTCTCGCCATCCAGCTGGTAACTGCCGCTGGTCGGCTGATCAAGGCAGCCAAGGATGTTGAGCAGCGTGGACTTGCCGGAACCCGATGAACCGGTGATGGCGACGAACTCGCCGCGCGCGACATCCAGGTCGACACCGGCCAGCGCGCGCACGCTCTGTCCGCTCATGTTGTAGCTGCGTTCGATACCGCTCAGATGAATCATGGATTTCCCGACTTTCCCTGCCGACCGATCAATGGACCGTCACAGGGACTGATGTGGCAACGCAAAGTTCCGTCGCAAGCGCGACGGCATCATGCGAAGAAGCGTTTGAGGTGGATGAAACGCCGGCCCGGCCTGGTTCCGTCGCCGGGTTCTCTGCGCGGTTCCGCGCCATGGCGAAACGGCATCATCGCGGCATATTGTCGACAGTCGCGTTTGCGGTCGTCAGTGCCGGAAGTTGGCGTGCCTGCGGGTGCCCCGCGAAGGCCCGATCAGTCTTCGGCAAGTTCGACGCGATTGCGACCGCGGCGCTTGGCACGGTAGAGCGCGGTGTCGGCACGCTGCAGCAGCTGTGCCGGATCCTCGTCGAGACGCGGCACCTGCGTGGCTACGCCGAGACTGATGGTGACGTCGCTGTCCTCACGGGTGAAGCGACGGCGCAGCTCCTCGGCGCGCAGCACGGCGCGGTCGGCGTTGTAGCCCGGCAGGATCAGCACAAACTCCTCACCACCGAATCGAGCAACCAGTTCGCGGACCGGCTTCACCATGTTCGACAGCTCGTGGGCCACCCAGCGCAGGCGTTTGTCGCCTTCGAGGTGACCATGCTGGTCGTTGTAGCGCTTGAAATAGTCGACATCGACCATGATCACGCTGAGCGGCGTGGTTGCTTCCGCACAGCGCTGCCACTCGCGGGTGAGCGCCTGTTCCATGGCACGTCGGTTGGCGACGCCGGTAAGGCTGTCCTCCGTCGCCAGTTCGGCCAGTCGCTCGTTGGCGTTTTCCAGCTCGCGCGTGCGCTCGGCGATCTTGTCTTCCAGCCGGCGATTGATCGCGACGAAGTTGCGGTAACGGACGCGTGAGACGAACTGGACGATGCCGGCGATCAAGAGCAACAGCAGCAGCAGTCCCAGAGCCAAGGCCCAATGGGTTCGATACCACTCGGGTGCGACGCTGAACTCGTAGTCCAGCGGACGCACTTCGCGACCACTGGCAACGCGGCCCTCGACCTGCAGGTGATACTCACCGGAATCGAGGCGACCGAAGCTGAGCGACGAGTCGTTGACCGACGACCAGTCGCTCCAGTTGTCCACACGACCAAGGATGCGCCAGCGAACCTCGGCGCCAGATTCCATGGTGATCAGCGCAAACTTGATGCGAAGCGCGTCGCCCGACTGGTAGTCGTAGTCCGCCGCGCTATCCAGCGGCATCAACTGCAGGCCGTCGCCACCCGGGCGGTACTCCACCCGACGCAGGCTGACTGCCAGATCGCGGCCAGGCGCTTCGCTCGCAATGGGGTCGTATTGCAGCAGGCTGCTCCAGGTAATGATGCGCAGACTGCCATCCGCATCCACATGGACATTGGAAAAGCCGCGTGCCAATCGCGAACCCAGACGTACCGGCTGCCACTTGTCCTCGCCTGGCGGGCGTCGCCACAGTTCGCGGGTGGTATGCGCGTAATCACCCAGCGGCGTGTTGACGACTTCCAGCTCCATCGGCCGATCGACCAGGGTGAATGGCGCCTCGTCGAAGGGCACGAAGCGATCGCCATCGAACTTGTAGGCGTGGGATCCCGAGCTGGCGATGAGATCGTCCCCGATCTTCACCATGCTGCTGCCGTAGTCCCTGTCGAAATCGAGCCCTTCCTTCGAACCGAAGGCGGTCTTCTCGGTGATCTCCCTGCCGTCTTCACTCAGCGTCCAGCGATACACACCACCGCGACTGTCGCCAATCCACAACGTGGCGGGACCGGTTTCCAGCATGGAGCTGAGGCTGATGTCATTCAGCGGCCAGGTCGCTGCGACGTTCCATCCGCCATTGTTTCGCTCGAGGACGAGGATGTCGTCCTGTGCGGCGACAAACACGACGTCGGGATGGAAATGCGAACGCATCAACCAGAAAGCGGAAGCGCCTTTCCATATCCGCTCGGGGGTTTCACTGCCATTGGGGAGCCACAGCAAACCCATGCGCTCGCCGATCAGCAGGCCCTTTTCGTCTTCCAGCAGGTCGTTGGTTTCGAGCGCGGTTTCGATGACCTGGCGGAAGCGCATGCGGCCACTGCGACTGCGTTCGGCAACCGCGACGCCGCGCGAGTTGGCAACCCAAAGCGCGCCATTCGACCATGCGCTATCGGTAATGGAGCCGGGAATGCCGTCGGCGGCGCTATAGACCGACCAGGGCGAAGGCATGCGGAGGCGAACCAGATCGCCCTCGGTCGCCGCCCAGACCCCACCTTCCGTATCCGCCGCCAGTGCCAGAATCGAATAGGGTCCCAGCGGGACGCGGGAAAGGAACTTCAGATCGGCATCGAAACGCAGCAGCTCGCCGCCCAGGGTGCCGACGAGAATGCTGTCATCGGACAGGGTGATGGCGAGGTAAGGTGAAGCGTCGACGAAAACCCGCTGTGCGTCGCCTTCGAGTCTGACGACGCGCTTGCCGTCATAGCGGTAGAAGGCATCGGCACCGACCAGTAGCAATCCGTCATTCCGCTTCAGCAGGGAGTTGAGCGGCTGGTTGGCGAACTGCTCGCCGCCCGGCAGCAGCGTGAAGTGCCCATCGTCAAACTGCGATACGCCCTTGCCGTCCACGCGTGCATATAGCGAGTCACCGGCAGCGAATACGCCGCGCACCTCAGGATCTAACGGCCAGCGACGCGTGCCGCCGTCCTTGCCGAGCCGAAGAAGCTGCGATTCGGCCTGGACGTAGATCGCGTCATCAGTGACCACGATCGACCAGATGTTCCCTAGATGCCTGTCCTCTCCCTTGAGGCCGAAGTCATCTCGCAGATCGTGAAATTCGTACTCGCCACTGCGGTGCACTTCGAGGTAGCCGAACTTATCGTAGCTGCCGACGTAAATGCGGCCGTTTTCGTCACGGCCCAACGAGCGGGCAACGGAATTACCCGGCAGCTCGATACGCTCCCAGGCCGACCCGTCATAGCGCAGGACACCCTCGACATTGCCAACGAACAGGCTGCCATCGAGGCCGGCCTGAACGGCAAGGTGTCTCGGCGCGGCGCCATAGTCCTCTGGCCCAAAGCGCTGGTGCAGGGGCATGCCGCTGATGGCGCTTTCTGCGCAAACGGGCGCAGGAAGGCCGCCCAACAGCAGGCTGACGACGACCAGCAAACCCGCGATTTGGCGGCTAAACGCGCTCATGAACCGAGTTTGACCGATTTGGCGGCACCGGTGTTTCACGTACGTCACGGTTTTCGCGGCCTTCGTCGGAATTTGCAGGGCCAATTTCATCGAAATTCCGATGACTTGCGCCGCATTGATGTTGGAGGCGCTGAACTATGGGGCGCTCGGTCGATTTGCCGCCGGATGCTAATCTGCCGGCATGACCCGACTCAGCATCAACGTCAACAAAGTGGCCGTGCTGCGCAACTCGCGCGGCGGCAGCGTGCCGGATGTGCGTGAAGCCGCGCGCGTGGCGCTCGAGGCCGGCTGCGGGGGCATCACCGTGCACCCGCGTCCCGACCAGCGACACATCCGCCCATCGGATGTGGAAGCCCTGTCCCTGCTGCTGCGTTCGCGTGACGGGGACCCGGAATTCAACATCGAAGGCAACCCGGTTCCCGGACCGCGCGGGGACTACCCGGGGCTGCTGCCGCTGGTGCTGGCGGTGCGTCCGCAACAGGTCACCCTGGTTCCGGATGGCGACGGGCAGATCACCTCGGACCACGGTTGGCGTCTGGATCCCGAACCGACGGGATTGCGTGAGCGAATCGCCGAGGCGAAGACGGCTGGCTGCCGTGTCAGTCTGTTCATGGATGCCGGCAGTCCGGATATCGCGCGCGTGGCCGAGCTGGGCGCGGACCGCATCGAGCTGTACACCGGCCCCTATGCCGCCGCGCACGCAGCCGGCTATGCCAATGCCGCGCTGGATGCCTGTGCGCGAAGTGCCGAAGTCGCCCGTTCGGCGGGGCTTGGCGTCAACGCCGGCCATGATCTCGACCAGCGCAACCTTCTCGACTTCCTGCGCCACGTCCAAGGTGTGGATGAAGTATCGATCGGACACGCCGTTTTCTCGGAAGCGATCTACGACGGCCTGGCAGCGACAGTCGCCCGCTACCTGGCCATCATTGCGGCCAGCCGATCCGTCTGAACTCAGCGGACCGGCTGCCGCGGTCTTTCACTGGCTGAATTCTGCGAAGCTGATGCGCTGGAAGCGCGCGTCCTTCGCCACCGCCAGCACTCTGGCCATGTACTGATAGTCCGCGTCTGGTGAGGTCTCCAGAATCAACATGGGCTGGTTGTCCCGCGATGCTTCCAGCTGCAATGACGGCTGCAGGGCCGTCGCTGGCAACGGGCTGTCGTTCCAGTACAGGTCGCCCAGTGCGCCGATGCGCAGGTGGATCGGATCGGGGGAGTCGGGATGTTCAATGACTGGCCCGCTCTGCGGCAAGTCGATCTGGATCGGGCGGGAAAGCACCGGGGCGGTGACCATGAAGATGATCAGCAATACCAGCATCACGTCCACGAGTGGCGTCACATTCATGCTGGCCATTGCCGAACGGGCGCCGGAAGGCAGTTGATTCGCGAATGCCATGGTCGATCTCCTTGTCGAAGCGTGGCCTTGCCACGCGATCTTGGAGTTCCCGTCAGCCGGCGATCCCTCGCCAATGCCGCATTTCGCCAATCCCTGGTCCCGGTCGCTGACCGGAACGCGTCGCCCGCATAAGAAAGGGCCCGCAGGTTTTCACCTGCGGGCCCAGTATAGTCCCGAAGCGTCAGAAGCCAACAAGCGCTACCGACTGTACTCCGCAAAGCCAATCTTCTTGATCTCCGCGTTCTTCGCTTCAGCCAGCACTTCAGTCAGAACCTGGTACTGCACGTCCGGTGACGTATCGATCTCGAGCGTCGGCTGCGGTTTGCGCGCAGACTCGATCATCAAAGTCGGACCGAGCGCTTTGCGCGGCATCGGCATGTCGTTCCAGAACAGCTGCCCAGCTGAATCGATGCGGAGCTTGTTCGGCTCCGGCGGATTTTCATCTGGCGGCGGCGGATCAATCACCGGCTGAGGAAGATCAATCTGGATCTGATAGGACATCATCGGTGCGGTGACCATGAAGATGATCAGCAGCACCAGCATCACGTCGACCAGTGGCGTAACGTTCATGTCCGCCATCGGTGCGCCGCCGCCTGAACCTCCGGTTGAAAATGCCATGCGTGTCTCCTTGGCTCAGTGTTCCGGCGTGGCGACAAAGCCCACGCGTCGGATACCGACTTCCTTGGCAGTCTTCACCGCCGACTGCACGATCCGGTAGCGGGTCGTGGCATCGGCGCGGACGTCCACCTGCGGCTGCGGCTTCTTCTGCGCCTCGACGGCGAGCTTGGAACGAAGTACTTCCATGTCCACCAGCTCGTCGTTGAGGTAGATGTCGCCATCTTCCTTGATCGCCACGGTCACCGGACGATCGGAATCATCCGGCTTGGTCTCGAGCATGGCTTCGGGCAGCACGATCTCGACCTTGTGCGACATCAGCGGCGCCGTGATCATGAAGATGATCAGCAGCACCAGCATCACGTCGACCAGCGGCGTGACGTTGATTTCCGCCATCGGCCCGCCGCTGTCTCCACCTGCACTGAATGCCATTACCTAACTCCCGTCCGACGGATTACTTGCCCTTCACTTCACCGACGCGAGAGCCGGTGGCGAAGAAGTCATGCAGGTCGTGGGCGAAGGTGTCGAACTTGGCGTTGGTCACGCGGTTCAGGCGCACGAAGAAGTTGTACGCAAGCACCGCCGGGATGGCGACCGCCAGACCGATCGCGGTCATGATCAGCGCCTCACCGACCGGGCCGGCGACCACGTCAATCGAGGCCTGACCGGAAGCACCGATGCGAATCAGGGCATGGTAGATGCCCCACACCGTACCGAGCAGACCAACGAATGGTGCGGTTGAACCCACGGTGGCCAGCAGGGTCAGTCCGTTCTCCAGACGTGAACTCTCGCGAGCCACGGCCTGGCGCAGGGCGCGGTCGATGAACTCGGAGCGGTTCAGCGCCTCGACCAGACGGCTGCCTTCATGACGCTGATGGTGAGCCGCGGCGACCGCGCAGTCGAGGGCGATCTTGGAGAACGGCTCGCCCTTCGGCTGGTCTTCCATGTAGCGGATCGCTTCCTGCGCGTTCTGGGTTTCCCAGAAGGTGCTCATCACGCGGTCGGCGCGCGAACGGATCACCATGTTCTTCAGCAGGTTGACGATGATGTAGTACCAGGAGCCGATCGACATCAGCACCAGCATGATGAACACGATCCAGCCGACCGCGTCGAAGTTCTGGATCAGGTGGTCAAAGCCCATGCCTTCCAGAGCCTGTGCGTCGTTGGTGCCGCCCATGCCCGGACCCACGCCCGGATCGGCCGCCATCGGCGCGGTATCAACCGGCGCTTCGACCGGAGCGGTTGCGGCCTGATCGACCGGCTGATTGGAAGCAGCATCCTGTTGCATACGCCTACCCTTTTACCTAATTGAGACTGAAATTGATCGGGACCAGTACCCAGCCCTGGATCGGCTGGCCATTCTTGAATCCCGGGTTGAACTTCCATTTCTTGACGCCCTTGAGGGCGGCCATATCCAGCACACGATGCCCGCTGGACGTTTCAACTTCCACCTTCAGCGGGTCCCCGGTCTCACCAACCAGGACCCGCAACATCACATCGCCTTCCAACTGCTTCTGCCGAGCCCGCACCGGGTATTCGACCTTGGCGATGTAGCCGTAACTCTGCTGGACCGAAGGTCCGATTTCCGAAGCCTGCTTCGGTTGGGTTGGGATTGGCGCCGCCTGCTCATCGGCCACATAGCCCATGTCGGACGGCGTATCGAAGATCACCGGAGGCGCATCGATCGCTACTTGCTGCTCAGGCTGCACCGGTTGTGGCCTTGGCTGCTCCTGCTTCGTCTCGATCTCCGGGGCAACCGGCATCGGCACGACAGTCGGTGGCTTCGGCTCTTCCTTGACGGTATCCACGTAAACAAAGGGGTCAGGCTTGGGTGGAGGTCCTTCCACCGGCGCCGATGGCGCCAGAACGACCATGAAGGCCGCAATGTGAAAGGCACCGGCAAACCCCATTCCGGTGATCCTCGCCCAGTTCAAACGGCGTCCCGCCTGTGGCTGATGGTTTGTGTTCATGGCTTCATGACCTCCTGATCAGCTTTCCGCCCGGTTTCCCGTGGCCTCGATGTTATTGTCCCTTCCCTTGCTGTTGCTGACTCCTGCTGTTCCTTTCTTTCCCTGAATGGTTGTCAGTCGGATCGAGAGCCCGATCAGCCGGTCAGGCTGAAGTTGATCGGCACCAGAACCCAACCTTCCACCGGCTGGCCACTACGGCGACCCGGATTGAACTTCCACTTCTTGACCGCTTCCTGGGCCGCCTGATCGAGGCGACGATGGCCACTGGACGTCTCAACCTGGATGTCCAACGGATCACCATTGGCGCTGACCAGCACGCGCAGCACCACCGTGCCCTCTTCACGCATACGGCGAGACTGCGGCGGGTAACGCGGCGGGCGGGCGCGGCGATAGCTCTGGTCCTCCGTGGGACCGAAGACCTGATCGACCGGCGGTGCCGGCGGTGCCGGCGGTGCCGGCGGCGGCGCCTCGTATGCCATTTCCGATGGGGTATCGAAAACGACCGGCGGCGGCGGCGGCTGTTCCGGCGGCGGCGGCGGCGCCTGGATTGGCGGCGGCTTGATTTCCTGCTTGATGACCTTCGGCGGCTCCGGCGGCGGTGGCGGCGGCGGCGGCGGCGGCGGCGGTGGCTCGATGAGCGTCACCTCGAAGATCGACTCTTCTTCGTCTTCCGCAGGAGGCGGATTGACCGGCGCCATCAGCATCATGAACGCGGCCACATGGAAGGCCATGGCAAAAGCCAGACCACCGATGCGCGGCCAGTTCAGCTTGTCGCCGTTGTCCTGGTTGTGATTGGAATCCGTCATTGGCGGCGTGACCTCTTGCTATGACCGGGGCCGGTCGGGCGTGCCCGCCGCGGCGCGGCGTGCACCGCGAAGCGGCAACGGGATACGAAGCTTATAACATGTCGCCAGACGGCACCATCGGCGCCGCCGGCACCCTCTATTACTTGACGCCGCTGGCTCGGAGCCAGGATTCGGCGGCGTTCTTGGTTTCCGGATAGCCTGCTGCCTTCTTGTAGGCGGCAATGCCGGCAGCCTTGTTGCTCATACCAAGTTCGGCGCCACCAATGACGATCCAGGCGTCGCCCGGTCGCTTGAGGTCGCGCGCCAGCGCCTTGTTCGCGGCGGCCTTTGCCTCGGCATACCGATCGTTTTCGTACAACAGGCGGGCCTGATTAACGTAATCGTCACCAGTGTTCGACAGCTCGGCGGCCTTGCCGTACCACTCGATGGCGTCCTTGCTGCGATCGGAGAAGTAGAAGGCCTCTGCCTTGACGTGGTACAGCTCCGCGCTCGGCTGCAGGATTCCCTTGGCCAGGCCTTCGTCGATGGTGGCGATGGCCTTGTCTTCCTTTTCGGCATAGTGGTACAGCCGATACAGCTGGTCGTAATCCTTGGCCGTGGTCATCAGTCCGCGCGCCTTGGCGTCCTCGAGCAGGGCCGTGGCCTCGGCGTATTTCTCGGCCTGCAGGTACACCGTGCTCAGGTTGCGGATCAGCGTGGTGTTGTCCGGATCACCTGCCAACTGCTGCTTGGCGACGTTGATCGCTTCTTCCGGCTGCTCCATGTCGGCATAGCAGGCGATCAGGATCTGCGGCCAGGCCGACTGCGGCTTGACGCCCTTGGCATCGGACTTGGCGATGGCGTCCTTGATCAGCGGCACCGCACCCGGGCAGTCATCCTGCTGGTACTTGATGGAACCACGCAGACCGACGAACTCGGGGCCATCGGAGCGGGTTTCCTCGATCAGGCGCTTCACCGTCTGGTCGGCGGCGGCCAGCTGGTCCTCGGCCTGCTGCATCTGGGCGATCTGCAGCATGATCGAGAAATGCGTGTCATTGGGCAGCGAGTTCTCGTCGAGCGCATGCTGCAGGTATTCGATGGCCTTGCCGTAGTTGTCCTTGTCCATCATCTGATAGGCAAGGGTCTGGTCGGCGATGGCCCGGTCGTAGGCGCTGGCCTTGCCGTGCGCGAGGATTTCCTCGGCCAGCAGGCGCACCTGATCCTCGGTACCGTCTTCGGAAGACAGCTCGAACATCTTGTTGAGCTGCTTGTTCACGGCACGTGAAGGCTTGATTTCCGGCTCGACGCGTGTCGCGTTCGGATACTTCGGCTCCGGCTTCGGCTCTTCTTTCTTGCGAGCCATTGCCAGCGGCGATGCGAGCATGGCGACAACGGCAAGCGCCAGAACGCCCTTCTTCAGATTTCGACCAGTTTTCATTTCGATTCCCTCCTCGCTTTCTGCCGCGTCCCTGAGGCGCTGTCGACGCGTTTGGCGACGTGAACGGACTAGGCTAACCCGTGACGTGGGCGCCGCTCAAGCCCATTCTTGCTTGATTTCTGTGCACTGTTTCTCGCGCCGGACAATTCAGCCTCGGTTTCTGTCAACGCGGAAAGGGGGTTGCCGGGGTTAAGAGGCAGCGTTGACCAAAGCAGTTTCCGTGTCCGGAGGGGCCTGGACAAAGCCGAATTCCTGCTGCGAGTAACGCACCCGCTCCGCCGGAACCTTCGACAGGGTGTGCGCTTCTTCCAGCGCCTGAACCTTTGCCAGGCGGCCATGCAGACCGGTGGCATTGGCGATCTGGATGGCCAGTCCCGGTCGCGCGTTCAGTTCCAGAATCATCGGACCGAGATTGCGATCCAGCACGAAGTCGACACCGATATAGCCGAGGTTGGACAGCTCGTAGCAGCGCGCGGCCATCTCCAGCAGGTTCTCCCAGCCGGGGATCGACAGGCCCTCGATGGCGTTCTCGGTGTCCGGATGCTCGCGGATGCGCTCGCTGCCCCAGACGCCCTTGGCGGTGATGCCGGTGGCGATGTCGATGCCGACGCCGATGGCGCCCTGGTGCAGGTTGGCCTTGCCATCGGACATGCGCGTCGGCAGGCGCACCATCGCCATCACGGGATAGCCCTGGAACACGATGATGCGGATGTCCGGCACGCCCTTGTAGCTGATGCGGTCGAATACCGGATCGAACTGCACGCAGTATTCGATCAGCACGTGATCCGGATGCCCGCCCAGCGAATACAGGCCGGACAGCATGTTCGACACGTGATGCTCGAACTCATTGCGCGACATCAGCAGACCGTTGCTGCGCCGGTAGCGCTCCCCGCGACGGCCATTCACCACGAGGATGCCGTCACCGCCGGAACCATGCGCCGGCTTGGCGACGAACTGTTCGCGATCCTTCAACTGCTCGTGAAGGTCGGCGATCTCGTGCTCCTCGCGGACCACGGCGTACAGCTCGGGAACCGGCAAGCCAGCCGCGATGGCCAGGCGCTTGGTCAGCAGTTTGTCATCGACGCGCGGGTAGAACTTGCGCGGGTTGTAGCGCAGCACGAAGTCGGCGTTGCGCTGGCCGATGCCGACCAGACCAATCTCGCGCAGGCGCCTGGCGATGCGGAATGGGTTGAGCATCAGCGATCATCCCCGCGCGGGAGATCCTCCGACTCATCCGCCACGGTCTGCTCGGCAACCGCATGACCCAGCGGCGGCGCGCCATGACGACGCGCTTCGGCCTCGGCTTCATCGGCCAGCGTGCGGAAGCGCAGCAGTTCGCTCAGGCGATAGCCGGAATAGCGGCCGATCACCAGCGACGCGGCGAACAGCAGCAGCAGCACCTCCGGGAACACGAACACCAGGTGCTCCAGCGGCGTCCAGCTCATCACCAGATGGGCAAAGGCGGCGACCACCAGCGTGCCGGTACCTTCTCGCATCGCCGCGCCACCGCCACGCTCTTCCCAGGCAACCGACATGCGTTCGATGGTCATGGCCATGATCACCATCGGGAACAGCGCCACCGACAGGCCGACCTCGATGCCGAGGCGGTTGCTTATCACGCTGACCAGCGCCATCAGCAGCACGACCAGGATCAAGACCGCTGTCAACCTTGGGACCAGCAACAGGCGCAATCGTTCGAGGTAGAAGCGCACCAGCAGGCCCATGCCGACAACCAGCACGAACAGCGCCACACCGGCCAGCAGGTGCGTCTGCCGGAAGGCCAGCGCCACCAGCACCGGCATGAAGGTGCCAAAGGTGCTGACGCCGACCAGGTTGCGCAGCAGCAGCATGATGAAGGCGCCAACCGGCACCATCAGCAGGATGCGGTAGGTCTCCTGCGACTGCAGTGGCAGGCTGAACAGCGAATAGTTGATCAGGTCCGGATTCTCGACCTTCAGCCGGTCCTGCGCGGCCTCGACGGCGTCGGCCATGAACAGGTTCTGCTTGAAACTGACGTGCGCGCCCTCGTTGCCGTCGACCACCAGCAGCGGTTGCCGGCTGGCGCTCCACAGGAACAGGTCGCTGGGCCAGCCATCGGTCGCGGTTCGCAGGTCGATGGTGATCCAGTCGGTGCCGTTGTGCACCAGCAACCATGGCCGCATGTCGGCGTCGCCGGAAGTCTTGCCGAGCAGCATGCCGTGCACCACGCGCGACGGGATGTTGCGAATGGCCAGCAATTCGGCAATGAAGCGCGCGCGGCCTTCGGCATCCGGATGCTGGTCGCGCAGCAGGGAGACTTCTTCGCCCGGCGATTCGGCATTGAAGCGCCGCACCAGCTCCTGCGCGAAGGTGGCGATGTCGGCGCTGCCTTCGCGAACGTCCTCGAGCAGGGACTGCGCGGCGGTGGCATAGGGTTCTTCCAGCACTGGCGGTTGGCCGACGCGCGGGTCGAGATCCAGTTCGGTATGGTCATTGCTGCGCACGACCGTGGCGCGGTAGTACAGCGCCTGGGTGCCGCGTGCACGACGGATCGCCCACTGCACTTCGCGGCCGTCGCGGTGGCTTTCTTCCAGCTTCGAATAATTCTTCGCGATGAAATTCTCGCGGATCACCGAAAAGCCCGGCGGTGCATCCGGCAGCTGCAGGCTGACCGTGTTCGCGCCACGCCGCGGCTGGTATTCGACACGCGCCTCCAGCGTCCACTGCTCCACGCCCTGCACTGGCTGCAAGGGGAAATTGAGCACACGCCACTTGTAGAACATGGCCGACAGCGCGACCGCAGCGATCACCGTCGCCAGGATGTAGAGCTGGGTTTTTTTCATGGACTCGGGCGCACTCCCTCACCCGCCCCTTCGACTGTCACGGATTTGATCCCCTACCGCGCCGCTAGTATAGCCAGCCGCCAGAAAAGCACACGGCGGACCGTTGCCGATCCGCCGCGCAAGCGCTTCCGGTGACGCTGCCATCACACGTCGAGATTGGCTACCTTGAGCGCGTTGTCCTCAATGAAGTTGCGCCGCGGCTCGACCACGTCGCCCATCAGGGTCGAGAAGATTTCATCAGCAGCGACGGCATCCTCGATGCGCACCTTGAGCAGGCGACGGGTTTCCGGGTTGACCGTGGTGTCCCAGAGCTGGTCGGGGTTCATCTCACCCAGGCCCTTGAAGCGCTGGATGGTGCGGCCCTTCTTGGCTTCTTCGAGCAGCCAGGCGTTGGCGTCGCGGAAGTTCTTCACCGTCTGCGTCTTGTTGCCGCGGCGTACTTCGGCGCCGGCCTGCATGAGGTCACCCAGTGCGTCGGCGGCCACGCGGATCGGGCGGAATTCCGGGCTGGCAAACAGACTGGCCGGGAACAGGAACTCGGCGTCGAGGCCATGATGGCGTCGGCTGACGCGCAGGCCCTTCTGCTCGCCCATGTCCTCGACGCTGGCCTGGTAGCGGGCGCGACCAAGGCCGGTGCCGTTGAGGCCACCAAGCAGGCGCGCGATCCAGGCCTGCATGCCGTCGGCATCATCCAGCTTGTCGGCATCCAGGGACGGCAACTCGATCATCGCCTGCAGCAGCGCGGCATCGAAACGGTGCGACAGACGACCCACCGCTTCCTCGGCGGCAACGAACTGCTGCATCAGGGTTTCCAGGCCTTCACCGCTGACCGGCGGCGCGTCCGGGGCGTAGCTCAGCTCCGCCCCTTCGACCGCGTGGTTGATCAGGTAGGCATTCAGCGCCGGATCGTCCTTCAGATAGAACTCGCTCTTGCCCTGCTTGATCTTGTATAGCGGCGGCAGGCCGATGTAGACGTGGCCGCGCTCGATCAGCTCCGGCATCTGCCGGTAGAAGAAGGTCAGCAGCAGCGTGCGGATGTGGCTGCCGTCGACGTCGGCGTCGGTCATGATGATGATGCGGTGATAGCGCAGCTTGTCCGGGTTGTATTCGTCGCGGCCGATGCCGCAACCCAGGGCGGTAATCAGCGTGCCGACCTCGGCCGAGCTCAGCATGCGATCAAAGCGCGCACGCTCGACGTTCAGGATCTTGCCCTTCAGCGGCAGGATCGCCTGCGTCCGACGGTTGCGGCCCTGCTTGGCCGAGCCACCGGCGGAGTCACCCTCGACGATGAACAGTTCGCTGAGCGCCGGATCCTTTTCCTGGCAGTCGGCCAGCTTGCCGGGCAGGCCGGCGATATCCAGCGCGCCCTTGCGGCGGGTCATCTCGCGCGCCTTGCGCGCGGCCTCGCGGGCGCGGGCGGCATCGACCACCTTGCCGGCGATGGCCTTGGCCTCGGCCGGGTGCTCCTGCAGGAATTCGGTCAGGCGCTGACCGACGATCGACTCCACCACCGGCTTCACTTCCGAGCTGACCAGCTTTTCCTTGGTCTGCGAGCTGAAGCTGGGATCGGGCACCTTCACCGACAGCACGGCGATCATGCCTTCACGCATGTCATCGCCGGAGAAGCTGACCTTGGCCTGTTTGGCCAGGCCGTTCTGCTCGACGTACTGACCAATGGTGCGGGTCAACGCGGCGCGGAAACCGGCCAGATGAGTGCCGCCATCCTTCTGCGGAATGTTGTTGGTGAAACAGAACATGGTCTCCTGGTAGGCATCGGTCCACTGCACCGCTGCCTCGACCACGATCCCGTCCTGCTCGCCGGAAAGCGATATAACCTGTTGATGTAGCTGGGTTTTCAGCTGCGACAAGTGATCCACGAAGCTGCGGATGCCGCCTTCGTACTGGAACACGTCATGCTTGTCGTCCTCGCGCTCGTCCAGCAGCTCGACGCGAACGCCGGAGTTGAGGAAGCTCAGCTCGCGCAGCCGCTTGGCCAGAATGTCGTAGTGGAATTCGACATCGCTGAAGGTCTGCTCGCTGGGCCAGAAGCGCAGCGTAGTGCCGCGCTTGTCGCTGGGCTTGCCCTTGGCCACGGGCGCATCCGGCTCACCCAGACTGTAGCTCTGGAAGTGGTGGTAGCCTTCGCGCCAGATGTCGAGCGTGAGCTTCTTCGACAGCGCATTCACCACCGACACACCGACGCCGTGCAGGCCACCGGACACCTTGTAGCTATTGGCATCGAACTTACCGCCGGCGTGCAGCACGGTCATGATGACCTCGGCCGCCGAACGGCCCTCTTCCTTGTGGATGTCCACCGGAATGCCTCGACCGTTGTCGGACACACTAACCGACCCATCGCTATGCACGGTCACCACAATGCGATCGCAGTGCCCGGCCAGCGCCTCGTCGATGGCGTTGTCCACCACCTCGAACACCATGTGATGCAGACCGGTGCCGTCGTGCACGTCGCCGATGTACATGCCGGGGCGCTTGCGCACGGCTTCCAGGCCACGGAGGACGGTGATTTTCGAGGAATCGTAATTCTGTTCGGTCATAGTCTCGCCATCAGCGGCACGGCCCGATGGGCCATGCGGACTCAATCAGGAAATGGCCTGGTCATCCGCCCGGCACAGGCCTCAGAAGGTAACTGCCGGCGGCAAAGCCACTCCTTTTATTATAGCAGCCCATCACCCCCTGGCCGGCGGTTCGAAACCTCAGGACAAGGGCCTCACGTCGGCAGTGCCGGTCGTCCCGCGTTCCACGTGAAACATCGCAGCCACTCGATCGGTTGGAAGACTCACGGGTAGCTCGGTGCCGGTCGCCAGCACCTGCACATCGGCGTCTGCCAGGTATTGCCAGACCCGCTCCTGATGTTCCCGATCCAGCTCTGACGCCAGATCGTCGAGTAGCACGACCGGGACTTCGTGACCCGCCTGCCTCAGCACCTCGATCTGCGCCAGCACACAGGCCAGTGCCGCCAGCTTTTCCTGTCCCCGCGACAACGGCGCCGATTCCGGCAGGTTCTCGAAACCCAGCTGCCAATCCGCCCGATGGGGCCCACTGAAGCTGTAGCCCAGTCGCTGGTCGCGTTCGCGATTGGATGCCAACAGATCGGCGAAGTCCTGCTCCTTCGACCAGCCGCGCCGATAGCGCCAGCGCGGTTCGCCCATTTCAGCGAGGAAGGTCGCCAGGAGCGGAGCCGCCGCGGATTCGCTGCGGGATAGCTGTCGCTCCCGCAGTTCATCGATGCGATTCGCCATGGTCGCCATTTCCTGCTCCCATGGCAGGTATTCGGCGGCATTCCTCACTGAAGTCCGAAGCAGACTGTTTCGTTGTCGCAGCGCTCGTTGGTAACGCCGCCAGACCGGGAGGAAATCCTGTTCCACGTGGAACAAACCCCAATCGAGATAGCGCCGGCGCTGCTCACCGGAACCCGCCAGCAATTCATGGCTGCCCGGTTCAAAGCAGATCACCGCGCAGGCCAGATGCAGGCCGCTCAGGGTTGGCAGGTTCTGGCCATCCAGCCTGGCCTGCCAGTCGCTGCCGCTACGGGTCAGTCCGGTGCGTCGTTCACCGCTGTCCGTGTCCCAGCGCGCAAACACCTGCAGGCGCTCGCGATCGTGGCGGATCAGCGTATCCCGCGAGCCGCCGCGGAACGAACGGCCGTAACCCAGCAGATGGACCGCCTCCAACAGGCTGGTCTTGCCGGCTCCGTTGGCGCCACGGACAAAATTGATCCCGGGAGCCAGCCGCAACGACGCCTCGGCGAAAAGCCGAAGGTCACTGATCTGGAGTTGCCGGATACGCATTGGCTCAGGTCCGAACCAGAAATCTGGCTCGCCGCGATGCGACCGGCCGGCACCGCACGGTTACAGGCGGAGCGGCATCACCACATGCTGGCAGCGGTCGTTTTCCGCCTCACGCAGCAGGGCGCTGGAATTGGCGTCGCGCAGGCCAATGCGGACGGTCTCGCCACGCAGCGCGCTCAAGGCATCCTGCAGGTAGGTCACGTTGAAGCCAACGGCCAGGCCATCCACGCTGGTATCGGCTTCGATCTCCTCGACCGCTTCTTCCTGCTCGGGGTTGTGCGCCACGATGCGCATCTCGCCCTTGGAAATCTCCAGTTTCACGCCGCGATACTTCTCGTTGGACAGGATCGCTGCGCGCTGCAGGGCGGCGCGCAGCAGTTCGCGATTCACGTTGACCATCTTGTCGGCGCCAATCGGGATGACCGCCTCGTAGTCCGGGAAGCGGCCATCGATCAGTTTGGAGGTGAAGGTGACGTCGCTGCGTTGCACGCGCAGATGGTTGCGACCGACTTCCAGTTCCAGGTCACCATCGCCGCCTTCCAGCAGGCGCTGCAATTCCAGCACGCCCTTGCGCGGCACGATGATCTGGCGCCGGGTTTGTACCGGCTTGGCAAGCTCAATCTCGCACATCGCCAATCGGGCACCATCGGTTGCCACACAGCGCAAGTCATCCCCGCGCAGATCCAGCAGCAGGCCATTCAGGTAGAAACGCACGTCCTGCTGCGCCATGGCAAAGGCAGTGCGTTCGATCTGGTCCTTGAACGCCGCTTCCGGCAGCGCGATGCGCTCGACCAGTTCCAGGTCCTCGATCGACGGGAACTCCACCGCCGGCAGCGAAGACAGGGTGAAGCGGCTACGCCCGGCACTGAGAGTCGCCTTTTCGTTGCCCTGCGACAGGGTAACCTGACTGCCATCCGGCAGGGCCCGGACAATCTCGAACAGCTTTCGTGCCGGGATGGTGGTTTCACCGGCTTCCGCGTCCTCAACCTGACAGCGCGCGACCATTTCGACTTCGAGATCGGTACCGGTCATCGACAGCCGGCCGTCGGCTACCTGCAGCAGCAGGTTCGACAACACCGGCAGCGTATTGCGACGTTCGACGACATTGACGACCTGCTGCAGGGGACGGAGCAGGGCTTCTCTCGGAAGACTGAATCGCATGCGTGGTTCCTCGCTATACCGCTACAAAGATTGTTGATTAAATGAAATGGTGGTGGTGGTAGTGTCGCAAATTTTGGCGGAAAACCACTCTAACCAGTTGTTATACAAGGATAATTTTCAACAGCAACCTTGTCGGCCAGCTGCGTGATGCCTGTGTGTGGCCTGTGGACAAATTTCGACCGCTGGCGCGGCCCCCATCTTATCCACAAGCTGTCCCCGTTGTTTCATTCCTGTCCCGATATCAACGCCGACTACTCGCTGAGCTTGCGGATCAGGTTGTTCCAATCCTCGCGGATACGCCCGTCGCTTTCCACCAGGTCGCGCACCACGCGGCAGGCATGCAGCACCGTGGTGTGGTCGCGGGAGAAGGCTTCGCCGATCTCCGGCAGGCTGTGCTCGGTCAATTCCTTGGCCAGCGCCATGGCGATCTGCCGCGGTCGCGCGATGGAACGGCTGCGACGCTTGGATGACAGCTCCGCCAGCCGCAGCTGGTAGTAGTCTGCCACGGTCTTCTGGATGTTCGAGATCGAGGTCGCCGCCTGCTGCACGCGCAGCAGATCGCGCAGGGTTTCCTGGGCGAACTCCGCGCTGATATCGCGACCAGTGAAGTTGGCCTGTGCTGCGAGCGTATTGAGCGCGCCTTCGAGGTCGCGGACGTTCGAGCGCATGCGTTTGGCGATGAGATACGCCACGTCCTCGGGCAGGTTGACGCCGCGCTGCTCGGCCTTGGTGAGCAGGATGGCCGCGCGGGTTTCGAAGTCCGGTGGCTCGATGGCCACCGACAGCCCCCAGCCCAGGCGCGACTTCAGGCGCGGCTCCAGGTTGTCGACCTCGCGCGGGTAGCGATCGCAGGTCAGAATGATCTGCTGCTTGCCTTCGAACAGCGCGTTGAAGGTGTGGAAGAACTCCTCCTGCGTGGTGTTCTTGCCGGCGAAGAACTGGATGTCGTCGATCAGCAGCGCGTCCACCGAATGGAACTGCTGCTTGAAGCGGTCCATCGATTTCTCGCGCAGCGCCTGCATCATCGCGTTGAAGAACTGCTCGGAGCGCAGGTAGAGCACGCGCATGGCCGGGTTGTTCTCGCGCATCAGATTGCCGGCCGCATGCATCAGGTGTGTCTTGCCGAGACCGGTGCCGCCGTAAAGCAGCAGCGGATTGAAGGCGCGGCCAGGGTTCTGCGCCACCTGCATGGCGGCGGAACGGCCCATCTGGTTGGACTTGCCTTCGACGAACGTGTCGAAACGGTAGTGCGGGTCGAGGCCCGAGCGGCCGCCATTGGCGCCCTCGGCGACACGCTTGGCGCTGCTGGGTGCGGACGGGCTGCTGGCGACCACGGGTCGCGGCACCGCGCCCACGGCGATCCGCAGGGTTGGGTTGCCGCCGGCGAAATGCGGCAGCAGTTCGTTGAGTCGTTCCAGATGGCGCTCGCGTACCGTATCGGCGACGAACTGGTTGGGCGCGTACAGCACCAGACTGTTGTCGTCACCGTGGGCCTGCAGCGGCTTCAGCCAGGTCAGGTATTCCTCGACCGGCAGCTCGGCTTGCAGGCGCTCCAGGCAGCGTTGCCAGGCGGTGATCATGGGCGACGACGGCTCGGAGGAAGTGGACACGTAAAGTTACTGCAAGGCGAAGTGAGCCGCGACTGCATGAGCAAGCGGCGGTCGCGGGCCGGGCAGTCTAGCTCCGAGCCGCACCATGCGGCAATGCGGGGTGCTTGACCCGCGAATCGCAGGCACGTAGAATTCCGCCTCTTTTCCCCACCATTTTCAATAGGTTCCGCCATGAAGCGCACCTTCCAGCCCAGCAATCTCAAGCGCGCCCGCACCCACGGCTTCCGTGCGCGGATGAAGACGGCCGGTGGCCGCAAGGTCATCAACGCCCGTCGCGCCAAGGGTCGCAAGCGTCTGTCCGCCTGATCGAACCTGCCGGTTCGATCCACCAGTCCGGTTCATTGAGCGGCCCCTGCCGCGATGAGCCGGTCACCGAGCGACACGCCCGTGACATCCAGCGCCGCCTTTCCCAGGCCGGCGCGACTGCTGACACCCGCTGACTACCAGCGGGTGTTTGCCAAGGGCCGCCGGTTCAACAGCCCCCACCTGCAGTTGATTGCACGCATCCGCGAATCTGATTCGTCGGATGGCGTCGCCGTGCGCGGACTCGTGCCGGCGCGGTTGGGCCTCACGGTGGCCAAGCGCGTGGCCAAGCGCGCGGTTGATCGCAATCGCATCAAGCGCATCGCCCGCGACAGTTTCCGCCATCACCGTGAGCAGCTGGCTGGCCTAGATCTGGTGCTGGTGGCCCGTGGTGGCATCACTGACCTGCAGCGTGGCGCCCTGCGCGAAGCCCTTGAAAGCCTCTGGCAGCGTGCGGAAACGTTGAAGCCTGCGCCATTGCCGGTCAAACTAGCGCCCCCTGACGACAGCAGTACCGCCCCATCCGTCACAGCGGTGCCGCGGGAACCGTCTTCCTGACCTTCCGAACCGAGAGCGGGCCGGGCCATCGCCCCGGCTGACGAGTTGCGTCCATGAATCAGAATCGAGTCTTCCTCCTGGTGATCTGGCTGGCCCTGGCCTTCGCGCTGTGGAGCACTTGGCAGAACGACTATCACGCGCCCGCGGCCAAGCCGACGACGGCGGCGGGAACCGCGACCACGGCGGACGCCGAGGTGTCGGCGGCCATTCCGACCGACAACGTCGATGACGTTCCCAGCGCCGAGGACCTTCCGGGTGCGCCCGCCGCCGCAGGCGACGTGCCGGCCGCCCCGGCCGCAGCCGAACGCAGCAACCGCACGGCGGGAATCAGCGTCACCACCGACCTGCTGCACGTGGAACTGTCGCCCAATGGCGGCACCGTGCGTCGCGTCGAGCTGCTTGCCTACCCGCAGAACACCGAAGCCGGTTCGCCGCCGGTGGAAATCCTGGATGATCGCGGCCAGCACCTGTTCGTCGCGCAGAGTGGACTGGTCAACAGTGCTGGCAACGCGCCGAGTCACCAGGCGTCCTTCACCACCGAGGCCAGCGACTACGTGATGGCCGATGGTAGCGACACGCTGGAAGTGCCTTTCACCTTCCACGGTGCCGATGGCCTGATGGTGCGCAAGATCTACGTGTTCGAACGCGGCAGCTACCAGATCCGCCTGCGCGACGAGATCACCAACGGCACGCCGGCCAACTGGCAGGGCAACGCCTATCGCCAGCTGCAGCGCATCCCGCCGCCCAAGCCTGCCGGTGGCTGGATGACCTCGCCCGCGGCGTTCTCCTATACCGGCGGCGCCTGGTACAGCCCGGAAGACAAGTTCAACAAGCTCAACTACGACGAATTTGCCAGCGAGTCGGCCAAGAAGGACATCAAGGGCGGCTGGGTTGCACTGGTGCAGCACTACTTCCTCGCCGCCTGGATTCCGGCAGCCGAGGAGGCCGACGAATTCAAGTCGCTGGCGCTGAAGAACGGCCACTACGTCATGCGCGCCACCGGCCCCAAGCTGTCGGCCGCGCCCGGTGAAACCGTTACCACCGAAGCACGCCTGTACGTCGGTCCCAAGCTGCAGGACCAGCTCGACCAGGTCGCGCCGGGCATGGAGCTGACCGTTGACTACGGCATTTTCACCGTGATCTCGCAGCCGTTGTTCTGGCTGCTGAGCCTGCTCCACGACGTGCTCGGCAACTGGGGTTGGGCGATCATCGGCGTGGTGGTGCTGCTCAAGCTCGGCTTCTACTGGCTGTCGGCCAAGCAGTTCGAGAGCATGGCCAAGATGCGCCGCGTGCAGCCGCGCCTGCAGGCGCTGAAGGAGCGCTATGGCGATGATCGCCAGAAGCTCAACCAGGCGATGATGGAGCTGTACAAGAAGGAGAAGATCAATCCCGCCAGCGGCTGCCTGCCGATCCTGGTGCAGATTCCGGTCTTCATCGCGCTGTACTGGGTGCTGGTGGAAAGCGTCGAGCTGCGCCACGCGCCGTGGATCGGCTGGATCCAGGACCTGACCGCCAAGGATCCGTACTTCGTGCTGCCGGCCCTGTACATCGCCATCATGTTCGTCACCCAGCGCATCTCGCCGACGCCGGGCATGGACCCGATGCAGCGGCGCATGATGCAGGCGATGCCGATCATGTTCGGCTTCCTGTTCGCGTTCTTCCCGTCCGGCCTGGTGCTGTACTGGGTGACCAACGGTGCGTTGAGCCTGCTGCAGCAGTACATCAACATGAAGCGCCACGGCGGCTTCGACGACGTCAAGCACAAGGCCTGATCCGGGAACCGGACAGGTCGTCGTCGGCAGCGTCATCTGCGAACATCGTCGGATGACGTCGCCGAGTTCAAACCAGGACACCATCGTGGCCATCGCCACCGCGCCGGGTCGCGGTGGCGTCGGCATCGTCCGCATCTCCGGTCCACTCGCCGCCGATGTCGCCGCCTCGCTGATCGGAAAGGCCCCGGAACCGCGCCACGCGCACTACGCGATCTTCCGCGACGCCAACGGCCAAACCATCGACGATGGCATCGCGCTGTTCTTCCCGGCTCCGCGTTCCTTCACTGGTGAGGACGTGCTGGAGCTGCAGGGCCACGGCGCGCCGCTGCTGCTGGAACAACTGCAGATGCGCTGCATCGCACTCGGTGCCCGCGCGGCGCGACCCGGTGAATTCAGCGAACGCGCCTTCCTCAACGGTCGCATGGATCTCACCCAGGCCGAAGCCGTTGCCGACCTCATCGCCGCTGGTTCCGAAGCCGCTGTCCGCGCCGCGCGGCGTTCACTGGATGGCGCGTTCTCCGCGCGCATCAATGAACTGGTTGCTTCGCTGACGCGATTGCGTGTTCACGTTGAAGCCGCCATTGATTTTCCGGAAGAAGAAATCGATTTTCTCGATGATCCACAGCTGTTGGCGCGACTCGACGAAACCGAAAGCCTGCTGGAAGAACTGCAGCGCGATGCTGCACGTGGCGTGCGCCTCAATCGCGGCCTGCACGCGGTCATCCTTGGTCCGCCGAACGCCGGCAAGTCCTCGCTGTTGAATGCACTGGCCGGCAGCGAGCGTGCCATCGTCACCGAGATCGCTGGCACTACCCGCGACCTGCTGCGCGAAGTCATCTCGCTCGACGGCATCGAACTGACGCTGGTCGACAGCGCTGGCCTGCGTGACAGTGACGATGCGGTCGAACAGGAGGGCGTGCGTCGCGCCCGTGCCGAACTCGATGCCGCTGACCTGGTGTTGGCAGTCATCGATGAGCGTCAGGGTGATGTGGCGATGCGCTCGCTGGTCGGGCAACTGAAGGTCGACCGTCCCGATCTCGGCGATGAACACGGCCCGAAGCTGCTGCGCATCCACAACCAGATTGATCGCAGTGGTGATGCCGCGCGAACCGACACGAGCAGCGATGACGGGCTGGGTCCGCAGCTGTGGCTAAGCGCGAAGACTGGTGAAGGCATCCCGGCGCTGATCGAACAGCTGGTCCTTGCCGCTGGCCATGATGCGGCGTCCACCGCCAATACCTTCAGCGCGCGCCAGCGCCACCTCGACGCCATCGAACGAGCATCCCGACGACTCGATGCCGCGCGTCAGCGACTGGTCATCGACGCCGCCGGCGAACTCGCCGCCGAAGAACTGCGCCTTGCCCAGCAGTCACTGGGGGAAATCACCGGCGAAGTCAGCAGCGACGACCTGCTGGGACATATCTTCTCCAGCTTCTGCATTGGCAAGTAGCGGTATCCGGCAATCATCCCAGATAACTGCACGTCCCTGTGCAGCTATCGGGGACCCACCGAATTCGATCAGCGCTTTCCGGCTTCGCTTCCCGACACGTTGAGGAACGGCATCGCGCCGCCGTTGACGTTGGGCAGGCGCCCATCCCACTTCTCGATGGCGCGAAGCTGCGCTTCGACCCTGCGCAACTCGATCAGCTCGGGCGTGATGGTTTCCTTCTGCATCTTGAGCGCGGTGGCCTGCGCCTCCGCAGCGAGCTTGGTCGAGTCGGCCTCGGCCTTTGCTTGTGCGACGCGCTGTTCGGCCTCGACTCGGATGCGTTCCAGATCGCGCTCGGCCTTCAGCTTCTGCTGCTCGGCAACCGTCTTCGCCTCGATGGCCGCATCGAAAGACTGCGAGAAGCGGAAGTCGGTGATGCTGAACTCATCCAGCACCAGACCGTGACGATCCAGGCGATCGACGATGGCGTCGCGGATTTCGTCCGACACCATGGGCCGTTGCGTGACCAGCTGCTCGGCGGTGAACTTGGCGGTGACCGCCTTCATCGCCTCCTGGATCGCCGGGTCGATGATGCGCGGCTCGATGTTCTCGAATGCACCCAGCTTGCGGTAGACATCGACCGAACGTGACGGCTCCACGTGGTAGTTCAGAACCACCGTCGTGGTGACGCGCTGGAGGTCGCGCGATGCGGCTTCGCTCCGTGTCTCCGAGCGCTCCACCTGCACCGGCATCAGGTAGGTGCTCTGGCCAAGCGGCCACTTGAAATGGATGCCTTCCGACAGCGGCGTGTCGGTGGCTTTCCCGAAAGTCATCAGTACTCCGCGATGACCGTTAGGCACCACGGTATACGGCGCCAGCACCCACATGAACAGGATCAGCAGCAATACGATGACAACGCTGATGACACCGCGTCCGGCGGACTGTGCGCCGCTCGAAGAATATTTCATGTCTGTCCCCTTGCATGACTGGAAAAACGGCCGCGGATGGTACCGCGAGCTTGGGTAACAGACGCCGCTGCGATGAAAAAGTGACCGCCGGCCAGTGCCTGTCGCCGGCGGTCATGTCACTACATCAGGCCGATATCGCCAGCGACTCGCGGTGATAGAGGCGGGCGGCGATGATCCAGAGGATGGCGCCGAGGCCGAAGCCGGCGCCGAGGTAGACCAGCCACTCGGTGATGTCACCGGCTTCGCCGCGCAGGATGTTCATGATCATCTGGTTCTGCGACAGGAACGGCACCGTGAACTGCCACAGCGCGTTCTTCACCGGCGACACCATCAGGAAGATGGTCGGGATCATTGGCAGCATGATCAGCAGGCTCATGTAGCTCTGCGCTTCCTTCACGCTCTTCACGCTGGCGGAAATCAGCGTCAGCAGCGTGGTGCCGATCAGCAGCATCGGCGTCAGCACCAGCAGGATGCGCGCGATGCTCAACACCGACACATCGACCTGGCCCTTCATGCCGGGCGCGATCTGGAAGCCGATCTTGAAGGCGATCAAGGTCAGCAGCAGGCTGAGGAAACCGAAGGCGCAGGCCGCGGCGATCTTTCCGCTCATCACGCCGCCTCGCGAGGCTGGAGTAGCCAGCAGCGGTTCCAGCGACTGCCGCTCACGCTCGCCGGCGGTGACATCGATGACCAGGTGCGCGCCGCCGATGAAGGCGCTCAGGATCAGCAGGTAGGGCAGGAATACCAGCGAACGACCGATCAGGCTTTCTGGCGTGGCGACGTCTTTTCGTGACACGGCCAGCGACTGCACCAGCGACGGACTGATGCCGCGCGAGAGCAGGCGCAATGCACCGACCTGCGACGAATAGGCGTTCAGCAGGCCTTCGATCCGGCGTACCGGAATTTCGGAATCCTGTTGCGAGGCGTCGTAGAGGATCTCCACCAGCGCCGGTTCGCTGCCGCGCCACTTGTCGCCGAACTCCGGCGAGATGCGCAGGATGACTTCCTCGTCCTGGTTGCGGATGGCGGCTGTTGGATCCTCGGGTGCATCCTGCGTGGTGACGTTCTGGCCATTGAGCCAGGCCACCAGGTTCGGCGCATGCTCCGCGCCGATCACCGGCAGCTCCAGCATCTTCTCGCTCTGGCTGGTGACCTTCTTCTGCATCACGCTGAACATGCCCAGCATCAGCACCGGCAGCAGCAGCGGACCCATGAGCAGGCCGATCATCACCGTGCGCCGATCGCGGAACAGGTCCTTCAGCTCCTTCATCATTACCGTGATCATGGCTTTCATGCGTGCAGCCCCTCTTCCGTGCCGATGGCCTTGACGAAGGCGTCTTCCAGGTTGTCCTCGCCAGTCTGCTGACGCAGCTCGTCGGCGGTGCCCTGTGCGACAACGCGACCCTTGGCGATCACCACGATGCGGTCACACAGTGCTGCTACCTCCTGCATGATGTGGCTGGAGAAGATCACGCAGCGCCCTTCCTCGCGCAGCTGCTTGAGGAACTCGCGCATGGCGCGCGTCGTCATCACGTCGAGGCCGTTGGTGGGCTCGTCGAGGATCACGTTCTTCGGGTCATGCACCAGTGCGCGCGCGATGGCGGTCTTGGTGCGCTGGCCCTGCGAGAAGCCTTCGGTCTGGCGATCGGCGATGTCGGCCATGTCCAGCGCCTTGATCAGGCGATCGCGATGCTGCGCGATATCGGCATCGCTCATGCCGTGGAGGCGACCGAAGTAATCGATGTTCTCGCGGGCGGTGAGTCGCTTGTAAACACCGCGTGCATCCGGCAGCACGCCAAGGCTGCGGCGCACGGCTTCGGCATCCTTGGATGCATCGATGCCATCGACGACGACGCGGCCCTGGTCGGGCGACATCAGCGTGTAGAGCATGCGCAGCGTGGTGGTCTTGCCCGCGCCATTGGGACCGAGCAGGCCGGTGATCTGGCCGTCCTCGGCGTGGAAACTCACACCGTCCACGGCCTTCACCGTGCCGGTCTTGGCCTTGAAGGCCTTGTGCAGGTTGTCGACTTGAATCATGTCGGCTCCAGAAATTCGAAAGAGATATGCGTTGAACCGTGGCGCGTCGGCGCTCAGGGTTCCCAGCCGTAGAAGCCGGCGAACGGCGGCGTGTAGGGCACGCTGTCGAGGCAGGTGGTATCGAGGTCGGCGGGCTTGGTGCTGTCGATGAAGTCCGCCATCAGCCGCGGCATGCAGCCAACCGGAATCACGTTGTGTCCCTGCCCCTGCACTTCGATCAGGCGCGCGTTGCCGAGGTTCTTCATGATCTGCTCGCCATAGCGCGGCGGCGTCACCGGATCGAACTCGCCGGTCAGCACGAGGAAGGGAATGTCGGTCTTCAGCGGCTCGTGGAAATCGGCCGGCACGTCGCCGTGCGGCCACACCGCGCACTGCGCCTTGACCAGCTCGATGAAGCGCGTGCCCAGCAGGCTGTCCTCATCGGCGGCATCGACGCGCAGTTGATCCGCGTCCTCGCTGCACATCACCGACAGCTCCATGCCGCGACTGAACTGCCCTTCGAGCTGGCCGCGCAGCATCTGTGCCTGTGCGCGCAGCACGTCGGTGCGTCCATCGACGGCTTCGGAGATCACCAGCGGCAGCATGCTCGTGGCCATGGGCATGTAGGAATACATGCGCACCAGTCCGGCGACGTCGTCGAACTTCAGCTCGCCGCTTTCCTCGACACCGGTCTGCGGATCACGCCAGGTGGTGGCGATTGGCGCTTCGCGCAGCTTTGCCACCAGCTCGGCAAGTTTCTCGCGTGGATTGCCGAAGCGCTCGCTGCAGATTTTGTCGGATACGCAACGCGCCAGCTGCTGGTCCAGCGCGGACTCCAGGTTCTTCGCATGGTCCTGTCCGAGGATCAACTCGTTCGGCACCGGACTGTCCAGCACCACGCTGCGCGTGCTCGCCGGATAGCGGTGTGCGAACTGCTGCGCCACGCGGGTGCCGTAGGAAATGCCGACCAGATTGACCTGCGCGGCGCCAATCGCTTCGCGCACCGCGTCGATGTCGGCAATGGCATCGGTCGTGGTGTAGAAACGCGGGTCGCTGTCGGCCAGCTTCGACAGGCATTCGCGGGTCAGCTTGACGGCGACATCGATCTGCTCGGCGTCGCTCGCTTCGGCGTTGCCGTCCTCATCCTCTTCGTCGAGCTCGCAGGTCAGCGGATGCGAGGCACCGGTACCGCGCTGGTCGAGCAGGATGATGTCGCGCAGCCGACCGACCTGGCGGAACGCGCTCTGGATCTGCGGGAAGCTGTCGCGGGCGCTCTGTCCCGGGCCGCCGGCCAGCATGAACACCGGGTCCGGATGCTCCTCGCGGCCTTCGCCGGGAATCCAGGCGATCGCCAGCTCGATCTGCCGGCCTTGCGGCTCGGCGCGATTCTCCGGCACCGACATCGTGGTGCACTGCGCCTCGGTGGTGGCGACGCCCACCGGCGGCGCCAGCGTGCATGGCTCGAAGTCCAGCGTGCCCAGCGTGCGCGCATTGGCCGACGACGATGCCGCCGCGATGGCGATGGCGATCGCCACCCAGCGTGTCAGCGGATGCCGACAGAAGGCGGGAAGTGGCAACTTCATGATTGCTCCTCGAAGATGAAGATGGATTCGATGTTTTTCTCGAACAGCCGCGCCAGGCGGAAAGCCAGCGGCAGGCTGGGGTCGTACTTGCCGGTCTCGATGGCGTTCACCGTCTGCCGGGATACGCCCAGACGTTCCGCCAACGCGGCCTGTGACCAGCCCAGCTGTTCCCTGAGTTCGCGAACGTGACTGCGCATGGCGATTACTTGTAGCGGCCGGACACGACCATCTTGGCCAGTCCGTACACCGCGCAGATCAGCGGGAACACCCAGATCATCGCGACTCCGGCAGGGATATCGATGACCTTGGCCGTCTGCAGGAAGCCGCCGGACAGATACAGCAGCGACACCAGCGCGGTGGCGATGCTTACTGCCTCCAGCTCGATCTTCTGCTGCAGTTCGTCGGTGTCGCGGATGTAGCGGATGATGGCGCGCATGATCATTCCCACCGGCGCCACCGGCAGCAGTGCTAGCAGTGCGCGCAGCCACTCGATCTCCACCCGCTTCAGCAGCCACACCGAAAGGAACAGGGTGACCAGGTAGGCGATGGTCGCCGGGATCAGCTCGCGCATGTAGCGCCGGCCCAGCGCCCTTGGCACTTCGTCGCAGCTGGCGCCGCGTTGGCGTCGGATCACCGCGCTGAACAGGGTGCCGATGGCGAGGCCGTAGAGGATGCCTTCCATCGTGTCCGACACGCTGACAAAGCGCGGCAGCGCCAGGGCCACCACCAGTAGCAGCAGGCCGATAACGAGTTGGGTGCGGAAGTCGAGGTTCATGGGGTGTGTCAAGGTTGCTTGACACTACGATGCCACGCGGTCAGAAGCAGTGTCAAGTGACCTTGACACAACAAGCCTGCCGCCGGGCGCGGCAAAGCTTGACCAATATATCAATCATCGATATAACGATAGCCGACACAACAACCACTGCAATGTCATGAGTCGCAAATCCGACACCCCTACCGCCGCCGAACTGCAGATCCTGATCGCCCTTGCCGGCGAACCGCTGCACGGCTACGCCATCATGCAGAGCGTCGAATCCCTGTCCGAAGGTCGAACCCGGCTCGGCCCCGGCACGCTGTACACCGCGATCAAGCGCCTGCTCGACCGCGGCTGGATCGAGGAAGCGCCGCTGGCTGACGGGGATGACGAACGTCGCCGTCGCTACGCGCTCACCGACGGCGGTCGCCAAGTGGTCGACGCCGAAACCCGCGAATGGTCGCGTCTCGCCCGAATCGCTCAACGGCGTCTAGCCGAAGGCGTTGCAGCATGAAGCGCCGCCGCTGTCTCGACCGTCTGTTCAGCCTCAGCCTCTACCTCTACCCGCGTGACTTCCGCCAACAGTTCGGCGAGGAAATGCGCGAAGTCTTCCACCAGCAATGCCAGCGCCAGCACAACCGCCTGCGTCTGCTCGGTGAACTGCTGCTCGACAACCTGCGTGCCGCGCCGACGGAACACGGGCGCGCTTTCGCCCAACAAGGAATTGCCCGGTTGCACTTGTTGATGGCGCTTCTCTGCGTTGCGTTAGCGGGTCTGATGTTGAGGCCACAAATCAGCTTTGTGCTCAATGCTGCAATGGATCGTGTCACAACCACCATTCGCAATGTCGAAGAACAGCGTCTGCTGGGTGTCATGCGCGATGAGGGCAGCGCGATGGCGACGCGCGCCAACCGCTTGCTCCAAAGCGGTACGGATATCGAGAAGACGATGGTCGCCCTTCTGTATGTAAAAGAAGCGACCTTCCGCAAGGCGGATACTCGTGGTGAGTATGCTGAGTTCTGGCTGTTGAATGGCGATATTCCGTCAGACCGCATCAACCAGACGCTTCGCCAGGCGCTCCGCTCTACAAATCCAATGGAGTTGCAGGCGGCGGTTGTGGCGTGCGCATCCTGGGACGGCTGCGACCCGAAACCAGCACTGGATCGCCTGACGTTGATCGACGCCAACAACGCGGCAAGCTGGATGATTGCCAGTGACTTGTTAGATGGCATGGATCCGTTCAAGACCGCTCTAGCGCTAGGTACCGTGGCCAGCGACAAAAAAGCCGCGCGACATGCTTTGCAGAACGCGCTGACTGCGGACCACTATCGCAGCTTTCAACGGGAAGCATTGGCAACCTGGTACGAAAAAATATGGGTCAAGCGCTTCGAGTCGCACTGGTGGACGCCACACGACGCGGACCACTACCTCACGACGGGGACCATCAGCGCCTTCGACATCATGGCGACACCGATTCTTACGAGTTGTCGCGGAACGCCAGTTGATACGGAACTCTGCCAGCAGGTTGCCGAGCACTGGAAGCACTCCGCAGACGATCTCTACACAGCGCTCTGGATGCATCGCAGCGCGAAGGGCTACATCAAACCGCTTCCGAAGACGTCCTTGGAAAAGGTGTCATGGTCGTTCTCAAATGCGCTGGTTGCGAACATTGACGATCCCGATCTGCAACCAAAGGCTATGGCCGAGCGAATCAGGAAAGTGGGCAGCTTGGCCCTGATGCAGGAAGTGGTTGCGCAATCAACCGATCTCAACTCGACTGAAAATCTCCATTGATCCGGAAACACAAGATCATGAATAACAACCGCATCAACCGAACCCTGTCTTTCTTCGCCGCATTCCTGCTTCCGTTCGCCGCCACGGCAGCGGAAACGACTGTTGATGAAGGCGATGCACGGTCATCGGCCATCATTGGGGACGCGCTGATGCAGGCAGCCCGGGCCAAGCTCGCTGTTTCCGAACTTGTGCTGACATCGGACCGCTGGGCGGGCAGCAATACGGAAGCCGGTTTCAAGCCGGAGGCGTCGTCCAACTATGCAGTCGACATTGGCGAGAATGGTGCGGTGACCGTCCACTTCGCGGCGGCGGCCGGCGAAGCCTTGGCAGGCCACGAACTACAACTGATCCCCTCCCGCAGCGCAGCCGAGCAAGGCATCGTGAAATGGCAATGCTGGAGCCATGGCCTGGCCGAGCAGATCATCCCCGAAGGCTGCGAAAGCCAACCCTAATCGCTGCGCCTGTCATTTTTCGGACCGGGAATCCGTATCCTGATCTGAGACCGGGCACGACAGGGGTTGCCCGCTCGTGATGCCGTGAAGCCCGGGCATGTTGCCGGGGTCGGCTGGGAGACGAGGACATGGTGACCCTTCTGCGCGCGGGCCTGGCTGGTCTGCTGTTGGTGATGACGGCCTCCGCCGCCCATGCGGTGACGCGTGACTGGCCGGGCGCGGCGCCCTGCAATGGCACCCTGCAGGCCTGCATTGATGGATCGGGCGCGGGCGACACGGTGGTCATCGTCACCAGCACGCCGGTGGATGAAGCCATCACCATCCAGAACAAGGCACTGACGCTGCGCGGAAGCGGTCAGCAGGACGCCGTGTTTGCCGAGTACGGTTCGATCTTCGTGGCTGCCACGGATGCCCTGAATCGTTCGGTCAATCTTGAAGACCTGCACTTCAGCAACGGTGGCATCCGAGCCGTCAGCAGTGGCAGTGGAACCCTGACCCTCCGGGTGCGTCGAATTGTGGCTTTCCGGGATTGGCAGTTCCCCGCCATCTGGGCGAACTCCAGTGGCGATGGTGGTCTGGACGTGCTGGTCGAAAACAACGACATCTTCGTGCAGGGTGACAGCAGCTCGCCATTTCCCGAGAGCATGACGGCCATTTCGCTGCAGGGCGGATCGACCGTACCGCCGGACTTCGACATCCGCTTCAACCGCGTGCGTTCGGTGGACTCCGAGCAGGGCGCGGCGATCTTCACGGGCACCTCCGGCGGCGCTGGCGACATCCGCATCATCGGAAACCGTGTCGACGGCGACCGCTTCAACGCCGGCATCATGGTGCAGCACGGTGCGGGATCCGGGCAGCTGAAGGCCAACATCGTCGGCAATGTGGTCCGCCATCAGTTCGGCAATGTCGGTGCCCCCGCGGCCCTGGTCATCTATGCCAGCGACGGGAACATCAATGCGCTGATCTACAACAACACGCTGGTGGACAATCGTACTGCGCTTGGCGTGTGGGGAAGGGCTGATCTCGGCGGGCAGATCACCGGCGCCGTGCGTGGCAACCTGGTGGCATACAACGAAGGGGGCATCATCATTGATGCGGACTTCGACTCACCCGGTCTGGTGGCCAACAGTCACAACCTAGATTATGGAAACGATTACAACAACTACACGCCGGGTACCGGAACCGTGCACCAGGCACCGCGCCTGCGACCGGATGGCTTCCGTATCCTCGATGACAGTCCGGCCGTGGATGCCGGCGTCAATGTTTCCGGAGACCTCGGTTTGCTGGGGATTCCCAATGTGGATGTCGATGGCCAGCCACGCTTCAACGGCGTCGACTTCGACATCGGCGCCTTTGAAACCGGCAGCCGCGCGCAATGGTTGCACGAGGACTCCTCAACCAATGTCGCAGATCACGTCAGCACCGTTAACTGGCCGCAGATCGATGGCGACTCAGTAGCGCGGACGCTGTTCACGCCGAACTACAATCCGCCTGGTGGCGCAGGCATCTACAACAATCACTTTACTGGCATCTACTACGGGTCCGGCCTGTGGCGGGTATTCAACCAGGACTTCGCCGACATGCCGCAGGGCGCGGCCTTCAACCTGTTCTACCCGGACCAGAGCAAGGTGTTTACGCATACGGTGACCGCTGGCAACCAGGCAGGATTCACCACGGTGCTGGACAACCCGCTGGTAAATGGCAAGGGCGGCAAGGTGATCATCGCCTCGCCCTACTGGACCAGCACCTACTTCGATGCGCCCTATTCAGTCGCCTATCTCGGACCGCAATGGCTGATCATCAACGAGGACAGCGCCGCAGTACCGGTGTCTGCACGTTTCTTCGTCTACGCGCAGGACCCCAGTCAGGCCGGATTCCGTACCTTCACGGAGGCCAGCGCCATCAGCGGGAACACCTTCTACCTCGACCATCCGCTGTTGAACGGCAAGTCCTGCGCGCAATTGCAGGTGACCCAGGGCAAGGGGTCGGAAGTGCTGACCACGCCGTTTGGCGTCTGGTACAACAATCTGAAGCAGCGCTGGGCGCTATTCCGTCAGGACGGCAGCACCATGCCGTCGGGCGCCGAGTTCCACGTCTGGTTCGATCCCCGGCAGGTCGAGCAGTGCAGCAGCGGCGAACTGTTCCGCGATGGCTTCGAGGACGTGCGCTGACACCACGAAGCCGGTTCAGTCAGATTGGGTCAGGTAGAGAAGCAATCGCGCCAGACTGAGCAGATCCTGCGCGTTATGAGCGAGTACGCCGCGCAATGGGCCATCGTCTCCACACTGCAGCCAGCGGCGGAAGGCCTGCGGCGCTTCGCTGCCTGGCAGGTCGTTGGCACGGGCCATGCCGAGCAGTTCGCGCTCCACCGTGGCCATGCGGCAGTCCGGCCAGATTTCGCGATAGAGGCGACGCACCGGATGGACCAGGTCGATATGGTGGAGGCCGTCGCAGGCATCGCGTTGGCGGTGCAACTGCCAACGCGTACGCAGCAGCGGCGCGTCATAGCTGCGACCGTTGTAGCTGACCAGCGTCCGGCCTTGCACCCAGTCGGCGAAGGTTTGCAGCATCGAGGATTCGGCATCGAGACGAGTGATCAGCAGCTGCCGGACGCGAAGGCCGTCGTCATCGAAATGCGCCGCACCAATCTGGAAGGCACGCGTGCCAGTGCCGCCATTGAGACCGGTGGTTTCGGTGTCGAAGAACAGCAGATCGGAAACATCAACACGATGCGGAAGGCCGCGTGCCAGCAACGGCCATAGCGAACGGACGGTCAGTGACCCGCCGGCCGGCAGCAGCGGAACGTGTTGCTCGATCAACAGCAGGCCCGGCGAGATTGCAGTGCCGGGAAGCGCAGATGTTGATCCGCACAGTGAACTGGGTGTCACCGGAGTGGCGGTCGTTGTCGCTGCGCGACGAACGCGCATGAGCCGTCGAAGATCGGCAACCAGTTTGTTGGCGTTGATGGCGGCGGGCGAAACCCCTTGCCGGTCATGACCGCCTTCGTGGGAATGCCGAACAGATGGCGTGTCAAAGCCTTGGCGAGCGCCAGCCTGCGTCTGCAGGGTGCGAAGTCGATCGAGCGTTGTACTCACCAAGCATCACTCAGCGTCGGAGTGCTTGTATTGCCTTTGCCAAATACGGCTCGGTCAGAGGACGTTGTGATCTGTGCCGCCGGACTGGAACCCAACTCATCCAGCACCCGCAGCGCCAGCGACTTTGGCGTGTCGTCGTCGCCCGACTCATCAGCTGCCAGCACCGGACCCACACAGGCCGGGCAGCCAGCTTCGCAATCGCAGGTGGCGATCAGCGAATGCGCGCTGGCGATCAGTTCGTGCTGCCGATCAAACAGCGGTTCGGACAGTCCTACACCACCCGGGTAGTTGTCGTAAATGTACAAGGTTGGTGCAAAGCGCTCGCCTGCCTTGGCTGGCGAGCCATAAGTTTCGTTACCACCGTGCAAAGGCGATCCATCGGACTCCTGCACCTGCAAGCGCCCGCGCTCGTCGCGGCGCGCGAACCAGCCACCGTCGCTGTCGGCAACTACGTGGCGAAGATCCGAGGGCTCGGCCATCACCGCCAGCGCGGCCACCGTGTGCAATGCCTGTGCGGCGCCGGCGAAGCCGTCCAGTGCCTGCTGCCGATTGGCAAAACAGCGCTGCAGGTGATCCGGCGGCAGCTGCCACCACAGTGCCGTGGTGTGCAGCTCCTGATCCGGCAGGTTTACCGGCCCGTAGCCGACGTTCTCGTGCGTGTAGTAGCGGATCTTCTTGTAGCCGGCGACGCGACGCAGCACATGCACTTCACCGTGCGCCGCTTCACCCTGTCCGGCTGACGCGTGGTCGAAGCGTTCCAGCGGATTGAGCCGCGTGTAGTCGATGGCGTCGGTGTAGTAGTCGACATGGGTGCGGGTGACGAAAGCCTTGCGCCCTTCCCAGTCGAGCTTCTCCACCTGGTAGGGCGTGCTCTGCACCAGATGGATCGCGCCTTCGTACAGGGTCAATGCAGCGGCGGAGTAATCGACTTCGGCGAGGATGTCCTGCCTGCCGTCGGTGCGATCAATCACCACGAAGTTGCCATCTGCCACACTTCGCAACGACACCGCGTTGGCCGGATAGCTGTCGGCGATCCATTCCCAGCGATTGCCTTCGCGATGCACCACGCCGTGTTCGGCGAGCAGGTCGAGCATGGCCGATGGTTCCACGCTGCCGAATCGCTCGCCCTCGACGAAGGGCAGCTCAAAGGCGGCGCAACGCAGGTGATCGAACAGGATCAGCGGCTGGTCCGGCGCGATGCGCGCCTGCTCCGGCGACTGCGCGAAGAAGAAGTCAGGATGCCGAACGACGTACTGATCCAACGCATTGCTGGACGCGACCAGAACACCCAGCGACGCGCGTTGCCGTCGGCCAGCGCGACCGAATCGCTGCCAGGCGCCGGCAATGCTGCCGGGATAGCCGTTCAGCACGACGACATCGAGGCTGCCGATATCCACGCCCAGTTCCAGCGCCGAAGTGCTGACGATGCCATCGACGCGACCGGCGCGCATGGCCTGCTCGCCGGCACGTCGCTCGCCTGGCAGGTAGCCGCCGCGATAGCCGCGAATGCGCGGCGGCTTGCGCGGATCGTGGTCGAACACGTCCTTGAGGTATTTGGTCAGCACCTCGACCATCAGTCGCGACGAAGCGAAGACCAGCGTCTTCAGTTTCGATTTGATGGCGATGCGCGCGATGCGATTGCTCTGTGAGCGCGCCGAGGCGCGGATGCCGAGGTCGCGATTGACGATCGGCGGATTCCACAGCAGGTAGTGCTTAGGTCCTTCCGGCGCGCCGCTGGCGGTGATCGCGTGGACCGTTTCGGCCAGCAGCGCCTCGGCGTGTTCGCGCGGATTGCAGATGGTGGCCGAGCAAAGGACGAAACGCGGGTTTGAGCCGTAGAACGCGCAGATGCGCTTCAGTCGCCGGATCAGGTTGGCGAGGTGCGAACCAAACACGCCGCGATAGGTATGGACCTCGTCGATGACGACGTAGCTGAGGTTTTCGAACAGACGCGCCCAGCCGGTGTGATGCGGCAGGATGCCCTGGTGCAGCATGTCCGGATTGCTGACCACCAGATCAGCGTGCTGGCGGATGCTGCGCCGCGCGTCGCCGGGCGTGTCGCCGTCGAATGTGGCGGCTCTCAAGCCGAGGTCGGCGGCGCGATTCAGCTCAAGCAGTTCGGCCACCTGGTCCTGCGCCAGCGCCTTGGTCGGGAACAGGTACAGGGCCTTTTTCTGCTGCGACAGCACACCGTCGAGCACCGGCAGGTTGTAGCAGAGCGACTTGCCCGAAGCCGTCGGCGTGGCCACGACGACATGCTGCCCACCGCGAACCGCATTCCAGGCTTCGGCCTGATGCGAGTACAGCTGCGTCAGACCACGCGAAGCCAGCGCGGCGCGCAGTCGAGGCGACAGATCGTCGGGAAGCGGTGCCCATTGCGCTGGGCGAGCCGGGCGCTGATGTCCGGCCGTGATGCGATCCGCGTAGCGACGTCGCAGCGCGGCCAGCAGTCGCGGAAGGCGCTCGTCGTCATCCAGCGAAAGCGCTTGGTTCAGGTCGTCGTCGCGAGGTTCATCGTGATGCTTCAGTGGCAGTTCCATGGCGCCTTCCCCGGTTGGATCGACGCAGGATTCGCGCGCGGCGTCTCAGTCCGTGAGACAACGACACCTTGCGTGGCGGACCACACGCCCCAACCATGGGTGGATGGACTTGCCCGTGCCGGACTACGGCCCCAACCTGAAGAAACACGCCGCCGCCGACCGCCGCCGATTCTGGCGAGCGGTGCTGGCCTCGCTGGCCTTTGTTGCCGTGCTGTGGTGGATCAAGATGATCGAGATCTGGCTCGGCGCCGATTTCGCCAGCATCGCGATCCGTCCGCGTACCGCATTGGGTCTCGTCGGCGTCATCACCGCGCCGCTGCTGCATGGATCGGTCGATCACCTGTTATCGAACACGCTGCCGCTGCTGATCCTCGGCAGTCTCGCTGGCTGGATCTATCCGCGCACCGCGCTGCGAACCATCGTGCTGGTGTGGCTTGGCTCCGGCCTGTTCGTCTGGCTGTTTGGTCGGCCGTCCATGCATCTGGGCGCCAGCGGCGTGAACCATGGCCTGTTCGCGTTCCTGTTCGTGATGGGCATCATCCGACGCGATCGCCCGGCTGTGGCCGGCGCGATGATCGCCTTTTTCCTCTACGGCGGCATGTTGATGACGGTGTTGCCGCGCGAGATCGGCGTGTCCTGGGAGGCGCACTTGGGCGGCGCGATTTTTGGCCTGCTCGCCGCCATCCTCTGGCACCGCCGCGACCCCGCACCACCACGCAAGAAGTACAGCTGGGAGCTGGAAGAAGAAGCCGAACTGGCGATGCAGGAGGAACTGGCGCGACAGCGACGCGGCATGTTCGAAGCGGCGCCACCGGACGATGTCACGCCCCTTTGGGATGGCCCGGGCACTGCGCGCGAACGTCGCGAGGAACGCCTGCGCCAGCGTGGCGTGGTGCTGCGTTTCCCCGTCCGCGATACTGAGGACGACGACAGTGGCAACGAGCCGCCGCGACGACCGACGATTCATTGAGCGACTCCGCGGTCTGCAGCGGACAGATGCGAAATCCGGCCTGGTGCGCGAAGATCGCTGCTACACGTCGTGCTGCCTTTAACGGAGGATCGTCATGAAACGGATTACATTGTCGATAGTGATCGCCCTGTTTGCCATCCCTGCGATAGCGGAAACCACCACTCCGGCTGAAGCGGCAAAACCTGCCGAATCGACGCCAGCCGACTACGACGAAGCATTGGCCAATGAACTCGGTGCCGATGACTACGGCATGCGTGCCTACGTCCTGGTGATCCTGAAGACCGGCCCGACGCGTGTCACCGACGAGGCCAAGCGCAAGGAAATGTTTGCCGGCCACTTCGCCAACATGAAGCGACTCGCCGAGGAAGGCACGCTGGCCCTTGCCGGTCCGCTGGATGGCGTCGAAGGTCGTCGAGGCATCTTCATCTTCGCCGTGCCCGATATCGAATCCGCCAAGGCCGTCGTCGCTACCGATCCGGTGATCCAGAACGGCGAGATGGTGGCCGAGTTCCACCAGTACTACGGCAGTGCGGCGCTGATGAAGATTCGCGAACTGCACAAGCGGATTGCGAAAAAGGAAATCTGAGTAGCTGTATTGCTCTGGCGTTTGAACAGCAAGGGCTTTCTCTGACCTTTGGTCAGCGAGTTGCTTTCCCTTGCTCTTCAGTCTCGAAGCCTCGGCAACCGGTAGTCAAATCGTTACCTCAACCCCAACTGCCGATCATGCAATCTCGCCCAGACCAGCTGCGAAACAATCGACCCGCATAGCGCCAGGAACATATCCCACTGTGTGTCCCAGATGTCGCCTTGCGTGGCGAGATAGGCATCGGCATCGCCACCGAGCAGCACCGCCGACCACCATTCGATCAGTTCGAAGAAGGCGCTGAAGCTGAGCGCTGCCGCGCAGACCAGGTAGAACAGCCAGCCACCGGGTTTCAGTGGCGTTTTCCGCAGCAGCAGTTCGCGCGCGAGGATCGCCGGGATGAAGCCCTGGGCGAAATGGCCGAGGCGGTCGTAGTTGTTGCGCACCAGGTGGAAGGCTTCGCGGAACCAGTCACCCAGCGGTGTTTCGGCATAGGTGTACTTGCCACCGTAGATCAGGATCACCATGTGGATGGCGATCAGCCACAGCAGCAGGCGTGTCAGCGGAAAGCGCCGGTCGGTGGCGATCATCAGCGGGATCGCGGCCAGCACCCAGATGATTTCCATGAACCAGGTCAGCCGGTCGTTGGGCGCGATGCCCGACCAGACCAGCACGGCGCCAACCACCGCCAGCAGGAACCACTTCTCGCCACGCGAGGCCGTCTTCACCATCCCGATATCCGCCATGTTGCGATTCCTGTCTGAAGGCGGGATCGAGTCTGCCACAGCGACGACGATTCCGAAGGGTGTTGTCCTGGCACAGATCGCTTCCGTTCGGAGTACATTGGGCAGGAAGGCCGTCGGAACGTCACGTTGCCGGCCTGATTGGGAGTGTTCGATAGTCGTGCCGAAGGCAGAGCGGGTGCGACCAACTCACAGGGGAAAAGCATGAAACTGACGCGGAACAGGGTTTTTGCGGCGATGCCGTTACTGACGCTGGTGATGATGCCGACCATCGCCCTCGCGGGTGCCGGAGGCCCCGATGCCTTTGGTTATGAGTGGAAAGACAACAACGAAGTGAATGGTCCCGCCCTGGAGTGGATCGACATCAGTTCCACCGGGACCTTGGCGGCTGGGTTGACCGATGACAACTCAATTGGGCCCATCCCGCTGCCCAAGCCATTCCACTACTACTGGCAGGACGTTTCGTCCATCAAGATCGGCAGCAACGGCTGGATCGGCTTCGAAAACACCGGCAACATCGCGCACTGCTTCCCGTCTATTCCCGCGCAAGGTGGAGCAGCGGACAACTACCTCGCGCCGCTGATGTCAGACCTGAACTTCGCAACCACCAGCGGCACGCCAAACCCGGGCTCGCTTCGCTACTACTACGACAGCGGCGCAGACCTCTTCATCATCAGCTATTTCGATGTGCCTTTCTGGACAAACAACGTTGATAGCTTTGATGGCGCCAGCAATACGTTCCAGGTTGTCCTCGACTACTCGAACAACCATATCCGCTTCAACTACCAGCGCGTTGACCCATTCAACAACACCACCAACTGCGCAACCGAGATGAGCATCGGAATCGAGGCTCCGCAGGGAAACATCGGTCTGGAGCATAGCGTCGAGGTGGTGCCTGGTACGCCATTGACCATCGAGTTTGTGCCGCCGCTCGTTCCCTTGATCAGCATCATTGATCCAGCGCCGTTGGCGGGAATCGAGCCTGAAAATCGCGCGCTGATTGGCTGGTCGGATGCCGATCTGCCAATCTCGGCACGCATCGGTAACGTGGGCAATGGGGATGGTTCACAGCAGGTAGACGTCACCGCGGGAATCTTCAACGGTGGGTCGGGCATCTATTCGGACTCGGTGTCGGAGTCACCCATGCTGGCCGGGGAAACCCGTGACGTGGTCTTTGGGCCATTGTCGTCACCGCCCGATGGCCTCAGCGAACTCCGGCTGACCACCGTGGCTGCCGATGACATCAATCCGAGCAACAACAGCATTTCATCGGAATTCCTCACCCTGCCGGCCGGTGCACAAAGCCAGACCCTGTCGTTCACCACTGCGACTTCGCCTACCGGCAGCATCAGCTGGTCCGGGTCAGGCTCCGCCGGCGACTACGGTATGGCCGTCTATTTTCCGGGCACCGGTGTGCCGATGCAGATCCTGCAGGTTGGCGGTGTGCCGCTTTCGGATACCTGCACGACCTATCGTTTCCAGATCGAAGACGATGACGGCGTGAATGGCCTACCCGGGACCATACTGTCCAGCGTGGACGTTGTTGCCGCGAGTGTTTCGCTCAATGTCTGGAACGACATACCGTTGGATTCACCGGTGCTGATGGATGGCTCGGGTTTCTATGCGGTCTGGCGGCAGATTGACGACTGCGCGCTCGGTACCGTCGACGAAGTGCCCTCCCGGCGGAATCTGGAATTGTTGGCGGGTACATTCGCCGAGTTTCGTGATGGTTCTCGGCTGGATCCCATGTTGCGGGTTGTCGCGGCCCCCGTCGACATCTTCTCGGACGGCCTGGAGTCAACGCCTCCCTGATGGCGTTAACAGCGATCACGCACCGGGCGGCTTTGCTCCGCCCGGTGCTCAGTGATAGCCGTCGCCGGGTCTGAGCTTGCCGCGGAAGGTCCAGTACACGAAGACCACGTAGCCGAGGATGATCGGCAGCATCACCAGCACGCCGATCAGCGAGAAGACCTGCGATTCCGGTGCGGCGGCGGTCTCGAATATGGTCAGCGCTCGCGGTACCAGATAGGGCCAGGTCGAGATGGCGAGACCGGCGAAGCCGAGCACGAACAGGCCGATGCTGCCGAGGAAGGGCGTCAGTTCGGCGCCACGGCGCAGGCCGCGCCAGACCACGTAGGCGAGGACCAGCGTCAGCAGCGGCACCTGCGAGAGGTAGAAGAAGTTCGGCGTGCTGAACCAGCGCTCGGCGATGGCTTCGCTCATCAGCGGCGTCCAGATGCTGACCGCGGCGATGAAGGCGAGCATGGCGAACAGCAGGTTGCGTGCGGCGC
>JACKOX010000012.1 GCA_024233975.1 Rhodanobacteraceae bacterium
TGCCTTTCCAGTGTTCCTCCCAGCGGCGCACGAAGCGCGCGGTCGGGCTGCGCTTCTTGTCGCCGAGCAGCTTCTTGCCGCCTTCGCGCAAGGCGTTCAGCGTGCGCGAGCCGCTGACCCGGCCAAGCATCTTGGTCAGCCCGCCGACGTTTTCGGAGATCGACATGCGGTTGTCGTTGAGGATCACCAGCAGGTTGGGCTCGGGATCCATGCCACCCGCATGGTTCAGCGCCTCGTAGGCCATGCCGGCAGTCATCGCACCATCGCCGATCACGGCGACGACACGGCGCGGATCACCGGCACGCGCCAGCGCCACGGCCATGCCCAGCGCTGCGGAAATCGAGGTCGAGCTATGGCCGACGCCAAACGTGTCGTAGTCGCTTTCCTCCCGGCGCGGGAACGGCGCCAGGCCATCGCGCTGCTTGACCGTGTGGATGCGGTCGCGGCGGCCGGTGAGGATCTTGTGCGGGTAACTCTGGTGGCCCACGTCCCAGACCAGGCGGTCATCGGGCGTGTTGTAGAGATAGTGCAGGGCGACCGTCAGCTCGATCACGCCCAGACCAGCGCCGAAATGACCGCCCACCTGCGCCACCTGCTCAATCAGGTAGGCACGCAGCTCATCGGCGATGGTCGGCAGCTCGCTCTCGGGAAACTGGCGAAGATCGGCTGGCGTCTCGATGCGGGCCAGCCGGGGATAACGTTCGGAATCGATCATGGCGCTCTCTGTCTGAGCGCCAATTTTCGGCTACATGGACGGAGTCGGCAAGGCGAAGGCGGCAAACAGACCGGCAAGATCAGGCATTTCCGTGACCGCTGTCAGGCTAGTGTTCATCGAGCAGCCACCAGAACGGGATGTAGGCCGGATCTTGCCCGGTTCTTTCCCGAGCCATCGCCCAGTACTCGGCATAGATGGTCAGGCCAACCGCCAGGCGGCGGCGGTCCAGGTTTTCCGGATCCTCGACCGGCAGCGGCCAGCCACTGGCGTCTACCTGGGTGCCATAACGCTGTGGTTTGCCTTCACGGACGAGGATGCGGTCCTCGAGCAGCGGCAGGGTTCCGGCTGGCAGTTCGTTGTCGCGGTGGGCGCGCCGGACAAGCGGCAGCAAGGTCCGCTGCATTGCCAAGTCAGCGTGTTGCAGAACCAGAAAGGCCCCCATCGTCGCGCGTTTGCCGAACACCGAACGTCCAGGCCAGCCGCAGGCTTTCACGATACGGCTGAGTGCGGCCTGATTCTGCGAGTCGAGATCGACGGCATTGGAACCCGCCACACGCGACGCCTGGTCATCAACGTAGAGCTGCTCCAGTTGCCGGCGGGCTGCGGCGGTTTCACATCTGTCGCCTGACAAGGCTGCTGCCGAGTTCAGGGCAAGGCAACTGCTGGTTGCAGCGATCAAGAGCAGGCGCAGGTATTTCATGGTCCGAAACGAAAAGGCGACGCCACTTGGTCGCGGCGTCGCCCTTGAAGTTCCAGATTTGTTGACGTGCTCAGCGACCGCGAAGGCGTCCGAGGAAGCCCTTCGGCGCTGGCGCGGCTTCCGGCTCGGCCGGCGGCACGTCCACTTCGGCGATGCCGGCGGCGAGGTAGGCGTTGATGAAGTCGGCGACTTCGCTCGCGCCGGCGCCGCTGCCCTCGGTGATTTCCGCCGGCGTCTGCGGACCCTTCATCATCACCGTGGCGATGCGGAAATGCTTCGGGTATTCGCGTTCGATCTGCGGCCATTTCAGCAGCTTGTACTTGTCGTCAGCTTTCAGGCCGTCGATCAGGCTGCCATCGCCCATGGCCAGGCCGCAGAGGAAGCGCAGGCGGACGTAGGGCTGGCTGCCGCTGTCCGCGCGCGCCTTTTCCAGTTCGCCCGGGCTGATGGCGGTCCAGTCGTCGCGCTGGATCACGCGACTGCAGTAGGGCAGGAAGCCCTTCAGCGCTTGCGGGCCAATGTAGACCTGCTGCTGCGGGTCGAGGATCAGCGGCGGTGCACCGTCCACGCTCAGCTTGACCGCGCCGGGAAGCGCGCCGGTCGCCAGATAGTCGATCAGCATCGGGTCGCGCGGTGGCGGCGCCGGTTCTGGCTCAGGTTCAGGTTCCGGTGCAGGAGCCGGTTCCGGGGCGGCTGCAGCAGGCGTCGGCGCCGGTGTAGCTGCGGCCGGCTTCGGCGCTGCTTCGGGTTCCGGTGCGGGCTTGCTCGGGGCTGGTTGTGCCGGGCTGGCTTCGGCCTTCTTCCGTGCCGGCTTGCGCTCGGCGCCGCTTTCCAGTCCCTGCAGCAGCGCAGCGATGGCCTCGGCGCTGACTGGCCGGTTGAGCACGTGGTCGGCGTCGGCGTCGCCGTGCGAGGTCAGGGCGACGATGGTTCGTCCGGAGTTGTGCACCTTCAGCCAGGTCATATGGCCATAGATGCTGTCCACGTCGACCACCAGGATGCCGGCGTCGGATTCGTTGTCGATATGCCAACCACCGCCCAAGGACTTGTTGGCGCTCTGGAACAGATCATTCAGCGCCTGCTGTTCGGCGCCATCCATGCCAGTGAAATGCACGGTCTTTCGGATGCTCATCACTCCCCCTGACGAAACCTGAATCTGGGCTCGTTCGGCCCTTCTGGCCTCGCGTAGCCCGCAAGTTTTGGGGAAATGGGGCGCAACGTCAATTCCGGCGCGGGTTTCCGCGACCGCAGTCAAGGTTTTCTGCGCCCTTCGCCGGCGTATGGTTATTGCAGCTGCCGCCGCCGTTTGCGCGGCAGGTGGTTGCGCAGGAATTCCATCTGGTCGGCGAGGATGTTGCGGTTGGACAGGATCAGGTGCTCGACCCAGCTTGGACGGAACGGCACGGCCAGCAGCGGCATGTGCGCCTGCTGAGGCGTGCGACTGCCCTTGCGCACGTTGCAGTGCAGGCAGGCGCTGACCACGTTCTGCCAGATGTCACGGCCGCCCTTGGACAGCGGCATGACGTGGTCGCGGGTCAGGTGGCTGCGCGGGAAGTGCTCGCCGCAATACAGGCACAGGTAGCTGTCGCGCGCGAACAGTGCGGCGTTGGTTAGCGCGGGAGACGGATCAATGGCCTGCGCCCGCGCCTGTCCGCGCGAGGCGACGATGGGGTGCAGGTGGATCTGGCTCTGCTGATCGGTCTCGCGGTTCCAGCCGCCATGAATGGTCAGGCAGGGATCGCCCAGCGTCCAGGCAACGGCTTCACGCACATACAGGCAAACGGCATCCTGCCAGCTGATCCAGTCGAGGATGCGCCCGGTCGCGTCCAGCGACAGAACGCGTGTGCTGTGGATATCCCCTTCGCTCCCGACGGCAGCCAGCATGCAAGCCTCCTCCTCGTGATCGTGGAGCGGCGCGGTCGCGTCAACGGACGCGGGTGCGTCGCATCAATCCATCGTCGGCGGCAAACAGGCTCGAAAACCGCTTTCCGACGGTATCGAAGACCGAGCATAGCGGAATTGCGTTGCAGTGGCATTGCTGCGCGGCGGCATTTCGCGCCCGCCACGCGTATCGACTTACAGCGGCTTGGTCAGCCGCAGCATCTCGGTGCCGAAGCCGGCCTGCTCGTACATCTTGCGGGCGCGCTCGTTGCCGGGGAACACGGCCAGCGTCAGCCGCTCGCAGCGATGTTCGTTGGCGAACTCCTCGGCGTAGCCAAGCAGGGCGCGACCGATGCCTTTTCCATCCCATCCCTTGGCAACGGCCAGGTCGGAGATGTGGCAGTTCATGCCGCCGCTGAAGAAGTCAGTCATGGTCTGCAGGTGCAGGAAGCCGACGCGCTTTCCGTCGTCGGTTTCGGCAACCAGCATGAAGCTGCCGGGCGGCTCGTGCTCCAGATGCCGGTCGAGGTCGCGGCGGATGCCCTCGGTGACGGTCGTCCGCTTTCGCCAGGGCGGAAGCTCGAAATCGACGAAACGCGGAACGATGCCAAAAATGAAGTCGTCGTCGTCCGCATCGGCGGCGCGGACCAGCAGCTCAAGATCACCGGCTTGGATATGCATTGCGGGGCAATGTGTTGGAGTCGAATCCCGAGAATACTGACTTGCTGGCGGGCTGAACAGTGGGGCCGGAAGATGCCGCCGACAGGCGGTCGGCGGCATCCTTACAGTAGTCCCTGTGTTTCGATCAGCTGTCGAAGCCTTCGTCAGCCAGCGACAGCAGCGTCCTGGCACCGCTGCGGATGGCCGCACCGTGGGCCACGGCACGCGGCAGGATGCGCTGGAAATAAAAGCGCGCGGTTTCCAGCTTGGCGGCCTTGTAGGCGTCGCCATGCTCGGACTTGTGAACGGCGGCAACGCTGCGTGCCCACCAGTAGGCCATGGCGAGATAGCCCGTGTACCAGAGGTAGTCGAAAGCCGCCGCGCCGATCTCATCCGGGTCCTGCGCGCCGCGCTTGCCCACTTCCATGGTGATCGCCTGCCACTCCTTGGCGATCTGCGCCATGGCGCCGATGAATTCGCCCATCACCGGGTTAGTGGCTTCGGCGGTGCAGAGGTCGGAAATCTGCTTGAGGAAGTGCTTGGCGCCGACGCCGGACAGCTGCATCACCTTGCGGCCCAGCAGATCCAGCGCCTGGATGCCGGTAGTGCCTTCATACACCGTGGTGATGCGCGCGTCGCGGGCCAGCTGTTCCATGCCCCATTCGGCGATGTAGCCGTGGCCGCCGAAAATCTGCATGGCGTCGTAGGTGCATTCGACCGCGGCTTCGGTGAGCAGCGCCTTCACGATCGGGATCATGAAGCTCAACAGTTCGTCGGCTTCCTTGCGCTCATCGGCATCCTCGCTGCGATGGACGATGTCGACGAGGGTTGCGGCGTGCAGCGCCATGCAGCGGCCGCCTTCAGCAAAGGCCTTCTGCGTGAGCAGCATGCGACGGATGTCCGGGTGCACGATCAGCGGGTCGGCTGGTTTGTCCGGGAACTTGGCGCCGGACAGCGCGCGCATCTGCAGGCGGTCGCGCGCGTAGGCGAGGCTGTTCTGGTACGCGCGATCAATCAGGCCCAGGCCCTGGATGCCGACCGCGAGACGTGCGGTATTCATCATGGTGAACATGGCGTTGAGGCCGCGGTTGGCTTCGCCGATCAGATAGCCTTCGGCGCCGTCGAAGTTCATCACGCAGGTGGCCGAAGCCTTGATGCCCATCTTGTGCTCGATGCTGCCGCAGCGCACCGCATTGCGCTCGCCCATATTGCCGTCGCGGTCGGTCTTCACCTTCGGCACGATGAACAGCGAAATGCCCTTGGTGCCGGCCGGCGCGTCCGGCAGGCGCGCCAGCACCAGGTGCACGATGTTCTCGGTCAGGTCGTGCTCGCCGGCGGTGATGAAAATCTTGGTGCCGCTGATCGCATACTTGTCGTCAGCGATAGGCTCGGCCCTGGTCTTCAGCAGGCCAAGGTCGGTGCCGCAATGCGGCTCGGTCAGGCACATGGTGCCGGTCCAGCGACCATCGACGATGGGCTGCAGGAACACTTTGCGCTGCCAGTCCTCGCCGTGTGCCTTCAGTGCCTCGGTGGCGCCGTGCGACAGCAGCGGGTAGGTGCCCCAGCTCAAGTTGGCAGCGTCGATCATTTCCTTCACCGCCACGCCAACGGTTTCCGGCAGGTGCTGTCCGCCCATATCCTCGGGAGCGGTCAGTCCCGACCAGCCGTTCTCGACGAACTGGTCATAGGCGTCCTTGAAGCCCTTCGGCGTGGTGACCTTGCCGGTTTCGGGATCGTAGTGGCAGCCTTCCGCGTCGCCGGTCTGGTTCAGTGGCACCAGCACCGTTTCGTTGAAGCGCGCAGACTCCTCCAGCACGGCGTCAATCAGTTCGCGGTTGGCCTGGTCCGAGCCGGGCAGGCGCGCGAACAGCGGCTCCACGTCGAGCACGTCGAAAAGGGCGAAGCGCAGGTCGCGCAGCGGGGCTTTGTAGCTGTTCATCGGTCGATCCTGAGTAAGACGGAAAGGGTTAGCGAAGCGTGTCGCCGAGGCCCGGGACAGGCGTCAGGCTGCTTTCGAAGTCGAATTCGTCGTTGCGGGACTTTGGCTCGCTGCTCTCGATGCGGCCCTTGAGCGTGTAGTTGACGCTCAGGCGGCTGGACAGCGCGTTGGCGATGCGCTCGCTGGCATCGGCATTCAGCTGGAAGCCGATCGGGTATGGCTCGGCGCTGTTTGGCGCCACGGTCAGACCCGGTGTGGCTTCCAGATGCATCGAAGCGCCGTCGCCAATCGTCAGCTGCGCATCCACGCGGGTGATTCGCATGCCGACGTTGCTGAAGTTCTGCAGGCGCAGCGTCAGCGTCCATTGGTCAGCGCCGCTGCGACGCAGCTCCTGGATGCTGGCCGAGGGCGGAAACACGCGCTGTTTCACCGCGCGGTTGCCGCCACAGGCGGTCAGCAGCAGGACCAGCAAGCCAATCAGCAGGGCTGGCGCGATTCTTGGGGTCAGGGAGGCACGAAACAGGGAGTCGTGGCGCATGGTGCTGGCCATACGTTGGGGTAGGGCGAAGCAGAATAGCAGTTCGGGCCCGCCGGCCCGCATCCCGTTAGACTGGCTCCCGGTTGAACCTGCTCATCCAAACGGAACCGGACACATGCGAGACCTCTATCCCGCCATCGAGCCATACGACATCGGCAAGCTCGCCGTCGACGACCGCCACACGCTGTATTACGAGCAGTGCGGCAATCCGAACGGAAAGCCCGTGGTCCTGCTGCACGGTGGCCCAGGCGGCGGCTGCAGTCCGAAGATGCGCCAGTTCCACAACCCGGAAAAGTACCGGATCATCCTGTTCGACCAGCGCGGCAGCGGGCGCTCCACGCCGCATGCCGACCTCACCGACAACACCACCTGGGATCTGGTCGCCGACATCGAGCGCCTGCGCGAACATCTCGGAATCGACCGATGGCAGGTCTTCGGTGGCAGCTGGGGTTCGACGCTGGCGCTGGCCTATGCCGAAACCCATCCGGATCGCTGCACCGAACTGGTACTGCGCGGCATCTTCATGCTGCGCCGCTGGGAGCTGGAATGGTTCTACCAGCAGGGCGCTTCGCGGCTGTTCCCCGATGCCTTCGAGCAATACCTCGCCGCGATTCCCGAAGTGGAGCGCCACGACCTGATGAGCGCCTACTACCGCCGCCTCACCAGCGACGACCGCGCCACGCGCCTGGCCGCGGCGCAAGCCTGGTCGGTATGGGAAGCCTCCACCAGCTTCCTGCTGCAGGATCCGGCCTTCATCGAATCGCACAAGGGCGACGACTTCGCGCTGGCCTTCGCCCGCATCGAATGCCACTACTTCGTCCACGGCGGCTTCTTCGAGGTTGACGACCAGTTGCTGCGCGACGCCCACAAGCTCAAGGGCATCCCCGGCACCATCGTCCACGGCCGCTACGACGTGGTCTGCCCGATCGGAAACGCCTGGGATCTGCACCGCGCCTGGCCCGAAGCCCAACTCGACATCATCCCCGACGCCGGCCACAGCGCCTTCGAGCGCGGCAATGCCGATGCGCTGATCCGGGCAACGGATCGGTATGCGGGATAGCGTTGTGAGCTCAGGGGTTGCCAGAATGCTGAAGCCTTTCGTGGCATTGATGTCGCTGGTGATGCTATTGGTCGGTTGTCACGACAGACCGAATACGTCGGAAACGGAGTTGCAGTTTTGGATGAAAGAACAGGCTGCTCTTGGCAACCATGCGCCGACTCGGCTTTCGGTGACTGCGGAGCTGGCTGGATCCAGGTCTGAGCCAACACTGCGATTTCGGCTCGTGAACATTTCAACGGGAACCGTTGAGCTCTACAAGGGCGAACTGCCTTGGAGCGACGTCTCGGAAAATGGGCTTGAGCTGTTTGCAATTTCACCTGATGGCCGGCCGCTTGATGGTATTTCCGTCCCTTCTCACTACGGGCCTAATCTGGTCAGGATTCCACCCGGCGAATCGCTTGAGGGTGAATATCAAGTCTCATGGGGGTTCGTGGGAGATTGGGCACAGCAGCACGAAACCTTGCTGCTTTGGTCGTGGCCACTCCCGAAACAGCTGAATCGACCCAGAGAAGTCGCAACTGGGTATGTCGTCATTCCGGCACCAACTGACCTGATGAACGATGAACCTCAGTCCGTGCAGTGATCGCGTGATTTTTAGGGCTTGTCACGCGAGAAGCGTCTTGGCGTGTTCTGCAGAAAGATGTTCGGATACTGCAGCGTGAAGTTCCTCCGTTTATGCCTGCATAGAGCTGGCCTCCTTACATCGAGGCTTGCTTGGGCCTGCATGTTTGGACTGGCTGGCGATGCAGCAAATGCTACCGACGAGTTCCACACGCCGCCGAAGCCACCACATGAATACACGTGGCTTCTACGCCTGACGGATTGGTCGGACGTGGTCGCCATCCGCGATGCAGCGAAGCGTTCCGGGCTTGTGCCGGTGATGATTCGACAGTCGGATTTGGCCCGTGTTCGGAATGGGGATGGCACTGAAGCTTTGCTTCCAATTGCACGTTCAGGTGGCCGTGAGGTGATCGAAGTTGTAAGGCGTCCATCCTTGGCGTTGATCCTGGCACCGGATCATCGAGGGTTCTTCCGATCAACGCCATTGTCGGATCATGGCGACGATTTTGTTTCGATCATCCGCTGGTCAGGTACCGGTCAATCATTCAGCTACGAGATCATCGGCTCGGCACTTGATTGGGACTCGCTGTCTGCGGAGCGCGCCGAACGGTACAGGCAGGGCTTGCGAGAGGCGCGGAAATACCGTGCAGCAGGAATCACTCACTCCAGCGAACCGAGGCAGCTTCGTGATCCGGACGGCAACAGGAATTTTGTGCGTGTCGAGCTCGAGGAAGGCACTCTGCTGCTCACGTTGAGCGTGACGAAAGGTCTGCTGCGTCCCATCACTATCGATAGGCTGGGAGTGGTTCGGCTGTGTGCGGAAGGTTGGCAGGGCGATGCAGGGCGACTACTGGATTCGGAAGGCTGTACCGAACTGAAGCTGCAGAACCTCGATCCGTCCGTGCAGGAGCAGCTCCAGGCTCTGACGCGACAGTAGCGCGGTAGGTTGAGGTGAAGGATGAACCCCAACACGAACGATGATCTGGCGATGATGTTGGGGTTCGTGCCTCACCCCAACCTACTTTTGACATGACTTGGCATTTCAAGGTGAAGCTCACCCGCCGCCCCGCCACCGAAGCCGACATCCCGTTCCTGCTCGGCCTGCGCCGGGAAACGATGGACGACCACCTGCTTGCGTCCGGTGCGGATACCTCCGAGGCATCGCATCGCGAGCGGCTGCTGTACCGCTTCGACTGCGCGGAGGTGCTGCTGATGAACGACAAGCCGGTCGGTCTGCTCAAGGTCGATCACGGCGACAGCGAGTGGAAGGTCATCCAGATTCAGTTGTCGCCGGCAGTCCAGGGGCAGGGCGTTGGTCGGCAGGTGCTGGAAGGTGTGATTGCCGACGCCCGGAAGGCCGGCGTCGATGTCGTGCTCAGCGTGCTCAAGGCCAACCCGGCGCGAAGCCTCTACGAACGCCTCGGCTTCCTCGTCGAAGGCGAGGACTCCCACGAATACTTCATGCGGCTGGCCACTGGCGCGCCCGCAGGCTGATCAAAGCATGACCGGCGTTGCGGTTCTGCACTTACCTAACCTGCGGGCGCGGACAGGGGACGACTTCTGCCGGATAGTCCTCGCGCCCCTTCTTCGCGTGTACCCGACATGTCGCAACCGTCCTCCGATGATCTGATCGCCCTTGGCCAGCAGCGCTGGCTGCCGGTATACCGTCCGCGCGACGTGGTGCTGGATCACGGGCGTGGCGCGCGGCTTTGGGATCGCGAGGGGCGCGATTACGTCGACTTTGCTGCCGGCATCGCGGTGTGCTCGCTGGGTCATGCCGATCCGGATCTGGTTGCTGCACTGACCGAACAGGCCGGCAAGCTCTGGCATGCCAGCAACGTGTTCTACACCGAACCGCCGCTGCGGCTGGCCGAGGAGCTTGTGGCAGCGTCGCGCTTTGCCGAGCGCGTGTTCCTGTGTAACTCCGGTGCGGAGGCCAACGAGGCGGCGATCAAGCTGGTACGACGCTGGGCGACGCAAAAGGGACGGCCGCCGGAGAAGCGCGTGATCCTTACGTTCCGTGGCAGCTTCCACGGCCGCACGCTGGCGACAGTCACCGCGACCGCCCAGCCGAAATACCAGGAAGGTTTCGAACCGTTGCCCGGCGGTTTCCGCTATTCGACTTTCAACGATCTGGATGCCGTGGCCGCTGAGTTCGGGAGCGGTGACATTGCTGCCGTGCTGGTAGAGCCGGTACAGGGCGAGGGCGGCGTGATGCCGGCGGCACCGGGCTTCCTTTCCGGCCTGCGCGCGCTCTGCGATCAGCACGATGTGCTGCTGGTGCTGGACGAAATCCAGTGCGGCATGGGACGCACCGGTACGTTGTTCGCGCACTGGCAGGATGAGGTGACGCCGGACATCGTGACTTTGGCGAAGGCGCTGGGCGCAGGTTTTCCGATTGGGGCCATGCTCGCCGGGCCGAAGGTGGCCGAGGTGCTGGGTTTCGGCTCGCACGGGACGACCTTCGGCGGCAATCCGCTGGCGGCTGCGGTCGCGCGCGTGGCGTTGCGGAAATTGGCGTCGCCGGCAATCGAAGCCAATGTCAATCGACAGTCAGAGGTGATCCGCGACGGGTTGTCAGCATTGAATGCCGAACTCGATCTGTTCGTCGGGATTCGTGGTCGTGGCCTGATGCTCGGCGCCGTGCTGAAACCCGAACTGGCCGGTCGCGCGGGCGAAGTGCTGGATCACGCGGCGAGGGCGGGATTGCTGATACTGCAGGCCGGGCCGGACGTGCTGCGTTTCGTGCCGCCGCTGAACATCAGCGACGAGGAAGTCGCCGACGGCATGCAACGTCTTGGCACTGCATTGCGTGCGTTCACGGATTCGCCGAGTCTGTCCTGATTCGAACGCTTCCGATTCAACCGGGCCCGATTCAGTCACCGCGGTGCTGCGCTTCCAGCTGCAGTCGACGCTGTTCCGCGAAGGTCTGCAGTTCGGGGAAGAACTCGCGGAAGTCGGCCAGCAGGGCGTGTTCATGCGTGCGCAGGTCGTCGATGCCTTCACGCATGCGTTCACCTCCGCGTGACAGTCGCTTCGACACGCCGCCGGCTGCCAGCGCCACGCCTTCGATGTGGGCGTAGTTGGCCAACCAGTCGTGTTCGATGATCCGTCCGGCAACGACGCGGAAACGCGGCGGCAGGATGTCATGGCGTTCGCTAACCGCGGTGTAGAAGGCGTCGATGAAGTCGCGTAGCGGTTGGTCGCTGTAGCGTTGCCAGTCCGCGCTGAGCGCGTAGTCGAAGAACAGGTCGAGCAGCGGACCCGCGAATCGACGCGTGTACGAGCGGAAGCGGCGCTTGGCATCAAGTACCACCGGATGCTGATCGGTGAAGCTGTCGATATGACGATGCAGTTCGATCTCGCGGGCGATGTCCCAGCGGAACGCGCGCCCTTCGGCGGGCGTGACGAAATCGCCAAGGATGCCACCCAGCATCGTGTCGCCATTCTGGCGCGCGAGGAAGATGTGCGCGAGGTAGTTCATCGACGGATCAGCGTCGTTGCGTCATCGATGAAAGACGGCCAGCCAGACGGTGGGCTGCGACGGGTCGGTCCAGCTGACGCGATGGCGCCGATGCGCCGGGATGTGCAGGTAGTCGCCGGGTTTGAGCGCGATCTCGCTGCCATCGTCGAAGGCAATCCGCCCGCCGCCGCGCAGCACCATCACCCACTCGTGTTCGTCCTGGTCGTACCAGCCCTCCTCGGGTGAGGTGTGTCCCTGCGAGACGATGCGCTCGATGCGCACGCTTTCGGCGCGGAGCAGGTCATCGAAGACTTCGTCCTTTGCCTGCTCGGGCAGGTTGTCGAAAATGTTGGCGACACCGGATTCGTCCATGGCTCAGGCCAACAGCGCGTTGTCGACGAGCGACGCGGGCCAGTCGATATTGGCGCTGCCGAAAACCAGACCGCGTCCCGGGCCAAGTCGTGCATCGCAGAAGGCAGCACCGACACCGCCTCCCGCGTGACGGAGCAGCAGCGAGGCCTGCAGGCCCAGCGTCATCTGCTCGACGTGATGGCGGGCCGCCGCCTGATCGATGGTATCGCTCAGGGCGCGCTCCAGCTTGTCGTGGAGCTGGTCGAGCGCCGTGTGTTCGCCTTTTGCTGCGCCGATTTCGGCAAGCAGGGCATCGCGACAGTCCGGTTGCCTGGCCAGCGCACGCAGCACGTCGAGGCATTGCACGTTGCCGCTGCCTTCCCAGATCGAGTTGAGTGGCGATTGCCGGAACAGGCGCGGCAGCATCGATTCCTCCACGTAGCCGGCACCGCCCAGGCATTCCTGCGCTTCGTTGACCATGGCCGGCGTGCGCTTGCACACCCAGAACTTGCCGATGGCAGTGCCGACGCGGGCCAGTGCTGATTCCATGACATGTCCGGCCGGGTCGCGTTCGGCGGCGTCGACGGCGCGGGCAATACGCAGGAACAGCGCGGTGGCGGCTTCGGATTCCAGGGCCAGATCAGCCAGCACCGAGCGCATCAGCGGCTGTTCGATCAGGCGTTTGCCGAAGGTGCTGCGATGGCGTGCATGATGCATGGCCTGCACCAGCGCCATGCGCATCAGGCCGGCGGAGCCGAGCATGCAGTCCAGCCGCGTCAGCGCGACCATCTGCAGGATGGTCGCCACGCCACGACCTTCATCGCCAACCCGCTCGGCATACGCATTCTCGAACTCGACTTCCGACGAGGCGTTGCTGTGGTCGCCGAGCTTGTCCTTCAGCCGCTGGATGCGGATCGCGTTGCGGCTTCCGTCCGCACACCAGCGCGGCAGCAGGAAGCAGGTGAGTCCTTCGTCAGCCTGCGCCAGCACCAGGAAGGCATCGCACATCGGCGCGGAGAAGAACCATTTGTGGCCGACCAGTCGGTAGCTGCCGTCACCTTGGCGTATCGCCCGCGTGCGGTTGGCGCGAACGTCAGAACCGCCCTGTTTCTCGGTCATGCCCATGCCGATGGTGCAGCCGCGCTTGTGCGCGGCCGGCTGGAACGACGGGTCGTAGTGACGGCTGGTGATGCGCGGCAGCCAGGTTTCCGCAACGCGTGGCTCGGCCATCAATGCGGGAACCGCGGCGGCGGTCATGGTCAACGGACAGCTGGTGCCGGCGTCGGCCTGGTTGTGCAGGAAGGCCAAGGCCGCACGAACCACCTGTGCGCCTTCACGATCGCGACGGTTCCAGGCGAAGGCGTGGATCTCGTGCTCCATCGCCGCCGACATCAGTCGGTGATAGGCCGGATGGAAGCGCACCTCGTCGATGCGATGGCCGAAGCGGTCGTGCGTGTGCAACTCGGGCTTGTTGCGATTTGCCAGCGTCGACTGCTCGGCCAGCTCGCCCCCAGCCAGCGCGCCGTAGCGAGCGAGATGTTCCGCGCCCCAATCGCCACCCTGTGCCACCAGGTGCCGCTGCAGCACCGGATCGCTGTCGAACAGGTTCAGCGGCAACAACTCGGGCGGCTGGTTGTCGACAGCGTGAGTAGCGAAGGGCTGCAGATCGGAATGCTCAGGCACGGGACGACTCGGTTCGACGGTGTCGCTGAGGATGCCGTAGCGTTCTGGTGACGACCAGCCCGACTCTACATCTGCGGCGTGCCGAAGATGCGGTCGCCGGCATCGCCGAGGCCGGGGAGGATGTAGCCATGTTCGTTGAGGCGCTCGTCTATGGCGGCGGCGAAGACATGGACGTCGGGATAGGTGTCGGCGAGGCGCTTGAGGCCTTCGGGCGCGGCGACCAGGCAGATCATGCGGATGTCGTGGCAGCCGGCGTTCTTCAACAGCTCGACGGTGGCGATCAGGGTGCCGCCGGTGGCGAGCATCGGATCGAGGATGAGCGCGCGGCGCTCTTCGACGCCGGGTGCGAGGTTCTGGTAGTAGCCTTCCGCCTTCAGCGTCTGCTCGTTGCGCTTGAAGCCGACAACGCTCACCGGCGCCGAGGGCAGGATGGTCTGCACGCCGGGCAGCAGGCCGAGGCCGGCGCGCAGGATCGGCACCAGGGTGACGCCTTCGCCGCGGACGTGCTGGCATTCGAGATCGCCGGCCCAGCCGTGCACCGTGATCGTCTCGGTGGGGATGTCGGCCATGGCCTCGTAGGCGAGGCAGGCGGCGATCTCGCCGGCAAACTGGCGGAAATGCACGCTATCGAGCTTGGCGTCGCGCAGGCGGGCCAGTTTGTGCTGGACGAGGGGGTGGCGGATTTCGGTGGCGTTCATGGCGGTTCCGTCGATTAGGGGCTGCTGGCATCTTAGCGCGCGGCGACGGCTGGCCGAGGCCATCGCATGACCTTCCGCAGGTTGCCACGGACCGTGCCCGGCCTATGATGGCGGCATGCTGTCACGCCTCAACCATACCCAGATGCTGCGCTACGCCGGCCTGTTCAGCTGGGCCTGCGTGGGCATTCCGCTGCTGCTCGGTTCCTTCCACGAGGGGCTGACTGCCGGTGACCTGATCGGTTGGCGAGTCAGCTACTTCGGTTTCGGCCTCTGCTACTGGTTCCTGACCCGTGGCATCGGCCGTCGCCAGGCGCGCCCCGCGGATTTCGTCCTGTTGCTGGTGGTGACGATGTGCGCGGTGGCGGTCAGCCATTTCAGCGGCTCCGGCCTGGCTGGTGGCCTGCTGCTGGCCATTGCCGGCGTGCTGCCGTGGTTCCTGCCGCTGGGCATCGGCGTTGGCTGGCTGCTGCTGCAGAACGTGGTGCTGGTTCCGGTGTTCGCCTCGCGTCCCGAGTTCAACTGGGGGCAGGCGGCGCTGCAGGCGGTGATTTTCATCGGCTACTCGAGCTTCGCCTTCATCGCCGGTCTGGTTGCGCGGCGGCAGGCGGAGGCCCGGGAGGAGCAGCGGCGCCTCAATTCCGAGCTCCGTGCGACCCGCGCGCTGCTGGCGGAAAGCTCGCGCATCAACGAGCGCATGCGCATCTCGCGCGAGCTGCACGACCTGCTGGGTCATCACTTGACCGCGCTCAGTCTGAATCTGGAAGTCGCCAGCCATATGTCGCAGGGCCGCGTGCAGGAGCATGTCCGGCAGGCGCAGTCGCTGGCCAAGTTGCTGTTGACCGACGTCCGCGAGGCGGTCAGCCAGCTGCGCGAAGACGATGCCATCGATCTCACCGAGGCCTTGCGCAGCGTGGTTGATGGCGTGCCGGGGCTGAATGTCCAGCTCGACATCCCCGAGCAGTTCCACGTCGACCAGCCGGAACGAGCGCACCTGCTGCTGCGGCTGGCGCAGGAAGCCATCACCAACGCCGTGCGTCACGCCCAGGCGCGCTCGCTGTGGCTCAGCGTCACCGAGGACGGCGACGATCTGCTGCTGGTGGCGCGCGATGATGGCCGTGGTGCCGACCAGTTCCGGCCCGGCAACGGCCTCAACGGCATGCGCGAGCGGCTGGAGCAGATCGGCGGTCAGTTCGACATCGAAACCGCGCGCGGGCAGGGCTTCTGCGTACGCATGCGGATACCGGGCCGCGGCCTCGACCTGAGTCCGCCCCGGGAAATCGGCGCCGGCATGGCCGGAAACAAGGCGGATACGAAGCCCGCGGACGCATTGCTGGCCCCGAATGAATCCACAACCAGCACCCCGGGCGGGGCGGTCGAAACCAACAAGGAGACAACAGCATGATTCAGGTTTGCCTGGTGGACGACCAGACACTGGTGCGGCAGGGCATCCGTTCGCTGCTGGAGCTGTCCGACAGCATCCGCATCGTGGCCGAGGCCAGCGACGGCAAGCAGGCCGTGGAGCTGATCCCGCAGGTCAAGCCGGACGTGGTGCTGATGGACATGCGCATGCCGGTGATGTCAGGGCTGGAAGCCCTGCAGAACCTGTCCGCGCAGGACGCGCTCCCGCCGACCATCATCCTGACCACCTTCGACGACGATCAGCTGGTGCTGGCCGGACTAAAGGCGGGCGCCAAGGGCTACCTGCTCAAGGATGTGTCGCTGGATCAGCTGGTTGGCGCCATCGAGACAGTGGCCAAGGGCGGCTCGCTGGTGCAGCCCGCGGTCACCCAGCGCCTGCTGTCGGGCCTGGAGCGCATGCAGAACGACTTCACCAGTCTGGATCGCCCGGACCCACTGACGGAGCGCGAAACCGAGATCCTGCGCCTGATGGCCGGCGGCTATTCCAACAAGGAAATCGCCAATTCGCTGGGTGTGGCGGAGGGTACCGTGAAGAACCACGTGTCCAACATTCTCAGCAAACTGGGCGTGCGCGATCGTACCCGGGCGGTGCTGAAAGCCTTCGAGCTGAAGCTGGTCTGATTCCGGGCCGACGGGTGACCGGGCGCACATTCCGTGCGTGCCGGCCCCTGATCGCTGGCCGCCGGACGGCGTTCCGGCTATCCTTCCGCCCTCGCAGTCGATCCGGCCCCGCCGGAGGCTGCCTTCCCATGGGCGCCAGTGAGGCGCTGCAAGAGTGGATTGCGGAGAATCCTGAATGACGCGCTTTATCGAGTTTGTAATCGCCTTCCTGATGGTGGTGGCCCTGTTCGTGATCGTGGGCGTTTTCCTGCCCAGCCATCGCCATGTCGAGCACACGGTGGAAACCAACCACCCGATCCGCCAGGTCTACGATTTCCTCAATGGCTTCCAGCGGTTCAAGGACTGGAACCAGATGCGCGCCCATGACCCGCGCGTGCAGTACAGCATCGAAGGTCCGCGCAAGGGCGAAGGCGCACAGCTGCACTACAACTCCTGGGACAAGCGCGTTGGCAAGGGCACCTGGACCATCACCCGTAGCGATGAGGATGCGGCGATCCGCATCGACGTCGCCAACGACGACTACGGCACCAACAAGACCTACCAGATCGATCTGGAAGAGAATCTGGGCTCGACCAACGTGGCCGTGGTCAACATCACCATGGGTTACGACGTTGATTACGGCTGGAACCTGTTCGGCCGTTATGCCGGTCTGTACCTGTCGCGCAACATCGGTGACGACATCGAGGCAGGCCTGAACAACATTGTCGACGTGCTGGCCACCATGCCGAACTTCGACTATTCCTACCTTGATATTGCCGAAGTTAATGTGCAGCCGATGAACGTGCTGCACTTGGAGACCAAGTCGAAGCGCGTGATCATGGAGGTCTACGGCGCGCTGCTGGAGTCGAGCAAGGCGCTGATCGACGCGGCCGAGAAGAACAATCTCGAGATCACCGGTCCGGTGCGCCTGGTGACGATCAACTTCGGCGACAGCGAGTACAAGTTCGCGGTCGAGCTGCCGGTAGCCGCCAAGTCCGCCGATAGCGGCGCTGACGAGGCGGAAGACGCCGAAGCAGCCGAGGCGGAAGCCGAAGTGGAAGCCATGGCTGAAGCCGAGACAGCAGGCGACGATGCAATGAAGCCGCTGGATCCGCTGCCGGAACTGGACCTGCCGGAGAACATCGTGCCGCAGGCCAGCTACGCCGGTCGTGCCATCCGCGCCAATGTCGAGGGTGACAGCCCGGCGCGCCTGAACATCGTCCGCGAGTCGCTGCGTTCCTACGCGATGGCCAATGGTCTTACCTCTAACGGCTATCCGTTCGAGGACTACCTGCAGGAAGTCACCAATGAGATTCCTGAGTTCGGTGACTACAAGGTCTACTGGCCGATCATCGATCCGGAGCAGCAGCCGGCGCAGTAAGCGGCTGACAAGGTAATACGAAAAGCGGCGCCTTCGGGCGCCGCTTTTTTTGTTGTCTGCCGGTTGCTGTCAGCCGATTCCGATTCCTTCACGAAGCCTGTCCGGGAACTTTTTGCCGGCGTCGCGGTAGAGAAAGCGTGTCGCGGCCGGTTGCCCTGTAGCCGGCACGGCATTCTTTTTTCCGGATTCCGGGTTTTTCCGGATTCCTGTTCCGAATCGACGAGAGCGGAGCGGCATGATCGAAGCGCAGCGACTGTGTAAGCAGTACGGCGGGCTGATGGCGGTGAACGACGTCAGCTTCCGAGTCGAGCCCGGCCAGGTGCTGGGATTCCTTGGCCCCAACGGTGCGGGCAAATCCACCACGATGAAGATGCTCGCGGGGTTCCTCGCGCCGAGCAGTGGCCGGGCCGCGGTCTGCGGCCACGACGTGGTGAGCGACTCCATCGCCGCCCGGCGGTGCCTCGGCTACCTGCCGGAAGGCGCGCCCAGCTACGGCGAGATGACGCCACTCGGCTTCCTCGAGTTCATTGCTGATGTGCGGGGTTTGTCCGGCGACCTGCGAAAGCGGCGCCTGGCCGATGTGCTCGGTCGCCTGCATCTCGATACCGTGCTGGAGCAGCCCATCGAGACGCTGTCCAAGGGCTTCAAGCGCCGCGTCGGGCTGGCGCAGGCCATCCTGCACGACCCCGAAGTATTGATCCTGGACGAGCCCACCGACGGCCTCGATCCGAACCAGAAGCACGAGGTCCGCGAGCTGATCCAGTCGATGGCGGCCGACAAGACCATCATCATCTCCACCCATATCCTCGAAGAGGTGCACGCGGTCTGCAGCCGCGCGGTGATCATTGCCAAGGGCCGCCTGCTGGCCGATGCAACGCCCGCCGAGCTGGAACGCCGTTCGCGTTATCACGGCGCGGTATCGCTGACCACGCCGGATGCGGTGGCGGCGAAGGAAGGCCTGTCGCGACTGGCGGATGTCTCCGCCGTTGAAATCGACGCGCAGGATGGACGGCTTACTGCGTTTCCGTCGGCCGGCAAGCAGATCTTCGACAGCGTTTCCGGGTACCTGCGCGAGCAGGGCATCGGTTTCTCCGAGCTGCAGCTGGAGCAGGGACGGCTGGATGAAGTGTTCCGCAGCATCACCCGCAGTGGCGAGCCGCTGCTGACCGATGCGGAGGTGGCCCGATGAGCGCCGCCAGCAAGTCAGGCAGCCCGGTGCTGGCGGTGTTCCGCCGCGAACTGGCCAGCTATTTCGCGACGCCCGTGGCTTACGTCTTCATCGTCATCTTCCTGGTGCTGTCGGGTGCCTTCACGTTCTACCTCGGTGGCTTCTACCAGCGCGGGCAGGCGGATCTGCAGCCGTTCTTCAACTTCCATCCGTGGCTGTACCTGTTCCTGGTGCCGGCGGTGTCAATGCGGTTGTGGTCGGAAGAGCGCAAGAGCGGCAGCATCGAGCTGTTGCTGAGCCTGCCGATCACCATGTGGCAGGCGGTGCTGGGCAAGTTCCTCGCCGCCTGGGCCTTCATCGGCATCGCGCTGGCGCTGACCTTCCCGATCTGGCTGACGGTCAACTACCTGGGTGATCCGGACAACGGCGTGATCTTTGCCAGCTACCTTGGCAGCCTGCTGATGGCCGGCAGCTTCCTCGCCATTGGCGCCTGCCTGTCGGCGGCCAGTCGCAACCAGGTGGTGGCCTTCATCCTGACGGTCGCGGTCTGTTTCGTGCTGCTGCTCGCCGGTTTTCCGATGGTGCAGGACGTGTTCCGTGCGGTCGCGCCGGCAGCACTGGCTGACGCCGTCGCGCAGTTCAGTTTCCTGACCCACTTTGCGGCCATCGCCAAGGGCGTCCTGGACCTGCGCGACGTGCTGTTCTTCGTGCTGAGCATCGGCTTCTGGCTGTTGGCCTGCTCGGTGGTCATCGATCTCAAGAAGGCGGACTGAACGATGAATGACAAGACTCAATCCGCCTCGGGTCGTCGCCTGCTGACCGGCTCCAACCTGGTCGTGCTGGCGGTGCTGTTCGTGGCCGCGGTGCTGCTGTCCGGCCTGCTGCTGCGCGGTGCGCGGCTCGACCTCACCCAGAACCGGTTGTACACGCTTTCCGATGGCACCAAGCACATCATCGACGGCATTGATGAGCCAATCCATCTGTATTTCTTCTATTCGCAGACCACCGCGCGCGCCGTGCCGGGTCTCGACACCTACGCCACGCGCGTGCGCGAGTTGCTGGAGGAGATCGCGGCGCGGTCGCATGGCAAGGTGATCCTGGAAACCATCGACCCGCTGCCGTTCTCGGAAGCCGAGGATCGCGCTGCGGGTTATGGCCTGACCGCGGTGCCGGTCGGCGCTGGTGGTGATTCGCTGTATTTCGGCCTCGCCGGCACCAATGCCACCGATGGCCAGGTCAGCATTCCGATCTTCCAGCCGGACAAGGAAACCTTCCTCGAATACGACGTGGCAAAGCTGATGTCGAGTCTTGCCACCGAGAAGCGGCCGGTTGTGGGCATCCTGTCTTCGCTGGACATGGGTCCGGGCTTCGATGCGCAGACGCGTTCGGTGCGCAACGGCTGGGTGATCGATGACCAGCTGCGCCAGCTGTTCGACGTGCGCAAGGTCGACCCCGGCATCGGCATGATTGATGACGCCATCGACCTGCTGGTGCTGGTGCATCCGAAGAACCTGTCCGACGATGCGCTGTACGCCGTCGATCAGTTCGTCCTGCGCGGTGGCCACGTAATGGTGTTCGTGGATCCGGATGCCGAGGCGGAGGCCGTGGCGCCGGACACGGATCCGTCGACGGCGATGATGCAGTCGCGGGCGTCCGATTTGCCCAGGCTGTTCAAGGCCTGGGGTGTGCACTACGACCCTTCACGCGTGGTGCTGGACGCCAACCTGGCCCTGCACACGCAGTCCAGCGCGGATGCGCGACCCGAGCGGCATCTTGCGGTGCTTGGTTTGCGCCAGCCGAACATGAACCAGGATGACGTGATCAGCGCGCAGCTGGAGTCGGTCAACCTGTCCACCAGTGGTTATTTCGAACTGGCGGAAGGCGCCACGACCAAGATGGAGTCGCTGGCGCAGAGTAGCGACAACGCCAGCACGGTGGCATCCGACCGGCTGCGTTTCCTGCCGGATCCGTCGTCGCTGTTCAACGATTTCACGCCGACCGGCACCCGCTATGTGCTGGCCGCGAGGTTGACCGGCCCGGTGAAGTCGGCATTCCCCGAGCACAAGGAAGACGGCCATCTCGCTGAGAGCAAGGGCGACGTGAACATTGTGCTATTCGCCGACACCGATATGCTCAACGACCGTTTGTGGGTGCAGGTGCAGAACTTCTTCGGTCAGCGCATTTACAACGCCTTCGCCAACAATGGCGATTTCGTGATCAACGCCGTGGACAACCTGATCGGCAGCAGCGACCTGATCGCCGTGCGTACGCGCGCCACCTCGGCGCGGCCGTTCACCACCGTGGAGACGCTCAAGCGCCAGGCCGATGACCGTTTCCGCAGCAAGGAGCAGGAGCTGCAGGCCGAGTTGACCCAGACCGAGCAGAAGCTGCAGGAGCTGGAAAGCAGCAAGGGCGAAGGTAGCGAGGCCATTCTCAGCGATGAGCAGCGCGCGGAGATCGAGCGCTTCCGCAGCGAGAAGCTACGCGTGCGCAAGGAGCTGCGGCAGGTGCGCCGCCAGCTTGATGCGGACATCGAAACGCTGGGCGCCAAGCTCAAGTTCATCAACATCATCGGCGTGCCGCTGCTGGTGACCCTGGTGGCCATCGGCTTTGCCTGGTGGCGCGGACGCCAGCGTCGTCAGCGCCGCGAGAAGCGCGCCGCCTGATGTTGAACGCGGGACACGTACGAAACGCACGAGGACGGATCCATGCTGGGTAGTCGCCAACTGTCGATTCTCGCCATACTGGCCATCGCGGCCGTTGGCATCGCGTTCTGGCTGTCGTCGGCCAACGGGCCGTCGGAGGATATGGCGGCCTCGGGGCCGTTGATCCCGGAACTGTCGGCGAAGTTGAATGACGTGAGCGAAGTCGCCATCAGCGCCGGCGGCCAGCGCATTGCCACGCTCAGGAAATCCGGCGATGGCTGGGTGATGCCGGAGCGCGACGGTTATGCGGTGGACTTCGGCGAGCTGCGCGGTCTGCTCATCAAGCTCAACGAGGCACGCCGCATCGAGGCCAAGACCAGCAATCCGGCGCACTACGCCAAGCTGGGCGTGGACGATCCGGCCAGTGATGCCGCAGCGACCGGCGTGCGCGTGGACATCACCGCCGGCGACAAGGCGATGGGCGTGATCGTGGGCAGCAATCGCCAGGGCGGGACCGGCACCTACGTCCGCCTTGTCGACGACGCCCAGAGCTGGCTGGCGGATCGCAACATCGCGGTGGAAAGGCGTCCCTCGCGCTGGCTGCAGCGGCAGCTCATCGACATTCCGGCGTCGCGCATGCAGTCGGCATCGGTCGAGCATCCGGCAGAGGGCGATTCCAGGGCCGACAAGGTGGCAATCGAGACGGACGGCAAGTCCGGCTTCAGCCTGTCGAACCTGCCCAAGGGCCGCGAACTGGCCGACAGCTACAGCACCGATGCGCTGGCGGGTTTCCTCGCTGACCTCCGCTTTGATGAACTGGCGAGCGCCGCGAACAAGTCGCAGCCGGAAGCCGGCGTCGGCAGCGCTGAATTCCGCAGCATTGATGGCGTCGTGGTCAGTCTGCACTACTGGACCGAAGGCGAGCAGCCGCAACGCGTCTGGGCCAGCTTCAGCGTCGACTTCGACGAGGAACAGGCAGCGCAGGGCGTCGCCGCCGCACAGGCATCCGCGCGCGCCGGGTACGAGGCAGCCCTGGCCAAGGCGAATGCGAAGCCCAAGGACGATGCGGCAGCTGTATCGGATTCTGACAGTGACGGAACCGCGGCGGCTGACGCCGAGGCATCGCCGGCACCGGAAGCGCCGCTGGCCGTCACCGATGCGGACAAGGATCGTGAGGCGCGAATTGCCGCCGTGCGGGCGGAAGTCGATCGGTTGCGCGGTCGTTTCGAGGGTCGCGTGTTCGAGCTGCCGACCTTCAAGGCCAGCAACTTGCGCAAGCGCCTTGACGCCTACCTGAAACCGGCCGGCAGCTGACGGCATGACGCGCTCGGACCGCCTGATCGCCGCTGCTGGCGCGCTGGCGCTGGGCATTGGTACGGCTGCCGCGGCCGCTTCCGCACACTTCCAGGATGCGCTGGACGCCACGCGTCTCGGCAGCGCCTCGCAGATGTTGCTGGTACACGGGCTGGGGCTGTTTGGGCTCGCCCTGGCGCGCCATGCATGGCCTTCCAAACGGCGCACGCTCGGTTGGATCGCCGCCTTGCTTGCTGCTGGCCTGCTGCTGTTCGCCGGATCGCTGTTGTTCGCAGTTGCCTTTGACGCGAGCACGGCGCTGGCGCCCTTTGGCGGTGGCCTGACGATCCTCTGCTGGGTCGCCGCGGCCATCGTATTCCTGCTCCCCGTGCGCTCCGCCAAATAGGCAACCCGTACTTTCGGCCCCTTTCCCCCATACGCTCCGGTACGCATAATCGGGGGACTTTCTGGGAGGGGAGTCAGCATGAATACTTTGTACGCGCGTCGCCTGACGCGCTCGGTTCTCGCTTTTGCCGTGGCCCTTGGCCTGTCATCCACCGCCGCTGCCGTGGACGTACCGGGTCCCGGCCTGCATGCCGCTGGCAGCATTTCCTACGACGCCGAGGGTGTTCCCACCGTCATCGCCAATACCGACGAGGATGCGGCCTGGTTGATGGGCTACGCCCATGCCCGTGATCGCTTCTTCCAGATGGACCTGCTGCGGCGCACCGCCAGTGGAACTGTCGCCGAGCTGGTGGGTTCGCCGGGCCTGAGCCAGGACATCGAGCTGCGTACCTTGGGCCTGCGCCGTGCAGCCTGGGAAAGCTGGGTCGATGCCTCCGACGAGCTGCGTGGACAGCTCAAGGCCTACGCCGACGGCGTCAACACCTGGCTGGCACAGAATCCGTTGCCGATCGAGTATGGCGCACTGGAACTGAGTTCGGCCGATCCATGGACGCCGGTGGATTCGATGGCCATCGGCAAGCTGCTCGCTTTCCAGCTGAGCTTCGACCTCGACATCGACTACACGATCAAGCTGGGCGCCTTCCAGCAGGCGGGTGCGGCGGCCGGCTTCAATGGCACCTACCTGTTCTTCGTCGACCTGTTCCGCGTCGCGCCGCCGGACGACCGCATTTCGATTCCCGATTTCCAGCCGGGTGCTCCTTCGGCGGCAGCCGGCGATGCGAAGTCGGCAGGGGACAACAAGTCGTTCTATGACAGCATGCCGATGCTGTCCGAGCGCAGGCTGTCGCTGGCCGAGACCTATCGCGACAAGATTGCCGACAACAAGGTCATCGCTCCGCATTTGAAGCGTCGCGAGAACCGCGCAGGCAGCAACTGGTGGATGGTTTCCGGTGAGCACACCGCTTCGGGTCGCCCGATTCTGTCGAACGATCCGCATTTGAGTCTCGACACACCCGTGCTGTTCCAGGAAGGCCACGTGATCTCGAACGATCCGGCCTACGCACAGCCGCTGAATTCGGTGGGCGCCATTGCCCCGGGTACGCCGGTGCCGCTGCTCGGCTGCACCATGGATTTCTGCTGGGGCCTGACCACCAACTCGCTGGACGTCACTGACGCCTACTTCGAGCAGTTCGTGCTGAACAGCTATGGCCTGCCCACGCACACCATCCACGACGGCGAAGCCGAACCAGTGCTCTGGGTGTTCCAGAGCTACTACGTGAACGACACTGGCGATGGCGTGATGGACAGCGTCTCGCGTGACAACGACATCGGCTACCTCAATGGCGGCATCACCATCCTGATCCCGCGTCGCAACAATGGCCCGGTGCTCGACATCGACGGTGACACCGGCATTTCCGTGGCCTACACCGGCTGGAGCGCCAGCCACGAGCTGGATGCCTTCCGACGCATCAATCGCGCGACCAACCTCGATGAGTTCAAGTCTGCGGTGCTGGATTTTGACGTCGGCTCGCAGAACTTCGGCTACGTCGACAAGGAAGGCAACATCGCCTACTTCGTCAGTGCCGAGGCGCCGATCCGCGAGGACCTGCAGCAGATGCAGGTCAACGGCGCGCCGCCGTTCATCATTCGCGAAGGCACCGGCGGCAACGAGTGGCTGCCGGCCGAGCACCACTACGAGGGCCAGCATTCGCGCTTCGAGATCCTTTCGCCGGAGGAAATGCCGCAGGTGGTCAACCCGGCCTCGGGCTACATCGCCAACGCCAACAACGATCCCATCGGCACCACGCTGGACAACAATCCGATGAACCAGCTGCGTCCGGGCGGCGGCCTGTACTACCTGGCGCCGGGTTATTCGGCCTATCGCATGGGCCGCATTGATCGCGAAATCCAGTCGCTGATTGATCGCGGCAATATCACCGTCAACGACATGATGGCGTTGCAGGCCAACAACCAGCTGATGGACGCCGAACTGGTCACGCCGCATCTGCTCGCCGCCTACGACAGTGCGCCGGCTTGTGCCGCGGCATCGGACAGCCGTGTCGCTGAAGCCATCGACTACCTGCGCAACTGGGATTACTCCACGCCCACCGGTATTGTCGAAGGCTGGGATCCGGGCCTGCCCGCCGGCACGCCGCCTTCGCAGGCGGAGATCAATGCTTCTGTGGCCGCGACGCTGTTTGCCGTCTGGCGCGGGCAGGTGGTTCGCGACACCGTGGACGCCACGCTCGGCCAGGTCGGATTGGGCGGCTACACGCCGGGTTCGCGCGACGCCTGGAATGCATTCAAGAACATGCTTGACGTATTCCCGGCGCAGCAGGGTCATGGCGCGTCTGGCCTCGACTTCTTTGCTGCCGGCCTGCCTGCTGACGTGGCTGCGAGTGCCGCTCCGACGATGCGCCGTGACTGCATCCTGCTGAACAGCCTGTCGCAGACGCTGGACATGCTGGCCGGTGACAACTTCGCCGTGGCCTTCGGGCATTCCACCGACATCAGCGACTACCGCTGGGGCCGCCTGCACCGCATCGTTTTCGACCACCCGCTGGGCAGGGCATTGAGCATCCCGGGTGCGCAGGGTTATCCGCTCACCGACCTCGCCGAAGGCCTGCCGGGTCTGCCGCGCTCCGGTGGCTACCAGACCGTCGATGCCGCCAGCCACGGCGTGCGTGCCGACAGCGACAACGAGTTCATGTTCGGCAGCGGTCCGGTGCGTCGTTTCATCGGTGAAATGACCGACACGCCAACGCTGCTGCAAATCCTGCCGGGCGGTCAGAACGGCAACATCGGTGACGCAAGCTACATCAGCCAGTTGCCGCGCTGGCTGGTCAATGCCTACAAGCCGCTGGTAATCGATCCGGTGGAATCGGCGTCGAACGAGGTTGGCCGCATCGACTTCGCACCGCAGTAATACGTCATTGCACGATGGGCGATATGCCCATTGCGCAATCGACGTCCTTGACGCCGCAGCACTGCTCACGCAGTCTGCGGCGTCTGCTTTTGCGAATGCCCCCGCATGCCCCGTTATCGCCGCGGATTTGATGTCGATGCCGCGCGACGCCACCTGCGTCGCGCCGATCCGGCGCTGGGACAGTGGATGCGTCGAATTGGCCCGATCAGTGCGGACCCACGCTGGCGCAAGCGTTTCGATGTAGTGGATGCGCTGGCTCGTGCGATCCTCTATCAGCAGCTGAGCGGCAAGGCGGCTGCCACCATCGTGGGCCGTGTCGAAACGGCGATTGATTCGACACTGCTGCATGCCGAGACGTTGTCTCGTGTTGACGACGACGGCATTCGCGCCTGCGGCGTTTCCGGCAACAAGCTCAAGGCGCTGCGTGACCTCTGCGCGCATGCCGAACGCGGCGATATCCCCGATCTGCGTCGCATGAGCGTGATGCACGAGGACGATATCATCGACGCACTCACCGCTGTGCGCGGCATCGGTCGCTGGACGGTGGAGATGATGTTGATGTTCCGCCTTGGTCGTCCCGACGTGCTGCCTATCGACGATCTTGGCATCCGCAAGGGTGCGCAGCGCGTGGATGAAGCGGATGCCATGCCCGCGCCGAAGGCGCTGCTCGAACGCGGCGAGCGCTGGGGGCCGTATCGTACCTACGCCAGCATTTATCTCTGGCGCATCGCTGATTTCGACGCGGGTGCGAAGAAGCCGACACCGCGATCACAGGAGTAACCATCACGCCATGTCTTTCCAGGATCTCCGCATCGAAACCGAACGTCTCATCCTGCGTCCGCCAACACTGGATGATCTCGATCGCTGGGCGGACATGATGGCGGATCCGGTCGCCACCCGCTTCCTCGGCGGTGTGCAGCCGAAGGAGATGGTCTGGCGCGGCATGATGACCATGATCGGTTCCTGGGCCAGCATCGGTGTCGGCATGTTCTCGATGCTGGAGAAGGGTAGCGGCAAATGGCTGGGGCGCTGCGGCCCGTGGTCGCCGCTGGGCTGGCCGGGTACCGAAGTGGGCTGGGGTCTGCATCCGGATGCCTGGGGCAAGGGCTATGCCTTCGAGGCGGCCCGTGCCGGCATGGACTACGCCGTCGATGTGCTCGGCTGGACCGACATAATCCACAGCATCCATCCCGACAACGAGCCTTCGATCAAACTGGCCCAGCGCCTTGGCTCAAAGCTGATCGGCCCACAGCAGATGCCTCCGCCCTTTACCGAGGAGCCAAGCAATCGCTGGGGGCAGTCGGCGGATGGTTGGATGTCGCAGCGTCGGTTGGCAGCAAGCTAGGGTGCGCCAAACAGAATGCGGGTCGCGAACAGCGCGACGAAGCTTGCAACAAACAAACGCCCAGGCCAGCGCCAGCTGCGGAGCAGGGAGACATTGAACAGGCACAGGCTGGCCAGTGCGAGGAACAGCGCGATCATGCTGAGGTGCATGGGCAGATTGGCACCGGGACTGCGCAGGCCGAAGTGAATCGCACCGGCAATGCCGAGGCCGGCGCCGAGCAGACCGAAGAACATCCGGACCAGGGTTTTCACACGCCGCGAGTCGCCGAGACGTGACATCACCGCCTCGCCGAGAATTCCACTGAGCAGCTCGCCCAAAAAGTCGCTCAAGAATCAGATCCTTTGTTCGCCTGTATTTGCGCTACGGCTCGTAGATCACCACGTTCGCAGAATAGCCAGGAAACCTTTTTGACGACTGGCGGACGGGGCGAATGCCGTTGTGATTGATCGGGGCATCTGCATTTGGCGTGATTATGCGTCCTGCCAAGGGTATTCGTGTTCGACGGCCCAATGTTCGCCTTGCCGCTTCAGTACAACGAAGCGGACGAGAGGATGTATTCCGCCGATGCCGTTGAATACATGGATCAGAGCGCGATCTCCCGACGGACTCAGCACTGCGTTGCTGAACTGAACCCAGCCTGCTGTGCCCGGATAGCGGCGGTAGAAATTTTCGTGCCACTTGCCCGGGAGTCTGGAAATATCCTTCAGTTCATCTGCATTGATCACGATGATCGAGGTTGTCGGCGTGATTGTCAGGGTGACCGATTGCCTGTTGCCGGCGATGAACTCACGACGCCATTGAAGTGGCAGGCGATGCTTGTAGAGTCGGCTGAGCAGATAGCTGAAATCCCAGCCATCATCCGATTCGGAGTCTCTCTGCCGAATCGTTCGGTTCAGCAATACGACGGGACGATCCGCGTACTTGATGTACTCCGGATCGCGCCCTGAAGTAAAGAACGGTGGAATGGGTGGCGGTGGCGGATCGCCAAATTCGCTTTGGGCGAGCACGGCCCGAACAATTTCCACAAGCTCATCGCCTGAAGCCACTACCGGATAAACGGGTTCGGGGCGCTTTGACCAGACATGGAGCCAGATCGGTGCGAGCAATGCGAACGTTGCGATGGTCGCAATCGCCGCCGTCAATCCGATGATACGCCGCGCAGCCGTCATGACCAGCACCAGTGCCAAGGCTCGTAGACGATGCCGTGCGGATTGTCGCGCGGGTAGCTGAGGTGGAAGTTGAAACTTGCCGCGTTCTCGCACAGCCAGGCAAAGGCGGCGGTGTTCTCGAAGCTTTCCTCGGCGGGTGGCTCGCCTGGCGTGCCGATGTCCAGCGCGTTGCCGCTGTGATGCTCCGAGAAGCCGGGGGCGGCGTTGACGGCGAGGATTTCCTCGACGGAAAGGCCACGTATGCGTTTGCGGCGGAAGATGCCCAACTGGTAGGCGTGGCTGCGGTAGCCGGAAATGGCATCCAGTTCGATACCCGCTTCGCGTGCGGCCTTTCGCATGTTCTTCCAGGCTGCGCTGGCAGAGTCGGTCAGCCAAAGTGGGCGGCGATAGCGGTCGAACCCGGCAAAGGCCAACGTGCACGGCTCGGCGACCAGCGGCAGATAGCTGCTTTCCGCATAGCTGTCGGCATCCAGGCCGAGTTCGTCGAGATGCTTGGTCAGGTTGCCCAGGGGGCGCAGCGCACCGGGGTTGGCGGCGCTGGCCGCCAGTTCGGTCAGGTCGACCTCGAGGACGGTCGGAATCGAGTTGCGAAACAGCGGAATCAGGCGATTATCGCGGCGCACGGCAAGGAAGCGGCCGACGCCCTTGCGCCGGATCAGCCAGTCGGCCCGCGCCAGCGCGCGTGCGTCGGCATTGGCTCGTGCACGAGCCAATGCGGCGGGAATCGCTTCCAGGCGCTCAGCATTGAGCAGGCGCCAAGCGGTTGGCAGAATCCGTCGGGACATGCCCGCTAGCGTATCAGCGGCTCGCAGGCTGCGTCAGGAGGGTTGCGCTGAGGCTGCGGTCTGCAGCGCCTTCAGCAAATCGTTCGGACGTTCCGCACTGATCATCAGCAGATGGCCGTTACGTCGTTCGATTCGCAGGACTCGGGAGAAATTGGTGATCAGGCAGAAGGCGCGGCGCTTGTCGCGGGTGTAGTAGTCGCCGACGCGATAGCCGGGGAGGCCGGCGCCGAACATCCGCCACAGTGGACGGCGTTCGCGGTGTTCATTGAGATCGAGGACGCGTGCGCTGTCGAGATCCAGGTCGGAAATGTCCACGCGCCGACGGAACAGGCCGCCCTGTACCAGCAATGTTCGGCCATCGATGCGGACGCGCAGGTTGCGGAATACGCCGACAAAGATCGCCAGCACAGTCACCATGATCAGCAAGGCCATGAACACGACCTGCAGCGGTGGCTTGCTGGCATGGCCGGTGAACAGGGCGAGCAGCATGCCCAACGGGATCAACAACCCGAGTCCGAGGGCGATGATCATCGCGGGCTTTCCAACAGGCGGGACGGCAAATTCCTGCTTCATCGGTCATCTGCTCTGGGTGGCTGCACTTTGGATAGCTGGTTGCGCATGTTTCCGGACATCCCGGGGCGGGTTATCACCTGAGGCGGGAGCCAATTGGGACGTCGTCGCAACGTGCGCATCACGCCTTCGCGTTACCCTTCGGGCTTGCGATGAATCCAGTCGGCGATGTCATCGATCAGCTGCTGATCGACGTGGCCGGGCGTCTGGTATTCGGTCAGCGTACCCGGGCCTTCGCCGGCGATGCCGAGGTGGTTCAGTGCCGCATAGTGCTTGAAGGTGAAGCGCGGGTCTTTCTCGTATGCCTTGCGCCAGAGCTGCCAGTCCGCATCGACCACCTGGATGTCGCGGCCTCCCTGCAGCATCAGCATGGGCCGATCCACCTTCTTCGCTTCGGCAATCGGGTCGACACGGTCGACGCTGTGCCAGTAGCTGGCCGGCTGGCGCATCGGTGTCTGCTCCAGTGGCACGTCGCCACCCTTGCGGACCGCGGCAACCTGTTGTTCCAGCACCGCGATCGCCGCCTTTTCGCCATCGGATGTCTCGCCATCCATGGCGGCCAGCCGCTGGTTTTGTTCGATCAGGATGTCCAGCAGGGATCGCGCCGGCGCGGCGAACAGGATGGCGCCGGCGGCTTCGGGCGCCTGCGCGAGGATGCGTGGCGCCATCATGCCGCCCTGGCTGTGGCCAAGCACATAGATCTGCTTCGGATCGACGCCGGGTGTCGCGGCGAGTATGGAAACCGCCGCCACCGCGTCATCGGTGGTTTCGTCGTCAATGTCGAAGTTGGCGGCGAAATCCTGTGGTCGCACCTTGCTGCGCTTCTCGTAGCGCAGGACGGCGATGCCCTTGGCGGCGAGGCCGCGAGCGATGTCTAGGAAGACCCGATTCGGACCGATGGTCTCGTCGCGGTCCTGCGCGCCGGAACCATGCACCAGCACTACCGCGGGGACCGGTTGTTCCGCGCTGGCGTTGCGGGGCATGGCCAGCGTGGCGGGCAGGGCGCCTTCGCCTTCGCCAACGGTTGCATCTGCTTCAGTGAATGGCGCATCCGTCGCCGGCGGTGCCGCGCTGGGCGGCGGTGCGGGCTGGATCAGGAAGCCGGCGATGCGCCCATCGGCGTCGACGGCGACTTTCGCCACCAGCTCGGCATGTTCGTAGTGCAGCGGAATGCTTACCAGCGTGGCGCCGTTGGCATCGACGCTGCTTGGCTGCCCCCGGCCGGTTGCCGTGCCGGCTTGTGCGGGCAATGACTCCCACACCGACTGCAGGCGATCGGCTGGAACTGCGCTGGCCATCTGCGCGGTGAACTGGCTTTCGGCCCTGTCATAGTCGCCGGCGTCGAGATGGTCGAGCAGGCTGGTGGCCGTTTCCTGCGGGGAAACGGTCTGCGGCAGTGCCTGCGCCGCTGCGCCGAAGGCGGTCAGTGACAGCACCGCTGCGGCAACGCGTCGCTTCCATCGTGAGCGGCTCATGACATGTCCTTCTTCAGGAACAGGCGGATCGGGTGCAGGGGGTTCGCCTGCACGGCATTGACCAGCTCCCAGCCCTGCATGCCCAACTGGTTCAGGCGCTCCTGGATGTGGTCGTTCTTGTGGCTGCCCCAGAAACCGGGCTTGATCTCGACCACCTGGTAACTCCAGTGATCACTGGCCATCGGATTCTCCTTCTGATGGATCCTGCTCGTGCTTCAGGCGACCCGCCTTGAGCAAGGCATCGCGCAGCACGTATTCGATCTGTGCGTTGACGCTGCGCAGCTCGTCGTCGGCCCAGCGCTGCACGGCGTCGAGCACGTGCTCGCTGATGCGCAGGGGATAGGCTTTCTTCTTGCTCATGGATTTGGCGGTGCGACGGCGGTCTGAACCGCCGTCGCTGCCGGCCTCAGTACAGCGAGCCCGTGTTCACCACCGGCTGGGTGGCGCGATCCGAGCACAGCACCACCAGCAGGTTGCTGACCATGTTGGCCTTGCGCTCCTCATCCAGCTCGACCACGCCGGCCTTCTTGAGCTCTTCCAGCGCCATCTCAACCATACTCACCGCGCCATAGACGATGCGGGTACGTGCGGCGACCACGGCGTTGGCCTGTTGGCGCTGCAGCATCGCCTGGGCGATCTCCGGCGAGTAGGCGAGGTGGCTGATGCGCGCGTCGATGACATTGACGCCGGCGGTGGTCAGGCGCTCGTCCAGCTGCTCCTTCAAGTGCTGGCTGATTTCGTTGGGATGGCTACGCAGTGAAATCTGGCCGTCCTCATGCTGGTCATACGGGTAGCTGGTGGCCATCGCGCGCAGGGCGGACTCCGATTGGATGTGCACGAAGCTCTCGTAGTCGTCGACGTTGTAGACGGCCTCGGCGCTGTCCACCACTTCCCAGACGATGACGGCGGCGATCTCGATCGGGCTGCCTTCAAGCTCGTTGACCTTGAGCCGACCGCTCTCGAAATTGCGCACTCGCAGACTGACCTTCTTCGCCGAGTAGAACGGGTTGTTCCAACGCAGGCCCGGTTCGTTGACGGTGCCCACATATTTGCCGAACAGACTGAGCACGGCAGTCTGGTTGGGTTCGACCATGTAGAAACCACCCAAGCAGACCAGCAGCACCAGACCGGTGACCACAGCGCCAATGATCAGCAGCGGATTGGCGGTGCTGACGCCGCCAATGAACAGGGCGCCCGCGCCCAGCAGGGCGAGGATGATGAACAGCAGGACCGGGATGCCCGGCAGCGAGGAAATCGGTTGCTCTCTCATGACAGTTCTCCACGAAACGTCGTGTCTGGCGACCTTGCGGCGGCAACGGCCGTGCAATGATCTCGGTGAAAAAATGATATCAAAAAGATATCAAATTGCAAATGATGGCTATGAGACTTCGACCATGGGCCTTGCGATGCACACAACGACGCCGCACCGATATCGATGTGACATCCGTGGCGCAGGTCGGAGGAGTCTTGAATGGTCACCGCCGCGATGGCGGTGGCCAGAACGCTGCTGGGCTGCTCAGTGCGGGTCGAGCGGCAGGCGGAGCAGCGGGGCTGGCAGGCGTTCGGAGCTGACCCACACCGAGTGGCCATCGGGATCGAACCCAATCGCTTCGGCCTGTGGCACCCACGGCAGTTCCAGCGATTGCAGCGGTGGAACCGGCCCCTTCGGCCAGCTTCCGTCGGCATTGCGTTGGTAGACGTAGACGCCGCGATAGTTGAGCACCACCAGGCGGCTCCGGTCCGGACTGAGGTCGGCACCGGTGATCTGCGAGCGGTAGCGGCCGTAGACCGGGTTGAGCTGCAGATCCAGCGGCGAGGGTTGGGCAATGCCGCCCAGCGTGGTGACTTCCTCGGCGATGCGGACACTCTCCGAGGGCGCGAGCGGCACCCGCCACAGCTCGGCCGGAATGCGCTTCTTGCTGACCAGGTAGACGTAGCCTTCCTCGGCATCGACGGTCATGGCCTCGCAGTCGCGCGGGCCGTCCGGCCAACGGAAGCGTATCGTCCACGCCACCGGCGATTGTGTGTCGCCCAGTGCCGTCGGCTCGACGATGGCCTGCAGCGACAGTTCATGGCGGACTCCGCCGTTGTCGCCGGTGTCCGCCACCATCAGGTAGTTCTGGCCCTTGTACTGGAACGAGGCGATGTCCTCCCAGTCGGTGTTGCGGATGCCTTGCAAGGTCAGCTCAGCCTGGCGCTGGCCATGCTGGTCGATGGCGAACAGGTGGGCGCTGTCGCCACTGTCGTTGTGCACCCAGAACAGGCCGGGGTGTCGACGCGAGGCGGCGATGCCGCTGATCTCGGCCAGATCCGGATCAGTAATCAGCGCCACCAGTTCGGCCGACTCCAGCGTGCCGCGCAGCTCCATCAGTTCGCGGTCGAACGGTCTGGCGTCGCCATGTTCTGGTTTCTCCGGCGCCGCGCTGGCGATGGAAATCGCAGTGCCAGCCAGCATCAGCGTGACGATGAGCCGCCTCATCGCGGTGCTCCGGCTTCAAGAATGGTGAGGTTCCCCAGCACTGACATCCCCTGATAGTAGCGGTACGGGTCGCCGTCGCCGACACCGATGGCGAGGTGGCCGCTGTCGATGCCATTGAGCGCGGCGTCGTAGCCGCGCCAGCGACCATCGACCCAGGCCTGCACCCAGGCATGCGGAATGAATACGTCGCGCTGCCCGGCATAGCGGTCGGTATAGACCAGTCCGGTGGCCACCCGCGCCGGGATACCGCTGGCGCGAGCCAGCGCGGCAAGCAGCAGGGCGTGCTCCGTACAGTCACCTTCGCGGCTGTGCAGGGTTTCCGATGCCGATGCGTAACCAACCCGCAGCGACTTGTTGCTGATATGGACGCGGACGGCGCGCTCCAGCGCCAGCATGATGCCGGCGGCATTCTGCTTGCCCGCGCTGCTCTCCCGCGCGAAGCGCTGGATGGCCGGGTCGTCGCTCTGCAGCCAGCGGGTGGCGCGCAGGTCGTCTGGTCCGGGCGCCGTTCCGGTGTCGCCGGTAGGGTCGATGCGGAGCCGATAGCGGCCACTGTCGCCGTCCGGGCGGATCTGCTGGCCGGGAACTTCGCCCAGCGTGCCCAGCGCATCCGTCGCCGCGCCTTTCGCCTCCAGCAATAGTTCCAGCGGTTGGTGGCGCTCGGGCAGGGTCAGGGGTCGTGGTGCGCGGGTCAGCGTGGCGGCCAGTACATCGGTCTCTTCGAGCGCGTCCTGATCACAGGCGCGGTCGCAGGCGGTCATGGTCAGTTCCAGGCCCATGATCGGCAGCAGCGAGCGCCGCAGCGTGCCGTCCCTGCGCACCCAGCTGGTGCTGCTGGTGGTGCCGCGCGGGAAGTGCAGCGTCTGTTCCACCGGGATCAGTTTTTCGCGGTGGCCGTTGATGTCGAGCTCGACGGCTTTGCGCACCACAACATCGATGCTGTAGGGCTGCAGCCCGTCCATGTCGAAGGCTTTCAGCTGGTAGGTCGTTCCAGCGGCAAAGCCGTGCCTGGCCTGCGCCAGCCGCAGGCCTTCGCTCAGCAGCGCTCCGGACGGCCACGGCATCGATTCCTGTCGAGGTGCCTGCCCGCGGCTGACGTTCACCTGAAGCGAGCCGTCCTTGCCGATGCTGCCTTCCCACTCGCTGATGGATCCTGCCGCGTCGGTACGCGAGGCGAAGCTGAGCGGCTGGCCATCGAGCGTTTCTTCCTGCCGCTGGTCGCTGCTGATGGTGAGGCGGGTGCCGTTGCGCCCAAGGGTCATGCTCATGCGCTCGCGCGTCATCACCCGGTCATCGCCTTCCACCCGCTGAGAATGCAGTGTGCCGACGCGCTGGCTGTCCAGTTCGACGCGGAAAAAGGTCTCGTCGACGCCCGTTGCCGACGATGGCGCCTCCCGGGCGATTGCGGCCGAAGCGAATAACAGGAAGGCGACGAGGGCAGGGCGCAGCAGTCGAATCATGGTTCGTTGGGACGCTTGAAGTGGCCAGAAGCTGGGAACGGGGCAGGATGACAGATGCCGACGGCGGCGTCAGCGTCGACCTTCGGATGAGGCGGGGTGCCCGCTACAATGCCGGCCTTTCGCCCCATCCTGCCCGCCGTTTGCCACCGAGAAGGCCACCATCATGAACATCGCAACGCCCCTGACCCCGAATTCGACCCGCGTCCTGCTGCTGGGTTCCGGCGAACTGGGCAAGGAAGTGGTGATCGAGCTGCAGCGGTTTGGCGTGGAAGTCATTGCCGCCGATCGCTACGCCAACGCCCCGGCGATGCAGGTGGCGCATCGCAGCCACGTGCTGGACATGCTGGACCCGCAGGCCCTTCGCGCGCTGATTGCCGAGGAAAAGCCTGATCTGGTCGTGCCGGAAATCGAGGCCATCCACACGCCGACGCTGGTCGAGCTGGAAGCCGAGGGCCTCAACGTGATCCCCACGGCCCGCGCAGCGCGCCTGACCATGGATCGCGAAGGCATCCGTCGCCTCGCCGCCGAAACGCTGGGCCTGCCGACTTCGCCGTATCGCTTCTGCGATACCGAGGCCGAATACCGCGCTGCGATTGCCGAGATCGGCGTCCCCTGTGTGGTGAAGCCGGTGATGTCCAGCTCCGGCAAGGGTCAGAGCACGGTGAAGACCGAAGCCGATATCGAAAGGGCCTGGAATTACGCGCAGACCGGCGGCCGTGCCGGCGCCGGGCGCGTCATCGTCGAAGGCTTCATCGATTTCGACTACGAAATCACGCTGCTGACGCTGCGTCATCGCGACGGCATCAGCTTCTGCCAGCCGATTGGCCATCGCCAGGAAGCCGGCGACTACCGCGAAAGCTGGCAGCCGCAGCCGATGAGCGAGTTGGCACTCAAGCGCGCGCAGGAGATCGCCCGTGCCGTCGTCGATGACCTTGGCGGTCGCGGCATCTTCGGTGTCGAGTTGTTCGTGAAGGGCGATGAAGTCTGGTTCAGCGAAGTCTCGCCGCGTCCGCACGATACCGGCCTGATTACGCTGATCTCGCAGGAACTGCCGCAATTCGCCCTGCATGCCCGCGCGATTCTCGGCCTGCCAATTCCGGTCATCCGCCAGCTTGGCCCGTCGGCTTCCTGCGCCATCGTCGCCGAAGGCCACGGCGTGCCGCAGTTCAAGGACGTTGATGCCGCGCTGGTCGAACCCGATACCGCACTGCGCCTGTTCGGCAAGCCGGTGGTGCAGGGTTCACGCCGCGTCGCCGTCACCCTGGCGCGTGGCGCGGATACCAACGAGGCACGCGCGAAGGCAACGACCGCCGCGAGCGCGATGAGGGTGGAGCTGGTCTAGTGATTCAGTCGCTTTGCTACCTCGCCGCTGCTGGGTGATCGAACGCGGTTTCCACCGCGTGCGGTGGGGCGAGGGTGGTCAGTAACCTGCAAGATGGCAGGAGGGTAGCAGTCCGTCCTGTGGGACGAGGGGGGATTCGTCTTGCCAAAGCGCTGCCGTAACGAAACACTGGCTCTGACTCTTCACCATATGCCCTGAGGGATATGCAGACTGTTAATCACTATCCACGCGACCTCCGTGGCTACGGTCGCAATCCGCCGCATGCCGACTGGCCGGGCGGCGCGCGCGTCGCCGTGCAGTTCGTGCTGAATCTGGAGGAGGGCGGCGAGAACTGTGTGCTGCATGGCGATGCCGGCAGTGAGCAGTTCCTGTCGGAGATCGTCGGCGCGGCGAGTTTCCCGGCGCGGCACATGAGCATGGAGTCGATCTACGAATACGGCTCGCGGGTTGGCGCCTGGCGCATCCTGCGCGAGTTCGAGCGGCGTGGCCTGCCGCTGACCGTGTTCGGCGTGGCGATGGCTATGCAGCGGAACCCGGAACTGGTGGCCGCCTGCCTTGAGGCAGAGCACGAGATCGCCTCGCATGGTCTGCGTTGGATCCACTACCAGGACATGGACATCGAGAGCGAGCGCGCGCACATGGCCGAGGCGGTGCGTATCCACACCGAGCTGACCGGTGCGCCGCCGCTGGGCTGGTACACCGGTCGCGACAGCCCGAACACGCGACAGCTGGTGGTCGAGCATGGCGGCTTCGAGTACGACGCCGACTACTATGGTGACGAGCTGCCGTTCTGGACCGACGTCGCGCTGGGCGATGGCAGCCGCCGCAAGCACCTGGTGGTGCCCTACACGCTGGACGCCAACGACATGCGCTTCGCCACGCCGCAGGGTTTCAACACGGCCACGCAGTTCTTCGACTATCTGCGCGACAGTTTCGATGTGCTGTACGCCGAGGGCGAGGACAGTCCGAAAATGCTGTCGATTGGCATGCATGCGCGACTGCTGGGCAGGCCAGGTCGTTTCATCGCCTTGCAGCGCTTTCTCGACCACGTCGGGAAACACGATCGCGTCTGGGTCACGCGGCGCATCGACATTGCGCGGCACTGGAAGGAACGCCATCCGGCATGAGTACGACGACTTCGCTTGACGAGTTGAATGCGATGCCGGTGGAGGATTTCACCGCTCGGCTAGCCGACATTTTCGAGCACTCGCCGTGGGTCGCCGAACGTGCGGCGGTGGCGCGGCCCTTCGCCAGCGTCGGCGCGCTGCATGACGCGATGTGCTCGGCAATGCGAAAAGCGAATCGGGATGAGCAGCTGGCCCTGATCCGCGCACACCCGCAGCTGGCAGGCAAGGCGGCGATGCGTGGCGAGCTGACCGAGGCCTCCACATCCGAGCAATCGGGAGCAGGCCTCGATCAATGCAGCGCCGAGGAATTCGCCCGCATCACCGAGCTCAACGACGCCTACCAGCAGCGTTTTGGTTTTCCCTTCATCCTCGCCGTGCGCGGTCATGACCGTACCGGCATCATCGCCAACATGGCAGCGCGCGTCGCAAACGCACCGGAGGTCGAGTTCGACGAGGCTCTGCGCCAGATCGAGCGCATTGCCGCGCTTCGGCTCAAGGATTGCGCGGTCTGAGCTGCCGTTGTGGTGTCACTGGCCGTATGCTGTGCGCCTGATCAACGACGACGACATACCCATGGCTCTAGCCCCGACCGATCCCGACGCGCCCGACTTCGTGCGCCGCTACGTGAACCTTGCCGACGCGCGCCTGGGCGCCGTGGCGCTGGATTGCAGCGACGACTTCTTCGCCGACCGCCAGCGCATGCTGAATCCCGAGCCGCCGCAGTTCATTCCCGGCAAGTACGACGCCAACGGCAAGTGGATGGATGGCTGGGAGTCGCGGCGAAAGCGCGGGCCGGGCCACGACTGGTGTGTTGTGCGACTGGCGCGGCCGGGCCGTATTCATGGCGTCGACCTCGATACCACCCACTTCACCGGAAACTTTCCGCCGGCGGCCAGCATTGAGGCTTGTTCCCTCGCGGAAGGTGATCCGACCGACGGGACGGGCTGGTTGCCGCTGCTGCCATCGGTCGATCTTGATGGCAACCGGCATCATTATTTTCGGCTGGATGGCGATGCGGTTGTATCGCACCTGCGCATCAACCTGTATCCCGATGGTGGTCTCGCCCGCCTGCGCGTCTACGCGTCGCCCGAGTTCGATGGGAAGCCGGAGGCCGATGGCCTGATCGACCTCGTCGCGGCACTCAACGGCGGCACCATCGTCGCCGCCAACAACGAACACTTCGGTCGTGCGGCCAGCCTGCTGCTGCCCGGACGTGGCCTCGACATGGGCGATGGCTGGGAAACCCGACGTCGTCGTGAACCCGGCCATGACTGGTGCATCCTGGCGCTGGCACATCCCGGCAGCATTGAGGAGATCGAGGTCGACACGGCGTACTTCCGGGGAAACTATCCGGACAGTTGTTCGATCCAGGCCGCTCTGGTCGAAGGCGGAACGCGTGATTCACTCGTTACCCAGTCGATGTTCTGGCCGGTGCTGCTGCCGGAATCCAAGCTGGAAGCCCACCAGCAGCATTTCTTCCGCGAAACCATCCAGAAGCTGGGCTCCGTCAGCCACGTACGCTTCAACATCCATCCGGATGGCGGTGTCTCGCGGCTGCGCCTGCGCGGCAAGCCGGCTTGAAGTGCTTGAGTTCGTGATGGATATCCTGACGCTTCGTGTTGAGCTGCTGACGCCGGAGGCTTTCGCACCCTTCGGTGACGTTATCGCGCCGCGCGAATCCGAAGCCAACCACGCGGTGAACGCAGGCACAGCAGTGCGCTTTCATGCGCTGGGGACGGTTGACGTCGTTGGTGATGATGCCCGCGCACTGATCAGCATCTTCCGCGCGCAGCCGCGAGCATTGCCATTCGACGTGATCATGCTGGAGCGGCACCCGCTGGGCAGCCAGGCCTTCGTGCCGATGGACCCGCGGCAGCGATACATCGTCGTGGTCGCGGAATCACCCGAGTCCCAGCCGCGCGCCTTCCTCGCTGCCAACGGACAAGGCGTCAACTACCGGCGCGGCTGTTGGCATCACCCGTTGATCGCGCTGGATCGCGAGAGTGATTTCCTGGTTGTTGATCGTGGCGGGACCGGCGTGAATTGCGAGGAAGTCTCGCTTTCGGTGCGCTGTCGGATCGAGGGTGTCTAAAGGCGACTCTCCGAGCACGGATTACTCGAAACCGACTGCGTTCGATTTAGCTAAGGCGTTGTTCGTTCGTTTGTCGGTTTTTCGCTGTCGATGGCGCCGACAGATCGTGCCTCGAACCACCGGGAGATGGTCTCGCGCTCTTCACTTGTCATCTGCGTGATGTTCCCTGGCGGCATGATCTTCAGTGTGACTGCCTGACGTTCGATCAGGGCGGCGTTGCGTTCGACTTCTGCGATGTTGTCGAACATGGCGCCCTTGGGTGCGGTCGCCATCAGCTTCGGATGCGCCGAGTGGCAGGCGGTGCAGCGCTGCTGGAGGATGGCGTGGACGGCTTCGGTGGTCGCGGGTGCTGGTGAGCCAGTCGGAGTGTCGTTCCGGATACTTGCATCCGGGACATGGGACGTCGTCGGCGTTGCGGTGACAACCGGCTTGCGCGGTGCGGGCGCCAGCCAGGCAAAGGCGACGATCAGCAACGCGCCACCAGCAACCAGCAGGCCCCAGGCGCGACCGCCGCTGTGCCAGAGCACGAAGAACTGGCGGATCAGCGCTCCGGCAGCCATGAACAGCGCCAACACCAGCCAGCTCTGCGGGTGCGCGAAAGCGGCGGCGAAGTGGTTGCTCAGCATCGCGAACACCACCGGCAGCGTGAAGTAGGTGTTATGCACCGAGCGCTGCTTGCCGCGCAGGCCGTCCAGTGGGTTGGGTGCGTCACCACGCGACAGTGCCGCGACCATGCGTTTCTGGCCGGGGATGATCACGAAGAATACGTTGGCCGACATGATGCCGCCCATCGCGGCGCCGACCAGCACGAAGGCGGCGCGGCCGGCAAACAGGTGCGTAGCGATATAGCTCAGGCCCAGCACCAGAAGCGCGACCAGCACGCCCAGCAGGCGGTCGCGCTGTCCAACTAGCTTGCACAGGATGTCGTAGACCAGCCAGGCGGCGATCAGGAAGCCGATGGCGTAGGTGACGGCCTGCGTCGGCGACAACTCGGCAATCGACGGATCGACCAGATACAGCGCGGGCGCGGTGAAGTAGAGCAGGCTGATCAGCGCGAAGCCGGACAGCCAGGTGGTGTAGGCCTTCCACTTCGACCAGTGCAGCTCTTCCGGCAGCTGGGTCGGCGCCGGCATGTACTTCTGCTTGTGGTAGAAGCCGCCACCGTGCACCGACCAGGATTCGCCGGCCAAACCCGGCAGTGGTTGTTTGGGTGGCTTGAGACCGCGATCCAGGGCGACGAAGTAGAAGGACTCGCCGATCCAGGCAATGGCGGCGATCACGTGCAGCCAGCGCAGCGCGAATTCGGCGGATTCGATCAGGAAAGCCAGCACGGACTCAGCTTCCCCGATAGGTGGAGTAGCTCCACGGCGAGACCAGCAGCGGCACGTGGTAGTGCGCGGCCGGGTCGGCAATACCAAAACGCAGCGTCACCACGTCGAGGAAGCGCGGCTCGGGCAGTCGCACGCCGCGCGCGGCGAAATAGTCGCCAGCGGCGAAGTCGAGTTCGTAGACGCCAGCTGTCAGGGCATCGCCTTCCAGCAGTGGCGCGTCGCAACGGCCATCATCGTTGGTGACGGTGTTGAGCAGGCGCTCGCGTCGGTCGCCATCGACGCGGTAGAGGGAAACGGCAACGCCGGCGCCGGGGCAGCCGTTGGCGGTGTCGAGGATATGGGTGGTCAGTCGGCCCATGGTCATCAGGCTTGTCAATTGTTGGCTGGCGATAGTGGCGGCTTGGCGGTCGCTTGTCACGTCGGCGGCCCGGCAGCATGGAAGCACCCGCGGTGCTGCGCTACCCTTTGTCGATGACGACACCGATTCCTGAACCGGCCGCGACTGCGCCGGCATTTGAACTGAACGGACGCCGCGTTGAGCTCGCCGGCAGCGATCCCACCGAGTCCCTGCTGCGCTGGCTGAAGCGGCAGCGCCTGCACGGCACCAAGGAAGGCTGCGGCGACGGCGACTGCGGCGCCTGCACGGTCGCAATGATCGAGACCGACGCCGATGGCCGCTCGCACTACCGTGCGGTGAACAGCTGCCTGCTGCCGATGGGCTCGGTAGTGGGGCGCGAGATCCTCACCGTGGAAGCGCTGGCGGATGGCGAGATGCTGCATCCGGCGCAGCAGGCGCTGGTCGATCATTCCGGTTCGCAATGCGGCTACTGCACGCCGGGCTTCGTGATGAGCCTGTTCGCGGGCGGCTACGGCGGCGAACTGAATGACCACACCACCGAGGGCAACCTCTGTCGCTGCACCGGCTACGCGCCGATCCGTCGTGCGACGGCGGAACTGGCGACGCTGGATTTCAGTGCGGATCGATTTGCCGAAGGCCTGCGGCGTGAACGGCAGTCCGCAGGTGAAGCGATGCTGGGCCACTACTTCAGTCCGACGACTGTCGAAGGTGCGCTGGCATTGAAACAGCAGCACCCGGAAGCCGCATGGATTGCTGGCGCGACGGATTTGGGCGTCGGCCTGAGCCGCGGACAAACGGTGGCTTCGAGCTTCATTGCGCTGGATCGCATCGCCGAACTGCAGCAGATTCAAAAGACAGCCAACGGCTGGCGCATCGGTGCCGGCGTGCCGCTGAGTCGGCTGGAAAGCGAGCTGGGCGATGCCATTCCCGCGTTGGGCGAGATGCTGCGCTGGTTCGCGGCGCGACAGGTGCGCAATCGCGCCACGCTCGGGGGAAACCTCGGCAGCGCCTCGCCGATTGGCGATCTGTCGCCGCTGCTGCTGGCATTGGACGCGCGCATCGAGCTTCGCGGCCCGGGAGGAATGCGCCAGGTCGCGGCGGACGAATTCTTCACCGGCTATCGGCAGACGGTGATGGCCCGCGACGAGCTGATCGTCGTAGTCGAGATCCCGGCGGGCGACTCGACCTGCATGGCCTACAAGGTGGCCAAGCGGCAGAGCGACGACATCAGCATCGTGGCGGCGGTGTTCGCGATCGGCTTGGACGAAGGACAAAGCATCCGGCATGCCCGGCTGGCCTACGGCGGTGTCGCGGCAACGCCGCTCCGCGCCCGTGGCGTGGAGGAGTACCTGGTCGGCAGGAGGCTTGATCGCGCCACCGTGGAGACTGCCTGCGCGATGTTGCGTGCGGCCTTTACGCCGCTGAGTGATCATCGCGCGGGCGCCGACTACCGGCGCGCCCTCTGTGCCAGTCTGTTCGACAAGTTTGTCGCGGAGCGCTTCGCATGAGCCGCCGACCCATCGAGCGCCACGAAAGCGCGATCGGCCACGTGACTGGACGGGCGGCCTACACCGACGAGCAGCACCTGCCGGAGGGCATGCTGAGCCTGTATCCGGTGCAGTCGCCGCATGCCCATGCGCAGATCCAGCGGATCGACGCTTCCGCCGCGCTGGCGATGCCGGGCGTGATCGCGGTGCTCACCGCTGCCGACATTCCCGGCGAGAACGACACCGGACCGATCCGGCATGACGAACCGCTGATTCCGGTCGAGCGCGTCGAATTCCATGGACAGGCAGTGGCCTGGGTGCTCGCGGAAGACGAGCAGACGGCTCTTGTTGCGGCCCGCGAGGTCCGGGTCGACTACCAGCCGCTCGCGCCGTGCATCGGCATCGCGGCGGCCATGGACGCCGAGCGCTACCACGGCGATCCGGCCTTTGTGCGCCGCGGCGATGTCAATGCCGGCATGGCCAATGCACCGCTTCGCCTGACTGGTGAAGTCGAGGTCGGGGGCCAGGATCACTTCTACCTTGAGACCCAGGCCAGCTGGGCGCAGGTCGATTCCGAAGGCCTGGTGCAAATCACATCGTCCACCCAGCATCCCAGTGAGACGCAGCACATCGTTGCCCGCGTGCTCGGCCTGGCCTCGAATCGCGTGGTCTGCCAGAGCCTGCGCATGGGCGGCGGCTTCGGCGGCAAGGAAACCCAGGCCAATCCCTACGCGGCGGTTGCCGCGCTGGCGGCGTGGAAAACGCATCGTCCGGTGCGTATCAAATTGCCGCGCAGTCTGGACATGCAGTTGACTGGCAAGCGGCATCCGTTCCTTGGTCGCTATGAAGTCGGATTCGACGACAGTGGAAAGATTCTCGCCGCGCGCTTCCTGTTGGTAGCCGATGGCGGCTGGAGCACCGACCTGTCGCCGCCGGTGCTCATGCGCGCAATGGTGCACGTCGACAACGCCTACTTCATTCCGGACATTGAAGTCGAAGGCCGAATTGCCCGCACAAACACCGCGTCGAATACCGCCTTCCGCGGCTTCGGCGGCCCGCAGGGCATGCTGGTGGGCGAGGACATGATTGACCGCGTGGCGCGGCACCTCGGCCTGCCCGCAGATGAAGTGCGTGAGCGCAACTTCTATCGCGGTGGCCCCGATGATGCGGGCAACCAGACCCCCTACGGCCAGCCGGTGATCGACAACCACCTGCCGGAACTGTGGACGCAGCTGAAGGCGTCCAGCGACTATGCTCAGCGCAGGCAGGAGATTGCCGAGTTCAATGCATCGAACACGCGACGCAAACGCGGCCTTGCCATCACGCCGGTGAAATTCGGCATCTCCTTCAACAAGGTCGAGTACAACCAGGCCGGCGCGCTGGTGCTCATCTACGCCGACGGCAGCGTGCAGCTGAACCACGGTGGCACCGAAATGGGGCAGGGCCTGCACAGCAAGATGCTGGCCGTGGCGTCGCGGGTGCTGGGCGTCAGCGTGCATCGCATCCAGATCATGACCACGCGCACCGACAAGGTGCCGAATACCTCGGCCACGGCCGCCAGCAGCGGTTCGGACCTCAACGGTCAGGCGGTGAAAGCGGCCTGCGAGACGCTGTTGTCACGAATGCGTCCAATTGCTGCCGAACACCTGGGCGTGGATGAATCGGCGATTACATTTGGCGACGATGCGGCTTTCGTGCGCGACGAGCCATCGCGCCGGATCGCCTTCGCGGATCTCGCCGCGGCCACCTATGCGGCAAGAGTGAGCCTGTCGGCCACCGGCTACTATCGCACGCCGGGGCTGCGCTGGGATCCGGTCATGTGCCACGGCCACCCGTTCTACTACTACGCCTTCGGTGCGGCGGTGAGTGAGGTCGAAGTCTGCGGCGACACCGGCATCCATCGACTGCTGCGCGTCGATCTGCTGCACGACGTTGGTGATTCATTGCTGGAAGCGGTGGACCGCGGGCAGATCGAGGGTGGTTTCGTGCAGGGCATGGGCTGGCTGACCTCCGAGGAGTTGTGCTGGAACGCCGACGGCCGCCTGCTCACCGACGCGCCCAGCACCTACAAGATCCCGACCAATGGCGAGGTGCCGGAAGACCTGCGGCTCGACCTGTTCCGTCGTTGCCAACCGCCAAGCACCAACGTGATCTTCTCCAGCAAGGGCGTTGGCGAACCACCGTTGATGCTGGCGCTGTCGGTGCGTGAAGCGCTGCGCGATGCGGTAGCGGCGTTCGGTGATGACGCCCGCTGTGTCGAACTGCGTTCACCGGCGACGCCGGAAGCGCTGTTCAATGCGATCAAGCGTGTGCGCTTGCGCACGCCTGCCTGCAGCGACGCTTCGTCGGTCGAATCGCCAGAATCAGTCTGATGGACGAACGGCTGTTTGCGCGGCTCTCGTCATGGCTGTTGCGTGAAGCAGTCGTCCTAGCCAGCGTGATCGAAACGCGCGGTGCCACGCCACGCAAGCGCGGTGCGCGAATGCTGGTCGGGAACAGTGACAGCGCCTTCAGCGTGGGTGGTGGCCTGCTCGAAGCGCGGGTGATCCAATTCGCCCGTGCGCTGCTGCAATCCAGTGATCGTGAGCGAATCGTCGAAATTGACCTTGGCGGTGGTGCTGATGCAGCGGGCATCTGTGGTGGTCGCATGCGGCTGGCGTTGCGACGTTGGCATGGTGATGCGGATCAACTGCGTGCGGCATCGATTGCTGCGTCGCTGGCGGCTGGCGAGCGCGTTGCGCTGAACGAACGTGATCTCGGCATCGATTTGCTTGACGAAGTCGCAACGCCCGATCCGCGACTGCTGATTGTCGGCGCGGGTCATTGCGGCGAAGCGCTTTATCGACTGGCGCGCCAGGTCGGTTTCGATGTGCGGATCCACGACAGCCGTGACGAGTGCTTCGTCGATGACAGTTACGACTCTACGCATGTGCTTCGTGGCGATGTGTCGAGCATGAGCGACGCGTTGGATACGGCGCGGCCGGTCTTCGCGGTACTGCTCAATCGCGACTTCCAGGCGGATGTCGCGGCACTCGACCTGCTATGCCGGCACCGGCTCGCTTTCCTCGGCATGATGGGCAGCCGGCGCCGAATCGCCACCGTCCGCGCCGCACTGCCGCAGCACGAAGCGGCACTCGCAAAGCTGGTCGCGCCAATTGGCGTCGATATCGGTGCCGAATCGCCGGAGGAAATCGCGATCAGCATCCTCGCTCAGCTGGTGAGCCTTAGGCGGCGTCAGCTTCCAGGCACCGACTGAGTCTCTTTATCGCATTGGTTGTGCTGGGGCAGCGCCAACATTGCCTTTGGGTGTTGCTTTCCGGTTCGTGATTCCAGAAAGTTGGTGCATGGCTTTCGATGGAGGCGGGCATGTTGGAAGGGAACCGCAGTACGGGGCACGCTGATCATCGGGCTTTGCGCGACTGGTGCATCGAGCTGCAGAAGGATGCTCGTCTTGGCCACTACATCCATGATACCTCATTCGAACGTTTGCGCTCCAGCTTCTTTGCGCGATACATCGAACTCAAGGCATTGCCTCGAAGACAGCGCCGGCGCCTCCTGCGCAGTTGGATGCCGACGATCGGGGCGACCGCCTTGCTTATGGCACTGACGGCCATGCCCGCACAAGCGGCGACTTATAACGTCATCGGCTTTCAGGATGGCCCGGGAGTGATCATTCCAGATGGTGTCGACGTCTTCGCCACGACCACTCTGCGCGCAGCCATCGAGGCGGCCAACCTTTCCGAGGGCGTGCCGGACACGATCAACTTGCCGACCGGCGTCTACACCTTGTTACCCGGTAACGGTGGTTCCCTCGACATCACGGATGATCTGCATATCAACGGCGCGGGTATGGCGCTGACGGTCATTGATGCAGCGGCGATCGGTCAACGGGTGTTCGACATCGTTTCAACGGATGTTGTCAGCCTCAATGGACTCACCCTGGCCAAAGGATACGTGGGGGACGGTACTGCCCAGGGAGCAGGGATTCGTAACATCGGAGCTGATCTCACGCTCACTGATGTCGGTGTGCTCAACAGCCGGGCCGAGGCCAGTGCCAATGACGCTTACGGTGCGGGTATCTACAGCAGTGGTGGTTCGTTGCTTATCACCGACAGTCTGATACAAGGCAACACGGCGCAGGCCGATTCGAACAGCGTCAGTGATGGTTCGGTAGCGTCCGGTGGCGGCATCTTCTTCAAGGCCGACAGCATTGACGACAGCCTGACCATCGTCCGTAGCACCATCTCGGGCAATACGGCCCAGGGCGGCTCTGGCAGCATATCTTCAGGAACGGGGGGCAATGGTCTCGGTGGCGCCATCGGCATCAACGGCATCGTGGGGACCACCACTTCGATAAGCGATAGCACCATCACTGGCAACACGGCCCTAGGTGGGACCGCCTTCGTGGAGGGTACCGGCGCCGGGGGAGGTATCTTCAATCGCGACACGTTGAAGGTGGTCGCCAGCACTTTCGACCGTAACTCCGCGAGCAGCTATGGCGGTGGCATCCACAACGGAGGCATTCTGACGGTGACCAACAGCACCCTGTCCGGAAATTCCGCGTCGGCGGGTGGCGGCATCGAGAACCAGGCGGGAACGCTGACGGTGACCTGGAGCACGTTCTCTCGCAACGACGCATCCAGCAGTGGCGGCGGTATCTCGAGCGTCAGCGGTACGGTCCATCTGGCCGGCAACCTTTTCGACGTGGGGTGGCAAGGCGATAACTGCGTGAACCTTGGCACTCTCGCCGACAATGGCTACAACCTGTCAAACGATTTTACTTGTGTCGATGGCGGGACCGGATCAGCCACCAATGCCTCGCTGAACCTCGGACCGCTGGTTGACGGGACGCATTGGCCCATGAGTCCCAGCGACGCCATCGGTTTGATCCCCAACGGAACGACTGTCGACAACAACGGCGTGACACTGGCCTGTGATGGCACGGCCACCGACCAGATCGGCCATGCCCGCCCGAGCCTTGACGGGGACCCCTGCAACGCCGGTGCGGTTGAGACGGCGCCGATTCCGATTCTGATATTCGAAGACGGTTTCGAATAAGAGAATTCGCCTGCGGCACGACGGGATTTGCAGGCGCAGTCGCTTGATTATGATGGTGTCGCATTGTCGTGGTGCACTGGTCAATCCGCCGTCGTTGTCTGATTGGTTTCGTGAGCCAGACTGGACATCAACTGGTGGGTACGTTCGTCGTCGGGATCGATGCTGAGTGCTTTCGCCAGTGACTGTCGTGCGGCACCTTCCTGCCTTAGTGCGATCTGGTTCCTGGCCAGTTCGGTCCATGCCTTGGTCATCACCGGACGTTGTTCGATCACCTTTCTTAGCGCGGCGATGGCTTCCTCGTGCTTGCCGAGGACGCGATAGGCGATGGCGCGGTTGTAGTCGCGTCCGGGTGCGAAGTCAGGTACCTGCCTGTCTTTGTCCAACAGGGCGAGTGCGCGTTCGGGGTCCTGGGCGAGCAGGGCGACGGTGCTGGCGAACTGGGAGATCTCCTGGTCGCGGTCCTCGCGCTTTTCCAGCACTGCGAGCGTCGATTCGGCGTCATTCAATCGCCCGAGTTTCAGCTGGGCACTTGCCAGTTCGGATAACCACGCGGTGGGCACCTGTGACAGCGGCGTGAGTGCTTTCTGCAGCGCGTCCAGCGCATAGCCAGCGCCGATCGCACGCAGGATGGTCAGTGCCAGATAGGCATTGCCCACCTTCCCGGTGGGTGCGCTGGATGGCGTGAAGAACTCGATGTCGGTGATGGTCGGGACTTCGCGTTCCAGCGGGGCGAGTAGTGCGGCCTCGTCAAAGGGACCGCGGGCAATGCGATGGTCGGTCATACTGACTTCGACCACGTCCTGTGTTCGCCGCTGTGGCATGTGGCAGCGCGTGCAGTCGTCGATCGTCGTCTGCTTCTGTTGGGCTGACGCAAGGATTTCTGGCGCGTCGTGTTTGAAATCCTGGTGGCAGGCGAGGCATTTGTCGCGAAACCAGGGGATGCGCGCATCGCCTTTCACCTTCACGTGCGGATCGTGGCAGCTGACGCAGCCCATGTTGCCTTCACTCTTGATGTAGCAGGTGCTCTGCATCAGGCGGTAGGCGTGGTGGTTGATCTGGAAGCGGTCTTCGCGCGGCAGTTCGGGCTGGGTGATGTCGACGTGAAGAAGATAGTCGCCCAGCTCCTGGCCGGGACGGAAACTGTAGTCGGTGCGCTCCATGCGTCGCTGGCCAATGATTTCCACCGCGGGCAGCAGATGACACTGGAAGCAGACCTGGTTGCGCTGCGGCCAGGGCAGTTTGATCGGATTGACGATCTTCGAGTGAATGGTTTCGATGGGTTGGCCGGTGAGCACGGCACGCACGTGATCGGCGCCTGGGCCGTGGCAGCGCTGGCAGCCGGTGCCTTCGGGCAGGCCTTTCGGGAACAGTTGTGGTTCGCCGTGCGCATCGCTACCGGCGGCTACCTCGGGGTAGGCGTTGTGGCAGAACAGGCATTCGCGGCGCACTGGTCGGGTCACGCCCTCGTGATGCGGCAGATCGTAGCCGGGTGACATTGCCCAATGACGACCTTGCGAGTACCAGCCCAGCGGCAGTTCGTAGAGCTCGCCGGCGGCGGTCTGGTAGAGGTAGCTGCGTGCGCGGTTGCCCGAGCCGACGATCCAGTCCACCCGCGTTTCGAAGACATCGGTCGGATTGCCCCCGGCATCCTGTTTCCAGCGCCGGAACCACAACTCGTCGCCACGCCGCTCCATGCGATAGTGGCGTTGCGATTTCTCGTGAAAGTACTCGGCGTTGTCGAAGTCCTCGACAAGATGTTCCGGCGTCGCCTTCGCAAAGGAATGCGACATGCCGACGTCCTGATAGCTTTGGTACAGCCCGGCATGACAGGTGCCGCAAACGCGATCCGGCAGATAACCGGGCGCCGCACCTACGCTGGCGCGCACGCCGAGTGCTGACAGTGGATCCGCTGTCTCCGCCATCACCGGCGTGTGCAAGGCAGCGACCACCAGCACCATGGCAAACAGCTGTCTGCACAAAGCCAATCGGCACATGGCCGAGGCCGACGTCGAAGTATCGTCAGCCGTGGCGTCGATTGAGTGAAACGATCAGCACGCCCAGGCCGATCAGGCCGGCCAGCAGTGCAAGTCCACTGGGGGAAAGCGCTGGAATGACGGCAGGACCGACGATGGGTGCCGGACCGCCGTTGCCTCCCGGCGGTGCGGTGGTAACGAACAGGGGTTCGATGAACCGCGCGCTGACGCCGGTGATCTTGGTGTCCACGACATTGCCGCTGCGATCGATTTCGTAGACCCCGTTGCCGTTGGTGGTCAGGATGTTGCCGTTCGGCAGCTCATAGACGCCGCGATTGCCGCCAACGCCAGCGGGGTTGTAAACGCCCACGACACTGCCCGCCGGATCAAGCTCGACGACGCCTTCCTGGGTGCCGCTGAAATTGCCAATCAGCGTGTTGCCGTTGGACAGGGCGAGGATCTGCTCCGGAAAGGTATTGAGTGGTGCGAGGCTTGCCAGCGGTGCGCCCGTCGAGTCGAAGCGATGGATCACGTCATCGTTGATACCGCCGACCAGATAGCTGGTGCCGGATGGCGAGATGTCGAACGGTGAATCGAGACCATCGGCGGCATTGGCCACGAAGTTGCCCAGGTAGTTGCCCGCGGCATCGAATTCGGCGATGGCGTCGTCGTTGGCGCCGCCACCCACGCTGACCAGCAGGTGGCCGTTGGGCCGCAGCGTCATGCCACGGATATTGTCCAGGATTGCGTTGTCCAGGCCTCCAGCGGGCGCGAAAACACCAAGATAGTTGCCGGAGAGGTCGTAGCGTTGCACCACGTCATTGATCTGGTCCGACACCAGGATGCTGGCGCCGTCGGCTGCCAGAATGGCGTGGATTGGCGTGGACAGATTGGTGGGATCTGCCGGGATGAAATCGGCGGTGATCAGGTCACCCGTGATCGGGTCGAAGGCCATCACCCTGTCATTGGTGGATTCGGGGATCAACAAATAGCCGTTGCCACCGGTTCCCTTCGCCGTCGGGGCATGTGCGGCTGCGTTCTTCGGTTGGGGCAGGTCGATGCCCTGTTCTTCGGCACGCACCTGCTCGGCCGTCGTCTCGGCTGCGGCCGGCGAGCAGGCCAGCATCAGGCCAAACATGGAGGCCATGCTGACATTGGCCAACAGAAGGCGGCCGGCACGCAAATCGATGCCAGATCGACGAATGGTCATGCTGTTCCCCTTAAATATCGCAAATGGATCGCGCCACAGTATTGTGGATTGGGTCACATTCGGCAAACCAGCCGCAGCTCCACGCTCGATCTGACTCTAGCTTGTTAAGCTGCCGACCTTCTTCATCAAAGTGGTGCGGTAATGACTGAGCGGAGCATGGTGGCGGTATTCCTCCACGAACAGGCGCTCGAGGTGCTGGGGGCGGCCATCAAGCCCTACCTGAGCGACGGGCCGGCGGGGCCGCATCTGCTGTGTCGCGACGTGGAAACCGGCGGTGCGCTGATCGAGGTCAGCATGGAAGGGCGCGACAAGGACGGCAAGCCGGTGGAGCTGGAGCTGATGATGCCGACCGGATTCATCCGGCTGGTGGTCTCCGTCCGCAGCGATGGCGACTTCGGCTTCATCTGAAATGGGCGCATCTGATTCGTCTTCGTCGATACCGGACGTAGCCGTTCACGCCGCCGTTCATCGACCTGAATACGGTTGTGGGCGGATTTCACGGCGGGATAGACTGTGCCAACGATTTTCCGGAATGCCTTTCATGTCGCGAACCCTTGCCCTGCTGACGTCCTCCGCCCTCTGCTTCTGCGCGTTTACCGGCATGGCCCGGGCTACCGTATGCGGGGGCGATGCTGGACGTGCGCCGTTGCCGCTGCGTGAAGGCCTGCTGGTGCCGGTGAGTCCGGCGCTGGCTTCGGGTCCGGCGGCACTGGATTTCCAGGGCAGCCCGCTGGGCATCGCCGGCGATGAGAATCTATCGGTGGATCGCGTGCTGCAACGCCTTCGCCAGAAGAACTGCGTGGTGGATGAGTTCGCTGGCTACGTGCCGAAGACCCAGTTCGACAACACGCCGTATCGCTTCAGCATGGACTCCAGCAAGAAGTTCACGGCGGATGAATTCGACGCATGGATGAAAAAGCGCGGCGTGCGTATCGCCAAGGGCGGTGGGGCAAAGGACGAAGCCGACGCTGCAACTGACGCGCCTGCCAGTGCCGACACTGCTGCGGCCAGCGACGCATCGGCCAAGCCCGCCATGGCGGCGGGCGTGGTCGAGGAATAGCGTCCCGCGGTTCTCCGCGCCGTCAGCGGTTGATCACCACCTCGCTCTTCAACGAGTTGGCAACGAAGCAGTACTTGTGCGCGCTGTGGTGGAGGCGGTCGAGACCATCGTCGTCCGGCTCCTGCCCGTCGGCAAAACTGACCACTGGATTCAGGGTGATGCGGGTGACGGCCTTGAGGCCGCCTTCGCCGCGTCCGATTTCACCGCTGGCATTGTCCTCATAACGCAGCACGCGATGGCCGAACTTGTGCGCCAGCGCCAGGAACGTGAGCATGTAGCAGGACGACAGCGCGGCAACCAGACCCTGCTCGGGGTCCACGAAATCAGGGTTGCCGCCGAAATCCGGTGACGCCGAGCCATTGAGTGACTCGCCGCCGGGAAAGATCCACTGGTGGTTACGCGGATAGTCTTCGCCCTCGTTGCCTGCGGTCCACAGGATGCGTGCGCCGTGTGCCATATCGGTTTGCCTCTCGATGAAAAGTCGGGTGGCCGGAAGTTCCGGTTTGCCGCATCCTTGCCCAGTCATGTCGCGAAGGCAATCACCCATTCGTTCACCCTCAAGGGAACCGGCACGTCGCGTGGGCGTGGCTCGGCTGATGTCCAAGCGTGGCCTGTGCTCACGCAGCGAGGCGGCAAAGCTGGTGCTGGCACGGCGGGTGCGGGTGAATGGCAGGCTCATCGATGATCCCGAACATCCCTGCGATGAGCATGCTGATCGCATCGTCGTCGATGGCGAAACCACGACGGCAGCGGAACCCGTCTACCTGATGCTGAACAAACCGCGTGGCCTGGTGTGTACGGCGCGCGATGAACGCGGTCGGGACACGGTATACCGCTGCTTCGATGGAGCGTTGCTCGGTCAGCAGCCGTTGCCATGGATCGCGCCGGTGGGGCGACTGGACAAGGCCAGCGAGGGGCTGCTGCTGTTCAGCAATGATCCGGAATGGGCGGCGCGGATTACTGATCCGGAAACCGGTCCGGACAAGACCTATCACGTGCAGATCGACACCGTGGCCGATGATGACTTGCTGTTGGCCCTGCGTGCGGGCGTGCGTGAGGATGGCGAATGGCTTGCCGCGAAGTCCGCGAGGATTCTCCGGCATGGCGGGAAGACCAGCTGGCTGGAGATCATCCTCGACGAAGGTCGCAACCGGCAGATCCGGCGGCTCGTCGATGCCTGCGGATTCAAGGTCCTGCGATTGGTCCGCGTAGCTATCGGTGAGCTGCTGCTGGGCGAGATTCCCAAGGGAGGCTGGCGCGAGCTGAATATGTGTGAAGTTCGGAAGCTGGGCGGTGACTGAAGGCCGGCTGCGGTGGCTTTCAGCCCGACCCTTGGGAAGCCGCCACCTCCTTGACTAGGCGCAGCAGCCCTTCGTCACGGCTTTGTCGCAGCCCCTCGGGGAGTCGGGTCATGTCATCGGCAGGACTGCTGGTGGCGTTCGTCATGGGAGCGTCCGCGTTCGGGCACAGCGCTGCGGTCAGTCGGATGCGCGTATCCAGACCCGGTTCGGCTTCGCCACCAGGGTCAGCGAAGCGGTCCAGCATCCTGTCGACGTGGGCGCACGCGTCGGCCTGTTGGCCCAGTTCATGGAGCGCCTGGGCTTGGATACGCAGCGCGCTTGCTTCCAGCGGGGGGTTGTTCTCGTTCAGAGCGTGCAGCATGTCGATGCCCTGCTGCGTGGATTGCAGCGCCGCGTCGCGATGCCCGGCTGCCAGCTGTGCATGGCCGAGCAGGATCAGGCCCTCGGCGACATGCAGGGACGACTCGCCCTGGGTAACGCGGAAAACGCCTAGGGCTTTCCGCATTGCCTCCTCTGCATCGCTGCTGCGGCCGGCATGCTGCAACGCCCCGGCGTAGAACTTCCAGGCCAGCCCGGTCGACTGGGCCTGCTCGCCCAACGTTCTGCGTCGGTAGTCGAGGCGGCCGCGTTGTGCTTCCACCGCCTCTTCGTGTCGCCCCAGCATGGTCCACACGCTGCCCAGGTTGCCCAGGACGGTCCAGTAGACCGGGTGGTCCCTGCCAAGCATGTGATCGAACGTGGAGAGCGCTGATGACTGCAAGGCTTCCGCTTCGATGATCCGACCCGCACGACGCATGCGGATGCCCAGTGTCGACTCGATCTCCGCGCGGTCCAGTGCCGCGTCGGGTCCTGCGTCGCGTAGCTTGTCCAATGTGGCACGCAACAGCTGTTCGGCCTCCGCGTTCTCGCCATTCGCACCGAGGAAGTATGCGAGCAGCATCGCGGTCGTCGACGGACCATTTTGCACGTTCGCGCCGGATTTCCTCCAGAACGTCGCGGCCGTTCGTAGCTCGGTGATCGCTTCGGCGTGCAGCCCGCGGTTGCCCAGGATGTTGCCGAGCGAGTGGTGGGCAATCGCCAGAGTTCGAGCACCTGCGTCCGGACCCAGCTCCTCCAGGGCCTCGCGCACCAGTTTTTCGCCTTCCTCCTGCGTTCTCAATTTGGAGGTGGAATTGGCAAGGCCGACCTTGACCCGCGCGGCGTCACGTCCCAGCCCCAAGCGCTGGTAGATCCCGAGTGCTGCCGAGAGCAGTAAGTCCGGTTCCTCGACGAGTCCGAACCCCTGTTCGGCGCGAACGAGTTCCTCCATCAGCCAGGCATCCAGTGCGCTGGATTGCTGACCATCCAGAAGACGCTGCTGGCCGAGCAGCAGCAGATCCTTTGCCGACAGCTGCTGCCCCCGGTTGCGGGCAGGGTCTGCCTGGCGGAACGTTTCCTGCAGGAAGGCCAGTGCCTGCTTCGCGCGATTGGCTTCGGTCTCGGCGCGGTCGCGCTGTTCGGCGATGGCCGCTGCCTGCCACTTCGCCTGGACCAGCCCGCCCACGAGGGTGAGCAGGGCGATCACGCCGAGTGCGCTGGCCAACGCGTGGCGACGCAGGAACAGCCTGGCCCGATAGCGCCAGCTGCCACGTCGCGCGACCACCGGCCGGTGTTGCAGATAGCGCTCGATGTCGGCGCTGAACAACTGCACGGTCTGGTAGCGCGCCGACTGGTCGGGTCGCAGCGCCTTCAGCAGGATGGCGTCCAGGTCGCCACTGAGGGTCTTGCGCAGCGTTTTCGGTGACTGTTTGCGCGCCTCGGCGATGCGTTCGCGATCACCGCGGCCAGTGCTGTGGCGCTGGAAGGCGCTGCTGGCGGCGACGGGTTGGCTGTTGAGCACGGCGGCGGCTGCTTCGGCGCCGCTGGCGCCAAGGCGATAGGGCAGGACGCCACTCAGCAGCTCGAACAGCATGACGCCCAGCGCATAGATGTCCATCACCGTGCTGGGCGGCTCGCCCCGCAATTGCTCCGGTGCTGCGTAGGCTGGCGTCATCGGGGCGATGGCAGTGCCGGTCTGGTAGGCGTTGCTGCTTTCCTCCATCAGCTTGGCCACGCCGAAATCCAGCAGCTTGACCTGGCCGTCGTTGTTGACCAGCACGTTGGATGGCTTGATGTCGCGATGCACGACCAGGCGCGCGTGGGCGTGGCTGACGGCGGCACAGACATCGAGGAACAGCTGCAGTCGCTGGGTGATGCCCAGCCGCTGGTGATCGCAGTAGTCGACCAGCGTTTCGCCATCCACGTACTCCATGGCCAGCCAGGGCTCGCCACTGGCGTCGCGTCCGCCGTCCAGCAGGCGGGCGATTCCCGGATGCTCCAGTCTGGCGAGAATCTGCCGTTCCGACTCGAAGCGGGCGATGAACTCGGGCGTGAGGTAGCCATGTCGCAGGCACTTGATGGCTGCCCGCTGGGTGAAGCCACCTTCGATACGTTCGGCCAGGTAGACATGGCCCATGCCGCCATCACCGATCGGGCGGATCAGTCGCCAGGCCCCCATGGCCTGGTTGCTGCGATCACCCGGTTCGGCCAGTGACGCGACGGCACGTTGCCAGACGCTGTCGGCATCGGCACGGTGCGTGTCGTCGTCGGTGTCGTCCTCGAGCATGGCTAGCACGCGGGCCCGCATTTCGGCATCGGGCACGTGTTCGCGCAGCCAGTCGTCGCGCTGCCCGGGCGGCAATGCGGCACAGGCTTCGCTCAGCTCCCGCAGTTGTCGCCATTGCTCAAGATCCATGGCGAGCAGTTTGCGTGAGCGTGCTACTCACGGCAATTGCCGTCGACGACGGCGTACACTGGCCGTATGGCCGAGAACGTCACCCAATTGCTGGCTGCTGCCGGGACCGATCCCGAACAGCGTGGTCGGCTTTTCCAACTGGTCTATGGCGAGCTGCAACGATTGGCGCGGCGCGAGCTTGGCGCGCGGGGACAGGACCAGACCCTGAGCACCGGTCCGCTGGTGCACGAGGCCTACATGAAGCTGTTCCCGGGTGGCGACAAGAGCTTCGAGAATCGGCGGCACTTCTTCGGGGCTGCGGCGCGCGCGATGCGCCAGGTTGCCATCGACTACGCCCGTGCGCGCCTCGCCGAGCGGCGGGGTGAAGGCAGGAAGCCACTCAACATCGACGATATCGACCCAAGCCTGATGCAGCTCGACAGCCATGCCGAGGAACTGGTGCATCTGGATGCCGCATTGACCCAGCTGGGCGAAGTCGATGCCCGCGCCCTGCAGGTGGCCGAACTGCGCTACTTTGCCGGCATGGAAGTCGCCGAGATCGCCGAGGCGCTGGCGTTGTCGGAGGCCACGATCAAGCGTGACAGCCGCTTCGCACGCGAATTCCTGGAAGCGGCGATTGCCGGTTGAGCGGCACGGCTGAGTCAGCCGGCCGCGATTTTCCTGCGTTTCATGTTGCAAAAGATTACTTGCCGCGCTGGCGGTAGCAACGTAACGTGAATGGAACCATGCAGGGCGTGCATACCCGGTATTCATGCCGAGGCGCCGATCTGCACTCATCTCGGATACTCAGGGGGCTGACGTGTCTACACCATCATCCCGGCGACCATCACGGTCGCGGGTCGTCATTGCATGCGGAGCGGCGCTGCTGGTCAGCCTGCCTGCACTGGGCGGCAGTGGTTATGCCGTACGCAACGGAACCATCGCCGGCGGCGGTGGAACCAGTGAAGCAGGCCCGTACCGCCTGATCGGCACCATCGCCGAGCCCGTGCAGGGCACGGCTTCCAGCGGCAACTACCGCATTACCGCCGGCTATCCAGCGACCATCGGCGATCCGCAGCCGGTAGAGCCGTTCATTTTCCGTGATGGCTTTGAAGATTGAACAGGGGACCAAAGACCATGATTCGCAAGCAACTGGTGCTTTCCATTTTTCTGGCCCTGGGCGTGACCCAGGCCGGCGTGCAGGCCGCACCTGCCACCGTCTCGGAGCAGCAGCTTCCTGACTTTACCTACCAGGGCCGTCTTGAAGAGAGCGGACTTCCCGCCAGCGGCAGCTACGACTTCACGTTCACGCTGTGGGATTCACTGAGCGGCGGCAGCCAGATCGGCTCGATGATCAGTGAATTCGACTATCCGGTCGTGAACGGGGTTTTCACCGTCGACCTGTTCTTTCCGGGAGCCTTTGCTGGCGAGCAGCGCTATCTCGAAGTAACCGTGAACGGCACGGTGCTGCCGCGTCAGCCGGTCGCCACGACGCCGGTGGCGCAGTACGCGATGAATGGGGTTGAAGGCCCGCAGGGTCCGGCAGGTCCGGCAGGTCCGGCAGGTGCCGATGGTGCACAGGGCGAACAAGGCCCGGCGGGTCCGAAGGGTGACAAGGGCGACACTGGCGATACCGGCCTTCAGGGTCCAGTCGGCCCGCAGGGCGAGCAAGGCCTGACCGGTGCACAGGGCGAACAAGGCCCGGCAGGTCCGAAGGGTGACAAGGGCGACACTGGCGATACCGGCCTTCAGGGTCCAGTCGGCCCGCAGGGCGAGCAAGGCCTGACCGGTGCACAGGGCGAACAAGGCCCGGCAGGTCCGAAGGGTGACAAGGGCGACACTGGCGATACCGGCCTTCAGGGTCCAGCCGGCCCGCAGGGCGAGCAAGGCCTGACCGGTGCACAGGGCGAACAAGGCCCGGCAGGTCCGAAGGGTGACAAGGGCGACACTGGCGATACCGGCCTTCAGGGTCCAGCCGGCCCGCAGGGCGAGCAAGGCCTGACCGGTGCACAGGGCGAACAAGGCCCGGCAGGTCCGAAGGGTGACAAGGGCGACACTGGCGATACCGGCCTTCAGGGTCCAGTCGGCCCGCAGGGCGAGCAAGGCCTGACCGGTGCACAGGGCGAACAAGGCCCGGCAGGTCCGAAGGGTGACAAGGGCGACACTGGCGATACCGGCCTTCAGGGTCCAGTCGGCCCGCAGGGCGAGCAAGGCCTGACCGGTGCACAGGGCGAACAAGGCCCGGCAGGTCCGAAGGGTGACAAGGGCGACACTGGCGATACCGGCCTTCAGGGTCCAGTCGGCCCGCAGGGCGAGCAAGGCCTGACCGGTGCACAGGGCGAACAAGGCCCGGCGGGTCCGAAGGGTGACAAGGGCGACACTGGCGATACCGGCCTTCAGGGTCCAGTCGGCCCGCAGGGCGAGCAAGGCCTGACCGGTGCACAGGGCGAACAAGGCCCGGCAGGTCCGAAGGGTGACAAGGGCGACACTGGCGATACCGGCCTTCAGGGTCCAGTCGGCCCGCAGGGCGAGCAAGGCCTGACCGGTGCACAGGGCGAACAAGGCCCGGCAGGTCCGAAGGGTGACAAGGGCGACACTGGCGATACCGGCCTTCAGGGTCCAGCCGGCCCGCAGGGCGAGCAAGGCCTGACCGGTGCACAGGGCGAACAAGGCCCGGCAGGTCCGAAGGGTGACAAGGGCGACACTGGCGATACCGGCCTTCAGGGTCCAGTCGGCCCGCAGGGCGAGCAAGGCCTGACCGGTGCACAGGGCGAACAAGGCCCGGCGGGTCCGAAGGGTGACAAGGGCGACACTGGCGATACCGGCCTTCAGGGTCCAGTCGGCCCGCAGGGCGAGCAAGGCCTGACCGGTGCACAGGGCGAACAAGGCCCGGCGGGTCCGAAGGGTGACAAGGGCGACACTGGCGATACCGGCCTTCAGGGTCCAGTCGGCCCGCAGGGCGAGCAAGGCCTGACCGGTGCACAGGGCGAACAAGGCCCGGCAGGTCCGAAGGGTGACAAGGGCGACACTGGCGATACCGGCCTTCAGGGTCCAGTCGGCCCGCAGGGCGAGCAAGGCCTGACCGGTGCACAGGGCGAACAAGGCCCGGCGGGTCCGAAGGGTGACAAGGGCGACACTGGCGATACCGGCCTTCAGGGTCCAGTCGGCCCGCAGGGCGAGCAAGGCCTGACCGGTGCACAGGGCGAACAAGGCCCGGCAGGTCCGAAGGGTGACAAGGGCGACACTGGCGATACCGGCCTTCAGGGTCCAGTCGGCCCGCAGGGCGAGCAAGGCCTGACCGGTGCACAGGGCGAACAAGGCCCGGCAGGTCCGAAGGGTGACAAGGGCGACACTGGCGATACCGGCCTTCAGGGTCCAGCCGGCCCGCAGGGCGAGCAAGGCCTGACCGGTGCACAGGGCGAACAAGGCCCGGCAGGTCCGAAGGGTGACAAGGGCGACACTGGCGATACCGGCCTTCAGGGTCCAGCCGGCCCGCAGGGCGAGCAAGGCCTGACCGGTGCACAGGGCGAACAAGGCCCGGCGGGTCCGAAGGGTGACAAGGGCGACACTGGCGATACCGGCCTTCAGGGTCCAGTCGGCCCGCAGGGCGAGCAAGGCCTGACCGGTGCACAGGGCGAACAAGGCCCGGCAGGTCCGAAGGGTGACAAGGGCGACACTGGCGATACCGGCCTTCAGGGTCCAGCCGGCCCGCAGGGCGAGCAAGGCCTGACCGGTGCACAGGGCGAACAAGGCCCGGCGGGTCCGAAGGGTGACAAGGGCGACACTGGCGATACCGGCCTTCAGGGTCCAGTCGGCCCGCAGGGCGAGCAAGGCCTGACCGGTGCACAGGGCGAACAAGGCCCGCAAGGCCCGGCAGGCTCGGTAAGCACGATCGCAATCGTCCCAGGTACGCCGGTGACCGACACCAACTTCAACGCGGGCGAGACATTGACCGGTACGGCGACCTGCAGCGGGGCGACGCCGCGACTGGTGGGTGGCGGTGTGCAGTCCAACCAGCAGCAGGGCTACCAGATTTCCCAGAGCTATCCGTCGAGCGCCACAACCTGGACTGCTACCGCCGTGTCCTTCAGCAACAACACGCCATCAACGACGATTACGGTCTACGCCATCTGTATCCCCAATCCGTGAGAGGGGTAGATCTGCAGCCCATCGTCTACGCAATACGCGTAGACGATGGGTCAAAGCCAGGAGACCCTTAGGTCGTTGATATCGAAGCTCCAATCGATATGTGGGGCCTTGTCGCTGAATACATGGGTGATCCACCAGCCACCCAGTCCGTTCTCGACATCGGCGCCGGCATCGTCGTCTTCTGCGGCTGACAGCAGTTCATTGGCATCATTGGAAACGCGGTAGGCCATTCGGCCGCGCAGGCTGGCGGTGAGTTCCATCTGGTACCAGTGATCATCAAGCAGCACCACGCTGCCACTACCTTCCACCAACCTGTTTCCCCGGCGGTGGAATGACTCCAGTTGGACAATCGGCGAGATCGGGCAACCGAACGGCGCACCCGACACGTTGCCGATGATCGCGCCGCGACCGACCACTTTGCCGTTGAACGTGTTCTGGTTCGGGTCGCTCTTGCGCCAGTCGCCGGTGAGGCCAAGCGCCAGATGCATGCCTGGCTCTGCAGCGAACAGCCCGCGGGAGCGGAATCGGAAACTCATGCTGTGCTCGACAGCGCCAGTGGGAGCCAGAAGCGCTCGTTGACCAAGCGTGTCGACACCCGCCAGTCCGCGGCCGCCAGCATCCGCCGAAGCGGAGAACTCCAGCCCATCCGGGCCGATCAGTGCGCAGACACCGTTCCGGCGCTCTAAGCGGAAGCTGCCGAAGTCCCGGGTTCCAATCATCGCGGTTGTTTTGTGCATGATGCTGGTCGTCGTTGGAACGATCAGTCTTTCAGCACGCCCAGTCGTCTGCCAACCCGGAGGAAGGCATCAATGGCTTTGTCGACCTGCTCACGCGTATGCGCGGCGCTCATCTGGGTGCGGATGCGGGCCTGGCCTTTCGGTACCACCGGAAAGAAAAAGCCGATGGCGTAGACGCCTTCCTTCAGCAGCTCTTCCGCGAACTGCTGCGCCAGCGGCGCGTCGTAGAGCATCACCGGGCAGATCGGGTGCTCACCGGGTTTGAGGTCGAAGCCGGCTTCGGTCATGCGCTGGCGGAAGTGGCGGGTGTTGTCGTTCAGGCGTTCGCGCAGATCGCCGGCGGCGGCGAGCATGTCAAAAACCTTGGTGCCCGCAGCGACCACATGCGGCGGCAGCGAGTTCGAGAACAAATACGGTCGCGAGCGCTGGCGCAGCATTTCGATCACTTCGCGTTTGCCGGTGGTGAAGCCGCCCAGCGCGCCACCCAGCGCCTTGCCCAGCGTACCGGTGATGATGTCGATGCGATCCAGCACGCCGCGTGCTTCGGCCGAGCCGCGCCCGCTGGCACCGACGAAGCCGGTGGCATGGCATTCGTCGATATGCACCAGGGCGTCGTATTTCGCCGCCAGCGCCGTAATCTGGTCCAGCGGCGCGATGAAGCCGTCCATACTGAATACGCCGTCGGTCGTAACGAGGATGTCGCGTACGCCATCGGCACGTGCCTGCTTCAGCTGCGTTTCGAGGTCGGCCATGTCGCAGTTGGCGTAGCGGTAGCGCTTCGCCTTGCACAGGCGCACGCCGTCGATGATCGAGGCATGGTTCAGTGCATCGGAAATGATGGCGTCTTCCGGGCCCAGCAGCGGTTCGAACAGGCCGCCATTGGCGTCGAAGCAGGCGGCGTAGAGGATGCTGTCCTCGGTGCCGAAGAACTCCGCGATCTTCGCTTCCAGCTCCTTGTGCAGGTCCTGGGTGCCGCAGATGAAGCGCACGCTGGCCATGCCGAAGCCGTGCGTATCCAGCGCTTCCTTGGCAGCCTGGATCACGTCCGGGTGATCAGCCAGCCCAAGGTAGTTGTTGGCGCAGAAATTGAGCACGCGACGACCGTCCGCCAGCGTGATCTCGCCGGACTGCGGGCTGGCGATGATGCGCTCGGACTTGAACAGTCCCTGCTCGCGGATGCCGTCGAGTTCGGTAGACAGGCGCTGGATGGTGGCGGACATGGTGGTCTCCGGGATGCGTGATCGGTTGCTTGCGGCATCGCGATGCTGACAGGGCGAGGTGCTGCGATTGCCGGGAATTGTAAGGGATGTGTCAGTCGGTGCCGGTGCTGGCGCAGAGGTTGGGCAGGCGCAGCTCGTGGGCCTCACGCAGGTGCAGGAAGGCATAGCGTTCGCCAAGCCGCTGGTCTTCAGCCGGGTCGATGCGGTATTGCTCCGGGGCGCGACGATAGTCCCCGCAATAGGCGCGGATGTGCGGCTCGATGAAGGGCCGCAACAGTACGTCGTAGTAGCTAGCGTTCAGTGCTTCGTCCCAGTAGGCGTTCACGTGGCTGGCCCAGTCGAAGTCGCGCTGCACCACCCAGCCGCTGCGCGTGCGGCGCAGGAGCGCCTTCCGACCCGGAACGATGTCGTCTTCGAAAAGCTCGCGGTAGAAACGGTGGCCTTCGTAGTTGGCGACCAGGTCGGCGTTGGAATAGTCGCCGGTGGTCATCTGGCCGAAGATGCCGCGCTCGGTGATGGCCGACCAGGTCGCGGCCTGCGCTTCGTCGCGTTCTTTCCGCCAGCGCAGGTTGTACTTCCGGCCCTGCGAGAGGAAGTGACCGATCTTGTCGGTACCGATGCGCACGCTGGCGACGCTGATGATCGGTCCAACCTTGAACAGGTAGCTGTTGCGGCTGGCCCAGAACGGAATGCCGTAGTAGATCGACGCCTTGCGCGGTGTCTCGATGCGCTGCACTTCCGGCGAATGCCAGGCCCAGCTTTCCAGGTGATCCACCCAGTGATGGCCGCCCACGCGATGGAAGATGCTGTCGATGATGCAGCGTTCGCTGCGAGTCGACGCGCATTCCTCCGCCGCGTCGGCAATCGCGCGGTTCATCTCGCGGTTGAGTACCGGCGTGGCGTCCCTGAGCGGCGTCAGGCGCTGGTAGTAGGGATCCAGTTCGTAGGCGTGCAGCGTCGCTGATGACGCAAGGAACAACAGCAGAAGGGCAGACAGTCGCGACAGAAAGCGGAAACCCGGGAACATGGCCCGGGTTTCCTGTGACGGCTGACGTACTGCGGCGGTCATCAGTCGCCGAAACGCCAGGTGAAATTGGCCAGGGTCATGGTGCGGTCGCCGCCGTGGCCGAACTCGACGCTGAGTTCTGCGTTGCGTGCGAAGTCGTAGCCGATGCCCAGCGTCGGGTTGAACTTGTTCGACGACTCCAGCTCCACCGCGAACGGCACCGTGCCGACACCCGGCAGCGCGATGGCGCCGGAATGCTTTTCAGTGGTGTCGAGGTAGAAGCCGCCGACCCAGAAACGCAGGTCGTCGCGGATCAGGCCGATGCGTGGCTGCCAGGTCTTGGCGCGGACGCTGGAATCGAAGTCACCGGACAGGCTGCTGCGCGTCCATGCGCCAGTCAGGCTGGCGAACCACTTGTCACTGCCATAGGCGAGGGTGAGTCCGCCGCCGTAGACGCGGCCGTCATAGCTGATCGGCAGCTGTCCCAGTACGCCGGCCGGGGCACCGGGAATGTCCACGGCGCGCAGATCGACATCGGTGTCACCTTCGACGTGGCCGAGGATGGCAAAGACGTTCAGGAACGGCAGCACCCAGGCATCCAGTTTGACGTCGACGTTCCAGGCGCGGTTCTCCACCTTGATGACGCTTGGGTCGGGGAGATCCACGCCAGGCAGCGTGAACTGCAGGGCGGCGATGTCATAGTCCTGATGCATGCTGAACATGTCGGCACCGACACCGAAGGTCTTGGGCAACTCGTGGCCTTCGGCCCAGTCATCGCCGAACAGCGATTGCGCGGAAGCCCCGAGGGGCAGGGCGGACAGCAGCAGCAAAGCCAGGCAACGTTTCATGGTCGACTCCCCGTCGATGGATGTTGCAGAAAGATGTCGACAGCAAACGCTTGGTGCCGACGATGTGACGAACATGTTACCGCGATCAGTTCCAGCTGCAGACCACCTTGCCGCAGTTGCCGGCTGCCATCAGGTCGAAGCCCTTCTGGAAGTCGTCGATATGGATCTGGTGGGTCAGCACCTTCTGCAGCGGGAAGCCGGTCAGCACCATCTGCGTCATCTTGTACCAGGTTTCGTACATGCGCCGGCCGTAGATGCCGTGCAGGGTCAGACCCTTGAAGATCACCTTGTCCCAGTTGATGCCGGCGCCGTTGGGCAGGATGCCGAGCAGGGCGATCTTGCCGCCGTGGTACATGCAATCGAGCATGTCGTTGAAGGCTCCCGGATGGCCGGACATTTCGAGCGCGACGTCGAAGCCCTCCATGTGCAGGTCGCTCATCACGTCCTTCACCGACTGCTGCGAGACGTTCACCACCCGCGTGGCGCCCATGTCGGCGGCGAGCTTCAGGCGATAGTCGTTGACGTCGGTGACCACCACGTTGCGCGCGCCGACGTGCTTGCAGATACCGGCGGCGATGATGCCGATGGGGCCGGCGCCGGTGATCAGCACGTCTTCGCCGATGACGTCGAACTCCAGCGCACAGTGCGCGGCGTTGCCGTAGGGATCGAAGAAGGCGGCCAGCTCGCTGGGAATCTGGTCGGGAATCGGCCACAGGTTGCTGGCCGGCATGGCCACGTATTCGGCGAAGGCGCCGTTGCGGTTGACGCCGATGCCGACCGTGTTCGGGCACAGGTGCTGGCGACCGGCACGGCAGTTTCGGCAATGGCCGCAGACGATATGGCCTTCGGCGGAGACGCGATCACCAACGCTGTAGCCGGTGACGGCCGAACCCAGCTCGACGATGCGGCCAACAAACTCGTGGCCGATGACCAGCCCCGGCTTGATCGTCCGCTGGCTCCACTCATCCCACTTGTAGATGTGCAGGTCGGTGCCGCAGATCGCGGTCTTTTCCAGCTTGATCAGCACCTCGTTGGGGCCGACCTCCGGCACCGGTACGGATTCCATCCAGATACCGGGACCGGCTTCGCGCTTGACCAGCGCCTTCATCATCTCGGGCATGGCCCAGACTCACTGCGTTAGGGAAAACGCGATTATACCGAGCGGCCGGGTCCGGTACGGGTGTCGAACGTCGTGACGACGGCCGGCGGGACGGCCGCTGGCGATCAGGTAAAATCGCCGCTTTCTCGACGGATGGACGGCATGAGCGCGACGGATACCGCAGCATTGGAAGCAAAGGCGCTGGCCAAGACCTGGTTCTACCCCTTCCCGTTGCCGTCAGGGGTCACTACGCCCACCTATGACGGCGGCGCGCTGGACCTGATCCACACCACCCGCACGCAGATGCTGGATGCGGCGCTGGATGCGCATTTCGGTGGTGAATTCGGCGGCCGCAGCGCCGTGGACATGGCCTGCCACCAGGGCTGGTTTTCCATGCACCTGGCCCGTCGTGGCTTCGACAAGGTGCTGGGCGTCGATGCCCGCGACGAGCATGTGGCCGATGCCAGCCTGATTCGCGATGCGATGGGTCTTTCGAACTGGTCGTTGCTCCAGTCGGACATCCATGACCTCGATCCCGCCAGCATCGGCCAGCACGACCTGGTGCTGTGCTTCGGCCTGATCTATCACCTGGAAAACCCGGTCGGCGCGCTGCGCATGGCGCGGGCCATGTGCAAGGACCTATGCCTGGTCGAAACCCAGGTGGTGCCAGGCCAGACTGGCTGGGTCGACTACGGCAGCTACCGCTTCGTCAGGCCGCTGAAGGGCAGCTTCGGCATCATCGACGAGACTGGCGAAACCCACGGACCGGAAGCCTCAACCACCGGCATCTGCCTCGTTCCCAGCGTCGAAGCGCTGGTCTGGATCATGCAGCGCATCGGTTTCTCACGCGTCGAAGTGCTGCCGGTGCCGGAGGACGGCTACGAGCAGCTCGTCCACCACAAGCGGGTGATGGTGGCGGGCTGGGTTTGAGGTGGCCTTGTTGTTGCAAAGCTTGAGTTAGGCGGGAGATGAGTACTTCAGGAAAGCCATCGCCGTATCGCTGGAGGACCATGATCCGAGGGCTTTTGCCATGGATCCTCATTGACTTGGGTGTCTGCGACAAAGGCAAAGACTGTGAGTCAGCAGGTGGCAGCCACTCTTGGTACAACCATGATGACAAGACCAGCGCCTGCTATCACTGCAAAGTCACTAGGCCGGGCCGCTTATGGGAGGTGCCGCGTGCCTAAGAATCCCATAAGAGACTTCCCGTCAACGCGTGACGCTTATTGCTTCAAGCGCTATCAGGCGGCTTCAAACTTCCCGAAACCGCGGATGCGGCGGTAGCGCTGCTCCAGCATCTCGTCAGTGGACAGCTTGCCCAGCTGGTCGAGCTGGTCTAGCAGGGTGTTGCGCAGGGTTTCCGCCATGGCCTTGGCGTTGCGGTGGGCGCCGCCCAGTGGTTCCTTGATGATGCTGTCGATCAGGCCGAGTTCTTTCAGGCGTGGCGCGGTCAGACCGAGGGCTTCGGCGGCGTCACGCGCCTTGTCGGCGCTCTTCCACAGGATCGAGGCGCAGCCTTCCGGCGAGATCACCGAGTAGGTGCTGTATTCCAGCATCAGCATTCGGTCGGCCACGCCGATGGCCAGCGCACCGCCGGAGCCGCCTTCGCCAATGACCGTGGCGATGATGGGAATGCGCAGCTCAGCCATCTCGATCAGGTTGCGGGCGATCGCTTCGCTCTGGCCGCGTTCTTCGGCGCCAACGCCCGGATAGGCGCCCGGCGTGTCGATGAAGGTCAGCAGCGGCAGCTTGAATCGCTCGGCGAGCTTCATCAGGCGCAGCGCCTTGCGATAACCTTCTGGACGCGGCATGCCGAAGTTGCGCTTGACCTTGGCCTTGGTGTCGCGCCCCTTCTGCTGGCCGATCACGACCACCGAGCGGCCGTCGATGCGACCGAGGCCGCCGACGATGGCGGCGTCGTCAGCATAGGCGCGATCGCCGGCCAGTTCGTGGAACTCGTCCAGGATCAGCCCGAAATAATCGTTGCTGTACGGGCGCTGCGGATGGCGCGACAGCTGAGCGACCTGCCACGGCGTCAGCGCCTTGAAGATTTCGGCGGTACGCGTGCGCAGTTTATCCTGCAGACGGCCGATCTCATCCTCGATGCTGAGCGCGGAGCCGTGGCTGGCGTGGCGCAGTTCCTGGATTTTGGCGTCCAGTTCGGCGATGGGTTGCTCGAAATCGAGGAAGTTTGGATTCATGGCGAATGATTTGCGGGCACCCGGAAACAGCTCGGCAGTATAGCAGCGGACCCATGATCAACGAGCTGGCCCCTTTGCGGGAGTAAAGTCGAGCCGATTCGCTTGGCGGGGCGGCGGATTGCGATCTCGTCATCCATGTCGATACGCTGGTTCGGCACGGTGGGGAATGGTCTGGCCAATCGCGGTTCGCGGCGTGGCACCGCCGGCGCGATTGCAACTTGAGAGACTGTGTTTCGATGGCGACAGATCAGGATTTCGTGGAGTACGTGGCTGAGCAGGCATCTCTGGGCGAGCGGCTGTCCTATCGCAAGATGTTTGGCGAGTACGCCGTCTACGTGGATGCCAAGGTCGTCGCACTAGCCTGTGACAACCAGTTGTTCGTGAGGCCATCCGCTGCGGTCGATGCGCTTGGGCTGGATTTGCCCACGGGGCCACCGTATCCGGGCGCCAGGGAACATCCCATTGCTGACGAGTTGTTGGATAGTCCCGAGCGTCTCCAGCGGCTGCTGCTGGAGACGTCGAAACACATGCCGGTGCCGAAACCGAAAAAGCCACGGGCGTCGCGCAAACAGGGCGGGCGAGGCGGCAAGGCAGGCGGATAATCACGCGTCTGGCTTGAATTCGGAGGGATTCATGGCGGAAATCACCAAAGTGCGCTTCGTGCTGGCAGTACCCGATCTGGCGCGTTCTACCCGGTACTACGAATCCGTGCTGGGCATGACTTTGGAGTTCACGGCGCCGGGCTGGAGTTTTCTCGCCCGTGGTGGGTTTCGCGTGATGCTGGGTGAATGCGTCGATGCCATCCCGGCGGCACAGCTGGGCGACCACTCCTGGTATGGCTACGTCACCGTGACTGACGCGCGTTCACTCTTCGCCGAGCTGGAAGCCACCGGTGCGGAGTTCACGCAGGTTCTCGCCGACAAGCCCTGGGGCATGCGGGAATTTGGCGTGCTTACGGTGGACGGTCACCGGATCATGTTTGGCCAGGAGCTGGCAGCGTCGCGCTGACGCTGCGACAGGTCAGGTATGTTCCGCCGGCCTTCAGGGATCCACGCGCAGCCGGTTTCCCGCCCCGGTCAGGTCGCGATCCAGCGTGATCCACAGCTCGTCGGCGTCATCACGTACCGAGGCGAAGTAGTCGATATCCGCGGTGAGCGCGGTGTCGCCCAGGCGTACCAGTGACGGTGGTGTTGCAGCGGTATAGCCACGCAGAACGATCAGCGGGTGCGTCAGCGTGCCGGCGCCAACCTGGATGGTGGCGTCCAACTGATTGCCACTGGCAGTGAACGCCAGCGCGCCGTAGACCGGGTCGTAGCCGGCCGGCTCATAGGTCATCGCCGTGCTGTCGGCCACGCCGCGTGGGCCAGCAGTGACCACACCACCCACGGTCGCGCTCAGCGTCAGGGTCTGGAGGGTCTCGATCTGGGTGACCTGTGCCGCCACCGGGGCGCTGCTGTGGGTGCCCAGCACGATGTAGACCGCGTAGCTCTTGCGCGGATGCCCGGGCGCAGTGGCAATCACGCCGTCGTACACGTCGTAGCTGGCCTGCCCGATGAAGCCGTAGGATGTGCCCCAGGTCAGCCGCGCATTGTTGGTTCCCGTATTGGGCGTGCCGGGATCAAGCGAGAATTCGGCAGCCTGGTAGGGCCAGCTGTCGTTCCACGGCATGCGATAGGCACCACCGGCATTGCCGTCGGCCGAGGTCTTGTTCCAGTAGGCGGTGATGTCGTTGTACCACTGGTTGCGCGCACCGGCGTCCTGCTGCGTCATCGTGCGCGACTGCACCAGACCCATGCTGGCGTCGGTGGCGTCGATCCACTCTTCGACGTAGGGCACGCTGTTGGGCACGTTCCAGCTCCAGTGGCTGTTCAGCGTCAGCGGCGTGCTGGTGGTGGTGAATTTCCAGCGGTCGCCCCAGGCGATGCCGGACAGGTTTTGTACGCCAGCGCCGTCAAACTCCAGCTCGCCGTAGGGCGCACGGGAATCATCAAGCAGCGTATCGACCGCGATCTCCTTTCCGGGCTGCGCCATATCGAAGGTGATCGACCACAGCGGGTTGTCGCGACCTGTGGAAAACACCCAGTCGATGGTCACGGGTAGCGGGATGGATGCCACCGGCGTGACCTGGGCGCAGTTGCGCGGGTAGTCCTGGCGGAAACGGAAGATGGCGTGATGGCGCCCTTGGAACACGCGCTCAAAGGTGCCAGGAATCTTGAAGCCGAGCGGCGAATCGTCGGCACGGCAGCCGCCACCGTTGTCGGGCCAGGCCGAATGGGACACCACATAGCCGAAACCACCGTAGCCGCCGTTGCCGTAGTTGGTGACGCCAGCGGTGCGCGTCGCGCCGCCGGGCAGGCGGTATGTGAACTGGCGCATGGCACCGCCGCGAGATCCGCCCGGGCCGGCGGCGGTATCGTTGTGGGCCAATGACGCCGAGCGCGGCTGTCCGGAGGCATCGATCCAGGTGAAGCGGTCGCTGAGCATGGAGTCGACGGTCACGTCCTGCTCGATCTGCAGCGTCGCTGCCGGTACGCCATCGCCCAGGAAGGCGTCGCCCACGGCATCCAGCAGTGGATCGGGGGGAACCTGGCCGGCACGGTGGCCCTGGGCGATGGTCCAGATGATGGTGCCGCCGAGGCCCTGCGCATCGGCATAGGCACCCTTGGCCGCGATCGACTCGGCATCTTCATAGCTGACATAAGTGCAGCCTTGCGGACCCTTGGGCGTGGCGCTGCCCAGCCAGGGCGCATCGGCGGTGGCGTCGTAGGTGCGCGTCATCAGTGGCAGGTAGCTGTTGGCGATGTTGGCATAGCTCATCGCGCCATCACTGGCGACCAGCAGACCTTCGGCCGGCTGCCGCGGTTGGCTGATGCCGTTGAAGCAGGCTCCATAGAAACCGATGCCCAGGCCGAGCTTGGCAGCCGGGATGCCGAGGCCCTGGTAGTAATCCACGCTGGAGGACACCGACATCGGCGCGTTGCCGTATTCGCCGTGCAGCGCCGAGCTGAACCAGCTGTCCCAGCCGTTGTAGTCCTGCGCCATGTCGTAGCTCATCACGTTGATCTGGTCGAGCAGCGGATGCAGCGAAGCGAAGAACGTGGCCTCGTCATTGGGTGGGAAGTTGGTGTTGATGCCCGGTACCGGCATGGTCAGCAGCAGGTTCGGCCGCGCGGTCCGCAGATCATTTGCGAGTGCCAGCAGGGGCGCGCGGTCGATGGCGTCCACGGGTTCCCAGTCGAGGTCGAGCCCGTCGGCACCGTAGCTGTCCACGGCTGCCAGCAGGTTGGTCACGAAAGCCGCGCGATTGGCGTTGGACGCCGCGCCGCGCCAGCCGGCGAGTTCACCTGCGCCACCGACCATGAAGATGGCTGTGCGGCCGGCCGCGTGTGCGGCGTTGATGGCGTCCTGCGCGAATATCGGACCGTTCACGGCGTCGATGTCGAAGTGCGTGGTCAGCGTGCCATTGCTGTTGGGGATCAGCCGCCCGACCATCAGGTGGGTGATGGCCGTGAAGTCCAGATCGGCAACCGGATACAGGTCCTTCTCGTAGCCGACGTAGTAGCCATCCACCCAGGGCGTGCTGGCCGCCGGAGCCTGTATGGCAAGGCTGACCGTGACCGGCGCCGACTGCGCGCTGCCGTCGCTGGCACGATAGCTGAAGCCGTCGGCCGCATCGGCGCCATCGTCGTGGGTATAGCTGAAGCTGCCGTTGGCATTGAGGTTGAAGGCCGCGGCATGCGCGGGACCGGACACCAGCACCGCACTCAGCGGATCGCCATTGGCGTCATTGTCGTTGCCGAGCACACCGGGCGCCGTCGGCGCGAGGGTGCCGCCCTTGGCCACGCTGTAGCTGTCGGCCGCGGCCACCGGAGCGACGTTGCCAACGCCGCCCTCGAAGCTGTCGGCGAAGATCGCGGGCTCGCTGGGCGGCGGCGCCAGCAGCTGCACGTCGTCGATGAACACACGCTGCGCGTTGGCGTGGCCGGCGACACCGGTGGCGTCCTGCAGGTCGACGCGGTCGATGCTGCCGAGGATCGACAGCGGTGGCTCGCGCAGGTCCACCCGCACCTCGCGCCAGGCACCCGACGCAATGCCACCGCCCACGATGAATCCGTCCAGTGCGGCGCTGCCAGCCACGCCGCCATCTTTCTGCAGCACCAGGGTCAGCTGTTCGTCGCCTGCCGCGCCGCGCACGTAAAAGCGCAGCTGCGGATGGTCGGTGGTGGCGAAGTCCAGTGTCGGGTGCGCGAAGGACAGGCCGTTCCAGTCATGTGCGCGGTAGTCGATGGCCTTCGAGCCGGAGTGCACTGGAGTGGCCAGCGCCATGTCGACATCGGTTTCGCCGTCACCGCCCGGCTGCCATGACCAGTCCTGGAAGCCGTTCTGAAGCTGGTCGTCAAAGAGCGTCAGGTCGGCAGCTTGTGCCTGGAGGATAGCCAGCATGAGCAGGCACAGCGCGAGGAAGCGCCGCGAGGCAGGAATTCCGCGATTGCAGTCTGGCGCCATGGCTCACCTCGTCGCTCCGGTCGCAGAAACAAAGTGTGTGCCGGTCGCCGGCAGATCACCAGCGATTTTTCTGTGTAACGGGGCCGTCGACGGCGGCGCCGGGTGAAGCAAGCGGATGCTTTTGCGAGCCGTCTGCGGAAGTGTGTTGAGCGACGGCAGGCGCCTGATCAGTTGATGCTGTCTTCGGCAGGCCGCAGGTCAAGCTTGACCGTGCCGACGCCGGGCAGCGGGCGCAGGGCGTCGATCAGCTCGGGGCAGGCGCGGACGCCATGCTGGCCGTTCCAGTGCAGCACACCCTGTCCGCCGGGAATGGTGAGCTGCAGGGCGATGGCGGTGTCGCCGGGCTGGTACTGGCCCAGCAGCTCGCGGAAGGCGGCGAGCCGGCCACCTTCGCGGTCGTCGAGCTCCACCAGCAGGCGACGTGCGCGGTCACCCAGCAGGTCCTCGAAATCCCAGGCCTGGCGCACGCGCAGGTTGTAGCCGCCGTTGAAGGCGTCGGTGGACAGGCGGCCTTCCAGCACCACAACGCGATCGCGGCTCAGCAGATTGCCGTAGTCGCGGGCAGCGTCGCTGAAGAAAGCCGCTTCGATACGCCCGCGGCCATCCTCGATCTGCGCGAACAGCTGCGAGTCGCCGCGTCGACGCACGCCACCGACGAGGCCGGCGACTGTGGCGTTGGCCTCCGGGCCGCGCGGTCGCTCGGTCATCGGGATGCTGTCGAGATTGCCGAGGTCAGCGCTGACCAGTGAGCCCAGCAGGTCGCGGATGGCGTCCATCGGGTGGCCGCTGAGGAAGTGTCCCAATGTGTCGCGTTCGCCCAGCAGGCGTTGCTTGACCGGCCATTCCGGGACTTCGACAAGTTCCAGAGGCGGTGTCGATTCGACCGCTTCGCCGCCGCCGAACAGCGACGACTGGCCGGCGTCGCGCTCGCGTCGCGCCTGTTCGGTGGCGCGAAGCACGTCGGGCAACTGGGCGGTCAATGAAGCACGATTGGCACCAAGGCCATCCAACGCGCCGCTCAGGATCATCGCCTCGATGACGCGGCGATTGAGCTTGCCGTCGTCGTTGCGGCGACACAGATCGTAGAGGTTGGCGTACGCTCCCGCGGCTTCGCGCTGCTCGACGATGGACGTAATCGCGCCATGGCCGACACCCTTGATCGCACCGAGGCCGTAGCGGATGCGGCCATCAGGCAGCGCCTCGAACATCCAGCCCGACGAATTGATGTCCGGCGGCAATACTTCGATACCACCACGCCGCGCCTCTTCGATGAAGTTGACTACCTTTTCGGTGCTGTCCATGTCGCTGGACATCACCGCGGCCATGAATTCGGCCGGGTAGTGCGCCTTCAGCCAGGCGGTCTGGTAGGCGACAAGCGCATAGGCGGCGGAGTGCGACTTGTTGAAGCCGTACTCGGCGAACTTTTCCATCAGGTCGAAGATCGACGAGGCGAGCTTCGGGTCGATGTTGTTCTGCTCGGCGCCGGCTTCGAACTTGACGCGCTCCTTGGCCATCTCCTCGGGCTTCTTCTTGCCCATGGCGCGACGCAGCAGGTCGGCGCCGCCGAGGCTGTAGCCACCCATGACCTGGGCGATCTGCATCACCTGCTCCTGGTACACGATCACGCCGTAGGTCGGCTTCAGGATCGGTTCCAGCAGCGGGTGCGGATAGCTGACTTCGGCGCGGCCATGACGACGGTCGATGAAGTCGTCGACCATGCCGGAGTTGAGCGGGCCGGGACGGTACAGCGCGGCCAGTGCGATCAGGTCCTCGAACACCGTCGGCTGCAGCTTTCGGATGTAGTCCTTCATGCCGCGCGACTCGAACTGGAACACCGCCGTGGTTTCGCCACGCGAGAGAAGGGCGTAGGTGTCCGGGTCGTCCAGCGGCAGCTGGATCACGTCCAGCGGTTCTTCTCCGGCGACCTTGCGGCGGCGGTCGATGGCCTTCACCGCCCAGTCAATAATCGTGAGTGTTCGCAGTCCGAGGAAGTCGAACTTGACCAGGCCCACCGACTCGACATCGTTCTTGTCGAACTGGGTGACCATGCCGCTGCTGCCTTCTTCGGCATACAGCGGGGAGAAGTCGGTGAGCGGTGATGGGCCGATGACCACGCCACCTGCGTGCTTGCCGGCGTTTCGAGTCAGGTTTTCGAGCTTGAGCGCAAGGTCGATCAGTTCGCGGACTTCGTCCTCGCTCTGGTAGCGCTGGATCAGCTCCGACGACGCCAGCTCATTGTCCTTGGCCGCCTTTTCGCTGCGGCCCAGCGCATCGTCCAGCGAGATGCCGAGAACGTTCGGCACCAGCTTGGCGATGCCATCGACCACCGGATAGGGCATGCCGAGCACGCGGCCGGTATCTCGCACCACGGCCTTCGCCGCCATGGTGCCGTAGGTGATGATCTGGCCGACCTTGTCGCGCCCATAGGCCTCGGCGACGTAGTCGATCACCTCGTCGCGGCGGTCCATGCAGAAGTCGATGTCGAAGTCGGGCATCGACACGCGCTCAGGGTTCAGGAAGCGCTCGAACAGCAGGTCATAGGCCAGCGGATCGAGGTCGGTGATGCCCAGCGACCAGGCCACCAGCGAGCCGGCGCCGGAACCACGGCCCGGGCCCACCGGGATCTGGTGCTCCTTCGCCCAGCGGATGAAGTCGGCCACGATCAGGAAGTAGCCGGGGAAGCCCATCTGGATGATGACGCCCAGCTCGCGGTCGAGGCGCCGGTCGTAATCTTCGCGGGTGAAATCGCCAGCCAGTGGGTTCTGCTCCAGCCGCGCCTGCAGGCCGCGCTCGGATTCGTGGCGCAGGTGGCTGTCGAGGGTTTCGCCCTCGGGCACCGGGAACTGCGGCAGGAAGTATTCGCCGAGGCGTAGCTCGAGGTTGCAGCGCTCAGCCAGTCGCACGCTGTTCTCCAGCGCCTCCGGCAGGTCGGCGAACAACTCGGCCATTTCCTCGGCCGATTTCAGGTACTGCTGCTCGCTGTAGTCGCGCGGCCGCTTCGGATCGGCCAGCACGCGGCCGCTGGAAATGCAGACGCGCGCCTCGTGCGCCTCGAAATCGCTGGCGGCCAGGAAGCGCACGTCGTTGCTGGCGATCGCCGGAATCTGGAACTGCTGTGCCAGTTCGACCGCGCCGGCCACCCAGGCGTCCTCGCCGGCGCGACCACAGCGGGTCAGCTCCAGACACAGGCGATCGCCGAACACGCGGTGCCAGTGCTGTAGCGCCTGCGCCGCCACGGCATCCCGACCTTCGCGCAGGGCCATGCCGATTTCGCTGTCGCGGCCGGCAAGGGCGATCAGGCCTTCGTTCATCGCATCCAGCCACGCCGCCTCGACCACCACGCGCTCGCCTTGGTGGCCTTCGCGGTAGGCGCGGCTGACCAGCCGGGCGAGGTTGAGGTAGCCGGCATGGTCCTGGCAGAGCAGGGTGAAGCGCCCAGGCACCTGTCCGGGCTCGGCCACCCAGACATCTGCACCGGCAATCGGCTTGATCCCCGCCGCCATTGCCGCCCGGTAGAACTTCACCAGCGCGAACAGGTTGCTGTCGTCGGTCAGCGCCACCGCAGGCTGACCCAGCTCCACGCAACGCTTGATCAGCGCCTTGATGCGGATCGTGGAATCGCGCAGCGAGAACTCGCTGTGCAGGTGCAGATGGACAAAGTCAGCCCCCACGTCTCACACCCCTCCTACTGCGAGCGCCGATCCATCCACCTGCTCGCGTGCTGCTCCCGTTGTCGAGCTCGACGTAGGGATGGCTACGCCTTCGCCCGCCCCCGGTCCGCCGCACGCAAGCAGGCGGGGTCTCGGCGCTCTCGCGACGGAGTGATGTGAGAAGTGTGGGCTAGGGGACATGACGGACCGGCAGACGCTAGTCCGAGAGCGTAGTCCGCGCGGCCTGAGCTAACAAGACTTGACCTGAGAATTGCCCGGCCATGTGGCTGAGATATCAACCTTCTGGGACTTTGTTTGTCGTCTAAATATCTGGTGATGCGCCGTGTCTTCAATTATGCGCCCTGCGGGGCGGCGCATCCGGCGTTCGAGGTTTCCAATTCAAGCAAGCCCCAATCAATTATTGGGTCATTGTCAAACCACCAGATATCGACCTTGGCGTTGCTCTGGCAGTCGATGAAAGTCAAAACCGTCAAATTGTCGTAGTGGCTGTAGTCGGAGTTTACGTACTGAACTTGCTGGTTTTTCCTGATGGTATCGCGCTGAGAGGAAATCTCTGAACGCGCACGATAGGAAGAGCCAGGGACGAGGGGTACGGAGCGCCACGTAGTCATATCGGAAATTTGGGCAGCTATATCAGATGAAGTCGGCCGGAATTTGGCGTTGCCGCAGCCTTAGGTTTGTCCAGTTCATTCTACAGATGCAGTCCAAAGTCATCGGCCACCGCCTCGACTCAGCAAGCAGTCTCAGAAGTTGGTGAAAGCCGTAGTCGAGGAGTATCGGGATGTTCTTGGGTCCCCTCGGTAGCGGTGAGGTGGAGACGAAAAGGCCCGAAGGGGCACGCACAGGAAGTGCGCGCGTTTTCGCCAGTTCATGGAAGAACTGTCGAAAACCCCGGCTCCATCTCACGAACCCGGCAAAGCCGGGCGCGGACGCGGGGTGTCCTTTCTTTTGGCTACTGTTTCTTTGGACAAGCAAAGAAAAGTAGCTCGACTTCGCCGAAGGCGATGTCGAAAGCTCTTGCCCACTATTTCGATACCGAATCCACCCACATGAAACTGGCCACCAGCGGCCGATGATCCGACAGCGTCGATGACGACTCCGGCGCAAGGCCCCAATGCTGCAATTCAGCGGGACTGAAATCCTCGGTATCGAGGATGTAGCCGCTGTCGAGGCTCAGGGAACCCGGGCTGTAAAGCAGGAAATCCAGGGCGCGGGACGGGAACGGTGTGCCGCGACCGTCCCAGGTCCAGGTGCGGTCGCTGTCGACGTGCATGAGTTCGGCTGCAATCAGTCCGCCGTGCGGCGCCGGGTAAGGGCCGGACAGGATCACCAGCGGCAGGCCGGTCATTACCAGGTTGAAGTCGCCGCCAGCGATCACGCCATCCACGGGCGTGCGTTCGAGGACGGCGCGAATCAGTCGCCGAATTTCCCGCACCTCGGTGTTGCGTTTGTGTTCTTCCCATCCATCCGGCAGCGAGCCACAGCATTCGAGGTCGAAGCTGACGACCAGCAAACGACGCCCTCCCGACTGCACGATGGCGCCATTCACCGCGATGCCCTCATCCGTGCTCTGCTTCGGATGCTGGAATCCGGCCTCCGCCATGCCATCGTGGATCGGCTGCAGCGATGCTTCGGGATACGGCAGGATGCCCTGGAATTCGGCGACGGGTTCCAGCGGCATGCGGCTGACGATCACATCGCGCTGGCGACCGCCGCTGCTGCCGTGGCTGATGTACCAGTGACCATCCGCTGCGTCTGATTCCGGCAGCGCTGCGCGGATCTGCTGCTCGGTGACGGTGGGTTCCATCTCATCCAGCAGCAGGATGTTGGCGCCGGACGAGGCGACGATGGATCGGAAAGCCTCCGAATCACGCACCGGTGAGTCATGCGAGACGTTCCAGGACAGGACGCGAATCCCGGCTTCCTTTCTGGCCAGCGTTTCGGTGGCGACGGTTCTGTCGCCGCTGGATGTGGATCTCGCGGATGGGCCTGTGCCGGCACATGAGCTCAGCGCAATGACCAGGGCAAGCAGAACCGACGTATGCCGGAGTAAGCCGCGTCGGGCAACCTTCATGGATTCTTTCCATCAGCTATCGACCAGGGAACGGACAATAGCCGAGGCGAGCTTTCGAGTGCACGCATCCGTATCCGGTCGAGCCCGCATCCGTGCGAACCACGGGAAGCGGCGCTCAGGGCCGTACGGCAGTCACTTCGATCTCCACCAGCCAGCCCGGATTGGCGAGTGCCGCCACTTGCAGGGCAGAGCGCGCGGGCAGGTTCGGCTGTGCCTCGGTACCGAAGAACTGGGTGTAGCCCTTCATGAAGCCGCCGAAGTCCATGCGGCCTTCCATGTCCGGGTCACCGACCAGGAAGACCTGCATCTTGACCACGTCGCCCATTTCCATGCCCATGCCTTTCAACTGGGCCTCAATGGCGGTGAGCACGCCGACGGTCTGCTTTTCGGTATCGCCGAAGGCGGCCTTGCTGTTCTTGTCGGCACTTTCATCCACCACTGGCGGCACCTTGCCGCTGAGGTAGACAGTGGTCTTGCCAGCGGGCACTTCGATCGCGGCCGCTATGGGGAACGTGCTGCCACCCGGCAGCGGATGGCGGACAACCTCGCCTGCGATGGCGTTGGTGGCGAAGATTCCGATCACGGACAGGCTGAGGCAGGCAAGGGCGTGGCGCACGTTGTTCGCTCCCGTTGATTGATGGATGTCAGTTGGTCGCTTCGGCTGGCTCTGCCGGTCGCAGGGCTTTCACCTGTTCCGGCGTGATGGCGTCGCTGTAGTGGTTGCCGAAGTGGCTGCGGATGTAGTTGACGACGTTGGCGACCTGGGTGTCGGTCAGCCAGGTCGGCGGATACCAGGCCGTCCAGATTGCGGGTTCGGAGAACGACGGCATGTTGCTACGGCCATTGAGGATGGTTGCCGCCATGTAGTCGGCCGACGCCAGTCGTGGATTGTCGACGAATGCCGGATAGGCGCCGGCGCCGACGGCACCCTTGCCGCCGGGCATGTGGCAGCCCTGGCAGATGTTCTCGTAAAGCTGCTGGCCGTCGCTGTAGCCGAGCACGCCGTTGATCGGATCGGGTGGCGGTGCCGGTTGCGCATTGGTGGTTGCGCCTGAAAAACCGAGCCCGAGCAGGGCCATCAATGGAAGCAGCGTGCGGGCGTTCATGCCGCACCTCCCTGCGCCGTGGCGCGTTGATGCAGGCGCTCGATGGCGTTCATCGCCGAGGTGACGGCACCTTCCTGCCAGGCCGGGATGTAGGAGGCGTGTTCGCCGGCCAGCACGATGCGGCCGTCGAAGGCGCAGAGGTTGTCGTAGTGCTCCTCGCGCAGAGCGTCCGTCCATTGGCCGAAACAGCCCAGGGTGAAGGGCGAGCGGTGCCAGGCCATGGCGACGCCATTCTCGAACTCGTCCAAGTATTGCGGATGGATCTTCGCACCCTGTTTCAAGCCTTCCTGGATGCGTTGCGCCGGCGTCATGCTGGTGAAGCGCATGGCCTCGGTGCCCCACAGGTAGCCGCCGAGCAGCACGCCCTTCTCGCTGTGATAGCCGTGCGAGGGATAGCCGATGGTGGTGATCGGCAGGTCGGTGAAGGTGATGCCGCCGTAGATGTGGTCGTCTTCTTCCCAGAAGCGGCGCTTGAACTGCAGGCCGAGCTTCACCGATGACGCATAGGGCAGGGCGCGAATCGCCGCCTGCATCGGCGCGCCGACGTTCATCGGGATCTGTCCGAGGATCGACAGCGGAATGGTGCAGACGCACCAGTCGGCGCTGGCGCTGTGTTCGGCGCCGCCATTGGCGAGGTCGCTGAAGTGCGCGGTGACGCCCGCGTCGTTCTGTTCGATGCGGGTGACCTTGCACTGGTAGCGGATCAGCGAGCCAAGTTCGCGGCCGAAGGCCTCGCCGATGCGGCCCATGCCGCCGACTGGCTGCATCAGCGTGGTCTGCATGTCATACAGTGCGCCGATCGGCAGGTTGCTCCACAGGCCGGAGCGCAGCAGGTCGTCTAGCTTCATTGGCTGCGAGATTTCCGGCGCCGCGCCAAGGCCGCCGCCCGGATCCTTGTTGAAACCGCGGCGGTCGCTGCTGCCGTGGTTGCCGGTGTAGCGATAGTCCTGGTCGAGCGCGCCCCACCACTGCAGGGAGGCGAGCAGGATCTGCTTGTCCTGCTCGCTGACCAGCTGGTCGAGGCCGCCGCCCTGTGCGGCCTTGGCCAGCAGTTCGGCGACGTGGCCGTGGTAGTCGGCCTGGATCGGACGATGGCGCTGTGGCTTGCCGTCGAAGGCGTTCTGGCCGTGCAGGTAGGCGTTGTAGTTGACCTGGACGAAGTTCTCCAGCGTCACGCCGAGGCGTTTGCAGTAATGCAGGATGCCGTGGTGGTGGTAGGGCAGCCGCCATGGGCCGGGATTGATGTAGTGGCCCTCGTCGAACTCGCAGACCTGCGTTTCGCCACCAAGCTCGGTGTAACGATCGCCGCCGCGGATCGACCAGTTGCGGCCTCCGGGGCGGTCATTGAATTCGAGGATCTGGACCTTGTACCCCGCGTCGCGCAGCTCCATCGCGGCGACCATGCCGGCGATGCCGGCGCCAAGGATGAGGACGCTGGCGCCGGGTGGCGCCTTGCCGACTTTCGGTGGTCCGCTGTAACCGGATTCGGCAGCCAGCCCGAGGCTGGTCATTGCCTGGTACATGACGGCGCTGCCGGCAGTCATGCCGATCATGCGCAGCAGCTGCCGGCGCGTGATACCGCCCCCTGAACTCCCCCCGTCCATCCGCTTCCCCTCGCGTCTGCCGGTGTTGGCGTGAGCGAGTGTAGCGCGATGTGCCCGTCTGCGTTACAGGCCGGAGTTGCGCGTCCAGCCGTTGCCGGCCGGACGCGCGGAGGTCGTATCGATCAATGCACGCCAAACGCCGTGTCGCCGCCGTTGCCGCTGACATAACTGTGGCGTTCGCGGTGGAAGCGATCGGCGGACAGCGCGGCGTCATAGCGCGGGGATGGACGGCGATGCATGCCGGCTTCCAGCAGTTCGCGCCGTGCGTCCATCCACAGCTGGCGGTCCAGTGGCCGGAAGTCGCCGCGCGCGCGCAGGTCGCGGCGGAAGCGGTCGAACTCCTGCCAGGCCAGCCATTCGTGGTGCTGCGCGCGGATGGCGATATCGATCACCAGCGCGTCGTCCAGCAGACCGTAGCGTGGCTGGGTGTCGGGAATCAGGTCATCGGGATCGACGAAGTAGGACAGCGCGGCCAGCAGGTCCGTGCGGGCCTTGTCGTCGAGCCGCCAGTCGCTGTCGCCGATGAGGGCGATCAGCTCGGGGATGGCGTCGAGTCGCTGGCGCACGAACGGAGGCAGGCGATCCAGTTCGATGGCGGCGAAGCTGCGCGCGCTGTCCAGCAGCATGCGGCTGCCGTCGTCGTCGCGGCGGTGCGCGGCCCAGGCCTGGCGGAAGGGTTCCAGTTCGGCGCCTTCGAGGCGAAGCTCAATGGCGCTGCTGTCGATGCCGGTGTTGTTGGAGCGGAGTGCGGGTTTCATGACATGCCTCACGATGGTCGTCGTGGACGGAGCCGCTTCCCCTGGTCCGTCCTAGCCTGTCTCCCTTGCAGATTAGGATGCCGAAACAACCCCGAAAGTTGCAGCGCCAGAGGTCATCCGTGTCGTCAGTCATGGGTGTCTGGCAGCGATGCTCATCATTGGCTGTTTCAGCGTTCGGCGTCGGGCACGAAGGCGGGTGTTTCGTCCCTGCTTGGTGGTTCCACCAGGAAGAATTCGAGCTTGCCGCAGCCCGGGCAGGCATGGACTTCATAGTTTTCGCGGTGGATGAACAGCTCGCCGAGGTCACCCATGAGAAACGGCGCCAGGTTGCTGCCTTCGTGGAAGCGTTTGATGCCCACCAGCTGCATGCTGGTGCGACAGCGCAGGCAGTTGATCTGCCTCGGAGTGATGGCATCGGGTCTGATGCCCTGATTGGCTGCCTTCGCGCTATCGAAGCCTTGGGCCGGCGGCTTGCCGTCGCGGTCGTGGCCGCAGTTCCAGCAGGCGTCGAAATCATCGCTGCTGGTCTCGCCGCATTGGCGGCATTGCCAGTCACTCAGGTTGCTCATGTTGGGTTGTCCGCTATTCGTCAGGGTGGAGCCGGCTTGGTGTCGCTGACATCCGGTTAGGGCAACGCTGAACAAGTCATCCCGTGATATGCGGTGTTGATTTGGCAGGTTGTGCAGGGTCGGGTTGGTGTTGATGAAGTCGGCTGCGGTGGGATTTTCCGGTCTTGAACGGCGTTTTCGCCGTCCGTTGCGCCTTCCGGACACCGTTATCCCGCGGTTCGCGGTCGGGTGAGGTAGAGGTTGGCCAGACCCAGCAGCACGAAACTCCGGTTGGCATTTTTGTCCAGGCCACGATAACGCACCTTGTTGAAGCCCCACAGCCGCTTGATCACGGCGAAGACGTGTTCAACCCGCGCCCGGATTCTCGATTTGTTGCGATTACGTGAGCGCGCCGCTTCGTCGACCTGCCCGCCCTTGCGCGTTCGTTCGTTGGTGAAGTCTCTCGCCTGCGGTGCGTGTCTACGCATCAGCGGCTTCTGGCTGGCGTAGGCGCTGTCGCCGTACACCCGGCGCTCATCGCCGTGCAGCAGGTCTTCGATCAGGTGTTTGTCGTGGACGTTGGCCGCCGTCACCGCTGCGCTGTGGGTCAGGCCGGTGCGGCTGTCCACGCCAATGTGCAGCTTCATCCCGAAATGCCATTGCTGGCCTTTGCGGGTCTGGTGCATCGCCGGATCGCGCGCCTTGTCGGCGTTCTTGGTGGCGCTCGGCGCGGCGATGATCGTCGCGTCGACAATCGTGCCGGTGCCGATCTGCCAGCCGCGATCCTGCAGCTCCGCGTTGACCTGATGAAACAGTTCGGCGCCCAGTTCGTTCTGCTCCAGCAAGCGGCGGAACTTCAGCAGTGTGGTCGCATCCGGCACCCGCTCGCGACCCAGATCAATGCCGACAAAACGGCGCAGCGCGGTGCTGTCGAGCAGCGCATCCTCGCAAGCGGCGTCGGCCAGGTTGAACCACTGTTGCACGAAGTACATGCGCAACATGCGCTCAAGGCCAACCGGCGGACGTCCACGGCCGGGCTTGGGATAGAACGGTGCAATCACCGCGCACAGTGCCGACCATGGCACGAGACCTTCCATCGTCGCGAGGAACACATCCCGACGCGTCGGACGACGATGCAGCTCGAAACCTTCGGCCTGATCAGCCGCCATCGACAGGGTCTGCTGTTTCATGGTTCATGCGCTATGGACTGAAAGCGATATCTTCGCCGATCGGGATGACTTGTTCAGCGTTGCCTTAGTCAGGGTCGGTTGCTTTCTGACGACCCAGGAAGCGCAGCGTGACCCAGACGGCCAGTCCCAGCGCGCCGGCCACCATGCAGCCGACATGCAGGCTGCTCAGCGAAATCACAAACAGCATGGCATTGCCCTCGGCGAACGGTGCCAGCGGATGCATGTCGCTGTGCATGAAGCTGTCGAGCAGGACATGGCTTAGCGTTCCGATCAGGCATCCGGCAATGATGGGCGCCCAACCAGCCTGCGGCGCGACACGCAGCCAGGCCAGACGGTGTGCGGACAGCTGGAAGTTGGCAAGGCGAGCCAGCCACGGATAAAGCCATCGCGTCAGCGGCATCGCCAGCAGGGCAATCGGAATGGCGCCGAGATAGGTGTGGGTCGGGCCGTGCAGCACGGCGTCGCCGCGAACCATGCGGATCAGCGGTTCGAGGTCGATCAGTATCTGCGACACTCCGAAGCCGACCAGGCTGAAGTGGCGTCCCAGCACGACCTTGGCGGCCATGCCGGGGCCCATGTGCAGTGGCGTGAAGGGCATGGTGTGGCGTCTCAGCGAATGCGAATCCAAGACGCTACTCTAGGCCATCGAACACGGATGGTCAGCGGCATGGCGAAGACGCGCAGCATGTATGTGTGCAGTGAATGTGGCGGCGAACACAGCAAGTGGCAGGGCCAGTGCGCTGATTGCGGCGCCTGGAACACCCTCAGCGAGTTCCGCATCGAGAAGGGACCAGCGGCCGCACGCACGCGTACGGGCTATGCCGGCGCAGATGATCGCGCGAAGCCCGTCAGGCTGGCGGATGTGTCAGGCGAACAGGCCGAGCGCGTCAGCATCGGCATCGGCGAGCTGGATCGCGTGCTGGGCGGCGGGCTGGTGCGCGGCTCGGTGGTGCTGGTTGGCGGCGATCCTGGCATCGGCAAGTCCACGCTGCTGCTACAGACCGCATCGAAGCTAGCCGGCGACCTGCCCGGGCTGTACGTCAGCGGCGAGGAAAGCCTGGCGCAGATTGCCTCGCGCGGCGGTCGTCTGGGGCTGGATCTGTCCCGCATCGACGCGCTGGCCGAGACCTGCGTGGAGCGCATCATCGACCAGCTGCAGGAAAGCAAGCCGGCGCTTGCGGTCATCGATTCGATCCAGACCATCTACAGCGAAGAACTGACTGCCGCACCGGGTTCGGTGAGCCAGGTGCGCGAATCGGCGGCGCGGCTGACGCGCTTCGCCAAGCAGACCGCGACCAGCCTGTTCCTGGTCGGCCACGTCACCAAGGAAGGCGGCATCGCCGGACCACGCGTGCTGGAGCACATGGTCGACGCCGTGCTGTATTTCGAGGGCGAGTCCGGCAGTCGCTTCCGCGTGCTGCGCGCCTTCAAGAACCGCTTTGGCGCGGTAAACGAACTGGGCGTGTTCGCGATGACCGAAGGCGGACTGCGTGAGGTGTCCAATCCCTCGGCGATCTTCCTCTCCGGCAAGCCGGAAACCACGCCGGGCAGCTGCGTGATGGTGACCCGCGAAGGCACGCGGCCGCTGCTGGTCGAGGTGCAGGCGCTGGTCGATTCCTCGCCGCTGTCGAATCCGCGCCGGGTGGCCGTCGGCTTCGAACAGAACCGGCTGGCGCTGCAGTTGGCGGTACTGCATCGGCACGGTGGGATTTCGGTCAGCGATCAGGACGTCTTCGTCAATGTGGTTGGCGGCATCCGCGTGCAAGAAACCGCTGCAGATCTGCCGGTACTGCTGGCCGTGCTGGGCTCATTGCGTGACCAGCCGCTGGCACGACGCACGGTGGCTTTTGGTGAAGTCGGGCTTTCCGGCGAAATCCGCCCGGTGCCGAACGGCGAGGAGCGTCTGAAGGAGGCCGCCACGCACGGCTTCGAGCGTGCCATCGTGCCCAAGGCCAATGCGCCGAAATCCGGCAAGGTCGGCGGGATCGAGGTAATCGGTGTCGAGCGGCTGGCGGAAGCGCTGGAAGCCGCGTTCTGAGGCGATCCCGCCTCAGGCGTGGGTCAGTTCGCCGAGTTCGCGATAAAGCAGTTCGGCGTTGCCAAGGTTGATCTCCACCAGGCGCTTGAGCTTGGTGAAGCTGTCGAGGTCGATCTTTTCGCAGGCGAAGGCGAGGCTGCCGTTGTGGGCGCGCGCCAGCGTGCAGGTCATGCCGATCATCACGCCGCCGCCAAGCCGGATGTCCAGGCGGAAACGGTTGCCACCATTGGGTTCGAAATCCTCCGGACGGCTGATGAGGCAGCCGCGCAGGCACAGGTCGATCAGCTCGCTGGTCCACATCGCCTTGGGCGAATACAGGCGTACGCTGCCTTCCACCGGAAAGCGATGAAAGCGTCGACGTTCGTTCCCCAACGAATCCACTCGATACGGTCCTTGTGCGTGGTCAGGTGCCGCGCTGCAGAATGACTTCCAGCACGAACTTGCTGCCGAAGAATGCCAGCAAAAGCAGCAACATGGCGAGCAATGTCCAGCGAACCGCACGTTTGCCGCGCCAGCCGAAGCGCCAGCGGCCGAACAGCAGCACGCCAAAAGCAGCCCAGGCGAGCAGCGATAGTACCGTCTTGTGCACGAGGTGCTGGGCAAAGAGGTTGTCGACGAACAGCACGCCGGAGAGCAGCGCCAGCGTCAGCACCACGAAGCCCGCGGCGATCAGCCGGAACATCAGTGATTCCAGCAACGTCAGCGGCGGGAAACGGTGCATCAGCGTGCGCAGTTCGTGGTGGCGCAGCGCCTGTTCCTGGCGCCATAGCAGCAGGGCCAGCAGTGCGGCGACGGCGAGCATGGCGTAGGCCAGCAGCGCCAGTCCCGCGTGCAGCTGCACCGGCCAGCTCATGTTTTCGGGCGCATGGATGCCGAACAGACCGTAGGCCAGCACGCTGATTGCGGCGATCGGATACACCACCATCCCCAGCAGCTGGAAATGCCGTCCCCAGGCCACGGCACTGCTGATCAGTGCCATGCCGGCGCCCACCAGCGACAGCGCCGCGATGACGTGGATGTCGGGTCCGCCGATGCGATGCCAGGTCCAAACATGCGCGCCGAGGTGCAGGGCGGCACCGAGCAGGCCGATGACCACGCCCATGCGGCGCATGCCTTCGCTGTCCGCGCGCGCGGGTCGCCAGCCACCCAGCAGCAGGATGGCAGCGGCGTAGCAGATCAGCGCGGCGAGCGAGAGGACAAGCATCCGGTCAGTTTGGCACAGGGCATGGGAGCGGGAAACGCCGGCATGTGGCCGGCCGGCGTTCCCGGGCCGCTCTGACGTTATACTGCGCGGCCTTGATTTCCCCGTAGTCCGTTCCGTCCATGTTCGAATCCCTGACCCAGCGACTGTCGTCCACCGTCCAGACCCTGCGCGGCCGTGGACGGCTGAGCGACAGTAATATCCGCGACGCGCTGCGCGAAGTCCGTATCGCCCTGCTGGAGGCCGACGTGGCCCTGCCGGTGGTGCAGGCGCTGACCCAGCGCATCAAGCAGCGCGCCATCGGCCAGGAAGTGGCGAAGAGCCTCACTCCGGGCCAGGCACTGATCAAGGTCGTCCGTGACGAACTGACCACGGTGATGGGTTCGCAGGCCAACGAGCTGAATCTCGCCGTGTCGCCGCCGGCCATTGTGCTGATGGCCGGCCTGCAGGGCGCGGGCAAGACCACCACCGTCGGCAAGCTGGCCAAGCTGCTGAAGGATCGCCAGAAGAAGAAGGTGATGGTGGTCAGCTGCGACATCTATCGTCCGGCCGCCATCCAGCAGCTGGAAACGCTGGCCAAGCAGGTGGATGTGCTGTTCCACCCGAGCAGCGCCGGCGACGATCCGGTAGCCATTGCCAAATCCGCGATCGACGCGGCGAAGAAGAATTACGCCGACGTGCTGCTGGTCGATACCGCTGGCCGCCTCGCCATCGACGAGGCGATGATGGCGGAGATCAAGGCGCTGCACGCGGCGATCGAGCCTTCCGAAACGCTGTTCGTGGTTGACGCCATGACCGGCCAGGATGCCGCCAATACCGCCAAGGCCTTCAGTGAGGCGCTGCCGCTGACCGGCGTGGTGCTGACCAAGACCGACGGCGATGCCCGTGGCGGTGCTGCGCTGTCGGTGCGCTATATCACCGGTCGGCCGATCAAGTACATCGGTGTCAGTGAGAAGCCCGACGGCCTCGACGTGTTCCACCCGGATCGCGTGGCCAGCCGCATCCTCGACATGGGCGACGTGCTGTCGCTGGTCGAGGAAGTCGAGCGCAAGGTCGACCACGAGAAGGCCGCGAAGCTGGCCGAGAAGGTGGTCAAGGGCAAGAAATTCAACCTCGAAGACATGCGCGAGCAGCTGCAGCAGATGCAGAACATGGGCGGCCTGACCGGTCTGCTCGACAAGCTGCCGGGCGTTGGCCAGATCTCCGAGCAGATGAAAAGCCAGGTCAACGACAAGCACCTGGTGCGGATGGTCGCCATCATCGACTCGATGACCAAGAAGGAGCGCCGGCACCCGTCGCTGCTGAACGGCTCGCGTCGCGCGCGCATTGCCCGTGGTTCCGGCACCACGCCGGCCGACGTCAACCGCCTGCTGAAGCAGTTCCAGCAGATGGAAAAGATGATGTCGAAGATGGGCGGCGGCAAGCTGCGCGGGATGATGCGCGGCATGAAGGGAATGATGGGCCGGGGCGGCCCCGGCGGCATGCCGTTCGGCTGAGCATTCCCGGGTTCACGTCCCTGTCAGGCCGGGGTTTCCATTTGGAGAGCCGCGGTATTACAATGTCCCGTTCACCGCGCCGGATTTTCTGTCAGGCGCCGGGCCTTCAACTTTCATAGAGAAACATCATGGTCAAGATCCGTCTGACCCGTGGCGGCGCCAAGAAGCGTCCGTTCTACCACATCGTTGTCACCGACCAGCGCAACAAGCGCGATGGCCGTTCGCTGGAGCGTCTGGGTTACTTCAACCCGATCGCCAGCGGCCAGGACAAGTCGCTGGACATCAACATGGACCGCCTGCAGCACTGGGTGGGCCAGGGTGCGCAGATGAGCGACAAGGTCAGCGCGCTGGTCAAGCAGGCCGGCAAGGCCGCCTGATCCCTGCGGTGACGAACGATGGCCGCTGACAAGCCAGCGTCCATCGAGCTGGGTCGCATCGCCGGGGTTTTCGGCGTGCGCGGCTGGCTGAAGATCGAGTCCTGGACCGATCCCCGCGAAGCCATCTTCGACTATCCGGAGTGGCACCTGTCCCGTCAGGGTTCCGATGCGGCCACGCTGGTCAGGCATCTGGAAGGGCGCCCGCAGGGCAAGGGTCTGGTGGTTCGTCTGCCGGGCATCGATACCCAGGAAGCGGCACGCGAGCTGATCGGCCAACGCATCAGCATCCTGCGCGAAGACCTTCCGGAACCTGCGCCTGGCGAGTTTTACTGGGCCGACCTCGAAGGTTTGTCTGTCAGTACCGTGGACGGCGTGGCGCTGGGTCGCGTATCCCACCTGATTGCCACCGGTGCCAATGACGTGCTGGTGGTGCAGGGGGAGCGGGAACGTCTGATTCCCTTCGTGCAGCCCGACGTGGTGCGCGACGTGGATCTGCAGGCGGGCACGCTGACGGTCGATTGGGATGCTGATTTCTGATGCTGTGAGAAATCGGGCATCCTGCCGCGATTCTCACGAAAACGATCACGGCGGAGTCGTGCCACGTTTTCCGCATCGGTCGCTTGCGCGACAGCTGCGACGGCACATCCCAGTGCCGAATCGCGGTTGACGCGCTCCAGATGGTAGGAGTCAGCCATGCGTATCGACGTGGTCAGCCTGTTTCCCGAGTACTTCGGGCCCGGCATGGCGCCGGGGGTGATCGACCGGGCGCGCCAGCGCGGCCTGCTCGACATCGAGGCCTGGAACCCGCGCGACTTCACCGAGGACAACTACCGGACGATCGATGATCGGCCTTTCGGTGGCGGCCCGGGCATGGTGATGCTGGTCGATCCGCTGCGGCGCGCGCTGCAGGCGGCACGGGCGGCGGCTCCGGAACCGGTGTCGACGATCTACCTCAGCCCGCAGGGTCGGCCGCTTACCCAGAAGCGGGCGCGTGAGCTGGCGGCGATGCCCCGACTGCTGCTGCTTTGCGGCCGCTACGAGGGCGTCGACGAGCGTCTGGTGGCGGCGGAAGTCGACGAGGAAATCTCCATCGGCGACTACGTCATCTCCGGTGGTGAGCTGGCGGCGGCGGTATTGATCGATGCCGTGGGGCGGCTGCAGGAAGGCGCGCTCAACGACGCCGACAGCGCCGCGCAGGATAGTTTCGAGGATGGTCTGCTCGATTGCCCGCACTACACGCGGCCGGTGGAGCATGAACTGGGCGAGGTGCCGGCGGTACTGCGATCCGGCGACCACGCGGCCATCCGTCGCTGGCGTCGCCAGCAGTCGCTGCTGCGGACGCGGGATCGTCGTCCGGATCTGCTGGCGCTGGCGGAACTGAGTCCGGAGGACCGTCGCTGGCTGTCTTTGCAGGGCGACAGCAACGAGGATTGACCGGCGTTTCGTGGGCCCAAGGCAAGGGGTTCCCGGACAGACCGGATAAAGCACTGGCATTACGCCAGATTTTCAAGCTACAATGTGCAGCTTCCCGACGCGAACGCAGTCCGCGTGCGCAACAGAACAACTTCAGGTCGGCAAAATCATGAGCAACCTTATCCAGCAATTCGAAGCCGAGCAGGCGCAGCGTCAGCTGCCGGATTTCGGCCCGGGCGACACCGTGATCGTCAACGTCAAGGTCAAGGAAGGCAACCGCGAGCGCGTGCAGGCCTATGAAGGCGTGGTCATCGCCAAGAAGAACGCCGGCCTCAACTCCGCGTTCACCGTGCGCAAGATTTCGCACGGCGAAGGCGTCGAGCGCGTGTTCCAGAGCCACAGTCAGGCCATCGACTCGGTCGTGGTCAAGCGTCGTGGCGCAGTGCGTGGTGCCAAGCTGTACTACCTGCGCGATCGCGCAGGCAAGTCGGCCCGCATCAAGGAAAACCTCAACTATCACGCGCCGACCGACGCCGCCTCCGCGGAGTAAGGTCGAACGCAAAGGCCACGGCATTGCCGTCGGCCACAGGCACGCAAACGGTCGCTTCGGCGGCCGTTTTGCGTTTCCGGCGTTGTCGTCGCGAAGGCGGCTACCCTTGAATTCCGCGCGCTGGGTCCCATCTTTCGCGCAGCGAAATTCATAGCGGAGCCCGCCCATGAGCGACACCACTGCCGACACCATCGAAACCCGTCCGTTCGAAGCCGAAGTGGCCCAGGTCCTGCACCTGGTCACGCACTCGCTGTACTCGAACAAGGACGTGGTCCTGCGCGAGCTGATTTCCAATGCGTCGGATGCCTGCGACAAGCTGCGCTTCGAGGCGTTGGCTGATGAATCCCTCTATGCAGGGCAGGCCGATCTGCGCATCGACATCCGCTTCGATGCCGAGGCACGCACGCTGTCGGTGATCGACACCGGTATCGGCATGAGCCGCGAGGAGCTGATCGAGAACCTCGGCACCATTGCGCGCTCGGGCACCCGCAAGTTCCTGGAAGCCATGGCCGAAAGCCAGCGCGCCGATGCGGCGCTGATCGGCCAGTTCGGCGTGGGCTTCTATTCGGCCTTCGTGATCGCCGACAAGGTCAGCGTCACCACGCGCCGTGCTGGCAGCGATGATGCCTGGCGCTGGGAATCCGATGGCGCCAGCGCCTACACGCTGGAAGCCGCCGACGGTGAGGTGCCGCGAGGCACCCAGATCACGCTGCATCTCAAGGGCGGCGAGGACGAATTCCTCGCGGCGTGGAAGCTGCGCTCGCTGGTGCAGCGCTACTCCGACCACATCGGCTTCCCGATCCGCATGGCCAAGCTCGGCGACGATGGCAAGCCTGGCGACGAAATGGAGACGGTCAACCAGGCCGCCGCGCTGTGGACGCGCGCCAAGTCGGAGATCACCGACGAGGAATACCAGGCCTTCTACAAGCACATCAGCCATGACTTCAATGACGCGCTGAGCTGGTCGCACAACCGTGTTGAGGGCAACCAGAACTTCACCTCGCTGCTGTTCGTGCCGGCCAAGGCGCCGTTCGACATGGCGTTTGGTCGCGATGAGCGCCAGGGCCTGAAGCTCTATGTGAAGCGCGTGTTCATCATGGACGCCGCCGAGCAGATGCTGCCGAACTACCTGCGTTTCGTGCGCGGCGTGGTCGATTCCGACGATCTGCCGCTCAACGTCAGCCGCGAAATCCTGCAATCCAACCGCCAGGTCGAGCGCATCAAGGGCGCGCTGGTGAAGCGTACGCTCGACATCCTTGACCGCGTCGCGGGCGATGAGGACGGCTCAAAGTACCTCGGTTTCTGGGGCGAGTTCGGCAACGTGCTGAAGGAAGGCATCGTCGAGGACGCCAGCAATCGCGAGCGCATCGCCAAGCTGCTGCGCTTCCCGACCACGCAGAGCGCCAATGCCGACGAGCTGCATTCGCTGGATGACGTGATCGGCCGGATGAAGCTGGGCCAGGAAGGCATCTACTACCTCACCGCCGATGGCTGGAACGCGGCCCGCAACAGCCCGCAACTGGAGGCGCTGAAGGCGCGTGGTGTCGAAGTGGTGCTGATGCACGAGCGCGTCGACGAGTGGATGATCGGCTACCTCAGCGAATACGCTGGAAAGCCGCTGAAGAACATCGCCAAGGGCGACCTCAAGCTCGACGAGCTGCCGGAAGACGAGTCGTCCAAGCAGGCGCGCGAGGAAGCCGCCGAGCAGGTCAAGGGTGCGGTGGAGAAGCTCAAGACGGCGCTGGGTGATCGCGTTGCCGATGTGAAGCTGTCAACGCGACTGACCGATTCCGCCAGCTGCCTGGTGCTGGGCGAGCATGACATGGCCCTGCACATGCAGCGCCTGTTGAAGGCCGCCGGACACGACGCCCCGGCCGGCAAACCAACGCTGGAGGTCAATCCGCGCCACGCTCTGGTCAAGCGTTTCGATGCCGAAACCGACCCGGGACGGGCCAGTGACCTCGCCCTGTTGCTGCTGGAGCAGGCGCAGCTGGCCGAAGGCGCACAGCTGGATGATCCGGCCGGCTTCCTGAAGCGGGTAAACAGCCTGATCGGCTGACGGGAAATCCGGCTACGGAGTACCGCCGGTGCGTGGCACCGGCGGTACTCATCCGTTTCAAGCCTCAGGGCTGTTCGAAGCCATCGGTGAAGACGGTATCGGATAGCACGGCGTTGACCGTGATGCTGACCGTGGCGAGAGCCGACTGGTCGGTGCCATCGCTGACCTTGAAGGTGAAGCTGTCGGCGCCGGTGTAGCCGGCATCAGGCGTGTAGATCAGGTTGGGCGGTGAGCCGGACACCGTGCCATGCGCGGGAGCGGTGCCGGGCAGGTAGGTCAGCGGGTCGCCGTCGGCGTCGCTGGCGGTGAGCGTGATCGACACGCTGCTGTCCTGGTCGACATCGACCGACTGGCTGTCTGCGACCGGCGCGTTGTTGCCGCTGCGTGGTGCGACATCAATGCTGGTGGTGACCGCGCTGGATTCATGCGTGGCCGACAGCATGTAGCTGACGCGAAGCTCACGGGCACCCACCGAGTCGAAGTTCATCGTACAGTCGAAGCGGATCGCATTCGGCGGGCTGGCCAGTGGCAGCACGTTGTCGTCGCGGCAGGTTTCGCCGGTGCTGGCCTGGACCACGATCTGGCCGTCCGCCGGCGTGCTGGCGTCGCCGACCACGCGGAAGTTCATCGTCGTCGCCACACCCACTTCGGCACCAAGGAGGCTGGACGGGTTAACGTCGGTCGTGCTCGGTTCGACCATTCCGTCGCGCTCCATCAGGTAGAGCTGCGAGGCGATGCGGTCCTGGCCCAGCGACACGTAGCCGGCTTCCAGCTTCCAGTTGGAGTCATAGGCATTGACGATCACGTAGCGGCCGTCGGCGCTCATGCCAATGCCAATTCCCTGGTTCTTGGATTCCGTATTGGTGCTGTCCTGGCTGACGCGGCGCGTGCTGCCCGTCACGCGGTCGCGGACAAAGGCATCGATGCCGTTATTGGTATCCGCGGCGTCGCCCGCCTGTGCCAGATTGCCGGCGTAACTGGTGAACATCACGTAGCGGCCGTCGGCGGAAATGCGCGAGTACGTCCCATAGCAATAGTCATTGCCCGCCTGCTCGACGTTTGAACTGTTCTTGCCAACTACCTCGGTGATGGCGGTGGCCGGCGTATGGACCATGTAGTCGCAGTCGTTCGTATCGTCCGACAGGCTGTCGCCCAAGTTATCCGCATTTGTACCGAACAGGATGGTGCTGCCGTCGTCACTGATGCTCGGTCCATAGCTGTCGTCGTCGCCCTCATCGCCGGCGGTCGAGACGCTGACCCGCGTCGTGATATGCGTCTGGCGATCATGCAGGAACACATCGCGCTGGCCGTTGGTGTCGTTCGCCACCAGGTTGGTGGCCCAGGAATCGAACACGACCTTTCTGCCATCCGCCGAGATGCCGGGGGAGTTGGAGTCGCTGTCGGCGGAATTGCCTATCGAGTCACGGCTGATCAGCTCGATGTCGCCTGTGTCGAGATCGACATGGAAGACATTCGCGTTGCTGCTAAGCAGGTCGGTGGTCAGGTTGGTGGCGTCGGAGATGAACACCACGTGCCGGCCATCGGCGGAGATGGCGGGATCGGAGCTGGCGTCATTGGCCTCGGTGCCGAAGGCATTGACCGTGATGCGCTGGTTGGTTCCGCTCAGGCGGTCCCAGATGAAGATGTCCTTCCTGTCGTTGGTGTCGTTGGGCACGATGTCGCTGCGGTAGGAGCCGTAGGCCACGTAGCGGCCATCCGCCGATAGCGAGGGGTTGTCGCTCCACAGGACGCTCTGCAGGTCGGGCGCGCCGGGGTAGGGATGCGAGACCCTGGTCGCCTGACCGGTCTTGCGGTCAAGCAGATAGATGTGGCCGACCTCGGCCTGCGGCAGCGGTGTTTCGCTGGGATCGATATTGCTGGCCTCGGAGACGAACACCACGTAACGCCCGTCATTGGAGATGTTCCGCTGCTGCGAGGGATAGGCGGGGGAGTCATCGTTGCCACCGGAAGCCACGCGAACACCCGCGTTGGGCTTGCTGATGCGTTCGGTGGCGAGCGTGGCGAGATCGGTCCGGAACAGGTCCACCTGGCCGTTGTTGTCGCCAGGGGCGGCCTCCGACGCGCTGGAAAGGTAGTAGAGCTGCTCGCCATCCGGACTGATCCAGGAATAGTAGGCCCGCCCGGGCTTGGCCAGATCCGGCGCGATGCGGGTGGTGGTGCCGGCGGTCAGGTCGCGGACGAACACACTGGTCATTATGCTGCCGGCCAGTCCGGCCAGCGCTCCGGAGTTGCTGGTGAAGGTCATCTTGCGTCCATTCTGGCTGAGGATCGGGTTGGGGAAGATGTAATCGTCGTTCAGCGCGCCACCGGTGGACTGGCTGCCCAGTTCCAGCGTTCCGTCCGCCATGCGGTAGACGTAGACGTCGCTTTTCGAATTGGTATCTGCCGCGACCAGCGGGGAATAGGCGATGAAAGACACATGGCTGCCATCGCCGGAAATCTGCGGGTCACCATTGTCGTCGGTGGGCTCGACGCCGTTTTCGTCAAGGCCGATCCGCGTGATGGTGTTGGCGATGTCGTCATGGACATAGACCTCCGGTACCCCGTTGGTGGTGAAGCCGCTGAGGAAATCCGTGGAGCTGCTGCCGAAGGCGACATAGCGGCCGGTATCGGACACGCTGGGCGCCGAGCTGACACCATTGCCGGGATCACCGCTGGATGCCTTGCTGATCAGTTTCACCGTGCCGTCCGCAACGCTGTAGGCGTAGATCTGCGGCAGTGGAATGGCGGCGATTTCGGCGGTGAGGTAGTTGGACACGGCAACGAACACCACCGTGCTGCCATCAGCGGAAATCGTCGGGCTATGGGCATAGCCGCTGCAGGGTGAACAAGGGACGCGTGGCTTGCTGATGCTGCGCTGGGTGTCCGTCTGGCGGTCGTAGAGGAAGACATCGCTGCCGCTGTGTTCCACCTCGCCCGTGGGATTGGCCGAGCTGCGATAGACCACGTAGCGGCCGTCACCGCTGATGCAGGCATCGTCGCTGGCGGCGCCAAGCTCATTGCCAAGCTGGTCCAGGCTGACCCTTGCGGTGGCATTGGCGACGGTGTCGCGGACGAACACGTCGTTGACCAGGTTGTTGTCGCCGTCGACCAGGTTGCTGGCGACGGAATCGAATACCACGTAGCGGCCATCGCTGCTGGCGATGTGGTCGCAGCTGTAGATCGGCACCGAGATCTTGGCGTTGGCCTGGCCATGGAGCATGGCCGGATCCTGCGGATAGATGAGGTCTTCCACCCAGTGCACCTGGGCCACAGCTGGCGTGATGGCGAGGCTTGCGAGCAGCGCGGCCATGATCGCCAGCAGCGCGGCGAGCGGTCGGCTGGCCTGTCGTTCCCGGGCTGGGCATCGGTGCTGCACGGTATCGGAAACGTTCGCGGTCATGGGCTGGGCCTGTGTGGACGAAGTCAGGGCCCAACCCTAGCCAGCGGCTTCGGGAAAGGATTGAAAAATTGATTCAATTTGTTGAAAGCTGAAAAAAGCGTTTCAGATCAGATGATTGAAAAATCACGGTTGCGCGGAATCGGCAGGCGGATCCGTCCGTCCGGGCTGCCATTTCTGAATCGCGACAAGGCGGCACGGCCGCGTCCGGCATGGTGGCGGGACAGCTCCTGTGCTCCAGCTTGTCGCCGCCTGGTGGGCGGGCCGAAGCCGCGCCTTCATTCGAATCCGTCGGAGAAAATCGGACCTGTCGGTTGGGTCCCGACATGGACCTCCACGGTGGTGGTGGCTGACGTATCGACACCGCCGTTCGCCGTGCCGCCACTGTCCATCAACGCGACATCGAAGCTGCAGATGCCATTGGCGCCTCCGGTCAGCGTGATACTCAGGTCGCCCGTGCCCGTGTCCACCGTCGGCAAGGAGGCAAAGCACCCCGCGGTCGCCATGCCCACATCGAAGCCCAGTGCCTGGCCGACCTCGTCGCTGGGTCCGGCGGAGATGCTGTCCGCCCAGCCCGGCACGGTGAGCGTGCTGCCTGCGGTAACCCAGAGCGTGGTGCTGCCCGGCGTGAAGATCGGTGCATCGTTGACCGGCGTGATGCTGATGGTGATCGTGGCATTGCTTGCATTCAGGCCATCGGACACCGTGTAGGGCAAGGTCAGCAGGCCGTTGGCGTCCGCCGGGACATCAAGGATGAAGGCACCGTCGGTCCGCACCGTGAGATCGGCGTTCCAGCCGGTACTGGTGACGTGGCTGCTGCTGCCGTAAGTGCTGACGAACAGCGTGTCGCCATCGATATCGCTGTCATTGGCCAGCAGGCCGTAGGCGGCCGGCTTGATCGACGGTATGGCGTCCTCCAACATCGGGTAGTCGTCGTCAATGGCTTCGGGTGGCGTGTTGCTGGACGTGGCCTGCACTTCGACCGCGCCGATGTCGCAGCCGCTGAGGGCGTTGCTCACGCTTGGGTCATCCACGGCACGCAGGCCGCTGAGCTCGTCAAAGAATCCGCGTTGATCCACGGTGAGGGCATTGCACTTGCCCTTGTCGATCGCGAAGCTGCCAGCCAGCGGTAAATGCGTAGGCGTGTATCCGCCGTTGTCGGCAAGCACATCGAGTTGCGGATGAATTTCCGCGAAATGCACGCCCACCCAGTCATCGTTGGCGTTTGGCTGTCCGGCGGGGAAGGTGGTGGTGTTGCCTGAATTGTTGCCGATCAGGTTGTAGCCGTAGGTGATGGCCTGCCCGGAAATATCGGGTGCCGAGATGTCGGAATTGTCGGTATTCAGCGCCGAAATGGTGTTGAACACGCTCATGGGCGTTGACGAGGCGGACCAGACCGAGCCACCGCCGTTAAGGGTTGTCTGATCATCGTTGCTGTCGGCGGTATTCAGGGTAAGCGTGCTGTGCTTGAGGATCAGTTCCCCGTGTTCCGACGGAAACCCCGGGCCACCCAGCGCAATGGCGCCGCCCACGCCTACGGCGCTGTTGTTGGAAAACGTGGACTGGCTGATGGTCAACGTGGATGCGGGTAGCAGGTTGGATGAGCGCATCAGGATGGCGCCGCCTGCCATGTCCGACTGAGGCTGCGCCAGCGGCAGATTGAACACCAGGTTGCCGACAAACGTGCTGTTTTCGATGGTGACCTGCTCGTTGGCGCCAATGAAGATCGCGCCGCCGCCGCTTTCGGTGGCGGTCTGCGTGTTCTGCACGTAGTTGTCCTGGAACAGGCTGTCGCGAATCGTGGTCTGTCCGCCGGCATTGCCGTAGATGCCCAGTGCGCCGCCGCCAAAATCCGTGTGGTTGTCGATGAATTTGACCCGTTCCAGTGTCAGGCTGCTGTTGGCGGACAACATCACCAGCATGGCGCCGCCGTAGTCGGACTGGCTGGGCTGGGTGCTGTTGTCGAAAAAGGTGACATCGCTGACTTCAAACACCGCGTTGGCGACGCCGTTCTGCACCACCATCGCCCGCCCGAAGCCGATGCCCGTGATGGTGACCAGATCGCTGTTCACACCGCGGATCGCCATGGACTCGTTGAGCGGGTAGGCGGTGATCGGAAAAAAGTGTGCGGGAAGAATGCTGGCGTCGAAGACGATCTCGTCGACGACCGGATGAGCTTCGCCGGCATGGCATTCGCCCGCGCTGCCACCACTGATGCTGTTGCCGTTGGCCGAGGCAATGGCCTCGTGCAGGGTGCACAGGCCGTCATCGGCATCCGCGAGATTGTCGGTGCTGTTCACGGTGATCGTGGCCGCCTGGGCGGCGCCGCAGATCAGACCCGTCAACGTGAGCAGGAAAATGGCTCGCGGCATGGCTCGGTCCTTTGGATGTGTTGGGGCGCGCTGGCTTCAGCCCGCAGCTCGACCATAGCCGACCCGGTCACGAAAGGTTTGCAAAATTCATTCAATTTATTGAAATCGGAAAAATCGCTTTTCAATCAGCTGCTTCCAAAGTCGTAACGCGCGCGAACGGCTCCGGGTGATAGCATCCGGGGCATGATTTTCGAGTTCGATGATTACCGGTTCGACGCCGACATCAGGCAGTTGAGCCGCGGGGAAGAGCGCGTCACGCTACGGCCGATGACGGCGTCCGTGCTCGCCTTCCTCATCGACAACCGCGATCGCTACGCCAGCCAGGACGAGCTCATGGAGGCGGTCTGGGGGCACAAGGCGCTGACCACCAGCGTGCTGTCGCGCTCGATCCACGAGATCCGCCAGGCGCTGGGCGACTCCGCGCAGGAGCCGCGCTACATCGATACCCGCTATCGGGTGGGCTATCGCTTCGTGGCAACGGTTCGCGAGTGTCCGGAGGGCGGGGTTGTCGCGCAAAGTGTGGATGCTGAAGCGCCGCCGCGATCCGACATCGCGTCGAATCCAGTCGACGAAAAGCCGCAGCTCCGGCATGGCCGCGCCGTGCCGTGGCTGCTTGCTCTCTGCCTGCTGGCCGTTACCGTACTGGCGCTATTCCACTGGTGGAGTAGCGATTCGGCTGACCGGGCGACGGGAGCCGCGCTGATCAACGCGCCGCCTGCAGAGCCGGAGGCCGCGCGCTGGTTCGATGAAGGGACCCAGGCGTTGGCCGCGCATCGCGTGCGTGAAGCCCGCAACTGGTTCGAACGCGCACTGCAGCGGGTGCCCGGCCATGTGCCGACGCTGGCCAGCCTTGGCGACGCGCTGTTGCAGTCTGGTGACCGGCAAGAGGCGCTGGACACGCTGCATAGCGCAAAGGAAAAGGCCGGCGACCTGCCGCGCATCGACCAGTTGCGCATCGACGCGTTGCTCGCCGCCGCCGAATACCGCTGGCAGGACGCGGTGAAGCATTGGACCGCCGTGGTGCAGATGAACCCGGGCGACGCTGCTGCCGGCATTCGACTGGGTGATGCCCAGTTGATTGCCGGCGACGTCGACGGTGCTGCGGACACGCTGGCGCAGTTGCGCGAACTGCCTGGTGCCGATCCGCTGGAGGTCGACCTTTTCGCCATTCGCCTGCAGACCACCCGTGGCGATCACGCGGCGCGCCTGCGCGAGGCAGAGGCCGCCGAAAGGCTGGCGAAGACGCCGATCAAGCTGGCCCAGGCGCGCATGGAGAAGGGCTGGGCACTGTTCGGCCTGGGTCGTCTCGACGATGCCGAAGCCGTGCTGGACGGCATGGGTTCCGACGATGACCTGTGGGTGCAGGCGCATGGCGATCTGCTGCGCGCGAATATTGCCCGTGGGCGTGGCCAGCTGCCGGTGGCTGTCGATGCCTTCGAGCAGGCGGCTGATCGCGCCGAGCAGCTGGGTGACCACATCCTCGCGGCGACGGCACGCATCCAGCGCGCGTTCGTGCAGGTGCTGATGGCCGACATGGAAGGCGCGCGCATCGCGATTGACGCCACTCGCGAGCGCGCCATCGAACTCGGCAGTCCGCGCGTCGAGGCCATGACCTACGACGTCGACACGCTGTACTGGCAGCGCGCCGGCGACCTTGCCAGCTCGCTGGTGGCGGGCGAGAAGGCGCGCCAGCTGTTCCGTGACACCGGTGACCTGCTCGGCATCGCCTCGACCTGCAACCAGCTGGGTGCGACCTATGCGCGCATGGGCCGCTGGGCGGAGGCCGAGAACTGCCTGGATGAATCGCTGCAGCTGTTCAAGCAGGTCGGTGATGCGCACGGCCAGGCCACGGCGCTGAGCAACCTGGCACCGGTTTATCTGCGCACCGGTCGCAGCGACCGCGCGCGGGAGGCCAACGAGACCGCGTTGTCGCTGTACCAGCAGCTCGACGCATTCCCGGAAATCGCCCGCCTGCAGTTCAACCTGGCGTTGCAGGATCGCCGTTCGGGCGCCATCACGGTGGCCAGCCTGCGGCTGCGCGAAGCCGTGGATGCCTTCGACCGCATGCAGGCGCGCGACTCCGCCTATCGCGCGGCGGCCGCGCTGACCGAGCTGTACACGATGCAGCTTCGACCCGAGGAAGCCGCAACGGTGATCGAAGCGCACCCGCTGGATGCGCCGGTGAATCCACTGCCGGGATCAATGATGCTCACCGCGGCCGCCCACGTGGCGATGCAGGCGGGTCGCTTCGAGGAAGCGGCATCGCGCCTGCGTGAAGCCCTCGCCATGCGCCGTGATGCCGGGCTCGACGACTGGGCACTGGTCAGCGAACTTGACGTGATCGAACTGGAGGCGCGGCAGGGTCGTCGCGACGGTCACGCCCAGCGCATCGAGGCGATCCGTCGTCAGTTTCTGGAGGCCAAGGACTTTCCCGCCGCCAGCGATGCGGGGCTGATGCTGCTGCGTCATTGGCTGGCGGAGAACCAGCAGGCCGAGGCGGAGGCCGTGCTCGCACAGCTGCAGCCGCTTTTCTCCGTGCCAACGGATGCCCTGATGACATGGCGCTTCGATGTGCTTCGAGCCTTGCTTCGCCGTGATCCGGACATGGCCGCACAGCTGGCTGCCTTGGCCGACAAGGCCGAGGCCATGGGCATGCGCACGCTGGCTGCCGAAGCAAGGCGACTGGCCAATGCTGGCGATGATGCGCGCGCGCTGCTGGCCAATGGCGAGGATGGTCGCGCCCCAGCGCTTCGATAGCCCATCGACATCCGGTAGAACCCACCATGATCTGGGCGATGACAGCGCGCCGAGGTTCGGAGCCACGAAGACATTGACCACCGATGGCGTCTGACTGCAGCAGTCGCCGCCTGTCGTGTTCCCGAAACGCGTGCTCTACGCCGTGGATGACGACCAGGCCGAGGCCGCATTCGACTGGCGTGCTATCGCGTCGGCGCCGGATATTCGCGTCAGCTGTATCGGACCGGATCGTCCCGAAGCATCAGTTGCCTCGGGGAGGCAGAAAGGGGGCGGATAACATTCTGGTTTCGAA
>JACKOX010000013.1 GCA_024233975.1 Rhodanobacteraceae bacterium
GACGAAATCTTCAGTGTGCCGATTGACGGTGGCACGACCACCCAGTTGAGCATCCCGGGCGACAATACCTACAACTACACGATCAGCCCTGACGGCAGCACGGTGGTGTACATGACCAGCACCGGCGGCCAGGGACTGGACGAGCTGTTCAGCGTTCCGGTTCTCGGGGGTACGGTCACCCAACTGAATGCGCCCGTTCCCGCGGGAGAAACCGTCGGCTACTTCGAGATCAGCGCCGACAGCAGCACGGTCGTCTACTCGACGGAATTCATCGATGACTTTGGCGCTCCGAACACCGCCCTGTTCAGCGTACCCATCGGCGGTGGCACCCCCATCCAGCTTACACCGGATTTCCCTGCAGGCAGCGGCACGAATGGCGGCGACATCAGTCCGGACAGCAGCTTCGTCCTGTATCGGGCCGATCAGGACACGCCGGGCGTCCTGGAGCTCTATGCTGTCTCCATTGACGGCGGGGCGAGCGTCAAGCTGAACGCGCCGCTGGTGAGCGGGGGCGATGTATCCAACAGCTGGTTCAGTGCCGACAGCAACTGGATTCTGTATGTGGCTGACCAGGAAACGGACGAGGTCGACGAGCTCTACAGCCTGCCGCGCGGCCTCCTCGGCCTGCTGTCCACCGTCGCGATATCCAGCACAGACAGCAGCAGTTCCGAAGCAGGACCCGACGCGGGCTCGTTCACCGTGACACGACTCAATGGCGACATGGGTAGTGACCTCACCGTCAACATCAGCCTGGGCGGCTCGGCCACCGCCAGCATCGACTACACCCTGTCGGCTGCCGCAACGACCTCGGTCACCATCCCCGCCGGAGCGTCGTCGGTCGACGTGACGGTACTGCCGTTGGCGGACACCATAGTGGAAGGCACCGAACTGCTGACCGTGATCCTTGAGCCAGATGCGACGCAGTACTTGCTGGGCGATGACACCAGCGTCGACATCGCAATCGAAGACGGGCCACGACCGCCTAATGTCTTCAATAATGGGTTCGAGTGATGGGTAGTACGTCCCCGATCTTGTAGACAGCGAAGGAACGCTCTGGGTCGAAATTGCCCGTAGGCCACGGGCTGCTCATCAGTCCCTGTGGACGGCGGCGGTGTCGAGGCCGAGGCGGCTGACCAGCACGGCGACTTGCGTGCGCGAGTGCGCGCCGAGTTTGCGGAGCACGGCGGTCATGTGTGCTTTCACCGTGGCTTCGGAGACATCCAGTTCGTAGGCGATCTGCTTGTTCAGCAGGCCGGCGCCGACCATGCCGAGCACGCGGAACTGCTGCGGGGTGAGTTCGGCGATGCGCGCCGCCAGCTCGCTTTCGTCGTCGGCCAGTGATGACGCCTGCACGTCCGCCGGAATCCAGCGCTCGCCGTCGAGGACCTGGGTGATGGCCTGGCCGAGTTCGCCGGCCGGCGCGGATTTCGATACGAAGCCCGAGGCGCCGTGCGCCAGAGCCCGCCGTACCAGGGCGGGCTCGTCGCGCGCCGACACCACCAGCACCGGCAGCGTCGGATGGTGTGAGCGCAGGTGGATCAGCGCGCTGAAGCCTTCCGCACCCGGCATGGTGAGGTCGAGCAGCACCAGTTCCAGGTCATCGTGCGAATCGACGCTGGCCAGCAGCGCCGGAATCGAGTCGGCCTGGTGGATGGTGACCTTCGGCAGCACCTGCCCGACGGTCCGCGACAGGGCGTCGCGGAACAGCGGATGGTCGTCGGCAATGAGGATGCTCATGCGGCGTGCGATGTCCTCAGCGGTTCAGGCGATCCGAGACGAGGTTATCGACCACGGCCGGATCGGCCAAGGTGGACGTGTCGCCCAGCTGGTCCGGCGCGTTCTCCGCGATCTTGCGCAGGATGCGGCGCATGATCTTGCCGCTGCGGGTCTTCGGCAGGCCTGGCGCCCACTGCAGCCAGTCCGGCGTGGCGATCGGGCCGATTTCGTGGCGAACCCACTTCACCAGCTCCATGCGTAGCTCTTCGGAAGGCTCCTCGCCGGCATTCAGGGTGACATAGGCGTAAATGCCCTGACCCTTGATGTCGTGCGGTGAGCCGACCACCGCGGCTTCGGCGACCTTGGGGTGCGCAACCAGTGCGCTTTCGACCTCGGCCGTACCGATACGGTGGCCGCTGACGTTGATCACGTCGTCCACGCGGCCGGTAATCCAGTAGTAGCCATCGGCGTCGCGCCGGCAACCGTCGCCGGTGAAGTACTTGCCGGGATAGGTCTTGAAATAGGTGTCGATGAAGCGCTGGTGGTCGCCATACACGGTGCGCATCTGCCCCGGCCAGGAGTCCAGCAGCACCAGGTTGCCCTCGGCTGCTCCTTCCAGCAGGCCGCCTTCAGTATCCACCAGAGCCGGCTGCACGCCGAAGAACGGCTTGGTCGCGGATCCCGGCTTCTGTGGGATGGCCGCGGCCAGTGGCGTGATCAGGATGCCGCCGGTCTCGGTCTGCCACCAGGTATCGACGATCGGGCAGCGGCCATCACCGACCACGCGGTGGTACCACTCCCAGGCTTCCGGGTTGATCGGTTCACCAACCGTTCCCAGCAGCCTAAGCGAGCTGCGCGAATGCTTCTTCACCGGCTCCTCGCCCTCGCGCATCAGCGCGCGGATCGCGGTGGGCGCGGTGTAGAACAGGGTGACCTGGTGCTTGTCGCAGACCTGCCAGAAGCGGCCCATGTCCGGGTAGCTGGGCACGCCCTCGAACATCAGCGATGTCGCGCCGTTGGCCAGCGGGCCGTAAACCACGTAGCTGTGGCCGGTGACCCAGCCGACGTCCGCCGTGCACCAGAACACGTCGTCCTCACGCAGGTCGAACACGGCGGCGTGGGTGAAGCTGGCGTAGGTCAGGTAGCCGCCGGTGGTGTGCAGCACGCCCTTGGGTTTGCCGGTGCTGCCCGAGGTGTAGAGGATGAACAGCGGATCCTCGGCGTTCATGCGCTCGGGCTCGCAGGTTTCCGCCTGCCCTTCGACCAGGCTGTGGTACCAGCGGTCGCGTGGCATCTGCATCGGCACCGGACGCCCGGTGCGCTGCACCACCACGACGGTCTCCACGCAGTTGGTGTCGCTGTGTCCCTGCAGGGCTTCGTCGACGTTGGCCTTCAGCGGCACCTGCTTGCCGCCGCGCAGGCTTTCGTCGGCGGTGATCACCAGCTTGGACTGGCAGTCGGCGATGCGACCGGCCAGCGCCTCCGGCGAGAAGCCGCCGAAAACGATGGAATGGATGGCGCCGATGCGGGTGCAGGCCAGCATGGCGACGGCGGCTTCCGGGATCATCGGCAGGTAGATGGTGACGCGGTCGCCCTTGCTGACACCGAGGTTGCGCAGCGCGTTGGCGAAGCGGCAGACGCGGGCGTGCAGGTCGCGGTAGCTGATGTGCTCGGACTCATCCGGGTTGTCGCCTTCCCAGAGGATCGCGGTCTTGTCGCCGCGTTTCTCCAGGTGGCGGTCCAGGCAGTTCACGGAGACGTTCAGCTCGCCGTCCTCGTACCAGCGGATGCGGAAATCGGCGAGGTCGTAGCTGACGTTGCGGATGGTTTCGGGGAAGCGCATCCACTCGAGGCGCTGGGCGACCTCGCGCCAGTAGCCATTCGGATCCGAGACCGAGCGGGCATAGTCCGCTTCGTACCGCGCGGTGGTGATGCTGTCGGCGTTGGCGAAGCCTTCCGGTGCCGGATAGATGTGCGTATTCATGGGCCCTCTCCCGTTTTTTGTGGCCGCGCGGCGTGAAAAACGGCGGCGGCCGGACTGCGTGACCACCACAGTCTAGCCGCCCGCCCCGCAGGGGGTGTCGTTCCAGGCTTAGACCTTGGTCGAAGAAATCCGGCGTATTCGACCAAAGGCGAATACCACCGGGCCGTCAATTGGCGTCTTGTTCGTCAGGCTGGTCATCACAATCCGATGAGCCTTGGGAGGGGATCATGACTTTCGATCAGGAAACACGACGTGGTCGTGCACGCACTGGCATGCCGGTGACGCTGCGCAGGGGGGCGCTGGCGCTCGCATTGGTCGGGATGCTGGGAGCACCGCTCTCCGCCTTTGCCGACGAGGCACGGGAGGCGGCTCTGGAGGCGCGAATTGCCGAGCTGGAACGCCTGGTCAGCCAGCTGGTGACCCAGCAGGCGGAAACCAGCAATCAGCAGCAGGCGATCAAGGCCGAGGTGGCCGAGGTCAAGGCCAAGCCGGCGGCGCAGTCCAAGCCGATCACCACTTCCGGCACGGACTTCTCCTACGGCGGCTTCATCAAGTTCGACGCCATGGTTACCGACACCAGTGACGGCGAAATCGCTGATGGTTCGGCCGGCCGCATGTTCTACGTGCCGAGCACCATTCCGGTTACCGCCAATGGCGCAGAACCCGATGTCGATCCCTACACCGATTTCGGTGCGCAGTGGTCGCGCTTCTGGTTCTCCACCACCCACACCACCGACGCCGGCGACAGCTTCAAGAGCTACATCGAGGCGGATGTGTTCGGTGGCGGCAGCAACAACCTTGGCAATGAGGTGTCGACCAACACCCACGCACTCACCGTGCGCCATGCCTTCGTCAGCTGGAACCACTGGCTGGCCGGCCAGACCTGGTCGAACTTCCAGGACACCGGTTCACTGGTTGATACGGTGGACTTCCTCGGCGTGACCGATGGCACCATCTTCGTGCGCCAGGCACAGATCCGCTACACCAACGGGCCATGGTCGTTCTCGCTGGAAAACCCGAAGACGCTGACCACCAACTACGGTGGCGCCGGTCGTCATACCAGTGGCGACAGCGTGCTGCCGGACATCACCGGTCGCTGGACCACCAAGGGTGACTGGGGCCACTTCAGCGTGGCCGGTCTGGTGCGGCAGCTGCATGACGGCGGCGACACCACCAGTGGTGCGGCCATCAGCGTGGCCGGCAAGTTCAACGTTGGCTCGAATGACGACATCCGCTACATGGTCAACTACGGCAAGGGCTTCGGCCGCTACTTCGCCTTCGGCCAGGGCACCGATGCCGTGCAGGACATGAATGGCGACCTCAAGGCGATCACCGCCTACAGCGGCTTCGCCGGCTGGCGCCATGCCTTCAGCAGCAAGTTGCGCGGCAACCTGATCTATTCCGCCGCCTACTACGACAACGATGTCGCGCTCACCGGCTACGGCGTTACCGAGACCTCGCATTCGCTGCGCGCCAACCTGATCTACACGCCGTTCCCCCGTCTGGATGTCGGTGCCGAGGTCAGCTACGGCAAGCGGGCGCTGGAGGACGATCGCGAGGGTGACCTGCGGCGCCTGGCCTTCACCGCCAAGTATTCGTTCTGAGGAGGGGAGAACCATGAGCGACAAATCCACACCGTCTGCCAGCGAATACTGGAAGGCGAACCTGAAGCTGATCGCCACGCTGCTGGCGATCTGGGCCCTGGTTTCCTATGGCGCGGGCATCGTCTTCGCCAGCTGGCTGAACCACATCCACCTGGGCGGTTACCCGCTGGGGTTCTGGTTCGCGCAGCAGGGTTCGATCTACGTCTTCATCGCCTTGATCTTCGTGTACGCGAAGAAGATGGGTGATATCGACCGTCGTTTCGACGTCCACGAAGACTGACGGGAGCCCACGATGGATCTTCAGACAATCACCTATATCGTCGTCGGCCTGACCTTCGCGCTGTACATCGGCATCGCCATCTGGGCGCGTGCCGGTTCGACCAGTGAGTTCTATGCCGCCGGCGGACAGGTCCACCCGGTCACCAACGGCATGGCCATCGCCGCGGACTGGATGAGCGCAGCGTCGTTCATTTCCATGGCCGGCCTGATCAGCAACCTCGGCTACGGCGGTTCGCTGTTCCTCATGGGCTGGACCGGCGGCTACGTGCTGCTGGCCCTGCTGCTGGCGCCGTATCTTCGCAAGTTCGGCAAGTTCACAGTGCCGCAGTTCATCGGCGATCGCTTCTATTCGAAGTCGGCGGCGACGATCGCGGTCGTGTGTTTGCTGGTGGCTTCGCTGACCTACATCATCGGCCAGATGACCGGCGTCGGCGTCGCCTTCTCGCGCTTCCTCGGCGTGTCCAAGGAGACCGGCATCTATGTCGGCATGGGCATCGTGTTCGCCTATGCGGTCTTTGGCGGCATGAAGGGCATCACCTACACGCAGGTGGCGCAGTACTGCGTGCTGATCCTGGCCTATACGATCCCGGCGATCTTCATTTCCATGCAGCTCACCGGCAATCCGATCCCGCAGTTGGGGCTGGGTTCGGACCTGGAAGGCCATTCGGTGTCGTTGCTGTCCAAGCTCGACCAGGTGGTGACCGACCTGGGTTTTGACCGGTACACGACGCAGGTTCCGGGCAGCAAGCTGAACATGTTCATGTACACGCTGTCGCTGATGATCGGTACCGCCGGCCTGCCGCACGTGATCATGCGCTTCTTCACCGTACCCACGGTCAAGGGCGCGCGTAGTTCGGCCGGTTGGGCGCTGGTTTTCATCGCCATCCTCTACACCACCGCACCGGCCGTGGCCGCAATGGCCAAGACCAACCTGATCCGCACGATCAGCCCTGGCGTGGTGATGCAGGACACCGACCCGTATGCCCCCGATGCCGCGATCAAGTACGACGAGCGTCCGGACTGGATGAAGCGCTGGGAAGCCACCGGCCTGCTCCAGTTCGAAGACAAGAACAATGACGGTCGCATCCAGTACTACAACGACAAGACTGCCAACACCGCGGTGCAGGAGAAGATCGAAGCCGCCGGCTGGAAAGGCAACGAGCTGAACGTCAATGCCGACATCATCGTGCTGGCCAATCCGGAAATCGCGCTGCTGCCCAACTGGGTGATCGCGCTGGTGGCGGCTGGCGGTCTGGCGGCCGCGCTGTCGACCGCCGCCGGACTGCTGATGGCGATTTCCTCGGCGGTTTCGCACGATCTGGTCAAGGGCGTGTTCATGCCCGCGATCAGCGAGAAGGGCGAACTGCTGGCGGGCAAGATCGCCATGGCGGTATCGATCGTGGTGGCCGGTTGGCTGGGATTGAATCCACCAGGATTCGCGGCCGGGACGGTGGCGCTGGCGTTCGGTATCGCCGCCAGCTCGCTGTTCCCGGCGATCATGATGGGCATCTTCAGCAAGAGCATGAACAAGCAGGGCGCGATGGCGGGCATGCTCGCCGGCCTGCTGGTCACGCTGTTCTACGTGTTCGCGCACAAGGGCCTGTTCTTCATCAAGGGCACCGAGTACGTTGGCCTGATCGGCGGACCGAACAGCTTCTTCGGCATCTCGCCGGAAGCCTTCGGTTCGGTGGGCGCGATCATCAACTTCACGGTAGCCTTCATCGTGCACAAGATGACCGCGGCTCCGCCGGAGCACATCCAGCACATGGTCGAATCCGTGCGCGTCCCGCGTGGCGCAGCGGCGGTGTCCGGAGCGCATTGACGGACATTGACCGATACTGGCGCGGGCGGTCCTCATGGGCCGCCCGCAACCTTTTTCGGACAAGGCACGGAGGGGAGTTCGCCGATGTTCCAGTACGCCAACCTCGCACTGACCTGGCTCCTGTTCCTGGCGCTGTTCCCGATCGCCTTCTTCTGGCTGCGAAGGGCCTGGCGCATCGGCGTGCGTCGGGATTTCTCGGAAGTCGCGCTCAAGGGCGGCGAACCACCACCGGATGCGGTGCGCTGGGCACCCTACGAAATGGCGATATCCGGCATCGCCGGAACCATCATCGCGGTGACCATCGTGTGGATCCTGGTTGGCGCCATGCCTTATGAGCAATGGACCGCGGTCGCCGGCAGCACCATCTGGTGCAAGTTCATGGCCAGCTTCGCGCTTGGCCGTCACGCACATGCGCTGGCCGCGCGCCGGAAGAGCTGAAGGACGGATCTGCAATCGCCGGCGCCCCGAGGCAAGATAGAGGGCGATGAATCCGCTGCTCGACTTCGACCATCCGCCGCTGTCGCTGCTCGATCCCGGGCAGCGTCGTGCCTTTGACCGCGCCTGCGACATCGTGCTGTTCGAAGCCGGCGAGCGGCCGCTGAAGGCGGGCGAATCCTCGGCGTCGGTGTATTTCGTCATCAAGGGGCAGGCGCAGGCGCTGCAGCTCCGGGACAGCGAAGAGCAGCCGTTGGCCGACTACGGTCCCGGCGACGTGCTCGGCGCCTTCGCGGTGATCCAGGGCGAGGCGCGCTTTACCTACGTGGTGCGCGAGGACCTGCTCTGCCACGCGGTCGACGCGGAGGTGTTCCGCCAGGCGCTGGAGAGTAACGAGCGTTTCGCCGCGTGGTTCAACGAGGGCCTGTCGGCCAAGCGCAGCCTGTGGCAGCGCGCCGCCCAGCACGAAGTGGCGAACGACGTGATGCTGACCCGAGTCGCCGATGCGCAGCTGGCACCGGCGGTCTGGCTGCATCCGCAGAGCAGCCTGCGCGAGGCGCGACTGGCGATGAAACGCCGTGGCGTCAGCTGCGTGCTGGTGCGCGAGTCGCCGGCCGCCGAGCCGGGAATCCTCACGCGCACCGACCTGCTGGATGCGCTGGCGCTGTCGAACGCGCAGCCGGACGACGCGCTGGCGTCGTGGGTCACGCGACCGCTGATCAGCATCGATGCCGGCGACGTGCTGTTCCAGTCGCTGGTGCTGATGACCGAGCGGCACGTCGAGCGTGTCGTCGTCCGTGACCAGTCCCGGCATGGCGAGATTCGCGGCACGCTGGGCATTGGCGAGGTGCTCAGCCACTTCAGCAGCCACTCGCACCTGATTGGACTGGAGCTGGCTAGGGCGGAAAGCATCGAGGCGGTGCAGCAGGCCTCGCGACGTGTTCCCGAGCTGGTCCGCGTGCTGCATGCGCAGGGCGGGCGCATGAGCTACCTGATGGAGATGGTGTCGGCGCTGAACACGCGACTGTTCCGTCGCCTGTTCGAGCTGATCCTGCCGATGGACTGGCAGTCGCACTGCTGCGTGCTGGTGCTGGGCAGCGAAGGGCGGCGCGAACAGATCCTGCGTACCGACCAGGACAATGCGCTGATCCATCCGGCCGGTCTTGATGAAGCCGAACTGGCGGCGGTCTGCGACCGCTTCAGCGAGGCGCTGATCGGCTGCGGCTTCCCGCCCTGTCCCGGTGGCGTGATGCTGCGCAACGATGCCTGGCGAGGTGACGCCGATACCTGGCGCACGCGCATCGACCGACTGGTCGGCAGCTCCGATCCGCAGAAACTGATGGATCTCGCCATCCTGCTCGACGCGCGCCCGGTGGCTGGCGACCCAGCCGTCTTCGAGCCGCTGCAGCGGCACCTGTTCGATGCCGCGCGCAACGACATCGTGCTGCATCACTTTGCCGCCGCCGCGCTGGCTTTCGGTACGCCACTGACCCTGTTCGGTCGCTTGCGCTCGGAAGAGCACCGGCTGGACATCAAGAAGGGCGGCATCTTTCCGCTGGTCCACGGCCTGCGTGCGCTGGCCATGCGCGAACAAGTGACGGCGCGAAACAGTTTCGACCGTGCGGCCGCATTGACCGGCGCTGGCGTGCTCAGTGAGGCGCTGGGTCGCGACGTACAGCAGGCACTGGCGATCTTCCAGCGGCTGCGGCTTGGGCAGCAGCTGGAAGCACTGCAGCGCGGCGAGGAAGCGGACAACCGGCTGCGCCTGGATGAGCTGCGACGGCTGGATCGCGAACTGCTGCGTGATGCCATCGGCGTGGTGGATGCCTTCAAGCAGGCGCTGCGCCAGCAGTTCCACCTGTAGGACGGGATCGCATGCACTGGCCCTGGCAACGATGGCGGCAGCGACGCGCGCAAGCCGATGGTCGTTTCGCCGCCTGCTTCGCGCCGTATCGTGGCGATGAATGGGTGGCGCTGGATCTGGAAACCACTGGCCTCGATCCGCGCGTTGACGAGATCCTCAGCATCGCCGCCGTTCGCGGCGATGCGCAGCGCCTGCGTTTGCGCGAACGGCTGGTGCTGACGGTGCGCAGTCGCAGTCATCGCGTGGCCGGCAGTTCGCGACACCACCAGCTTCGCCCCGTCGACGTGCGTAACGCGCTGCCGGTGGGCGAGGCGCTGGAGCAGTTGCTGGACTTCGTCGGTGGGCGGCCGCTGGTGGGCTATGTGATCGGCTTCGACGTGGCCATGCTGGATCGCCCGCTGCAGCGCCTGCATGGCTTCCGCATGCCGCAGCGACGCATCGACATTCGCGACCTGTACCGGCGCTGGCTGGCGGCAAGGCAGCCGGACCGTCCCGGCGAAGCCAATCTCGACGCCATCGCCACCGAACTCGGCATTCCGCTGTTCGAGCGACACACGGCATTGGGTGATGCGGTCACGGCCGGACTTGCCTACCTGCGACTGCGCTAGCTGCCCGGCGTGTCGGCGCCATCGAAGCCACGCTGCCGCCAGGCTTCATAGACCAGCACGGCAACGGCATTCGACAGGTTCAGGCTGCGGTTGCCGGGACGCATGGGTAGGCGCAGGCGCTGTTCGACTGGCAGAGAATCGATGACCTCGCCCGGCAGGCCGCGGCTTTCCGGCCCGAACAGAAGGGCGTCGCCTTCCGCATATTCCACGATGTCATAGCGCTGCCGGCCACGCGTGCTGACCGCAAACAGTCGCTTCGGCTTCAGGACTTCAAGGCAGCTGTCGAGATCCGGGTGAACCTGCAGTTCCGCGAACTCGTGGTAGTCGAGTCCCGCGCGACGCAGCTGCTTGTCGTCCACCGAGAAACCCATGGGTTCGATCAGGTGCAGGCGTGCGCCACTGTTGGCGCAGAGGCGGATGATGTTGCCGGTGTTGGGTGGAATTTCCGGCTCGAACAGGATGACGTCGATCAGCATGCGCGCATTATGCCGCCGCCCAACGCGCCGCAGTGGCTTCGCGAACAAGATCGCCGGCATGCTGCCGGCGATCTTGCTGGTTCCAATGCTTCAGGGAACCGTGCTTACTTCTCTTCGTGCAAGGTCTCGCTGCGGTTGACCTCGACCATCACCTTCTTGTGCTCGCCGTCGCTGCGATCGATCACGATCAGCTTGGTGTTGCCGTTCGGGTCGATCGATCCGCCGTGCTTGAGGTCGACGATCTTCTTGTCGCCGAGCACGACCACGGCATTGGCGTCGCCATCGGCGGCGCCATCCATGTTCAGCTCGGTGACCTTGCCGTCATCGCTGATGAAGACCATGGCGTGCTTGGCATCACCATCGGCGGCTTCGCCATCACCGGCCTTGATCACCTTGCGGATCTCGATGCGGTGGGCGCCATCGCCATCGTCATTGGCGTCGTCAGAGATCCAGTGCAGATCGCCGCCTGGCGGCAGCAGCTTGACCTGGGTGAGGTCGGTGCCGTCGTCGATGTCTAGGCCTTCCTCGGTGCGGCTGACGATGATGTTGCGACCGTCTTCAGCGACCAGCTGGCGGGTTTCGCCGATGGCCAGGTCGTCGGCGTTGAAGGTGGACACCTCGTCACCATTCACCAGCTTGATGGTGGTCTTTTCGATGGCGTCGTCACCGGCCATGGCGACGGTGGCGCAGCAGGCGGCGAGGGCGAGGGCGGTCAGGCCGCGCTGGGCAATTCGGTTGAAGCGCATGTCGGAACTCCTTTTCATGGGTTGGTTGCCCGGATCCCGCTGGAGGACGGTTTCCCTGGACAGGAGGGATACAGCAAATGCTGTGCCAACCCGTCGGGTGCGTGTTTTCCAGAGCATACGCCGGACCGGCCCGTCGGAAATCCGCTTTTGGGGATGTGGCACGCAACGGGTGTCCGCATTTGCGTCCGCCGCTTACGGGTTGCCGGCGTCGTCCAGCTCCTGCACGGCCTGCTGTGCGCTCGGCAGCCCGGGATTGATGGCCAGCGCCTTGCGGTAGGCGGCCAGCGCGGCGGCCTTGTGGCCCTGCTTCAGCAGCGCTTCGCCGTAGCTGTCCCAGCAGTTGCCGATGTCGGGGAACAGCTCGGTGTTGAGTCGGAAGATCGCCACGGCGTCATCGGTCCGGCCGCTGAACAGCAGGTCGTAGCCGAGCCCGTTGAGGATCAGGTCGCGCGGATCCTGCTCGGTCCAGTTACGCGTCAGGTCGGCGAAGTGCTCGCGGACGTAGTCGGCGCCGTGCTGCTGGTAGGCACGGTAGACGCTGATGCCCGCCGGCAGCGCCGGTGCCGCCGGTTGCTGACCCTGGATGATGCGGAAGATGCCGTCGGCCAGCCTTTCGGCGACGGGCTCGTTCATGTTGGCGAGCACGACGATGCTGACGTCCTCCGCCAGCAGCTCCATGTCCACACTGTTCGCGCCGTTGAAGCCGCCGGCCAGCGGAATGGCGCGGTGCTTCTCGTCGAAGACCGGCTGGATGCGCTGGAAGAAGTCGTCGCGCGCCTTGACGGCCTTGTCCAGCAGCCGGTCGCCGCGGAAGAACTCGCGGTACAGCGCCAGCACGTCGTCGGCGTCGGCGAAGAGTCCACCATCCGGCAGCGGCTCGCTGATGAAGTGCTCGTTGTCCTCGATGCCGTCGATGCCGAGGCTGTAGCCGATGGCGCGGTGGGCGGCCTGCTTCACGTTGCGGGTCACCAGGCTGTCGAGCATCAGCGGTTTCGCGATGCGCTGCTCGATGTTGTCGACGTAGGACTTGCCGGTGACCTTTTCGACGATCGCGCCGAGCAGCACATAGCCGGCGTTGGAATACTGGCGATCACTGCCCGGCTCGAACAGCAGCGGCATGTTGCGCAGTAGCGGCAGGATGTTGGCGATGGTCCGCGACTCGGGGGGCGAGTCCAGGAACGCGGGGCTGTGGTAGTCGCCGAAACCGGATTGGTGATCCAGCAGCTGGCGGACGGTGATCTTCCCCGCGTCGGGCTGGGTGAAGCCGTCGAGGATGTCGGTCAGGTGGCTGTCGAAGTCCAGTTTGCCTTCGCTGATCAGCTGCAGGACCAGGATGCGGGTGAAGGTCTTGTTCATGCTGCCGATGGCGAAGCGGGTGTCCGCCGTCACCGGCGTGCCGGTTGTGCGGTCGGCCTGGCCGAAGGCGCGGCGATAGACGGGTTTGCCCTGCTCGGCGACCAGCACCACGCCGGAGAAGATGCCGAGGTCGACGTACTGCTGTGCCAGGGCGTCGACGCGCTGGTTGAGGTCGGCCGGCAGGACGGATGGTTTGCCGGTTTCCGCCTTGTCGGCGTCGCGGGTGGCGGTTGCCGGGTTGGCGGCGGCAATGCCGACACCGGCAAGCAGCAATATCGCGAATCCGTGGCGCAGCAGACGGCTGACGCGGGGTGACGGGAATGGGTGCATGGAAGGCTCCGGTTTCTGGGATGGGGTGCAGGTCGAGCCGTTGGATCAGCGACCGTGCGCTGGCAGGCCGGAGCAAGCCCCATGCCAGAGTGTGTTGCGGTGGTGAAGATGCTGCGTGGATGGTCGGCAACCGCACGACGTCCTCATTTGGGGACGCGCGCTGGAGCAGAATCCCGATATCGGGTCAGCGAGACGAGCCAGCGAGACCGCTCAGCGAAAAGCGCCTATTCGCCGCCGAGTCCGAACTTCTCGACGCGATAGAGGAAGGCCTTGTAGCCGAGGCCAAGCAGACGGGCGGCCTGGCGGCGATTGCCGCCGCTGCGCTCCAGCGCCTGTGCCAGCAGCGAGCGTTCCATGCGCTCCCAGTCGAGGCCGTCGGCAGGCAGGCGGAAGCCGCCGTCGCCGTCTTCCGCGTCGTCGCGGGCAAGGCCGCCGGCCATCACTTCATCATCGTCGCCGAGCAGCAGCAGGCGTTCGACCGCGTGGCCGAGTTCGCGCACGTTGCCGGGCCAGTTACGCTCCATCAGCGCGCGCAGGACGGGCTTGGGGATGACGGCCTGACCAAGGCCATGCAGCTTCGTCGCGCGTTCGACGAAATGCTCCACCAGCAGCGGTATGTCCTCGCGGCGTTCGCGTAGCGGCGGCGTACCGAGTGTGACCACGGCGAGTCGGTAGTAGAGGTCCTCGCGGAAGCGCGACTCGGCGATTTCCTGCTTCAGGTCGCGATGGGTGGCGGCGACGATTCGCACGTCCACGCGCTGCTCGCGCTGCCCGCCAACCCGGGTGATCACGCCTTCCTGCAGTGCCCGCAGCAGCTTGGGTTGCAGCGTCAGCGGCAGCTCGCCGACCTCGTCGAGGAACAGCGTGCCGCCACTGGACTGGGCGAAATAGCCGTCACGCGAAGCGACCGCACCGGTAAACGCGCCGCGCTCGGCGCCAAAGAACTCGGCCTCGGCCAGGCCTTCGGGAATCGCGCCGCAATTTACCGCCACGAACGGGCCGTCGCGGCGTCGTGACAGCCGATGCAGGGCGCGGGCGACCAGCTCCTTGCCGGTGCCGGATTCGCCCTGGATCAGCACGCTGGCTTCGGTGGGCGCCAGCTTGTCGATCTGCCGATAGAGTTTCTGCATGGCCGCCGCGCGGCCGGTGAGGTCGAGCAGGTGGTCGCGGGTTTCCAGCTCGCTGATGAGGCGGCGATTCTCCTCGCGCAGGTCGCGCGTGCGCAGTGCGCGTTCGATGGTCAGCAGCAGCGCCTGCCGCTCGAAAGGCTTGGCCAGGTAGTCGTCAGCGCCGGCCTGTATTGCGCTGACCGCATGCTCGATGCTGCCGTAGGCGGTAACCAGGATGAAGCTCAGCTCCGGGCGGCGCCGGCGCACTTCCGCCAGCACCTGCAGGCCGTCGCCATCGGCGAGCTTGAAGTCGGAGACCACCAGGCTCAGCGTGTCGTCATCCAGCAGCCGGTTTGCCGCATCCAGACCATTCGCCTCGGAGACGCGATAGCCGGCCTGGTGCAGCGCCTTGCGTACCAGCTCGCGCTGGGTCGGGTCGTCCTCGACCAGCAGCAGGTGGTTCTCGTGGTGGCTGGGCATCAGCTTGCGCTCCGCTGATCGAGGTGACGATGGTGAAGCTGCAACGCGGCCTCGCAGCCGCCGCCATCACGATCCTTCAGCTGGATATCGCCGGCGTAGCGCAGGCTGGCCAGCCGCCGAGCCAGGTACAGGCCCATGCCGGCGCCCTCGGGTTTGCTGCTGACGTGGGGTTCGAACAGGCGGTCGCGGATGTCGTTGGCGATGCCGCGGCCGCGATCACGCACATGGATCACCGCGCCGTCGTCCTCGGCCTGCAGCGACACTTCGATGCGCCCGCCTGCCGGGCTGGCCTCGACGGCGTTCGTCACCAGCGTATGCAGCAGGATGCGCAGCTCCGCCGGCACGCCGCGCAGGTGCAGCGCATCCCCGTCCAGCAGGTCGAGGCCGATCTGCCCGTTGCTGGACTGGCTGGCTTCCAGCAGCACGTCCTCGATCAGCTCGCGCAGATCGACGTCGGTTTCCACCGCGGCTTCGCCGGCGGCCAGTGCCAGGAAACCGCGCAGCGCGGCGTCGACGCGGGTCAGCTGTGCGCGCGCGGTGTCCTTCAGCAGCTGGCTTTCGCGGTCGTCGCCGGCGCGGTCGGCCAGCTCTTCAAGCGCCAGGCCAACGGCGTGCAGGGGATTGCGAAGGGCGTGGGCGAGGCCGCGACCGATCTCGCCGAGTTCGGTGAGTGCGCGGCGCTGGCGCAGCTGCTCGGCCTGCTGCTCCAGTTCGGCCAGCTGCGTCGACATGCGATTGAAGGTGGTGATGGTGTCGCGCACTTCGGGCGAGCCGGCGACCGGCGCCTGCGCACCCAGATGACCGTCGGCCAGTTCGCCGGCGGTGGCGCCGAGCGTGCGCAGTGGCGCGGTGATCCGGTGCGCCAGCCAGAACGCCACCAGCAGGCCCAGGGCCAGCAGCCCGAGCACGCCCCACAGCAGGTTTTCGGAATAGCCGAGCAGGGCGCGTTCCAGTCCTGCGCGCGGCAGCGGAATGGCCTCGTCGATGCCGTCACCGGAAACCCACAGCGCCTGGCTGCCGTCATCCACGTCGAGGCGGCGGATCGACAGCCTGCCGGTCGTCGCGTTGCTGTCCGTGCCGGTGGCGATGGCCGGTGCGTCGCCATCCGTGCGGAATTCCAGAGTCAGCCGCGGTCGATCATCGACGCTGTCGTCGGCCAACGGCTGGTCGCCTTCGGCATGCGGCCCGGGCACCACGAAGACACGCTCGCTGTGGTCCTCCGACACGTTGCCATCTGCATCGGTGCGCTGTTCCACGCGCCGCTCGACACGTCGCAGCGGACCGCCGTCGTCGCCCTGTTCGCTGAGCACGGTGACGATGGTGTGGCCGACCGCGACCGCCGATTCGCCGAAGGCGGTGTTGAGGTCGCGGTTCAGGCGCAGCAGGCCGAGCAGCAGGATCGCGGCGAAGGCGGCCAGCAGCAGTGCGAAGGCAAGGAACAGGCGGAGTCGAAGGGACATGCGGGAACGGTGCGTCAGTGGACCTGACCCGTCAACAAGCAAAAGCCATGCCGTGCTGGGGTCTGATCACCAGGGCAGCTGTTCGCCGCGCCAGTCAAGGAAGCTGCCGCTCTGCGCTGGGCCGGCATCGGCGATCACCTGCAGCAGGCCGGCTGCGGATTCGTCGGCATCGATCTCGGCGCCGCTGCCACCCATGTCGGTGCGCACCCAGCCCGGATGCAGCGCCAGCACCGTGATGCCGCGCGGTGCCAGCTCCGCGGTGAGCAGGCGCGTCGCCATGTTCTGCGCCGCCTTGCTGATCGCGTAGCTGGGCGTGCGGAAGCGCGTGGTGTTGGCGATGCTGCCGAGTTGCGAGGTGATGTTGGCCACGGTCGCGCCATCGGCCAGCTGCGCCGACAGCGCCTGGGTCAGCAGCAGCGGTGCGGACGCATTGCAGCGGAAGCTGCTTGCCAGTGACTCCGCCGACAGCTTGCCGAAACGCTCGCCGGAAGGCAGCACGCCGGCGTTGTTGATCAGCAGGTCGATGGGCCCGGCCACCAGCACGGCCTCCCGTGCCAGCTCGGCAATGCTGGCGTCGCTCGCCAGTTCCAGTGGCAGCACCCGCAGGTGGCCGGGATAGTCGCCGGTGAGGTGATTGAGCTCGGTGGCTCGGCCGGGCTGCCGGCAGGCGGCGATCACGCGATGGCCGGTCGCCAGCAACTGCCGGGTCAGGGCCAGTCCCAGGCCGCGATTGGCGCCGGTGACCAGGGTCTGCAGGGTTGTCGGATTTGCCATGGCCCGCTCCTGATGGCCTTTCCAGGCCGCATAGGTCGTCAGTTCTAGTGTAAATGGCCCGCCAAGCGGGTACGATCCGGGCTCCTTCGTGTGTTGGGTGCTGGTGTCTCGCTTCTCGTGAGACGCGAATCCCGCCCGGCCGCGTCCGTTTGAGCAATCCGTGAGGTGTACCGATGAGCTTCCGTCCCGGCTGGCTGGCTGCCAGCGTCCTCGGCACTGCGCTGTCGATTTCGCCCGCCGCGAAATCGCAGGTGGTGGACATTCCCTACGAGACCTTCACCCTCGACAACGGCCTGCGAGTGGTCGTCCACGAGGACCACAAGGCGCCGATCGTGGCGGTCAATGTCTGGTATCACGTCGGTTCCAAGGACGAGAAGCCGGGCAAGACCGGTTTCGCTCATCTGTTCGAGCACCTGATGTTCCAGGGTTCGGAAAACTTCAAGGACGAGTACTTCAAGCCCTTCGAGAAGGCTGGCGCCACCGGCCAGAACGGCACCACCTGGCTGGACCGCACCAACTATTTCGAGAACGTGCCGACCACCGCGCTGGACATGGCGCTGTGGATGGAGTCCGACCGCATGGGTCACTTCAAGGGCGCGATCAGCCAGGAGCTGCTGGACGAGCAGCGCGGCGTGGTGCAGAACGAGAAGCGCCAGGGCGACAACCAGCCCTACGGCAAGTTCTTCGAAACCCTGCAGCAATACAGCTTCCCGGAAGGCCATCCGTATCGCTGGGAAACCATCGGCTCGATGGACGATCTCAATGCGGCCTCGGTTGACGACGTCAAGCAGTGGTTCGCCGACTACTACGGTCCGAACAACGCGGTGCTGGTGCTGGCCGGTGACATCGACCTGGCGACGGCCCGGCAGAAGGCGCAGCAGTACTTCGGCGACATCCCGGCCGGCCCGCCGGTCGACCGTCTCGACACCTGGGTGGCGCCGCGCACCGAGTCGCGCCGCGTGGAAATGCAGGACCGTGTCGCGCAGAGCCGCGTGAACATTGCCTGGAACGTGGCCGAGCTCGGCAATCCGGACCTGACCTCGCTGGACCTGTTCGCCACCATCCTCGGCGGCGGCAAGACCTCGCGCCTGTACAAGCGACTGGTCTACACCGACCAGATTGCCGATTCGGCCAGTGCCGGCGTCATGGGCTTCGAGCTGGCCTCGCTGTTCCTGATCCAGGCTGACGTGAAGAAGGACGTCGATCCGGCCAAGGTCGAAAAGGCCATCCGCGAGGAGATGGCCCGCCTGCTGAAGGACGGCCCGACCGCGGACGAACTCGCCCGCGCCAAGACCGAAGGCCGTGCCAATCTGGTGCGTGGCGTCGAGCGCGTCGGCGGCTTCGGCGGCAAGGCGCAGGTGCTGGCCCAGTGCATGGTCTACGAGAACGACCCGGGTTGCTTCCGCACCGAGCAGACGCAGGCCGAAGCGGCAACACCGATGCAGCTCAAGCAGGCAGCCGACAAGTGGCTGTCGCGCGGCGACCTGACCATTCAGATCGATCCGTTCCCGACCTACAGCAATGCCGACAAGGGCGTGGACCGCAGCACCGGCGTGCCGGAGGTCAACCAGTTCCCGGACCTGAGCTTCCCGGTGCTGGAACGCGCCACGCTGAAGAACGGCATGGACGTGATCCTGGCGCGCCGTGACTCGATCCCGGTGGTCAACGTCGAGCTGCTGTTCGACGCCGGTTACGCCGCCGACCAGGGCCGCAAGCCCGGCACCGCCAGCTTCACCATGGACATGCTCGACGAAGGAAGCAAGACCCGCGGCCCGCTGGAACTGGCCGCCGAAGCCGATTCGCTGGGCGCACGCCTGTGGGCCGGCGCCTCGCTGGACAACGCACAGGTTGGCGTTTCCGCGCTGAGCGAGAACCTGCGTCCGTCGCTGGCCCTGCTGGCCGACATGCTGCGCAACCCGGCCTTCGACGAGAAGGAGTTCCAGCGCGTGCAGGCGCAGCGCCTGGCCGGCATCGCCCGCGAGAAGACCCAGCCGGCCAGCATGGCCATGCGCATCCTGCCGCCGATGCTGTACGGCGAAGGCCACGCCTACGCCACGCCGATGACTGGTTCGGGTACCGAGGAAGCCGTGGCAGCAATGACGCCGGACGACCTGCGCCAGTACCAGCAGGACTGGCTGCGTCCGGACAACGCCAAGATCCTGGTCGTCGGTGACACCACGCTGGACGCGGTGATGCCGGAGCTGGAGCGTGCCTTCGGTGACTGGAAGGCGCCGGCCACGCCGAAGCCGGTCAAGCGCATCGACAAGGTGGCGCTGCCGGATTCACCGCGCGTGTTCATCATGGACAAGCCGGGTTCGGTGCAGAGCATGATCATCGCCGGCGAACTGGCGCCGTCCACCAGCGCGCCGAACTACCTCGAAATCGAGACCATGAACGACGTGCTGGGCGGCGTGTTCACTGCGCGCCTCAACATGAACCTGCGCGAGGACAAGAGCTGGGCCTATGGCGCCTTCAGTTTCCTGGTGAGCGCGCTGGGCCAGCGTCCGTTCATGCTCTACGCGCCGGTGCAGACCGACAAGACGGTCGACTCGATCAAGGAGATGCAGAAGGAAATCGCCGCCTACATCGGCGACAAGCCGGCCACGGCCGAGGAAATCGCCAAGATCAAGGCCAAGGACGTGCGCTCGCTGCCGGGCCAGTACGAGACCGGCAGCGCCGTGCTGGGCGCCATCGAAAGCATGCAGCTGTATGGCCGTCCGGATGACTACGTCAGCACGCTGAAGTCGCGCATCGAGGCCCAGGACGACGACGCCATCCGCGCCGCCGCGCGCGAGGTGATCAAGCCGAACGCGATGACCTGGGTGATCGTGGGCGACCGCAGCAAGATCGAGCAGCCGATCCGCGAGCTGATGGGCGAGTCCGTGCGGGTGATTGATACCGACGGCAAGCTGATCGACTGAGCGGTAGCGCCGCGAACCTCTGGAAAAGGCCGGGCGGAGCGATCTGCCCGGCCTTTTTCTTGCGCCCCTGCACAGGATAGGCCCCGATTTCTTGCGGCATAGCAGCAAAGCAGGTAACTTCGGCAGGCTCAGCGGACCCGATGTCCGCCCCTACCGGTTGACCTGCATGCTTTTCGAGAAAGTTTCCATTGCCAGCGTGACGCATATCGACGCGCCCCGCGAACTGACCACCGAGGAGATCAACCAGCGCCTCAGCGCCACCATGGAGCGCCTCGGCATTCGCGCCGACGTGCTGGGTGACGTGGCCGGCATCAAGTCGCGCCGCATGTGGGCGGATGGCGTGCAGGCCTCCGACGCGGCCACGCTGGCGGCCGAGCAGGCCATCGCTGAGGCTGGCATGCCGCGCGAGAAGATCGGCCTGCTGGTCAATACCTCGGTGAGCCGCGACTACCTCGAGCCGTCCACGGCGTCGATCGTCTCCGGCAACCTGGGGCTGGCCGATACCTGCCAGAACTTCGACGTGGCGAATGCCTGCCTGGCCTTCCTCAACGGCATGGACATCGCCGGTCGCATGATCGAACGCGGCGAAATCGACTACGCGCTGATTGTCGATGGCGAAACCGCCAATCTGGCCTACGAGAAGACGCTGGAGCGCATGTGCTCGCCGGATGTCACCGAGGAGCAGTTCCGCAACGAACTGGCAACGCTGACCCTGGGCTGTGGCGCCGCCGCCATGGTCCTCGCGCGCAGCGAGCTGGTTCCGGATGCGCCGCGTTACAAGGGTGGCGTCACCCGAGCCGCCACCGAGTGGAACACGCTGTGCCGCGGCAACCTCGACCGCATGGTCACCGATACCCGCATGCTGCTGATCGAAGGCATCAAGCTGGCCACCAAGACCTTCAATGCCGCCAAGCAGGTGATGGGTTGGGTGGTCGATGAGCTGGATGAGTTCGTCATCCACCAGGTGTCGCAGGTTCACACCCAGGCTTTCATCAAGGCGTTTGGCATCGATCCGAAAAAAGTGCTGACCATCTTCGGCCAGCACGGCAACATCGGGCCGGCATCGGTGCCGATCGTGCTGTCCAAACTCAAGGAGATGGGTCGCCTGCGCAAGGGCCAGCGCGTCGCGCTGCTTGGCATCGGCTCCGGTCTCAACTGCTCGATGGCCGAAGTGGTCTGGTAGGCATCGACCGGCTCTGAACCTTCCGAAAGCCCCGCATTGCGGGGCTTTTCTTTTATCACTACTATCGCTACTTCTGGCGTGCAGGAATTGCACGTTTTGGACGGAATTGTGGGTTTCTCCCGACCCTCCTCAGTAGGGTCAGTGCAGAAGCGTGCACAACTTGCACGTTCCGTACTCTCAGGCTACATTCGTTCCCATGACGAACGTTGTGGCCATCTCTGGAACGCCCAATAGTTCACTGGCCAAGGAAAACAGGCCAGAGCCGGGTAGCGAGCGCAGCCTTGCGTTCCTCGGTGGCGACGGCCACGCCTACGCCTTCAACCTCGTTCGCGACTGGGAAGCTCAGCTCATCCATCTGGAAGGGCTCAAGGGCAACAGCGCCAAGAGCTTCGCCGACGACGTGTTCCGGCTGCTCAACCACGCCAAGGTCCCACCGTGGGACCTCAAGAAAGAGCATGTCACCAGCTTCTTGCAGGCGCGGTCCAAGCTGCGGCCGAGCGGCGCGCTGTCGCCGGCGACCGTCGGCAGCTACTGCGCTGCCTGGCGCTCGTTCCAGAACTTCATGCTCGAACTGGATCGCGTCAACGAGATCGTGGCGCGCTTCAAGACGCGACCACGCAAGTTCGTCACCGAAGAGAACTCGATTGCCGTCAAGAAGTACAAGGCGAACTGGGTTCCGAAGGCTTGGGCGCTGACGCCGGAAGAGATCGACGCGATCGATGCCCAATTCGTGGCCGACATCAAGCAGGCGTTTGCGTCCCGGAGCAAGTCCCTGCTGCCGCTCCAGCGCGACCGCGTCATGTTCCACCTCTCGATCCACTTCGCCTTGCGCGTTTCCGAGTTGGTGACGGTCGAGCTTCCGGCGTTCCAGCCGAGCCACGATCCCAAGCTGGCGCACTTCGGCAATTTCGGCACACTGACGATCACCGGCAAGAACGACGTGACCGGCACCATCCCGATGCGGGAACCGGAAGTCTTCGGTCTGCTGGAGTGGTACCTGTCCTCTGTCCGTCAGAAGATCCTGCTGCGTCGGAAAGACGCTGGCAATGGCCTGTGCGAGTTCGACGGGCGGAAGTTCGTCACCTCACAGCTGCTGTTCCCCAGCGAGCGCGGCGGCGTGATCAACCCCCAGGCATTTCGCAAGCGCCTGAAGAAGATGGCGATGCGCGCTGGCGTGATCCGCAAGAAGCTGACCCCACATGTGCTGCGCCATACCGGATGCACGCTCATGGTGCCGGTGTACTCGCCCGAAATCGCGCAGAAGTACATGCGCCACAAGAACCTGTTCACTACGCTCTACTACTACCACCCCACACCGCTGAACGCCGCGCACGAGGTCAACAGCGCCGTGGCCCTGTTCCGCGATGACGAGGAATGACGTGATACACGAGGTCCGACCATGAAGATCAAGCTCCGCAACAGACTCGAGGTCCTGATGAAGGACTCGGGCGTCAACAGCTTCGAGGAGATGGCCCAGCGCCTGACTCAGAATCAAGGCTGCAAGATCACTCGCACCGCACTGAGCCGGAAGTTTCGTGATCAGGATGTATCGCTCGCGCTTTCCATGATCGAGGCGATCTGCAACGAACTTCAATGCCTGCCCGGCGACATCTTCGAGACCGATGTGTCCGACGCTTCGGAGACCTTCGTGGAAGAGCTGCGCACGCGCCTGCAGCCGTTCCGTTACGGCACGATCCGACTGCAGAAGCCCGGGGCGGTGACGGAGATGGCTTCGGAGCCGACAGGGGAAGTCGCCTCAACGCCTTCCAAGAAGGCAAAGCCGCCGATGGATCTGGATGCAATCGCCGGTCCGCGAGTGTCGCATCTGCACGCCGGCAAGTTGAAGAAGTGAGCTGAGCCTTGGCTATTGCCTGCGCCTTGTGTGACAGCATCGGCCGCGGTGAGCGCTGGCGTGCGCCGCGATTCTGCATGAGAACGCGGGTCGATCCGCCGGGAACCTGCTGGCTGCATTCCTCCAAAGAGGAACTGCGGTGGTGCGCGCAATCGATGGTCACCGCCATGCAGGGCGCGGAAAAGCGCGGCCTGTATCTCCAGCTGCTTCGGCGCGTAGGAGAAGCGTTTCAACAAGACGATCTTGCAATCGACAACCTGCTGGCGACGCTATCGCCAGAAGAGCGATCCATGCTGCTGAAGTACGGCTCCGCCGAGCTGCGGGCGGTACTGTCCAAGCGCATCGCCGCGCTACCGAACGCCGAGGTGCGGCCGGCCACGACCAGCGCACGGATTCCGGACGGATTGCCGCAGCCGCTCCTGGACGGCCTGCTGGCATTCGAGAAGCGATTGCAGGCACGCTACGAGACGCTGGTTGAGCGCGGGCACACGCGTTCGCACAAGTACGTCGCGGCCGCCATGAAGGTGCCCGTGCGACTGGCTGTCTTCGTCGCCGGAGAGGGCATCGAGCGCTGGGATGTCGTGAGGAAGCGCGACCTGGTCGCGTTCTTCCAGAAGAACCCTGCAGCTCCGCGTCAGCCCATCGAGCGCTTCCTGCAGTCCATGGAGGACCACCGACCGTTCCGTGACCGGCGCGGTCGTCCGGCGGGCGGACGCAAGCGAATGCGTGACACCAAGCGTCGCCCGCCGCCTCAGGTGCTGCGTCCCGAGATCCTTGCGCAGTTTCTCGCCGACGTGCGCGAGCGCTACAGCGTGCACGAGTATGTGCTCGCGTGGATGGTGTGCCGGCTAGGCATGATCGCCAGGCACGCATACAGCATCACCCTGGACCGAATTCAATTGAACGACCGTGGTCGAATGGTCATTCGACCCGCGCTCGTCTGGGTCGAGGTGCCCCCACGGGTTGCCGACCAGTTTCGCAATATCATCGAACCCATCGAGCCGAGCTGGGGCAAGGTCGACCCCGAGTCGCTTCGCCATATCACGCTGTTCGACCACTACATCACCAAGCTCGACGACTTCTCGGCGACAGTGTTGCAGGGGCGTACGCGCCTTCTGCGCGCATCGGCCATCTTTGCGGCAATGCTCGACGGCCATCTGGATCGCGTGACCCTGCGCCACACCATGGGCGTGTCGATGCCCACGATCCTGCAGCTTGAGCGCCTGTTGTCCGTAGACCTCCATCGGCGGCTGGATCCCAGCTTGGTGGAGGCCAGAAACGCCCACATCACGGGGCAGGTCGATGACTGACGGCCGCTGGTTCGTGTACCTGGTCGAGTGCCGGACCCGACGCATCTACACCGGGGTCACGCCCAATCTCGTGAACCGGATGAATGCACATCGGCGCGGCCGTGGTGCGGCGTTCACACGGATCAATCCGCCGGAGCGGCTGCTCGCCGCTAAGCCGTTCGAGAATCGCAGCGAAGCGCAGCAGGTGGAAGCCCAAGTAAAGCGCCTTCCGGCGGCCCACAAGCGATTTCTGGCGGCGGAGTGGTCAAAGGAGCACCCGGTCGACGAGCGCGCCCAGGAAGCGCTTGCGCTCGGTCAGGGCTAGGTAGGCAGCCACCTGTTCGTCGATCGTGACGTTGCCTACTGTGTCGTCGTAGGTGGTCGCCGAGAGGATCGCCCAGTCCGGCATTGACATGATCCGCTCCACCATGGCGCCGCAGTAGCGGGCATTGACCAGCTTCTGGAAAGGGTGGAAGGACGGGAAGTCGTCTCGGGCCAGCCACTCGAGCGATTGGTCCACCGTCGGCCGGCAGGCGAGCAGCGACGAGCCCTGGTCGAGCGCAAACATCACCCCTCGGTCTTTGGCGCCGAGGTCGGCCTTGAAGTTGAGGGCGCGGTCTTCGTTGCCGATCCACAGATCGAATACGGCGAGGTCAGCGGTCTCCTTGGGATACTTCTGCGCGAGCAGCGTCATCGCCCTGGCATGACCGGCATGCCGGTACATGCCGTCGGGCAACGGCGGCGCGTCATCGGGATCGTTGTCGGGATCGTGTCGGTCGTCGTCGGTGAAGTCGTACACGTCCAGTCCGACCTCGGCGGCGCGCAGCGCGGCAAAGCGCAGGCGGGCGTCCGAGGCCGACGCCCGCGCCGGCACGCCGACCAGAACGGGAATCCCCAGAAAGAGCGCCAAGCGGTTCGCCACCAGTTCGGCGTAGACCTGCGACTGCGCAGCCTCGTGGTCGCACTTCAGCACAGCGGACAGCTGCCCGTCCTCGGCGCCGGTTGTGCTCCGTGCGTTGGGCGTCGCGGCGCCCGTGATTTCGTAGCAGAGGATAGGCACGGCGGCTTACGGGTGCTCGAAGGCCCAGGTATCGGCGAGCAGTTCGGCCTGCGCGATGACTTTGTCGGTGGCGTCCGGCTGCGCGTCGGGTGGGTACTTGTGCTTGGCCAGCAGCACCTTGACCATGGCCAGCATCCGCGCACGCGACGACTTGCGGTTCTGCCAGTTGATCGTTGCCGACTTGCGCAGCTTGTCGGTCAGCTCCTGCGCCAGTGCGCGCAGCACCGGGTGGCCCATCTCGCGCACGGCGGATTCGTTCTCGCATAGCGCCTGATAGAAGGCGAACTCCTCCTCGGTCAGGCCTTCCGGTGGCTTGGCGGCGTTGATCTCCTTGGCGAGCTTGATCAGTTCCTCGATCACCTCCACCGTGGTCAACGCGCGGTTCTGGTATTTGGCGATCGCCTCTTCGAGCTTCTGGGTGAACTCCTTGGCCTGCATGGCGTTCTTCTGGCCACGCGCCTTCACCTGGTCGGCGATCAGTCGCTCCAGCAGTTCGGCGGCCAGGTTCTTGGTCGGCATCTTCTGGATCTGGGCGAGGAACTGTTCGTCCAGCAGCGAGATGTCCGGCTTGCCGAGGCCCAGTGTGCCGAAGACGTCTTTCACGCCCTCGACCAACACGCCCTTGGCGACGAGCTGACGAAGCGCCGCTTCTTTTTCGAGCCGCGATCGCGACTCACCGGCACGCGTCAGCTTGATCAGACACACTCGCACCGCCTGGAAGAACGCGATCTCCTCGCGCACCTCCATCGCCGCGCTTCGGGTGCCGGCCAGCGACTGCGCCTTGGTCAACTTCAGCACCTGGTCGAGGAAGGCGCGCACGCCGCGATTGCGGCCCTTGTCGTCCGGCTCGGGGTCGACCTGCAGGACGTGCTCCATCGCCGGCCCCAGCAGGGCAAGTGCGCGCTTGGGGTCAGCGAAGCCGGCGTAGTCGAAGCCGTGGAAGAACTCGCGGCGGATCACGTCCAGCGTGTCGAGCAGGATGCGCAGCGCCTCACCTGAGGTGTCGATCGGCTCGCGCTCCTGCCCAGCGTCTCGGGTGTACTGGCGGATGGCCTTCTTCAGCTCCTCGCCAATGCCGATGTAGTCGACGATCAGCCCGCCGGGCTTGTCCTTCCAGATGCGATTGGTGCGGGCGATTGCCTGCATCAGCCCGTGGCCCTGCATGGGCTTGTCGACATAGAGCGTGTGGACCGGTGGCGCGTCGAAACCGGTTAGCCACATGTCGCGAACAATCACCAGGTCGAGGGGGTCGTCCGCGTCCTTGAAGCGCTTCTCCAACAGCTTGGCGCCCGAGCGGTCGGTCCGATGCTGCTGGTAGTGCGAAGGGTCAGACGAGTTGCTGGTCATCACGATCTTCAGTCGACCCTTGGCGATGTCCGGGTCGCCCCACGCGGGCCGCAGCTTCACGAGCTCGTCGAACAGCCGCACGGCCGCCTCGCGTGAGACCGCCACGATCATCGCCTTGCCCTCGATCTGCTCCTTGCGCGCTTCCCAGTGGGCGACCAGATCGGCGGCCAGGGTCGCCAGACGACCATCCGCCATCGCCAAGGCCTCGAGCCGGGTCAGCCGACTGACCGTCTGGCCCTGCTCCTGTTCGTCCTCGTCCTCGGTCGCCTCCAGGAACTCGTCCATGAGCGCCTGCTTCTCGGCCTCATTGAAGCGAAGCTCGATGATCCGGCTCTCGTAGCTGACTGGCACCACCGCCTCGTCTTCCTGCGCGGCGATCATGTCGTAGACGTCGACGTAGGTGCCGAAGACCGCCTCGGTGTCGCGGTCGTCCAGGCTCACAGGCGTGCCGGTCATGCCAAGGTAGATCGCGTTCGGCAGCGCATCGCGCATGTACTTGGCGAGGCCGTACTTGGTCTGGCCCGTCTTGGTATCGAGGTCGGCTCTGAAGCCGTACTGCGTGCGGTGCGCCTCGTCGGCGATCACGATGACATTGCTGCGCTCGCAGAGGACCGGCACCGAAGTCTGGCCACGCTCGGGAGCGAACTTGTTGATGGTGGTGAAGAACACGCCGCCGGCTTCCACGGCCGTGAGCTGCTCGCGCAGGTCGTCGCGGCTGTTGGCCTGCACCGGCGTGGCACGGATCGACCAGCGGCAGTCGGCAAAGGTCTCGAACAACTGGCCGTCCAGGTCTTTGCGGTCGGTGACCAGCACGACGGTCGGGTTCGCGAACTCGGATCGCTCGCGCAGGGCCATCACGTAGAACAAGGCGAGCAGCGACTTGCCCGAGCCCTGGGTGAACCAGATCACGCCGCCCTTGCCGTCTTTGCGATGGGTCAGGGCGTCGACAGCTCGTTGCACCGCTTTCTTCACGCCGTGGTACTGATGCCACTGCGCGATGATCTTGAAGCTAGCTCCGCCGTCGCTGCCGCCAAAGGCCACGAACCCGCGGAAGAAATCGAGCAGGGTGTGCGGTTCCATCAGGCCCCGCATCAGCGACTCCAGCTCCAACATGCCCTTGGCGGCCTTTTCGCCGCCCACCAGGCGCCAACGGGAATGACGACTCAGGTCAGCGCTGAGCGAACCGTAGCGGGCGACTGTGCCGTCAGAGATGACGTTGAGCAGGTTGTAGGAAAACAGCTGCGGGATGTCGGCCTTGTAGGTCTGGATCTGGTTGTACGCCTTCTCGTAGTCGGCGTTCGGATCGGCCGGATTCTTGAGCTCGATGACGACCAGTGGGAGACCGTTGACGAACAGCACCAGGTCCGGCCGGCGGAGCTTCTGGCCGTGCACGGTGAACTGCTGGACAGCGAGAAGATCATTGGGGCCATCGAAGTCGATCACCGGCACGCGCAGTACGCTGCGTCGGCCGTCTGACTCGATGCGCTCCAGCGGCACGCCATTGCGCAGCCAGTCGTACATCTCGCGGTTGCCGTCGACCAGCGATTGCGAGCCGTAGCTCGCGACCTTGGCAACGACCTCATCCGTTTCGGCCGGCGACAGATCAGGCGCGAGCCGCGACACTGCGTCGCGCAGTCGCGGCGCCAGCACGACATCGGCGTAGCGTTCTCTGCCTGCCTGCTCCCCGCCGGGCGATACCGCGTCGCCATGCAGGCATGCCCACCCGAGGCCGGCGAGCCAGTCGACGCAAACGGCTTCGAGGTGGTTTTCGTTCATGTCGCCCCTTGAGCAGCGGCCTGGAAGCCCCCATTAAACAACGAGATAGGGGCTTGGACCGAAAGCTTCGGGCCGCCCATCGGGGGTTCATTGCGGGTCAAGCTCTTGATGGGTACCATTCGCGTCAGCTCATCAACCATGCGTTGAAGGAGTAACGAGGCCGTCCCTAGGGGCGGCCTCAGCCTTTTCTAGGTGCCCCAGAACGCCCGGTATGCACGTTCGCGCTTCCTGCGCTGATGCTCGTGCTCGATCCAGAAGGCTGTCCACGGCAGGACATAATCTCCGCGATCCGCCACGACGACGATGTAGCTGAAGTTGTCCGGGGCGAGTAGGTAGCGGTCTTCGTTCTTGCGCGACTCTTTCCACCAAACGATTCGGCACGCGGCGGCTCCGGGTGCCTGCCCGTCGTACTCGTCCATCATCGGCCGCGGCCAGCCGACGCGCTCGCAACGCCGCATGCTTGGCAGTCGATCGGCCTCCACATCGCCATCGGAGATCAGGTGCCAGAAAGTCGCGCTCTTCCCGTCGCTTTCCGGATGGCGCTTCACGCCGACGCGCTTTCCCGGCCATGAAGGTTTGGAAGCAATGAAATCCGCTACAAATCGGTCATGGATGCGCTCGAGGTAGGTGCTCCAGTCACCTTGCGCGTCTTCGAGCAGGATCAGGGCCGGCAGCCAGTCGATACTCATGCCAGAGGCGCCACGGTGCGACCGTGCCACACGAACATGTTGAACTTTGGCTCGCGTAGGAGTGTAGGTCGCGTCAGCGTGTAGCCGGTGCGCTCTCGGATACGCGCGATGAGTGTTTCCTTGCCGGCATTCCCCGCCAAGCCGCGATTGACGTAGCTCACCGCACCGAGCAGCAGATCGGCCAGTTGCAGACCTTCCACAGCGTGTGATTCCACCACCTGCACGCGTTCCAGAATCTTGCGGTCGAAATCGTAGAGGTTATTGCACAGCACGTCGTGCAGCTTGACCACCTTGCGGGCGCTGCGCGTGTCTTTCTTGTCGAGGTAGATTCGGAAGCGCGCATCGGGACGAATCAGCGGCTCCAGCAAGCCGAACAGCATCTTGTAGTACCAGTCGTCGTGGCTCTGCCCGAAGTCCGAATGAGCCAGACCTGCCTTGTGCGCCACCCACGCGCGGAAGTGAAGGTCGTCGTCGTCAAAGAAGTAGTCCAGGTAGTCCCGGTAGAAGCCCTGCTTGGCTGGCGAAACCTTGCTCCACTTCACTTCGAAATCAGGCGGCAAACCGTGCGCCTCCTTGATCTCGCGCAAGCGCACGGAAATCTCACGCGACTTGTCGACCGGGCACCACACCGCACCTAGCACCATGAGCGGTTGGCCATCGTTGGGCAGGTGGCAGCTTTCGTCGCAGTAGACGTTGAAGGATTCGCTCATTAGTCGATCACCACATCGTCGATGAGGCCCTCGAACCCAGCCTCCATGGCACGCCAGAGCGTGGCGAGCTCCCGATAATCCTCGGGTGTGAAGGTGCGACCGTGGTGCGACCGCGCGCGCAGTTGGCCGAGGCGGACGATCATGAGCCTCAGCGCGTCGACGTCCTCATAGGCAACGGCAAACACCGCCTCGAAGTGTTCGTCGTGGCACATGATGAGTTCGTAGTGCTTGTAGTCGGCGTGATCCAACACCGACTCGTCGCCTTCCAACGGCCGCCCAAGCAGCTTCTGGCAGCCGCACAGGGGAAGTCGCTCCTTTGCCCAGTCCTCGCCGTAGGCCCCTTCCATGCACTGGGCGATGAGGGTACGCAGAACTTTCTCGTTCCGATGAACAAGGCCCTGCGCCTTCCTGACCGGAGCGGGCATCGCGTTGTCCTTGATCAGAACTCGAATGTGCCTCCGCTCTTCCTTCCGGGTCAGGATGCGGAATCGGGGGGCGCGTAGCAGGCCGGAGATGCCGAGCAACTCGCGGGCTTGCCGGACAGTGTGCAGTTCGAGCCAAGGGTCCGAGAGCACCGAGTCGATGGCCAACCAAGCGTCGCGACCAAGTACGTCGATGCGGTCGAACATCGTGGAAAGCGCCGAATGCGCGTTCAGCACCTCCGCGCAGCCATCCTCCCACCAAGACAGTCGGTGCGCGTCCGCCAACTGCGCGGCCAGCGACATGTCCGTGACGCGGTACTGTTCGAGCAGATCGGGCAGCTCGAACGCACCGCCGAGGCGAGCCGCCTCGACGGCACCGGTCAGCGAGCCAAGGGCATGATTCGTCTGCAGGTCGAACGCCGATTGACCGACCAGTTGACGATAGGAGTCGAGCGCGTGATCCCGCTTGAAGCGCTCCTGATCGATGATGCTCTCGACAGCCGCCGCGCCCCCCAGCATTCGGTAGAGGTCATCCGCCGCGGTTGACGCAAGGGGGCGGAGAAACTGCTCACGCTCTGCGCGCTGCTGCTCCATCACTTGGTCGATGACCGAATAGCCTCCTGCTGCACGAGCCATCTCGCGGATATCGAGATATCTGGGGAGCGTCATGCGACGGCCTCCTCGACCGACTTCTCGGCTTCGGGCAGGCGCAGCTTTCCGGAGATCAGGCGAGGGAGGAGAGTGTCGCGCAAACAAACCAAGTTGGTAGCTCGGTCGATGTTGGCGTGGATTCGCTCGATGATTGCGCGAACGAGGCCATCAAAGGATCTCGCCACAGGCTCTGGCGGAATCACAACCTTGTAGGCAGCGATGTCGCTCCAGCTGGAGCGTGGCATCTTGGCGCCGTTGGATAGGCGAGTAGCGTAGGCGATGATTTCGTCACTGCTCAGCTGCATGGCCGTGAACCCGAACCAATCCGGCTCGCTCGCCCGGACGACCAGAATGTCGGTAGAACAAACACCGGTGTGCGAGGCCACGCCAACCTTGTGGAAGTAGGGTCGAAGCTTGCCGAAGAGCACGTCGTATTTGGCATACCAGAACTTGCCGCTCGCCAGCCCTGAGGCTGATCCCGCTTCAGTCAGCGCAATCGATCCTCGCGGCATGTGCTCCAAGCCAATGTACGGTGTCGTTGGGTCCAGCGAGGCAGGCTTTGCCTGCTGCCGAATGTTCTGACAGAGCTCTCTGAGGTTTCCCGCCCTCCACCCCCTCGGAATCAACCCCAGCTCCGACGCCTCGAACTCGCTGGGGAAGAGCGCGGCGGTGGCGGCGTCCATACCCTCTGGCTCGCGGCCTTCGGCCTTGGCGCGCACGGGGTCGAAGTCCACGAACCAGGACTTGAACAGGGCTTGGGCGATGGCTTCGAGGGTGGCGTTGGTTTGGCGGAGGAGGTCGATGCGGTCGTCGAGTGCGCCGAGCGTCGAGGCAATCAAGTCTTGGGCAGCTCGCGACGGAGTGGGTATGGCCAGAGCCTTGAGGACCGGAATCCTGAGGTTGCTAACCGTCGAGCCTGTGCCTTCACTCCATGCAATCTGATTCTGGACGACTGCTGATTGAAGCGCGAAGTGCAGGAATCGCGGGTTGATCAAGGAAGGGTTCGGACGAAGCAGGACCTGGCGTTGGCCCAAGCAACATTCGAGACCTTCCGGCACCATGCAGACGTCACCCATCGGTGCTTCGCGAGTGATGACGATGTCGCCATGGGTTGGCTTGGCGCGACGGTTCCTGCCCGCAAAGTGCTCCGCATCGGTGAAGGACGGAGACGATAGGTCGAGACGCCCCTTCTTGATGTTCTGGTTGCGAAGAACGATGAAGCCGGAATCTGTCCAGACAGGCGTGCTGTGCGGACAATCGGCAATCAGCGAGCACAGGGACTCAAGTGTCTGGGTTTCAGACGCCATAACCCAGCGCCCCCAGCTTCTCCCGAATCACGACATCCAGTTGCGCCCCCTTGGCCATCTGCTCGGCCAGCTGCGCCGTCAGCCGCTCCATCTTGTCGGCGAAGGCTTCGTCGTCGTCGTCCTCGACCACGGCACCGACGTAGCGTCCCGGCGTCAGCACGAAGCCATGCTTCTCCACATCCTCCAGTGAGGCGGAGTAGCAGAACCCCGGTTCGTCCGCGTAGTCGCCGCCATCGCCGAACTCGGTGCCGCGCCAGCGGTGGTAGGTCTGGCCGAGCCGCTGCAGGTCGTCGTCATTGAACTCGATCTGGGTGCGCGAGACGCGGCCGCTGGCGGCCTTGCGCGCATCGATGAAGAGGATCTGCCGGCGGCGGTCGATGCGGCCGTTCTCGCCCGCCGCCTTGTTGCGCGACAGGAACCAGAGGCACACCGGGATCTGAGTGTTGGAGAACAGCTGGCCGGGCAGCGCGACCATGCACTCGACCACGTCGGCCTCCACCATCGCGCGGCGGATCTCGCCCTCGCCAGACTGCTGCGAGCTCATCGAGCCATTGGCCAGCACGATGCCGGCGCGGCCGCGGCTGGAGAGGCGGGCCAGCATGTGCTGCAGCCAGGCGAAATTGGCGTTGCCCCTGGGCGGGATGCCGTGCACCCAGCGTGGGTCGTCGGTGAGCTTGTCGCCGTCCCAGTCGGAGATGTTGAACGGCGGATTGGCCAGGATGTAGTCGGCGCGCAGCGTCTTGTGCTGGTCGTTGGTGAAGCTGGAGCCGTAGGTCTGGCCCAGGTCGCCGTCGAGGCCATGCACCGCGAGGTTCATCAGGCACAGGCGGCGCGTCTGCGCCATCAGCTCCTGGCCGTAGATGGCGAGGTCGCCGGTCTTGCCCAGGGTCTTCTGGTGCGCGTCCTTGAACTTGGCCGACTGCACGAACATGCCGCCAGAGCCGCAGGCGGGGTCGTAGATCTTGCCCTTGAAGGGCGCGAGGATCTCCACCAGCAGATTCACCACGTTCTTGGGCGTGTAGAACTCACCGGCCTTGGCGCCCTCGTTCATCGCGAACTGGCCGAGGAAGTACTCGTACACCTCGCCGAACACGTCGCGGCTGCCGTGCTTGGCCGGATCGAACTTCAGCCGCGCGATCAGCCCCATCAGCTCGCCGAGCTTGCCCGGCTCCAGCGCCAGCCGCGAGAACTCGCGATACAGAACGCCGCGAAGCGACGGGTTCTCGGCCTCGATGTCGCCCATCGCCTTGTCGAGCAGTTGCGGCAGGTCGGGCGCCGTCGCCAGGGCCAACAGCGTGCTGAAGTGCGCGCCCTTCGGAATCCAGAACACGTTGTCCTGATCGTAGAAGGTCTTGTCGCCGACAAAGACATCCTCGCTGGCCTTCCGCGTGGCCTCGTCCTCGATGTAGTAGTCCGAGCCCGGCTCGGCGATGCGCTGGCGAATGACGTTCGACTGCGCATCGAACAGGTCCGACACGTACTTCAGGAACACCATCCCCAGCACCGGGTACTTGTACTCGGCCGCCGACACCGAGCCGCGCAGCTTGTTGGCGGTGTCCCAGAGTGTGCGTTTGAGTTCTTCGTTGGTCATCGGGTGACTCGTGTCGGCATTGGGGGGGGCTCAGGATTCGGGGGTTGGTCGCGCAGAGCCCGTGGCAGCATAGCCTTCGCGAGCCAGCGCCGCGTTCAAGGTGACGCGGCTGACGCTGAAATGCTTGGCGACCTCGGTTTTGGTGATATTCGGATCGGACAGCATCGCCGCCGCCTTTCGCGTGTCGGCCTTCGACATGACGGGCTTGCGGCCGCCCTTCCGACCACGGGCGCGGGCCGCGACAAGGCCGGCCATCGTCCGCTCGCGGATCAGGCTGTGCTCGAACTCGGCGAGCGCGCCAAAGAGGTGAAAGACCAGCCGACCACCGCTGCTGTGGGTGTCGATGGCTTCGGTGAGCGATCGGAAGCCGACGCCGCGCTGGTTAAGGTCGTGGACGATCTCGACCAGGTCCTTCAGCGACCGCGCGAGGCGGTCGAGCTTCCAGACCACCAGCGTGTCGCCCTTGCGCATCGAGCGCAGGCAGGCGGTCAGCTCAGGCCGCTCGCGGAACTTGCCGGTTGCCTTCTCTTGGAACAGCTCCTCGCAGCCGGCGCCACGGAGCGCGTCGAGCTGCAGCTCCGGGTTCTGGTCCTGCGTACTCACGCGGGCATAGCCGATGATCATCAAACGTACCTTGGCTGTACGTTGATTGTTTTACGACATTTCTTGCGGTCTGGCTAGCGGAAAGTGCAGCTTGGCCTAGCGGTCGTGGAGGCGTACAGGAAACGATCGTTTTGCAATCGTTCCAGTTCCGATGGCACGCGCCATCTACCGTCAGTCAAGATTGTAGAATTGGTCAGGACTTGAGGGGGCTACCGAATGCGCCACAGCCAACAGCTCCAGCCGTCGACGGTCCATCTCCAGCACAGCGCTTTCGCTAAGCTGGAAGGTAGTGCAATCCGGATCATTGCAACCGCAAGGCTTTATCTCGCCGCTTCGCTGCAAGTTGTCGAAGCAGCTCCGAAGGGACACGAGCCTCTCTACAATCTTGTCAAGGGCTGATCGAATCGCACCGATCTGTGCCCAAAGCGGCGCTTGCGCGGCCGCTTCCTACCCGCCAGACTCGCCAAAAAGGGCGGTTGAACTTCCTATACCCCCGTTGCGCCGTGTCGGGGGTGTTCCCTTGCCTGCAGCGCCCCCTCGCCAGCCATCGTCCGCCGCTGCCTGCGATGACAGACGAATGCAGGCGATTTGTCCCGAAACCGCCCGGCGAGGGTTGAGATTTCGGCCTTGACGACCGATAAGCTAACCAGTCTCTGAGCAAATCACCATGCAAGCCGATTGCCCCGTCGCCCTCTCTCCGCTGGATGAAAACCGCCGGCTGGCCGCCCTGCGCGCGCTGGAGATCCTCGACAGCGAGCCCGAGACCGATTTCGATGCCCTCACCCGCCTGGCGGCGCACGCCCTGGGCCCGCCCATCGCCGTCATCGGCTTGATGGACAGCGATCGCCTGTGGTTCAAGTCCCGCGTGGGCCTGGCGGCGCCCGAACTCGACCGCCAGATCGCCTTTTGTTCGCACACCATCACGCAGCCCGGGCGCCCTCTCATCGTGCCCGACCTGCTGGCCGACGCCCGCTTCACCGACCACCCCCTGGTGGCCGCCGGCCCTCGCCTGCGCTTTTACGCTGGCGCACCGTTGGTGGACGTCTCCGGCGCGGTGCTGGGCACCCTGGCGGTGCTCGACACCCAGCCGCGCGAGTTCACCGCGGCGCAACAAGCGGCACTGCTGGACTGCGCCGCCCTGGTGATGTGCGCCCTGCGCGCGCGCCACCAGACCCACCAGCTCAAGCACCTGGCGCTGAGCGATCACCTCACCGGCCTGGCCAACCGCGCGCATTTCGAGCGCGTGCTCGAGGCCGAATTCGCGCGCGCGGTGCGCCAGGACGAGCCCTTCACGCTGCTGCTGCTCGACCTCGACGGCTTCAAGGCCGTCAACGACGGCTTCGGCCACGCCGCGGGCGACGAAACGCTCAAGGAAATCAGCCAACGCCTGCTGACCCAGGTGCGCGCCGGCGACGTGCTGGCCCGCCTGGGCGGCGACGAGTTCGGCATCGTCATGCGCGACGGCCCCACCGAAGCGGCTCAGGCGCTGGCGCGGCGCATCGTGCGCGCCGTCTCCCAGCCCATCCGCCTGAGCACGGGCGACGAGGTCGGCGTGGGCGTGTCGGTCGGCATGGCGGCCTACGCCAACGATGTCATGTCCGTGCGCAAGCTGGTGACTCAGGCCGACCAGGCCCTCTACGAGGCCAAGAAGCAGAACGAGCGCCGCTGGAAGATGTTCGTGGGCCTGCGCGCCTGAGCTGGGGCGTTTGCATCGCACCCCGGCTCGGCCACCCGGACGTAAGATCCTCCCATGGACCCCGCGCAAACCACCGGAGCCAGCCCGCCGCCAAGGCCGGCAAGCCGCTGCTGATCGTCGCCGAGGAAGTGGAAGGCGAAGCGCTGGCCACCCTGGTGGTCAACACCATCCGCGGCATCGTCAAGGTCTGCGCGGTCAAGGCCCCGGGCTTCGGCGACCGTCGCAAGGCGATGCTGGAAGACATGGCCATCCTCACCGGCGGCACGGTGATTTCCGAGGAAGTCGGGCTGCAGCTGGAGAAGGCCACGGTCAACGATCTGGGCCGCGCGAAGAAGGTGCAGATCTCCAAGGAGAACACCACCATCATCGACGGCGCGGGCGAAGGCGACGCCATCAAGTCGCGCATCGGCCAGATCAAGGCGCAGATCGAAGAAACCTCCTCGGACTACGACCGCGAGAAGCTGCAGGAGCGCGTGGCCAAGCTGGCCGGCGGCGTGGCGGTGATCAAGGTCGGCGCTGCGACCGAAGTCGAGATGAAGGAAAAGAAGGCCCGCGTCGAAGACGCTCTGCACGCGACCCGCGCGGCAGTGGAAGAAGGCGTGGTGCCGGGCGGCGGCGTGGCACTGATTCGTGCCAAGGCAGCCATCGAAGGTCTCAAGGGCATCAACGAAGACCAGACTCACGGCATCCAGATCGCCCTGCGCGCGATGGAAGCTCCGCTGCGTGAGATCGTCACCAACGCTGGTGAAGAGCCTTCGGTCATCGTCAACGAAGTGAAGGCCGGTTCGGGCAACTTCGGCTACAACGCCGCCAACGGCCAGTTCGGCGACATGGTGGCCTTCGGTATCCTGGACCCGACCAAGGTGACCCGTTCTGCCCTGCAGAACGCCGCCTCGATTGCCGGCCTGATGATCACCACCGAAGCCATGGTGGCCGAGCTGCCGAAGAAGGAAGCCCCGGCCCACGACCACGGTGGTGGTGGCATGGGTGGTATGGACTTCTAAGTCCACCCATCGCGCCAGTGGTGGCGCGAAGGCGTCCGCGCAGCGGGCGAACCGCGCCCTCCAGCAAGCAAGCGTGACCACGAAGCCCGGCCTTTTGCCGGGCTTCGTGCTTTCTGGCGTCCGACGTGGGAAACGCCCTGTCTTAAGCGCGGCGATGTCCGATACGAAAACCGGAAAAGGCCGATATGAACCGGCCGGGGCGGGCGCAAGCCTGAGCAGCCATTCCCTGCACCGGAGTGTTTCGTGCCGCGCTTCGCCGCGACCGTGTCGCAGCTGCAGGATGCCGTGGCGCACGCAACGTCGCCGGCAGCGCATCTGCCCACGGCTCGCTATGCGCCTCACCGTCCCGAGCGCACGCTGCTGTATTCGCTGGTGCAGGCGCATTGGCCGGACTTTCTCGCGCGCCGTGAGGTAGAAGACCGCCCGCTGCCCGAGTATGTGCGCGAGGAGTTCGAGACCTACCTGCGCTGCGGCGTGCTCGAGCACGGCTTCCTGCGCGTGGTCTGCGAGCACTGTCGTGCCGAGAGGCTGGTGGCGTATTCCTGCAAGAAGCGCGGGCTGTGCCCGAGCTGCGGCGCACGGCGCATGGCCGAGTCGGCGCGGCATCTGGTGGACGAGGTGTTCGGCCCGCGGCCGGTGCGGCAATGGGTGCTGAGTTTCCCGTACCCGTTGCGTTTCCTGTTCGCCAGCAAGCCAGAAGCCATTGGCCCGGTGCTGGGCATCGTGCAGCGCGTGATCGCCGGCTGGTTGGCCGATCAAGCCGGCATCGACCGCGCCAGCGCCCAGTGCGGCGCGGTGACGCTGATCCAGCGTTTCGGCAGCGCGCTGAACCTGAACATCCACTTCCACATGCTGTGGCTCGACGGCGTGTACGTGGAAGCCACCGAGCTGCCGCGGCGCGAACTGCGCCTGCACCGCGCCCGTGCGCCCACCACCGCGCAGTTGACCCAGCTGGCAGCTACCATCGCGCACCGGGTGTGTCGGCACCTGACGCGCAAAGGCTGGCTCGAAGGGGAGGGCGAATCGGCCTTCCTGGCAGACAGCGCTGCAGGCGACGACAGCATGGATGGGCTGCGGATGAGTTCGATCACCTACCGCATCGCCACCGGCCGCGACGCTGGCTGCAAGGTCGTCACGCTGCAAACGCTGCCCGGTGACGCCGGTTCGCTGGAGGGCGATGCCGGCAAGGTCGGCGGCTTCTCGCTGCATGCCGGCGTGGCCGCGGAAGCACACGAGAGCCACAAGCTCGAAAAGCTGTGCCGCTACATCACGCGCCCGGCGATCAGCGAGCAGCGGCTGTCGATCTCACCGCAGGGTAGGGTGCGGTATCAGCTCAAGACGCCGTGGCGAAATGGGACCACGCATGTCGAATGGGATGCGGTGGACTTCATCGCCAAGCTGGCGGCACTGGTCCCGCCACCTCGCGCGCATCTCACCCGCTTCCGGCGTATTCGCCCCGAATGCAAACCTGCGTGCGCAGCTGACGCCCCAGGGCGCGGCAAGCGGCCTGCGGGCGATGCGGCGCCAGTGGACGTCAGCGCCCACGACGAGCCGCGCAGCCCCGAGCAGAAGCGCCGTGCGATGAGCTGGGCGCAACGGCTCAAGCGGGTCTTTTCCATCGACATCACCACCTGCGCCCACTGCGGCGGCGCGGTACGGATCGTCGCCAGCATCGAGGAACCCATCGCCATCCGCGCCATCCTCGCCCACTTCGAGAAGCACGGCGCGCTGGAGCAAGCGCACTACCGGCCCGCAGCGCGCGCGCCGCCGCCGGCCGCGTGACGAGGTGCCGGCCACACAGCCGGCAGCCAAGCCAGAGTCCGATCCGATGCGGCCACGACCCCGCAGGGCTGCGCTCGGCCCTGTGCCGGGATTCGGTGAGAAATGGCTACGCACTGAGCCGCTGCGTGGCCCCGCGATGTCGAAAACCCACGCATGAACCCCCGATCTGTGCCCGATCTGTGCCCAAAGCGGCGCTTGCGCGGCCGCTTCCTACCCGCCAGACTCGCCAAAAAGGGCGGTTGAACTTCCTATACCCAGCATTTTATCTGTTTGTGGATAATGTTGAAGAAATGCACAATCGAGCAATAGAATTTGGCGGAATAGTTGAATTTGACCCCTCAGACATGCCTTATGAGGACAGACAATCTGGAATTATTGACCCAAGCGGGAATTATTGGTGGATTTCAAAGCGACTTGTAAACAACGGTTATGACAAATAAGATAAAAATGAAAGCCTACACACAACAATGGTTATAAACAATTGGGGCGAAAGTGATAAAACGTAAGTATAAACATAAAATAAAGGTCGGTGCCAAACCGAACAGTCAGGGCATAAAATCCCCAACTGTTCATAGCCTGGAACGTTGTAACCAATTTGACATCACCAGTAACATTTACCGACTTAAATCGTCATACATCTAATTTACCAGCCTAAATATGATGAAAAACAGATACTACTATATAGACTTCCTAAGAGTTATTGCAATTTTAATGATGTTCATATTTCATGTAAACATGATTTTTGTAGTGGAAAATGACTGGCATATTAAAGACGTTTCATCAAGCAATGTTTTAATGGAACTAAACTATTGGATGTCCGCATTTAGAATGCCTTTGTTATTTCTTGTTTCAGGTTTTGTTTCTGCCATACTTCTTGAAAAAATGAATCAAAGACATTTTTTTATCAACGATTTAAAAGACTAATTATCCAACTGTGATATGGACGTTTTTGTTGGTTGCACCTCAAATCTATTTTGAACGAAAATTACAAGATAATTTCAATTATCTCGAATTTTATCAAACTTTTTAGAGTTCAAGTGGTATCCAAATGGTAATTTTCATTGGTTACATCTTTGGTTTATCCCTTATTTATTCTGCTATAATATTTTATCAATACCATTATCAGTATATCTCAATGCAAAAAGAATGTACGAAATAAACTTGACTTTTTTTTTAATAAAGATTACTCAATAATTCAATTATTTTTTAGCTATAATCCTTATACTTTTTTAGCAACTCGATTTGAAAACTACGCACGATTTGATTAACGATTGGGCAAGACATTCGTTCTTTATATTTTTTGTTTTTATTGGATATTAATGTATAAATTCCAATTATTCTTGAGCAAATTGAGCGAAAAAGACGGTTCTACTTAAGAACTGCTTTTACTAATTCTTTTCATCAATATAATTAGATGGAATGGTTGGGAACCATTCGATTTATGGAATAATTGGATAACAAAACCTCAAACCTACATTTTCATTGCTCTAATAAATTTAAATGCTTGGGCATGGGTGTTAACTAGTTTAGGATATGGTAAAAAATATTTAAATAAAAAAAGTAATTTATTAGCCTATTGTAATCAGGCTGTCTATCCGTTCTATATTCTTCATCAGACCATTATTGTTGTTATTGGCTTTTATGTTGTTCAAACACCAGATAATACAGCGTTTAAATATGTATTTTTACTTTTAGTTTGTTTTTCAATCTGTGTACTTATATATCATCTATTTATTCGACCGAATAATACAATGAGATTTTTATTTGGAATGAAAAAAACAAAAAAAACTGGTTACAACACGCAATATAGCAAAAAGCGGTAAAGTGCTTAATTGGAGGGGGGTAGCCCGTTTCAATTTTGTCACGGTTTAATAGTGAATCGCTCGTAATCCGCTTCATGCCATATTGCCAACGTTAGCGGTCAGGCCCGTCCCGAGCGCACGCTGCTGTATTCGCTGGTGCAGGCGCATTGGCCGGACTTTCTCGCGCGCCGTGAGGTAGAAGACCGCCCGCTGCCCGAGTATGTGCGCGAGGAGTTCGAGACCTACCTGCGCTGCGGCGTGCTCGAGCACGGCTTCCTGCGCGTGGTCTGCGAGCACTGTCGTGCCGAGAGGCTGGTGGCGTATTCCTGCAAGAAGCGCGGGCTGTGCCCGAGCTGCGGCGCACGGCGCATGGCCGAGTCGGCGCGGCATCTGGTGGACGAGGTGTTCGGCCCGCGGCCGGTGCGGCAATGGGTGCTGAGTTTCCCCTACCCGTTGCGCTTCCTGTTCGCCGGCAAACCGGATGCCATCAGCCCGGTGCTGGGCATCGTGCATCGTGTGATCGCCGGTTGGCTTGCCGATCAGGCCGGCGTGCCGCGGGATACGGCGCAATGCGGTGCGGTGACCCTGATCCAGCGCTTCGGCAGCGCGCTGAACCTGAATGTTCACTTCCACATGCTGTGGCTCGACGGCGTGTACGTGGAAGCCACCGAGCTGCCGCGGCGCGAACTGCGCCTGCACCGCGCCCGTGCGCCCACCACCGCGCAGTTGACCCAGCTGGCAGCTACCATCGCGCACCGGGTGTGTCGGCACCTGACGCGCAAAGGCTGGCTCGAAGGGGAGGGCGAATCGGCCTTCCTGGCAGACAGCGCTGCAGGCGACGACAGCATGGATGGGCTGCGGATGAGTTCGATCACCTACCGCATCGCCACCGGCCGCGACGCTGGCTGCAAGGTCGTCACGCTGCAAACGCTGCCCGGTGACGCCGGTTCGCTGGAGGGCGATGCCGGCAAGGTCGGCGGCTTCTCGCTGCATGCCGGCGTGGCCGCGGAAGCACACGAGAGCCACAAGCTCGAAAAGCTGTGCCGCTACATCACGCGCCCGGCGATCAGCGAGCAGCGGCTGTCGATCTCACCGCAGGGTAGGGTGCGGTATCAGCTCAAGACGCCGTGGCGAAATGGGACCACGCATGTCGAATGGGATGCGGTGGACTTCATCGCCAAGCTGGCGGCACTGGTCCCGCCACCTCGCGCGCATCTCACCCGCTTCCACGGCGTATTCGCCCCGAATGCAAACCTGCGTGCGCAGCTGACGCCCTCGGGGCGCGGCAAGCGGCCTGCGGGCGATGCGGCGCCAGTGGACGTCAGCGCCCACGACGAGCCGCGCAGCCCCGAGCAGAAGCGCCGTGCGATGAGCTGGGCGCAACGGCTCAAGCGGGTCTTTTCCATCGACATCACCACCTGCGCCCACTGCGGCGGCGCGGTACGGATCGTCGCCAGCATCGAGGAACCCATCGCCATCCGCGCCATCCTCGCCCACTTCGAGAAGCACGGCGCGCTGGAGCAAGCGCACTACCGGCCCGCAGCGCGCGCGCCGCCGCCGGCCGCGTGACGAGGTGCCGGCCACACAGCCGGCAGCCAAGCCAGAGTCCGATCCGATGCGGCCACGACCCCGCAGGGCTGCGCTCGGCCCTGTGCCGGGATTCGGTGAGAAATGGCTACGCACTGAGCCGCTGCGTGGCCCCGCGATGTCGAAAACCCACGCATGAACCCCCGATCTGTGCCCGATCTGTGCCCAAAGCGGCGCTTGCGCGGCCGCTTCCTACCCGCCAGACTCGCCAAAAAGGGCGGTTGAACTTCCTATACCCGATCCTGCTGATCGGCATCGCGGTCAAGAACTCGATCCTGCTGGTCGACTACGCCGTGATGGCCGAGGAAAAGGGCATGACCCGCCACGAGGCGCTGATGGACGCGTGCCACAAGCGTGCGCGGCCGGTGATCATGACCACGCTGGCGATGGGGGCGGGCATGATGCCGATCGCGCTGGGTCTGACGGCGGATTCAAGCTTCCGCATGCCGATGGCGGTGGCGGTGATCGGTGGGTTGATCACCTCGACGGTGTTGAGCCTTGTGGTGGTGCCGGCGGCGTATACGCTGGTGGATGATCTGGAGGAGCGGGTGCTCGGGAAGTTGCGGCGGAAGGCCGCAGATGCCAGTGAAGTTGCGGCGCCACCATGACTGGCATCACGATAGCGGCGGCCGGTGCAATGGAGTGGCAGGTGTCGACAGGCAAGGCTGGCAGGCTGGGTGGGGCATACCGTCGGCGATCCCGCGCCGCGCACGGACGGGCATTCGGTCTGGCGTTGGGTCTGGTCCTGCTTGTACCGGCCACCTCGGCACTCGCGCAGGATGCGGACGCACTCAGCTTCGATCAGGCGCGCGAGCGGTTGGAACGGGTCTCCGACGCGCTGGCTGCCGCGGACGCCAACCTGCGCGCCCGGCAGGATCTTTCCGATGCGACCGCGCGCCTGCGGCTGCCGGAGATTTCGCTCGAAGCGCGCTACCTGGAGTTCCAGAAGACGCTGAGCTTGCCGCTGGGTTCGCTGGCGCCAGTGGGCGAGGCGTTCGGCATCGAAAGCCCGTTGCGGTTCCAGGAGCGCGACCGGCGATTGCGTCCGGTGTTGACCACGGTGCTGCCCCTGTACACGGGCGGGCAGATCCCGGCCGCGCAGGCGGCGGCCGCGGCCGCCCTGCGTGGGGCGGACGCGGAGCGGGCGCAGCAGTCCCAGAAGCTGACGTCGCAACTGGTCCAGGCCTACTTCGGCCAGGGCCTGGCCGAGCAGGCGCTGAGTGTGCGCCGCGAGGTGCGCGACGGCATGCGGCAGCACCTGGCCCATGCCGAATCGCTTGAACGCGAAGGCTTCGCCACGCGCGCGCAGGTGTTGCAGGCGGTCGTCGCGCGTGACGCCAGCGAGCGCGAGTACCAGAAGGCGCTCAACGACCGCGACGCCGCCGCCCAGGCCCTGGCGCTGCTGCTGCGCAGCGATGGGCCGGTGACGCCGATCACGCCGCTGTTCGTGGTCGGCACATCGCCGGGCACGCTGGAGGCGTTCACCCGGGCCGCGCTTGAGCGGCACCCGCAGCTGGCGCAGCTGCGGGCGCTTGACGACCAGGCGGGCGCAGGCGTGCGTGTGCAGGAGGCGTCACTGAAACCGCAGGTGTACCTGTTCGGCCAGTACGACCTGTACCGCGAGGATGCGCTGCTGACCGACACCGATTGGGCCTTCGGCATTGGCCTGAAGTACACCTTCCTGTCCGGGCGGGATCGCCCGCGCCAGATCAGTGCTGCGCGCGCGCAGCAGGAGCAGGCGCAGGCCGCACTGCGCGAGGCGCAGAACCAGATCAGGATCGGCGTGGCACAGGCCTGGAATGCGCTGGAAACGGCACGCCAGCAGTTCCTGCTGCTCGACAGCAGCATCGAGCAGGCGCGTGAGAACCTGCGCCTGCAGGAACTGGCGTTCCGCGAGGGGCAGTCGACCTCGCTCGATGTCATGGACGCCAGGCTCGGCCTTGGCGCCGCACGGGTCGAATACGCGCACGCCGCCTACGACTATTGCGTGGCATTGGCGCACCTGCTCGAGCTGGGTGGCCAGTCGGCGCGCTTTGGCGAGTACATCCGCAAGGCAGACCACAGGGTATTTCCCCATGAATGAACCCGCTCCGTCGCCGCCGCCGCCACCCGTGGCTGCGGATGCACCGTCCGGCCGCCGTCGCCTGCGCCTTGTCGCCCTGGGCGTGATTGCCGTGATCCTGGTCGGCGGCCTGTGGCTGGCGTTCCGCAGCCCGGCGGACCTGGTGCAGGGCATGGCCGATGCCGACAGCATCAACGTGTCGGCCAAGGTGACCGCGCGGGTGTCGGCGCTGCTGGTGGCCGAGGGCGAGCGGGTCGAGGCGGGGCAGGTACTGTTCGAGCTGGACAGCCCCGAGATCGCCGCGAAGAAGCGACAGGCCGAAGCCGCGCTCGCGGCCGCGCAGGCGCTGGCGGACAAGGCCGAGGAAGGCGCGCGCGTGGAGGACATCCGCGCAGCGGAGGCCAACTGGCGGCGCGCCCAGGCCGGACACGAACTGGCGCGTTCCACCTTCCAGCGCCTGGAGCGGCTGCATGCCGAGGGCGTGGTCACCCGGCAGCAGCGCGACGAGGCCCGTACGAAGGCGATCGATGCCGAGCAGCAGGCGCGCGCAGCGCAGGCGCTGTACGAACAGGCGCAGGCCGGCGCCCGCGAACAGGACAGGAGCGCCGCGCAGGCGCAGGTGCGGCAGGCCGAAGGCGCCGTGGCCGAAGTGCAGGCGGCCGAAAGCGAAGTGCGCGGCCGCGCGCCGACGGCCGGCGAGGTGTCCAAGCGCCTGGTCGAAACCGGCGAGCTGGTGGCGGCCGGCTATCCGGTCTTCACCCTGGTCGACCTCGACCACATGTGGGTGGCGTTCCACCTGCGCGAGGACCAGTTCGCGGGCCTGGAGGTGGGCCGCCGCCTGCGCGGTTCGATCCCGGCGCTGGAGCGCGAGGACGTCGAGTTCGAGGTCTACCACATCAGCCCGGCCGGCGATTTCGCGACCTGGCGCGCGACCCGGCAGTCGGCCGGCTACGACGTGAGGAGTTTCGAAGTGCGCGCGAGGCCGGTCGCGGAAGTCGCAGGCTTCCGGCCGGGCATGAGCGTGCTGTTCGCATGGCCGCAACGCTGACGCGGCCCACGGCACGCGAGGCGTTCGTCCGTTCGGCGTTGCGCGAGTGCGCACGGCTGCGCGCCGATCCCTGGGATCTGGCGTTGGCCACGTGGGTCCCGCTGCTGGCGCTGGCGCTGCTGGCCTGGATGTTCTCGGCCGGCGTGCCGCGCGAACTGCCGGTGGCGGTGGTCGATCATGACAACAGCGCGGCCAGCCGCGAACTGGTGCGCAGGCTCGATGCCGTGCCGGGCGTGCGGGTGGCCGCGCGGCCGGCGGACCTGACGCAGGCCTGGTCGGAGGTGCGCGCGCTCCGGGCGTTCGCGGTGGTGCACGTGCCTGCGGGTGCCGAGCGCCAGGTCCTGCGTGGCGGCAGCGCCGTTGTTTTCGCCTACTACAACGCCAGCCACCAGACGGCAGGGCAGGCGGTGCTGCGGGGGATCGGAGAGGCGGCGCAGGCGACCAGTGGGCATCTCGTACGCCGTGGGGTGGCGCGGGTCGGCGGGGCGCAGGCGGTCCGCCAGCCGCCGCTGCGGGTGCAGGCCACCGTGCTGGCCAACGCCGCACGCAGCTACGAGCACTTCCTGCTCGGCCTGCTGTTCCCGGCACTGCTGCACCTCGCCGCCTGCCTGGCGATGGTCGGCGCGCTCGGGCGCGAACTGCGTGACGGCAGCGCGGGCACATGGCTGGCCGAGTGCGGCGATCGCCTGCTGCCGGCGGTGGCCGGCAAGCTGGCGCCGTACCTGCTGCTGTTCACCGCCTACGGCACGCTGTCGCTGCTCTGGCTGGCGGCGATCCGCGGCGGTGTGGCCGGCAGCGCGGTACTGCTGGTCGCCGCGCAGGCGGCGATGTACCTGGCCTACGGCGGCATCGCGCTGCTGCTGGTCGGGGCCACCCGCAATATGGGCACGTCGCTGTCGCTGACCGGACTGTATGCGGGCACGTCGCTGGCGTTCTCGGGCGCGACGTTCCCGGTGCAGGGAGCGCCGCTGTTCGCACAGGTCTGGAGCCAGCTGCTTCCCTTCACCGCCTACCTCAAGCTGCAGGCGCAGCAGCTCGACCTGGGTGCGGCATGGACGGCCTCGCTGTCGTTGCTGGGGACCTTGCTGCTGTTCGTGCTGGTGGCCGGCGGCGCGGGGCTGCGCCTGTATGCGCGCGGAGCGCGCGATCCGGCCTCCTGGGGGCAGCGATGAACCAGGTCAGGGCCGCCTTCCTGGAGACTCTGCGCGCCGTGTTCTCGGACCGCTACGCGGTGGTGACGCTGATCGGCGCCGTGGTGCTGTACTCGTTCTTCTACCCGGTCGCCTACCGGCACCAGGTGGCTTCGCAGTATCCGGTGCTGGTGGTCGACCTCGACCATAGCGCCATGAGCCGCGCCCTGGTGCGCAAGGCGGGCGCGGTGCGCGCGGTGAGGATCGTCGGCGATGCGACCTCGGTGGAGGAGGCCCGGCCAAGGATCGCCCGCGGTGAAGCGCAGGGCCTGCTGGTGGTGCCCGCGGGGTTCGAACGCGGGATCCTGCGCGGCGGGCAGGGGCAACTGGCGCTGTACGGCAGTGGTGCGTTCCTCGGTCGCGGCGGCGTGGTGCTCGAGGGCTTGGGCGAGGCCGCCGCCGCGTTCGCGCGCGAGGCCGCCGTGGTGCAGGCAGGTTTCGCAGGTGCGCCCGGCGCAGCGCCGCTGCAGGTGGTGGCGCGGCCGCTGTTCAACACCCGCGAGGGTTACGGCAGCGCCGTGGTGCCGGGCGTGGCACAGCTGATCGTGCAGCAGACACTGCTGATCGGCATGCTGGTCATGGCCGGCACGCGTCGCGAACGCCTGGGTCGGCTGGCGTTCTCGCGCCGCGGCCTGCTCGGCATCGCCGCCGCGTTCGCGCTGATCGGCGTGTGCAGCATGCTGTACTACAACGGTCTGGTGATGTGGCTCCAGGACTATCCGCGTGGGGGCAATCCGCCCGGTACGCTGGTGGGCGGAGCGCTGTACGTGGCCGCGGTGGTGGCGTTCGCGCTGTTCGCGGGCAGTTTCTTCCGCACCCGCGAACGGCCCTTCCAGCTGATGCTCGTCACCGCGCTGCCACTCTTCTTCCTGTCCGGGCTCTCATGGCCGGCCGTGGCGATGCCACAGCCCCTGGCGTGGCTGGCGAGGCTTGTTCCCTCCACGCCCGGCATCAACCTGATGGTGAAGTTCAACCAGATGGGCGCAAGCTTCGCCGAGGCGCTTCCCGAGTTGTGCAACCTCGCTTTTTTGACACTGCTGTATGGCGCGCTGGCGGTATGGCGCTACGCCCCGGGGCGGGACGGCACCTGACGGGCCGGTCACGGAGGACGGGGCCGGGGCGGCTTCTGCGCGGGTATCGGAGATCGTCTGCGCGCTGGATGTGCTGGCCGACAATATCGATCCGGCCGAAAGCTGCAAGGCCTTCCGCGTCCGCATGCCGAGCGCCGATGCCCTGCTCCGCAACCGCGGCCTGAAGTGACTTCGGCGGGTGCGGTAACGAAAAGGCGACCCGGGCGACCGGGTCGCCTTTTTCATGCTGCGGACGACGCACCGGAGACGCCGCGTCATCCGCCGCGCGGCCACGCACCGGCGCTCAGTCGCCGGCGGTCTTCCGGGTGCCGGCGCCCGCGAACTCCGGAAACGCCTCCTCCAGCGAGCCTTCGTCCGGCAGCACGTAGAACACGCCGCCGCGCGCGAAGGTGGGGCTGACGACCTGCTCGTAGAACGCCGGAGACACGTTGATGCAGCCGTGGGTGACCCGGTTGTCATCCGGCGTTGGCGAGGCCAGGCGCTCGGGGCGCTTTTCCTCCGGCACGCCGGTCGCGGTCGGGTGGATCGAGACCGCGGACTCGTAGTCGACCCACAGCACGCGGCCGGCATCGATGGACGGACCGTAGCCGCCGACGAAGCGGCCCGCCGGGGTGGTGCGGTCGCGGCCGGGGATCTCGCGCAGGGCGAGGCCCGCGATGCCGGGGGCGGTGTGGTCGCCCACGGCGGAGCCGAACAGGCCGGGCGCGGCGCCGCGCAGGCGGCCATCGCCGCCGAACACGAGGATCTGGGCGGCGGCCTTGTCCATGATCGCGAAGGGATAGCCCTGGCTGTCGCCGGAGGCGACGACCCAGCCGGCCAGTTCGATCACCGTGTCGGAGACGTCCTGGCCGCGGGGCAGTTCGTCCAGTGACGTCACCGGCGGGGTGCCGTCGTCGCGCGCGCTGGCGGTGGCGCCCACGCTGACCAGCGCCAGCGCCAGCGCAACCGCGCGCCGGCCCGGGTGGGGGAGGGAGTGGGGGAAAGTACGGATGGGAAGCTCCTCGGGGGCGGAACACCATCCAACGCGGGGATCCGCGCCGCGCAGGCGACGGATCCCCGCGCCGGTCGGTCAAGCGGAGTGCGTGCTCACCCGCGCGGCACGCGGCGCGGCGACGATTCCAGCTGCTGCACGCGGCCTTCGATCTGGTCGAGGCGCTGGTTGGCGCGCTGGGCGCCCTGATTGGCGGATTCGGCGCTCTGGGCCGCGCCCTGCACCTGGGTGTCGAGGCGGTCGAGGCGGGAGTCGCCGCGGCAATGTCTGACGCGAAGATCAGAACGCACCGATACGAACGTGCGAACACAGGCGCAACACTGAGCAGCCGTCCCCGCACCGGAGCGCTGCGTGCCGCGCCTCGCCACATCCCGGCGGCAAGCCGCGGGATGCGCGCCACTGCCGGCCGCCCACACCGGTTCGCGGTACGCGCGCCACGCGCCCGAGCGCACGCTGCTGTACGCGTTGGTAGAGGCGCACTACCCGGACTTCATTGTACGGATCGAAGCGGAGGGCCGCTCGCTGCCCGGATATGTCCGCGAGGCGTTCGATGCCTACCTGCGCTGCGGCGTGCTCGAGCACGGCTTCCTGCGCGTGGTCTGCGAGCACTGTCGTGCCGAGAGGCTGGTGGCGTATTCCTGCAAGAAGCGCGGGCTGTGCCCGAGCTGCGGCGCGCGGCGCATGGCCGAGTCGGCGCGGCATCTGGTGGACGAGGTGTTCGGCCCGCGGCCGGTGCGGCAATGGGTGCTGAGTTTCCCCTACCCGTTGCGCTTCCTGTTCGCCGGCAAACCGGATGCCATCAGCCCGGTGCTGGGCATCGTGCATCGTGTGATCGCCGGTTGGCTTGCCGATCAGGCCGGCGTGCCGCGGGATACGGCGCAATGCGGTGCGGTGACCCTGATCCAGCGCTTCGGCAGCGCGCTGAACCTGAATGTTCACTTCCACATGCTGTGGCTCGACGGCGTGTACGACGCGAACGTCGAGCCCCCGCGGCGCAAGCCGCGCCTGCGCCGCGCCCGTGCCCGTGCCCCCACCTCTGCGCAACTGACGCAGCTCGCCAACACCATCGCGCATCGCGTGTGCCGGCACCTGTCGCGCCGCGGCTGGCTCGAAGGCGAAGATGAATCCGTGTTCCTGTCCGACAGCGCGGGCATCCGTGCCGATGGTCGGCCCGAAGCGGTGCGTCCGGCCCCCGCGCACGCGCTCAGCGAGCAGGAGCGGGCCGCGATCCTGGAGGTGGCCAACGCCCCGCAATACGCCGCCCTGCCGCCGGCGCAGATCGTGCCGCGGTTGGCTGACGAGGGCCGCTACCTGGCCAGCGAGTCGAGCTTCCACCGGGTCCTGCACCAGGCCGGGCAGGCCAGTCACCGCGGTCGCGCCAAGACACCGCAGGCCCGCCGCAAGCCGACCACGCACATGGCCCGCGCCCCCAACCAGGTGTGGTGCTGGGACGTGACCTGGCTGCCTTCGCAGGTGACCGGGCGCTGGTTCTACCTGTACCTGATCCTGGACCTGTACAGCCGCAAGATCGTCGGCCACGAGGTGCACGAGGTCGAGTCCGGCGAGCATGCCGCGCATCTGCTCAAGCGCACGGCGCTGGCCGAGGGCATCCATGCAGCGACCAACAAACCAGTGCTGCATGGCGACAACGGTGCCGCCCTGAAAGCGACCACGGTACTGGCGATGCTGCAGTGGCTGGGCGTCGCCCCGTCCTACTCGCGCCCGCGGGTCAGCGACGACAACGCCTTCGTGGAGAGCCTGTTCCGCACCGCAAAGTACCGCCCCGGCTTCCCGATCCGGGGCTTTGCCGACCTGCAGGATGCACGGACATGGGCCGCGCAGTTCGTTCACTGGTACAACCACGAGCACCTGCACAGCGGCTTGCGCTTCGTCGCCCCGGCCGTGCGACACGCGGGCCAGGACGCCGCCCAGCTCCAAGTCCGCACTCAGGTCTACGAGCTCGCCCGCCAGCGCCATCCGCAGCGTTGGACCGGCACGATCAGGGACTGGAGTCGCGTCGGTGCCGTCACGCTCAATCCCGACCGAGACACGGTCGTGCCGGCACAAAGCAAACAGAATGAAAGTAAGCGACTAGCTGCATGAAATCAGGCGACAACTATCTTGACACGCACCGCAATGCGCGGGCTCATCAGTCTGATCCGTGTGTCGATCTGTCTTCGGTCCACATCATCCTGCACCGGGCGTCACGCCCCGACTCCGGCCGCCTGCGCCGGGACCGCGTGAAGCTTGGATGATTGCTGCATAAAGCCCTGGGCGGTTTCCAAGGGGGGGGAACCGGCAGATTTGTCCTGTGAAAGCGAAACGTGCTCGGTCGATCACTTGAAGCAAAGTTGACGAAGTGCAAGCATGCTCTGCGAAAGGACCATGCGATTGGAACCACTCCAACGGCGCCTCTCGGCCATCTGTCGGCCGGCCAGCAGCTGCTTCAGCAGTGGAATAGTTCACATCCTCTATCCCAATAGTTCACCTATCCGGTTTTGTCCACGCCAGTTTGCCGCGCAGACTGCCCTGTCGCGTTGCCGGAGCAGCCGCTATGCTGTCCGCTTCGCACATGGGGAGCGCGAGCATGTCTCTGATTGGACGTCTGGTATGGGTGTTCACCGCCGTGGCCGCGATGGCCGCGAGCACGGTGGCGGTGGCACAGCCGACTCTCATCAAGAGTTTCGTGCCAGCCACGATTGGTCCGGGCAGTGCCTCGCAGGTGCGTTTCCAGATCAACAATGACGGCGGCACGCCCGTCACCGATTTGGAGTTCACGGATGTTCTGCCGGCCGGCGTGGCGCTGGCGGCACCGGCGCATCCAACGACAACCTGTCCCAGCGGCCTGATCTCCGCGCCCGATGGCGGCACGACGATCACCTTCACTGGTGGTGCTCTGGGCGCAAACAGCAGCTGTACGGTCAGCGTCTACGTCACATCGTCGACACTGGGCATGCACACCAACCCTGCGATTACATTGAGCTCCAGTGCTGGCAGCAGCATGAGCCTTCCCGTGGATCTCACGGTCGACGCCGGCAGGCCGGGCTTCTCCAAGGTGTTCGCGCCGTCGACCGTGCAGCTTGGCGGGCGATCCACGTTGACCTTCAGCATCGACAACAGCGCCAACGCAACAGCGGTCAACTCAGGCTCGTTTTCCGATACGTTGCCCGTAGGTCTCGTTATTGCGGAACCGTCCGGCCTCGCGACCGATTGTGGTACTGCGCCCGTTCTTCCAACAGTCAGTGCGGCCCCGGACGGTAATGCTGTTAGCTTGTCGTACTTCGGTAACCTGACGTTCCCACTGGTTGCCGCCGGGGCTTCCTGCACTTTGACGGTGGATGTCGTGGCGCAAGGCAGCGGGCAGCTGGACAATATCAGCGGCGTCGCGTCAGGCCAGGTTGGTATCAGCACATTGGATTTTGGGCTGGCCGTCGACTCTTTGCAGGTCAACCGCGACCTCATTCATCTATCCAAATCATTTGTCGACGATCCGGTGCCTCCGGGCGGTATGGCGACGCTGCAATTCACGCTGACCAATTTCAGCCGCACCGATGATGCTACAAACATCGCCTTCAGCGATGATCTCGATGCGACCTTGAGCGGCTTGCAGGCTGTGTCTGCGCCGACCAACACCTGTGGTGGCATGGCAACCTCTGGTTTTCCGACCAGCGTTTTTGGCTATGACGGCGGAACGCTTGCCGCTGGCGCCAGCTGCTTGATTGAACTGCAACTGGCCATCCCGGCAGGCGCGTCGCCGGGCACCTACACGAACACGACGTCCACAATTGCGGCAACGATAGGAGGCTCTCCGGTGCTTGGCTCGGCTGGTAGCGATCTTCTGTTCGTATCGCCGGCGCCGACGATTACTAAGACGTTCCTGGACAACCCGGTGGCCGCTGGCGACTCGACCACGCTCGAGTTCACCATCACCAACACCAGCGCAACCTCGTCGGCGACCAATGTCGCGTTTACCGACTTCTTTGCCACGATCCTGCCCACGGCGTCGGTGACGCCGGCGGCGGCGTGTTGTGGCGCCGGCTCCAGCTGTACGTTCTTCCAACTGGTAAACCCAATGGGTAACGATGTCACGCCGGCTCGACTGTTCGTGTCGGGAGGCACCTTGGCGCCGGCAGGCATGGCTGGCGACAGCTGTACATTCTCGCTGACCCTGAATGTGTCTTCGGATGCAGCCAGTGGCATCTATCCCAACGTGACAACACAGGTCAGTGCCACCGTGGATGGTGAGACTCGCACCGGTGGTGTCGCCAAGGACGACCTTGAAGTTGTCGGCGGCGTGCGCCTGGTGAAGCAGTTCACCGATGACCCGGTACTGCCGGGTGACACGGTGACCCTGCAGTTCGAGATCACCCACGATGGTGAAACTAATGGCGATGCCACGGCCATCAGTTTCACGGATGATCTGGATGCCGCGTTGTCCGGGCTTGTTGCGGTGGGGCTGCCGGTAAATGACGTCTGTGGCACGGGTTCGCAGATCAGCGGCACATCCATTCTGAGTTTCACGGATGGGACGCTGGCGACCGGTGAAAGCTGCACGTTCAACGTAACGCTGCAGGTGCCGGCTGCCGCGCCGACTGGCTTCCACACCAACACCACCAGCAATGTGTCGACCACGGTGTCCGGCCTCACGATAGTTACCCCCTCGGCCAGCGATGATCTGCTGGTCGCGGCCCTGGGCTTGAGCAAGGAGTTCATTGACGATCCGGTCTTGCCGGGTGGCACGGCAACGTTGCGCTTCACTATCGACAATACGAACGGCACGCTTGATGCCACGGGTATGTCGTTCACCGACGACTTGGGCGCCGTGCTGACCAATGCGACATTTGATGCGGGCTCCGTGCCGGCGACGCCTTGTGGCGGTAGCGTCGTACTCTTGTCGGCCAACCGACTCATGAGCTTCTCCGGTGGCAGCGTGACTGCGGGAACAAGCTGCACATTCGACATGCTCGTGCAGGTTCCTGTGGCCGCTGCGAATGGTGTGTACCGCAACCGCACCACCAGCCTGAATGCCACCATTGGTGGGACGCCTGTCGTCCTGCCTGCGGCCAGCGATGTGCTGACCGTCAACGACAACCTGCTGCTGCTGGAAAAGCAGTTCACCGATGACCCGGTGATGCCGGGTGGTACGGTCACGCTGCAGTTCACGCTGACCAACCAGGATGCGGCCAATTCGATTACCGGTATCGCGTTCACGGATGACCTGGATGCAGCTCTGAGCGGATTGGTAGCGACCGGCCTGCCCATGAACGATGTCTGCGGTGCCGGCTCGCAGATCTCGGGAGCGGGGCTGTTGTCGCTGACCGGCGGCAACTTGCCGGTGGGTGGCAGCTGCACGTTCAGTGTGATGCTGAACGTGCCTGCGGGTGCTTCGTCCGGCGATTACCTGAATACCACGAGCAGTGCGACCGGAACGGCTGGTGGGCTGGGCGTGACGGGTGATCCCGCCAGCGACAGCCTGCACATCCGCGTGGTCGATTTCAGCAAGGCCTTCGATGGCCCGAGCGCGGCGACGCGGACGGCGCAGCTGAGCTTCACCATCCACAATATTGACGCCAGCAACCCGGCGAGCGGTCTCGGCTTCACCGATGACCTGGACGCCGTGTTGACCGGCCTGGTGGCCGTCGGTCTGCCGGCCAGCGATGTCTGTGGTGTCGGCTCGCAGATCAGCGGGACGAACCTGCTGACCATGACTGGTGGTGACCTGGGGCCGGGCGAAAGCTGCACGATCACGGTCAATGTCCTGTTGCCGGCAACGGCGATGGCCGGCACCTACCCGAATACCAGCAGTGACCTGACTGCCAGCGGCCTGACCGTCGCCGTGCCGGCGATGGCGGATCTGGTGGTCGAACCGCCACCCAGCTTCGCCAAGGCCTTCACGCCTGCCACCGTGGGTGTCGGGCAGGCGAGCACGTTGACCTTCACCATCGACAACACCGCCAGTGCGCTGGTTGCCGCTGCGTTGAACTTCACCGACAACCTGCCCGCCGGGATGACGGTGGCGCCGACGCCAAACGCCGGCACCACCTGCGCCGGCGGCACGATCAACGCCGGCGTCGGTGCTACCGCAATTGCCTACAGCGGCGGCACGGTCGGTTCCGGCAGCGTCTGCACCCTGTCGGTGGACGTGGTGGCATCCACCTCGGGGGCCATGGTCAACACCAGCGGTGACCTGACCTCGAACACCGGTAACAGCGGCACCGCCAGCGATACCCTGACGGTGATTCCGCAGCCGGGCTTCAGCAAGGCCTTTGCACCCACCAGCATCGTGTCCGGCGGCGTCAGCACGCTGACCTTCACCATCGACAACACGGCGTCCACGGTGGCGCTGGCCAATTTGGCCTTCGTCGACAACCTGCCGGCGGGGATGACGGTGGCCACGCCGCCCAATGCCTCGACCACCTGCACCGGTGGCACGCTGACGGCCAGTGCAGGGAGTGGTTCCATCCAGTACGTCGGCGGCAGCGTTGCCGCCGGCGCCAGCTGCACGGTGCAGGCGGATGTCACCGCAACCACGCCGGGCAGCTACGCCAACAGCAGCAGCGCGCTGACTTCCGATATCGGTAGCGCTGGCGTGGCCAACGCGACCTTGACCGTGCTCGAGGCGCCGCTGTTTGGCAAGGCCTTCGCGCCGGCCACCGTGGCGCTGGGTGCTGTCAGCACGCTGAGCTTCAGCATCGACAACAGCGCCAATGTGGTGGACGCCACCGGGCTCGACTTCACCGACAACCTGCCTACAGGCATGGTCGTGGCAACACCGGCCAACGCTTCGACCACCTGTACTGGCGGCACGCTGACTGCCGCCAGCGGCGCGACGGTGGTCAGCTACAGCGGCGGTACCGCTCCGGCCAGTGCCAGCTGCAGCCTGCAGGTCGATGTCGAGGCACAGGCGGCCGGCACGCTGAACAACACCACGGGTGACCTGACCAGCTCGGCCGGCAACTCCGGACCGGCCAGTGCCAGCCTGACGGTCAGCGGCGCCGACATTGCCATCAGCAAGGCCTTCCAGTCCGATCCGGTGCTACGCGGCGGACAGGTGGTTCTGCGGTACACCATCAACAACCTGTCGCCCTCGGCGTCCGTGGACAGCGTGGCCTTCAGCGATGACCTCGGCGCGGTGATCCCGGGCTGGGCCGCGGTCGGCCTGCCGCTGGCGGATGCCTGCGGTGCGGGCTCCAGTGTCTCCGGAACCACCGTGGTCAGCCTCAGCGCCGGCAGCATCCCGGCGGCGGGCAACTGCAGCTTCGACGTAACCCTGCAGCTGCCGGGCACTGCGGCGCTGGGCACGGTGACCAGCACCACGGCAGCCGTGACCGCCAATGCCTTCGGCAACCCGATCACCGGCAACACGGCCAGCGATGACCTGACAGTGGTGTGGCTGGGCTTCACCAAGGCCTTCGTCTACAGCGGCTCGCCGGTTCCGGGCAGCGACATCGGCCTGATGTTCAGCATCAGCAATCCGGACCCGCTCAACGCGGTCAGCGGCATCACCTTCTCCGATGACCTCGGTGCGGCAGTGCCCGGCATGTTTGCCAATGGCCTGCCGATGAGCGGTATCTGCGGCGCCGGATCACAGATCGCCGGCAGCAGCGTGGTGACGCTGAGCAATGGCAGCATCGCCGCTGGTGGCAGCTGCAGCTTCCAGATCAGCGTGCATATTCCGAACAGCATCAGCGCGGGCACCTACACCAACAACACTAGCCCGCTGACGGCCACGCCGGCCGGCGGCTTGGCCTCCAGCGGCGACCCGGCGGACATTGCCAGTGCCAGCATCGCCCTGCCCAGCGGCGTGCCGGCACCCATCGTCGCCCCGAATGTGATCCCGACGCTGGATCCGCGGATGCTGATCCTGCTGGTAGCAATGCTTGGCCTGCTGGCGGTTACCCGAGTGGGACGAATGAACTAGGGGTTTCCCGGTGCCGCCATTTCGGGGCACCGGGTGTCTCTTGGCGCTCCGGCCAGCCGGTAGCCGAGGTGTCGGACGACGGGGGTGCTCACCCCCAGTCGGGGAAGGTTGATTCAACAATTTTGGGGGTCGGCATGATGATGGGAAGTGGTCGCGCGGCGCCTGTCCGCGCGAGGGTGGTCTTTTTCGGTTTTCTCGTGGCCGCCGTTGCCGCGAATGGTGCAGCGATTGCCGCATCTCCGGCGTCTGCGAGGGTGGCCAAATCAACGTCAGGCGTCGTTGGTGTGGCGCCGGATCTCGAAAAGACGTTCCTTGAAACCGCGACGCCACCAGGCGGCACCGCCACGATCCGGTTCTCGCTGACTCTCCCGGAGTCGGCGTCGACTCCGGTAACGGCCATCACCTTCAGTGATGACCTGGACGCCATGTTGTCGGGCGCCACCGCGGTGAACCTCCCATTGAGTGATGTCTGCGGGGCAGGTTCTGCGGTCACGGGTACGACAACGGTGGCCTTTGGCGGAGGCAGCCTGTCGCCGGGCGAAAGCTGTAGCTTCGATGTCGCGGTTTCGATTCCACCCGGTGTCGCCACCGGCCTCTATACTAATCTCACCAGCAACGTGGGTGCCGATGCGATTGGCGTGCCCGTTGCTTCCGCTGCCGCGGGTGCGGACCTGCTGGTCAGTGGCTTGGGCATCAGCAAGGCGTTTCTCGATGACCCCGTGGTACCTGGCGGCAGCGCGACATTGCAGTTCACCATCAGCAACGCAGCCGCAATCGAACCTGCAACGGCCATCGCGTTCACCGATGACCTTGATGGCATGCTTTCAGGCACTGTCGCGACCGGGCTTCCCATGAATGACGTCTGCGGGCCCGGTTCGCAGCTGAGCGGTAGTGGGGTGATCACGCTGTCGAGTGGCAGTCTTGCTGCGGGTGCCAGTTGTACGTTCTCGGTGGTTGTGCAGACACCGGTTTCCGCCGCGTCGACGGACTATTCCAACGTGACCAGTCAGTTGTCCGCCGAGGTCAACCTGGCGGCTCTCACGCTTGATCCGGCGCGCGACAGCCTGACCATCGATAGCGAGCTGCTTGCATTGTCCAAGTCATTTGTCGATGACCCGGTCATGCCCGGCGACACGGTGACATTGCAGTTCACGCTGACGAATGAAAGCCCCGGCGCTACTGCCGACAGCATCAGCTTCACGGACAACCTGGGTGCGGCATTGTCCGGGCTGGTCGCGGTTGGCCTGCCTATGAACGACGTCTGCGGAGCCGGATCGCAGGTCAGCGGAAGCGGTGTGCTGACCCTGTCCGGCGGCATTCTTGCGGGCGGTGCCAGCTGCACATTCGCGGTGACTTTGCAGGTGCCTGCTGGCGCCTCGGTGGGCGACATGCTCAACACCACGTCGTCCGTCACTGGGCAGATCGGTGGCCAGCCGGTCACCGGTGGTCCGGCGAGCGACACCCTGCAGGTTCGCGCGCTGACTTTCAGCAAGGCCTACTCCGGATACGCCGAGGCAGGCTCGACGGTCCAGCTGAGTTTTTCCATCACCAACCTGGATCAGGCCAACGGCATTTCGGGACTCGGATTCACGGATGATCTCGACGCCTCGTTGTCGGGACTGGTTGCGCTGGGCTTGCCGCAAAGTGACGTATGCGGCGCAGGCTCACAGATCAGCGGAAGCAACCTTCTGGTGATGACCGGTGGCGACCTGCCTCCCGGCGGTAGTTGCGTCGTGACAGTGACGGTGCAGGTGCCCCCGGGCACTGCGCTGGATACATACCCGAACATCACCAGCGAACTGTTCGTGCAGGGGCTTCCGGTCGGCCCGCCTGCCAGCGCGGACCTGCTTGTCGAGGCGCCACCAGCATTCCAGAAGGCGTTTTCACCTTCCACTGTGGATGTGGGCCAGTCCAGTACGCTGACCTTCTCCATCGACAACACGCTGAATAACGCCGACACGTCGAGCCTGGCATTCACTGACAACCTGCCGGCCGGCATGCTCATCGCGGCGGTGCCGAATGTCTCCACGAGTTGTGTGGGTGGAATCATCACCGCGGCGCCGGGAGCCGGTGTCATCACCTACAGTGGTGGTTCGGTCGCTGCAGGAGTCGGCTGCAGCGTGCAGGTGGACGTCGCGGCGTCCGCTGTGGGGAGCCTGGTGAACACGACGGGCGACCTGACGTCCGACAAGGGCAACAGTGGCGTGGCCAACGCGACCTTGACCGTGCTCGAGGCGCCGCTGTTTGGCAAGGCCTTCGCGCCGGCCACCGTGGCGCTGGGTGCTGTCAGCACGCTGAGCTTCAGCATCGACAACAGCGCCAATGTGGTGGACGCCACCGGGCTCGACTTCAGCGATAACCTGCCAGCGGGCATGGTCGTGGCAACGCCCGCGAATGGGTCGACAACCTGCACCGGCGGCACGCTGACTGCCGCCAGCGGCACGACGGTGGTCAGCTATAGCGGTGGTATGGCGTCGGCTGGCGCCGGCTGCAGCGTGCAGGTGGATGTCGAGGCGCAAGCCGCGGGCACGCTGAACAACACCACAGGTGACCTGACCAGCTCGGCCGGCAACTCCGGACCGGCCAGTGCCAGCCTGACGGTCAGCGCTGCGGAGATTTCAATCAGCAAGGCCTTCAGCGCGACTTCGGTGTTGCGCGGAGGACTCGTCGATGTCACCTACACGATTGAAAATCTGTCCACCTCCGCGACCGTTGACAACATATCCTTCACGGAGGATTTCTCAGTTGCCATGCCGGGGTGGATTTACGCAGGTTTGCCGCTACCTGGCAGCGGCGTATGCGGGATGACGGGCACCATGGGAGGCTCCGGAAGTGTTGTCAGCTTGATACTTGGTTCGCTTGCGCCAGGTGAAAGCTGTACGTTGCCGTTCCAGTTGATGCTGCCTGCCAATGCACCCCTCGGGTTGGTTACCAGTACGAGCAGTGCGGTAACCGGTACGGTCTTCGGCAATCCGATCGCTGGCAACACGGCCAGCGACGACCTGACCGTGGTGTGGCTGGGCTTCACCAAGGCCTTCGTCTACAGCGGCTCGCCGGTTCCGGGCAGCGACATCGGCCTGATGTTCAGCATCAGCAATCCGGACCCGCTCAACGCGGTCACTGGCATCACCTTCTCCGATGACCTTGGTGCGGCAGTGCCCGGCATGTTTGCCAATGGCCTGCCGATGAGCGGTGTCTGCGGCGCCGGATCACAGATCGCCGGCAGCAGCGTGGTGACGCTGAGCAACGGCAGCATCGCCGCTGGTGGCAGCTGCAGCTTCCAGATCAGCGTGCATATTCCGAACAGCATCAGCGCGGGCACCTACACCAACAACACCAGCCCGCTGACGGCCACGCCGGCCGGCGGCTTGGCCTCCAGTGGCGACCCGGCGGACATTGCCAGTGCCAGCATCGCCCTGCCCAGCGGGGTGCCGGCACCCATCGTCGCCCCGAATGTGATCCCGACGCTGGATCCGCGCTGGTTGCTGGCGATGATGGCGATGTTCGCCTTGATCGCCGGGTTCCGCATCCGCCAGCAGGGCTGATCCCGGTTACCCTGCCGCTTCGGCGGCAGGGTCCGGGCGACGATGCGATAATCCACGGCCGCGCCCGGTGCGCGGCCGTTTTCTTTTTCGTTTCTGCAGATCGAGTCCGCGCGTGAGTCTTCCCCAGTACCCGTTCCAGGGATCCCGTTTCGAGGTCCGTCCCGGCATCCAGATGCACTACCTCGATGAAGGCCCGCGTGATGCGCCGCCCATCGTCATGGTGCACGGCAATCCCAGCTGGTCCTACTACTACCGTCGGCTGGTGTCGGCGTTCTCGGATCGCTACCGCTGCATCGTGCCGGATCACGTTGGCATGGGCCTGTCGGACAAGCCGGACGACGCGGCCTATCGTTACACGCTGGAAAGCCGCATCGATGACCTGGAAGCGCTCCTCGCGCATCTCGGCGTGACTCGTGACGTGACGCTGGTGGTGCACGACTGGGGCGGCATGATCGGCTTCGGCTGGGCCATGCGCTACCCCGAAGTCGTGCGTCGACTGGTGATCCTCAACACCGCCGCGTTCCCGCTACCCGAGGGCAAGCCACTGCCGTGGCAGCTGAACCTCGTTCGCAACACCAAGCTGGGTGCCTTGCTGGTGCGCGGTTTCAACGCCTTCGCCTGGGGTGCGGCCACGCAGGGCGTGATGCGCAAGATGCCGGCCGACGAAAAGCGGGCGCTGCTGTCGCCCTACAACAGCTGGCGCAACCGCATCAGCACGCTGCGCTTCGTGCAGGACATTCCGCTGGCTGCGGGTGATCCGGGCTACGACATCGTTGCCGATTCGGCGAGTCGACTGCACGAGTTCGCTGATCGTCCGGCCATTGCCTGCTGGGGTCTCAAGGATTTCGTGTTCGACGCGGACTTCCTCGATGGCTTCCGCCAGCGCCTGCCGCAGCTTGAAGTTCATGCCTGGGAAGACGCCGGCCACTACGTGCTGGAAGACGCGCACGAGCGGATCATCCCGCTGGTCGAGCGGTTCCTCGCCGACAACCCGCTGAAGCCGGCGACGGAATCCACGCCCGCCGCATGACCGCCAGCTGCAACATCGCGGCGACGCTGCCGCGCATGGCGGCCGAGGCGCCGGATCGCGTCGCCATCCGCTGTCCCGGCAAGCGCGGTGCGGATGGTCTCGCGACTTACGACGTCGCCATGACCTACGCCGAACTCGACACGCGTTCGGACGCCATTGCCGCCGGCCTGCTGATGACCGGCATCGCGCGCGGTGACCGCTGCGTGTTGATGGTGCGCCCGTCGCCGGAGTTCTTTGCGCTGATGTTCGCGCTGTTCAAGGCCGGCATCGTGCCAGTGCTTGTCGATCCGGGCATCGACCGGCGTGCGCTCAAGCAATGCCTTGCCGAAGCGGAACCCAGTGCCTTCATCGGCATTCCGCTGGCACAGCTGGCGCGTCGCTTGCTGGGCTGGGCGCGTGGTCGCATCCGGCATTCGGTCACCGTGGGCCGACGCTGGTTCTGGGGCGGGCCGCGACTGGCCGATATCGAAGCGCTGGGTGCGAACTCGGGCCCGCAGTTGCAGAGCACGGCTCCCGATGAAGTGGCGGCCATCCTGTTCACGTCCGGCTCCACCGGTGTTCCCAAGGGCGTGGTCTACCGGCATCGGCATTTCGTCGCGCAGATCGAGATGCTGGGCAGCGCCTTCGGCATCGAAGCGGGTGGCGTTGACCTGCCGACGTTCCCGCCCTTTGCCCTGTTCGATCCGGCGCTGGGCCTGACCAGCATCATTCCCGACATGGACCCGACGCGCCCCGCCAAGGCTGACCCACATCGCCTGCACGACGCCATTGATCGCTTTGGCGTCACCCAGCTGTTCGGTTCGCCGGCCCTGGTCGGCGTGCTCGCCGGATACGGCAAGCCGCTGCCCGGCGTTCGCCGCGTGCTGTCGGCCGGTGCGCCAGTGCCCAGTGACGTGGTTGCGACCATGCGCGAACTGCTGCCGGCGGATGGGGAAATCTGGACACCCTACGGCGCCACCGAATGCCTGCCGGTCGCGGTGATTGAAAGTCGTGAATTGCAGGAAACCCGTGCGGCTACCGATGCTGGCGCTGGCACCTGCGTGGGTCGACCGGTGCCACCCAATGAGGTGCGCATCATCGCCATCAGCGACGAACCGATTTCCGAGTGGTCATCCGAACTGTTGGTACCCGAAAGGACTGTCGGCGAGATCACCGTGGCTGGCCCGACGGCGACAGACGCCTACTACAACCGCGATGCCGCGACCGCCATCGCCAAGATTCCGGAGCAACTCGCCGATGGCAGCGAGCGCGTCGTCCACCGCATGGGCGACGTTGGCTATTTCGACGAACAGGGACGCCTGTGGTTCTGCGGCCGCAAGTCGCAGCGGGTCGAGGCGGTTTCAGGTCCGCTGTATACCGAGCAAGTCGAGCCGGTGTTCAACACGCATCCCGAGGTGCGTCGCACTGCGCTGGTTGGCGTTGCAAAATCCGGTGGAACGGAGCCCGTGCTTTGCGTCGAATTGAACGCTGATGTGCCGTCCTCCTGTTGGCCGGACATCGAAACCGGACTTCGCGAGATCGCCAGTGCCCACTCGCAATGCGCGCCAATCCGACGTTTCCTGCGCCATTCGGGTTTTCCCGTTGATATCCGCCACAACGCCAAGATTGGTCGGGAACAGCTGGCGCGTTGGGTCGCGACACAAATCCGCTAGACTCGATCCATTCCGTCAGGAGGTCGGCGATGAAGGTGCTGGTTACCGGTGGTGGTGGATTCCTGGGCCAGGCGATCTGCCGCCAGTTGCGCGAGCGTGGTGATGAGGTCATCAGCTACAACCGCAGCCGTTACGACGAACTGGATGCCATCGGTGTCGAACAGGTGCAGGCCGACCTTGCCGCGCTGGAGCCGCTGGTGGAGGCCAGTCGCGGCGTCGACGCCATCATCCATGTCGGCGCCAAGGCCGGCGCCTGGGGCAGCTTCCGCGATTACTTCGAGCCCAACGTACGCGGCACGGCCAACGTGATCGCCGCCTGCCGCATGAACGGCATCGGCAAGCTGGTTTACACCTCGTCACCCAGTGTTACCCATCGCAGCACGCGGCCGGTCGTCGGCGGCAACGAACAGAACGTGCCCTACGGTGAAGGTTTCAAGGCCTGGTATCCGGCGACCAAGCGGATTGCAGAGGAAGACGTGCTGGCGGCCAATGACGCGACGCTGGCTACGGTGGCACTGCGCCCGCGACTGATCTGGGGCGTGGGTGACAACCAGTTGTTGCCGCGTCTGGTGGAGCGCGCGAAGTCCGGGCGCCTGCGACTGGTCGGCGATGGCTTGAACCGCATCGACACCACCTACATCGACAACGCCGCCGATGCCCATGTGCTGGCGCTGGATGCGCTGGCACCGGGTGCGCGCTGTGCGGGCAAGGCCTACTTCATTTCAAACGGCGAACCGAAGTCGGCCAGCGAGATCATCAACAGCCTGCTGCGAGCCGCGGGCGCACCAACGGTGGACAAGACGCTGGGCTTTCGGGCCGCCTACTGGATTGGTGCGGTGCTGGAAGGCGCCTGGCGCGTGCTGCCGCTGAAGGGCGAGCCGCCGATGACCCGCTTCCTCGCCGAACAGCTGTCGACCACGCATTTCTATGACATCAGCGCTGCGCGCCGAGACTTCGGCTATCGACCCACGGTGAGCATCCTTGAGGGTTTGAAGCGTCTCGGCGAATGGTCGAGCACGGCTTCCGCCGCACGGGGTTGAGGCAGGGATGCCGAAAAGGAAATGCGCCGTGGAGGGCTTCTGGCGCAGGCGTCCGCCATCGGCAAGCTGCGCTACTCGTACAACGATGTCTCACCCGTTGGCCGTGTCTTGAAGCGCCGGTGCACCCAGAGGTACTGCGCGGGCGCCTTGCGCACGGCGGCTTCCAGTTCAGCCATGTATCGCGCCGCATCGGCCTCCGCATCGCCACTCGGCCAGTCCGGCCAGGGCGCACCGATGGTCAGTCGATAGCGCCCGTCGGCATCACGCCGCGACCATAGCGGCAGTGTCACGGCGTTCGCGCGTTCGGCGATGCGCGGCGTGGTGGCCAATGTCGACGCGGGCACGCCGAAGAACGGGACGAACACGTTCTGCGAGCTGAAGTCCTGGTCGGCGCCGTAGAGCACGGCCTCGCCGGCTTTCAGTTCGCGAAGCAGGCCACCAATGTCCTTTTTTTCCAACGTGTGTACGGCGTGGGCGCGGCGGCCCACATCGACCAGTGCTTCCAGCGGCGCCCAGCCATGACGGCGAACCAGCATGCGCGCCGGTGGCTGGATCACTTCATTGAGCAGGCGGCAGGCCAGTTCGACCGTGGTGAAGTGCGCGCTCAGCAGCAGCACGCCCCGGCCCTCCGCTCGCGCCGCTTCGATATGTTCCAGTCCCTCCACATTGAACAGACCGTGCAGTCGCGAGGACGGCGCGAACCAGGCGCGGATCATTTCCAGCAGGCCGGTGACGGTGGCACGGAAGTTGTCGCGAAGCAGCTGGTGCTGCTGGTCGGCCGAGAACTCCGGGAAACACAGGGCGAAGTTGCGTGCGGCGATGCGTCGGCGACGTCCGGCGAAGGGCCACGCAAACCACGCCAGCACCGCGCCGATTCCCAGCAGCATCGACTGCGGCAGGCGCGCCAGTAGCCACAGCAGCGGGTAGATCGGCCATAGCGGCCAGCTGGCGTTGGTGGCCGGCTCAGGCGTCGCCATTGTCGTTCCGGTGAGCGGGCCTTTTCGTGGCTTCGAGGCGTTTGGCGTACTTCAGGAAGGCGTAGAAGCTGTGCGTTCGCGCGGCGATCAGGCCGGCCCAGCCGTTGAGGAAATAGCGCTTGCCGAGGTACATGCGCCAGAAACTGAAACTCGGATAGAGCAGCAGCCGCAGCGCGATGAAGCGAATTGGCTTCGGCCTGGCGAGCAGGCCGCTGCTGTAGCGGTTGATCTTGTCCACGCGCGTGGCGATTTCCGGTTCGCCGTAGTGCAGGAATGGCGCATCCAGATTTTCGACGCGCTCCGTGGTTGCGGGTGCGGCGTGCACCGGCACGTCGTTCATGCGCGCGCGGCGACGATCAAACAGGCGTAGCTGCCAATTCGGCCGCGTGCCCGGATGCGGCCAGCGCCAGAACAGCCATTCGCGTCTTGGCAGTCGGAAGCCGGCTGCTTGTGGATTGGCGATCGCTTCGCGGATCCGCGACAGGCTGCCGTCGGCCAGGTGTTCGTCAGCGTCGAGCAGCAGCACCCAGTTGTTGGCGGCAAGATCGATGGCGGCCTGTTTCTGTGGGCCATAGCCGGCGAAAGCGCGTTGTTCGAATCGTGCGCCATGCTTCCGGGCAATGGCCTCGGTGGCGTCGCTGCTGCCGGAGTCGAGCACGACCAAATCATCGCAGCCGGCCACCGAGGCGAGGCAGTCGTCCAGTGTCGCCGCGTTGTTCAGCGTGGTGACGACCACGCTCAGCGGCGTGCTCATGCGGACTCATCCCGCTGCAGAAACCCGAGCCACAATGCCAGCAGCCAGAACAGCAGCAGGCCCCAGAAGCTGGAATAGAAGGCGAGGTGGGTGTTGAGCGGGAACACCATCACGATCAGCGCCTGCGTGGGGGCCAGCGCCTTTTCTCGCTGGCCCGGCGGAAGCTGGCGCCAGAGGCGGATCGCCGCGACCACGGCGGCCAGCCAGCACAGCAGGCCAAGGGCGCCGGTTTCGGCCCACAGTTCCAGCAGCAGCTGGTGTGCGTGCAGTGCGGTGTCACCGTGCGATACCCAGTGGTCGTCTGCGCCAGCGTAGTCCGGATAGGCGTCGCGGAAGCCGCGCACGCCGACGCCGTTGATCGGGTGGTCCGCGCCCATGTCGATGGCGGCCTCCCAGATTGGCAGCCGTCCTGACAGTGCGTGATCGAGGCCGTCATGATCGAAACTCAGCGCGGCCATGCTGCGCTCGACGCGGGCATCGAAGCTCGGTGACAGCCAGTACGCGGCAACGCCCAGCACCAGCACAATGACGCTGCCCGCCACACTCATCAGTGCGGCGCGCTTTCGCGGGCGACCGCTCCATAGCGCCAGCAGCAGGGCCAGTCCCAGCATCAGCCAGCCTGCGCGTGCCCCGGCGAGGAACACCACGACGAGCAATGTGCTGCCGGCCAGCATCAGCCCTCGAAGACCGAAGCGTCGCTGCACCGGGATCAGCAGCAAGGGTGACAATGCCGCCAGCACCAGCCCCAGCTTCAGGTTGCCCGCGCCGAATACGCCGGACAGTCGCTGCGGGTCGCTGGGACCGCCGAAGCTGAAACCGGTCACGGCTTGCAGCAGGCCATCGAGGCAGAATAGTGCCAGCAGCGCTGCAGCACCGACCGACACCCGCCAGCGTGCATCGGTATCTCGCAGAGCCTCGATGGCGAACAGCAGGAAGAACAGGAAGCGCAGGTCGGCGGCGACTTCGGTCCAGGCGCGCCGGGCGTCGATGGCGTCGGGCGCCGACAGCAGCTCCGGCAGCCAGTAGCCGAGGAAGACCAACAGGCCAAGCCGCGGTACTGGTTGAGCCAGGTCGATACGGCCACGCAGCAGCAATACGATGCCCGCAATCGCGCCAATCAGGATTGGTAGCTCGGACAGCCGGCCAACCGGCAGCAGGACCAGCACGCCCAGTAGCACGGCGGCTCGCCAGTGACGCTTGATCGACTCAGCCATCGACCAGCTCCGCATACAGCGCCAGCGTAGCCTGCTGCATGTCGGCGACGCGATAGCCTTCGAAGGCAGCGACCGGCGTCGGTGCCTGCAGCAGCTTGCGTGCCTTCACCAGCAAAGCCTGCTCGTCGCCAACCGGAACGGTTCCCGCGGGATACAGCGCGGCCAGCAGGTCGCCAACACCGCCATGGGCGAAGCCGACGACGGGTCGCTGCATGGCCAAGGCTTCCAGTGCGGTGCGGCCAAAGGCTTCCGGCTTGGTGGAGAGCTGCAGCACCAGGTCGCTGGCGGCGTAGGCATCGGGCAGGTCATCGCGGCTGACGCTGAAAGCGACGCGATCCTCGATGCCAAGCTGTCGAGACAGGGCCTTCAGCTCATCGAGATAGGGCTGGCGCGTGGCCTGATCGACGCCAGCCAGCAGCAGGCCGACGTTGTCGTCACCTTCAGCCAGCTTTGCGCAAAGGCGCAGCGCGATATCGTGACCCTTGAGTCGCGTGCCGCGTCCCGGCATCAATAGCAGTTGCCGGCCGGCCAGCTCGGGAAACTCGACATCCAGTTTCGCGCGCCATGCCGGGTCGGCCTTGCGAGGCGAGAACAACAGCGGGTCGAAACCGCGCGGAATCACCCGCAGATCGCGCCGCGCTGCCTGCGGGTAGTGCTGCTGCAGGTATTGGCGCACGCAGCCGGACACGCAGATCACCCGATGCGCTTCCAGCATGATCGCGCTGTAGCGACCCACCGAATTGAGGCCGTGGACGGTAGTGACGACCTTTGGTGCCTGGCCCGGCCAGCCGCTCAGCGCCGTCTTCGCCAGCCACGCCGGCAAGCGCGAGCGCACATGCACGATATCGGGCCGGACTTCCTGCAATGCGCGGCGCAGTGCCGGGATGCGGAACGGCGTCGCCAATGACTTGCGGCCGATATCCAGGGTGACGTGTCGGCCGCCATCGGCAACCAGCTGTTCGACCAGCCGCCCGCCAGCGGAAATCACCAGGCTCCGATGTCCGGCTTCGACCAGCGCCCGGTTGATCTCCAGCGTGCTGCGCTCGACGCCGCCGGACTCCAGCGCCGGCAGCAGCTGCACCACGGTGAGCGGTCGGGTCACGACGTATGTGCGGCCTGCTTCAATCTTCCAGCACGAACACCGAGCCGCAGTACGGGCAGGTCGCCTCGCCGGTGGCCTCGATGGGCAGGTAGACCCGTGGGTGCGAGTTCCACAGGCTCATTTCCGGCGTCGGGCAGCTCAGTGGCAGGTCCTTGCGATGGACCGTGTAGCGGCGTTCGGCGTTGGCGGGCTGGTGATCGGCAGTGCTCATGGGCGCAATGGTCGTTTCGACAAGGCGGACATTCTACCAGCCGCACCCAGCGCTGAGGCTGCTCAGGGCATGTCGAACAGCAGGAATTCGGCCTCGCCCTGCAATGAGTGGATGTCCAGCTCGCGCTCGTGCTCGATGGCCGCGCCGTCGCCGGCGTTGACCACTGTGTCGTTGACCTGCAGGCGGCCGCGGATCAGCTGCAGCCAGGCGCGGCGGCGGTCGGAAAGGCCGTAATCCACGCGCTTTGTCTCGTTGAGGCGCGATGCCAGCACGCGGGCGTTCTGGCGGACGTGCAGGGCGTCATCGCCGGGATCCGGTGATACCAGCAGGCACAGCCGATTGCGCAAAGCCTCGTCCTCGAACTGCCGTTCGGCCCAGCCCGGTGCGCCATTGACGCGGTCCGGCTGCAGCCAGATCTGCAGGAAGTGCAGCGAACGCTTGGCGTCGCCGTTGTGCTCGCTGTGGCGGATGCCGGCGCCGGCGCTCATTACCTGCAGACCGCCGCGGCTGAGGCGGCTTTCGTTGCCGGCGCTGTCCTTGTGCTGCAGCTCTCCGTCCACCACCCAGCTCAGGACTTCCATGTTGGCGTGGCCGTGCGGTGCGAAACCGCGACCGGCCTGTACGCGGTCCTCGTTGAGCACGCGCAGTACGCCAAAACCGTTGTGGTCCTTCCGGTAGAAATCGCCGAAGGAAAAACTGTGCGCGCTGTCCAGCCAGGCGAGCCGGGTACGGCCGCGGTCGGCGTCGGGCAGCAGGCTGATCATCGTGGCGATCCAGTGTTCAAAGGTGACAACGGAACCTGCAGTGTGCCAGCTTTGCCGGCGTGATGACGGATCCCTGCTGCCAATCCTGCCGCCGCTTGCTGCTTCAAGCGGTCGTCCGCGCTGTTGGGCGTCATGACTGAACGACTACGCATCCTTGCGGTCAGCGATACCTCGGCCGGCAATCGTCGGCAGGCAGAGGCGCTGGCTGCCGCCGTGGCGAAGCAGGCGAATGGTGTCGCGGAGACGCTGGTCATCGTGCCGAAAGCGCCATGGCGTTGGTTGTCGCCGTATCGACTGCCGCTGTCTGCCTGGGCCTTTGATGATGCCTTCCGCCAGCAGCTGGGCAACCCGCCGGACATCGCCATCGGCTGCGGTCGCCAGGCCGCGCTGGCGACGCGGCTGCTGCGTAGCGCAGGCAGTCGCGTGGTGCAGATCCTCGACCCGCGCATTGATCCGTCGAACTACGACCTGGTGATCGCACCCGAACACGACGGTCTCAGCGGCGACAACGTCCTCACCACGCTGGGTTCGCTCAATCCCATCGACGATGACTGGTTGGCCGAGATGCGCCAGCGCTTCGCGCGCTTCGCCGCGCTGCCATCGCCGCGCATCCTGCTGGCGCTGGGTGGACCGACGAAAACCTGGCCGCTGGATGAGCTTTCGTTCAAAACGATCGCTGATGCCGTGAGTGCCCTGCATGCGCGTCTTGGTGGCAGCCTGCTGGTAACGACGTCTCCTCGCAGTCCCGATTGGTTGCGCGACGCCGTGCATGCGCGTCTCGGCGGCTTGACCAGCGAGCTATGGCTGGGCGAAGCGACAGCGGCCGCCAATCCCTATCCCGGCTTCCTCGCTTACGCCGACCTCATCATCGCCACGCCGGACTCCGCCAACCTGCTTTCCGAGGCCGCCGCCACCGGGGCACCGTTGCTGTGTCCGCCGTGGCCTGAGCAGACCGGAAAGCTCGCTGCGCTGACGACTGCACTGCATCAACGCGACATCCTGACGTGGTTGCCCGAAGGCAGATGCATTGTCGGTGATGGCGACGAGTTTGCTGGCAAGCAGGGTACCCGGACCACGCCGCATCGGGCTGTCGACGGAGTGGCTCTCGAGGTGATCAGGCGACTGTTTCTCGGCACTAGAATTGAAATAACTAACTGAAACACAACACATTATCCCGCAATACGCAAATATCATGATTTTGCGGGATAATGTGGTCATGGAACGTTTCGACGACACCGCATTACGCGTCCTGATCGACCTGCGCGATGCTTACGACGCCACACTGGCGTTGTGGCGTTCGCTTGACGCGCACGAAGGGCGCATGGTGTGGAAAACCGTGTCGCAGCGTGACTATCTGTACCACGTCTTTGGTCGGCAAGGTCGCGGCAAGTCGCTGGGCCCGCGTTCGCGCGAAACCGAGGCGATCTATGAGCAGTTCCGCAGCCGCAAGCACGACATCAAGTCGCAGCTGGCGGACACCGAGCCCGATCTCAAGCGTGCCGCCGCCATGTATACGGCAACGGCGCTGCCGGTGATCGACTCATGGGCGGCAAAATTGTTCCAGCACTTGGATCGCAGCGAACTGCTGGGCAGCCATGTGCTGGTGGTCGGCACCAACGCGTTGCCGGCCTACCAGATCGAAGCGCAGGTTCGGTTGGGCCAGCGCATCCATGCCACACGCGATACCGACATCGCCTGGGTCGATGCCTCGGCTGCCGACGAGCCGATGCTGTGGCCGGTACTGCGGGAATTCGACGACAGCTTCCGCGTCAATCTGGAACGACCGTTCCAGGCAATCGGGCGAGGTTCGCGCGAGCTGGAAGTGCTGGCAGCGCCGTCGCGTGTTGGTGGTCTGCGTCGCGAGCCTTTGCAGCCTGTCGATGCGCTTCCCGAGCAGGAGTGGCTTTTGCTGGGCGAGCCACTGCGACACGTCGTGTCGTCGCTGGATCGAACGCCCACCGCGTTGATCGTTCCCGACCCCCGCTACTTCGCGCTGCACAAGGCCTGGCTGGCCGACAAACCGGAGCGAGACCCACTGAAGGCGCCCAAGGATCGGCGACAGGCCGAGGCAATCGCTTCATGGTTGCCACTGATGGCGCGCTACCCAATCAACGAGGCATTCATCGCGGCGCTTCCTGAAGAACTCACTGAGTATGCGGAGCGAATATTCGATTGAGATCTGTCGATGCGTTTCACTTCGTTCTTCAATCCAGTCGAGTGTCCTGCGTGCTCGGTTTCGCCAAATGCCGGTCAATGGCGATGAAAGCCAAACCGCCGGCAAGGAGGCCAATTGTTGCGCCTGTTCCTACGAAGCCAAGAATTGAACCAACGAATGCACCAAACAGTGTGCCCAGAACTTCTGCGCACCAGAAAATGATCGTGTTGGTTATGGAGAATTGCTTGGTCACAATCGCCGACGCTAACTCGATATTGCGATTGACGTGTAGCACCAATTTCCCGAGTCGTCCATGCGGCCGCTGCACTCGTCACTGATCGTTGGCGTATAGCCCAAAGTCGTCGGCAATCCGGTGTACCTGTGCAGTCGCTTCGGGCATCTCGGCGCCCATTGGCTGCACGCGAGGGCGTGCATCGAGGGTGCAGGCCTGCGCCTGGGCAAGCAGGCGTTGATGGGCATCCGATAGCGCGTTGGCATCAGTGGCGCTGAGGCTGCCGGCATCGCGGCAGGCGGTGATCAGGTCGTGGCTGCTGCGGTGTTCCAGCAGGGCGGAATGTGCGTGGGCATCTCGCAGGACGATGCCCTGCAGCAGGAATTCGAGGTCAACGAGGCCGCCACGCCCCTGTTTGAGGTCGAAGGCATCGCCGCGGCTGCGGTCGAGTTCACCACGCATGCGCTGGCGCATCGTGGCGATGTCGCGTCGCAGTTCATCCGGGTCGCGCCGTGCACCGAGGATGTCGCCGCGGATCCGCTCGAAGGCTTCGGCGACACGCGGACTGCCGGCAATGCAGCGCGCGCGAACCAGCGCCTGGTGTTCCCAGGTCCAGGCGCGGCTCTTCTGGTAGTCGGCGAAACTCTGCAGCGTGGAGACCAGCAGGCCCTTGGCGCCATCGGGCCTGAGGCGAAGGTCGACGTCGTAGAGCTTGCCGGCTGGCGTCAGCGTGCCGAGCAGGCTGACCACGCGCTGCGTCACGCGCACGAACCACGCTGGCGCATCCAGCGGACGTTCGCCATCGCTGATTTCGCTGCTCTGCGTGCCGTCGTACAGGAACACCAGGTCGAGATCCGATTCGAAGCCCAGCTCCGCGCCGCCGAAGCTGCCGTAGGCGATCAGCAGCAGGCCACTGTCGGTGTCGCTGCTGCCGGGCAGGCTGCCGTGGCGTCGGCGCACGTCGGTTTCCGCCAGCGGCAGCAGGCGACGGACGATCAGTTCGGCGATCAGCGCCAGCCCGCGCGCGCAGTCGGCCGGCGAGCGACGATCGAAAAGGCGATCAAGGCCAAAGCGGAAGCTGGCGCTCTGCTGGAATTCGTTGAAGGCCAGCAGCTGCGACTCGATGTCCTCACCGCGTGCGCTGCCGAGGCTGCGCTCCAGCTCGGCGGTCAGCTCGACGCGGAGGTCGTCCTCGTTGTCCTCGCGGTTGTGACGGTGATCGAGCAGGTCATCGAGCAGCAGCGGATGCGCCGCGATGCGCTTCGCCAGCAGCGCGCTGCGCGCCATCACGTCGACCACGCGGATCAGCGCGTCGGGCTGCTCGGCGAGCAGGGCGAGGTAGCTGGACCGGCGCAGCACGGCCTGCAGCAGGTCGAGCACGCGCTCCAGGCTCACGGCGGGATCGGCTGTCTTCGCGATGCGATCAAGCACGTCGGGCAGCACGCGGTCGAGTCGGCTGCGCGCACGCGCGGACAGGCCAGCGCGATCCGCCGCGCGGGCGAACTGCGACAGTCGCTGGTGCAAGGCTTCGGCATTGCGGAAGCCCGCGCCAGCCAGCAGCGATGCGGCGTCCGCCTCATCGATGCGCCGCCAGTAGGTGGCCAGCTGTTCGGCACTCTGGCTCGGCGGCGCCGGCGCGTCGAACACGTCGTCGAAGCAGGCGGAGACGGCCTGCCGATGCTGTCGCAGCGTTTCCATCAATGCCGCCCAGTCGTCGAAGCCGAGCCCGATGGCGATACGTGTCTGCGTCGCGCTGTCGTCGGGCAGTTCGTGCGTCTGTTCGTCGCGCAGCATCTGCAGGCGATTTTCCAGGCGACGGAGGAAGCGATAGGCGTTGAGCAACTGTCGCGTGCTGTCGCCGTCCAGATAGCGTCGTCGTCGCAGCGCAGCCAGCGCTGGCATCAGGCTACGCTGGCGCAGCTCGGGTTCGCGGCCGGCACGGATCAGTTGCAGCAGCTGCACCACGAATTCGATCTCGCGGATGCCACCGGGTCCCAGCTTGATGTGCTCGGCCAGGTCGCGCCGCTTCACCTCGGCGGCGATCAGTGCCTTCATCTCGCGAAGTCCCTCGAAGGCCGTGTAGTCGAGGTAGCGGCGATAGATGAAGGGTCGCAGCGTGTCGAGAAAATCCTCGCCGGCAGCGATGTCGCCTGCGACCGGCCGCGCCTTGATCCAGGCGTAGCGCTCCCAGTCACGGCCTTCGCGCTGGAAGTACTGTTCCATGGCGCTGAAGCTCAGCGCCAGTCGTCCGGCCTTGCCGAACGGGCGCAGGCGCATGTCGACGCGGAAGGCGAAACCCTCCGAGGTGACGTCGCCAAGCAGCTGGATCAGGCGTTGTCCGAGACGCAGGAACCAGGTTTCGGCGTCGAGTGGTCGCGCGCCGTCGCTGCTGCCGGTCGCTTCACCGGCGTAGCCGAACACGAGGTCGATGTCGGAGCTGAAGTTGAGTTCGGCGCCGCCGAGCTTGCCCAGAGCGAACACCGACAGGCGGCGGGGTTCGCCATCCTCATCACGCAGCCAGCCGTGGCGCTCGGCGATGGCCTTCTCGGCCGCTGCCAGGGCGAGCTGGATGCAGCTCTCGGCCTGTCGGGTGCTCGCGGCCAGCGTGTCTTCCAGCGCGGCGCCACCGACCTCCCGCCAGAGGATGTCGAGGCTCAACGCATGGCGATAGCGGCGCAAGGTGTCCATGCCTTCAGCCGCCAGCAGCGCGTCGATTTCCGGCGCGACCGGTGTTTCACCCAGCGTAGTGATGGCGGAAGGGTCGCGACGCAGACGCTCGAAGGCGTAGTCGCTGGCCAGCAACAGGCGGCGCAGCTGTTCGTGATCCAGCGCTGGTGGCGGCGTGCAGCCGGCTTCTCTCAGCGCGGCAAGGCGGCGTTCGACCAGCGCCTGCCCCGGATGTGATCCGGGGTCGTCAACGACGCTGGCAGGCTCGCGGTCGGGCATGCCGCGATTGTGCCACGGCGCCCGTGACGGCTACTCGAAGCCGTTGCCGAAGATCAGCGTGCAGGAGACATCGATGCTGACCACGGCCGTGTCGCCACCATTGATCGTGTAGGTGAAGCTGTCGCTGCCGCAGTACTCTGCTGTCGGCGTGTAGCTCGCGAGGTTGCCGTTCTTGACGGCGGTGCCGTGGCTGGCCGCGCCGACGCTGACCAGCGACAGGCTGCCGTCGTCTGGATCGGGCGTGTCATTGGCGAGAACGGCGATGTTGGTCGCCGAGCTGTTGCGCGCCACGGTGATAGGGCCGTCGTCGTTGGCGATCGCCGCGCCGCTGTCCACCGCCGTGATGGTGATGCTGGCTGATTTCGTCGCGCAAAGGTTGGGCGATCCGCCGTCGCAGACCTGGATCGACAGCGTGCAGCTGGCCGGCGGCTGCGGGCCGGGCTGCGTGAAGCCGTAGGTGCTGCCACTGAAGCTGCCGCCACAGGTGTCCGCACCCAGCACCGAGCGAGCAATGCCCGGGCCGTCCACATCGCTGATGGTAGGCGTGTAGGTGTATGCGACGCCTTCGGTGGCCGTCGTGGACGGGCTGTTGGTGATCGTCGGCGCGTCGTTGATGCAGGTCACGGTGACCGACACCGTCGCGCTGTCACCGCCATTCACGGTGTAGGTGAAGCTGTCCGCACCACAATAATTGGCGGCCGGCGTGTAGCGCACGTTGGCGGAAGTAAAACTCGTCGTGCCATGACTGGCCGTGCCGACGCTGGCCACCGACAGGCTGCCATCGCCGGGATTGGCTACGTCGTTGGCGAGCACATTGATCGTATTGAGTCCGCTGTCCTCGTTGACGGTTGCACTGTCATTGTTGGCGATGGCGGCACAGTCCAGCTCCAGCATGGCCTTGCTGACGCCTTTGGTGGCGTTGTTGTCGGTATCGGTGGCGCCGGCATTGCCAGCGACCACGCCGGTGCGGAAAGCATTGCCACAGCCGACAACGTCGGGAACCTGTCCCGGCATGCCGCCATTATTGCTGTTGCTGTTGGTGGTAGTCGTCAGTGCGGCAATGGCGCCGCCCTTGCCCTGTCCGGTATTGCCTGCGCAGGCGCCGCTGGAAAACAGACAGCCACCGTAGGCCACATCGGATTCGAAGGCGGAATTGTTCAGCGTCAGGATGCCGGCGCGGACAAAGATGGCGCCGCCCATGCCGGCAGCTCCGCCGCCACCGCTGGCGGAACCGTTGCCGGCAAAATTGCCAGCGGTTGCCGAGTTGCCGCCACCAGCACCGAAACCGCCCTTGCCACCGACCGCTGCACCCGAGGTGTTGGTGCCGCCGCCGCCACCACCGCCGCCGAATCCACCGTTACCGCCGGTGCCGGGCAAGGTCGAATCAGCATTGCTGCAGGTTCCCGCCCCGCCGCCGCCGCCGCCACCGGCAAAACCTCCCGTTGCGCCGTTTTGCGCCGCAAGGCCCGAGCAGGCGACAAAGCCAAGCGTGGCGCCCGCGCCGCCGCCACCGCCGCCGGAAAAGTCGCCGGCTGTCGGTGCCGTGCTGGGATTGCTGCCGCCCGCGGCGGCGCCGCCGCCGGATCCGCCTGTCACGCTGTCGGCAGCTGAGGGCGCGCTGCCGCCGCCACCACCGCCGCCGAAATCGGCGTTCTCGCCGTCGCCACCATCGCCGCTGGCGACGCCCTTGCCGCCATCGCCGCCCATGCCGCCGCCACCGCCGCCGCCATTGTTGGTGCTGGCGCTGATAGGCAGGCCGTCGCCGCCATTGGCCTGGTTGCTGATGAAGTCGACGCCGTCGACGGTGACGTCACCGTTGTAGATGAACAGGGCACCGCCGAGACCCGCGCCGCCGCCGCCGCCGTTGCCGCCATCCGCGCCAGTAGCGTTGCCGCTTTGCAGGCTGAGGCTGCTGATGCTCACCGTGGGGGAGCTGACATCATCGCCGACGCGCAGGATGCGGGTCAGACCACCGCCGCTGAGAATGCGTCCCGTGATATTGCCGGTCAATTCCAGGTTGCTGGTGATCACCAGCTCACCGCTGACGACGGCATCGTAGGCAAGAATGACGCGATCCGAACCGCCCGCACTACCCGCGATGCAGCTTCCGCTGGCGGCATTGCTGTTGGCCGCGCGGATGGCGTCGCTGATATTGCACTGCCCAACGCCATTGCCGTTGGCGGTGATGGTCGCCGCGCGCAACCCGACCGGCGAAAGCAACGCCATCAATGCAGACCCCAGGGCGATTGCCAGGACGCTCTGGCGAGGTTGGGTGGGCAGCGAACGCATCATCAATGAACTCCGGGAGCGAGCCCGTCAGGGGCGGCCAAATCGGTGGTGGGCGAAAGGAACGCGATCGTAGCGCAATTGCCGGCGCATCCCGCCGCTGTTCATGCAAGCAAGAAAAAGCCCGCCTCGATTGCTCGACGCGGGCTTTTTCTCCCTCCCCACATGTGCTGGCGCCTGTTCGGCGAACCGCGCACCCGGCCAAGACTAGAGACTTGCCGGAGAAAGTCACGCTGCACTGCACACAAAGCGGTTTGGCAGGGCGCAGCGGATTGGTCACACTGTCGCGCTTTGATCGCCCGGAACCGCAGTCAGGCATGTTCAGCACACTCGACCAGCTCACCGCCGACGCGAGGTCACCCTTCGACCTGGTCATCCTTGGCGCCGGTCCAGCCGGCATCACGCTGGCGCTGGAAGCCGCCCGGCGGCAGCCTGGCTGGCGCATCCTGCTGGCCGAGGCCGGTGGATTTGAACCTCCGACGCCTGCCGAGCGCGATGCCTACGAAGGCGAATCTACCGGCGCACCGTATTCGCTGCTGGCGACCCGGCTACGCTATTTCGGCGGCACGTCGGGGCACTGGGGTGGCTGGTGCCGGCCGCTGGATCGCATCGACTTCGAGGCGCGGCCGAATGCGCGAACCGTCGGTTGGCCAATCAGTCATGACTCGCTGGCGGCGCACTATGAGGCAGCTGCCCGGCAGGTGGAGCTCAGCAGCAACGACTTTGGCACCGAGGTCATCCGTGAGCAGCATCCCGGGCGCCTGATCGAGTGGGGCGACGCTGGTTTGTTCCGTAACCAGCTGTTCCGCTTCAGCCCGCCGACACGTTTCGGCAAGCGTTACCGCGATGCGGTGAGCGAGTCGGCCGTGACGGCGGTCTTGGGCGCGACGGCGACGGACTACTTGTGGAACGGAAACCGCGTTACCGGAGTGATGTTGAAATCCGCGGATGGCGGTGGCCGGCAGATCGCCGCCAAGCGTGTGGTGCTGGCCATGGGCGGCATTGAAAGTAGTCGCCATCTGTTGCTGATGCAGCGCCAGCAGGCCAGCGTGGCAGGACTTTCCAGCCACTGGAACGGTGTTGGCTTTGCCGACCACTTTGGTGTCCGCCCGGGCGCGCTGTGGCTGACCGCCGGATTGGGCTACCACCGTCATGAGAATGACAGCGGTCCGCATATGGCGGTGATCAGCCCGGCGGAGGCGGCGCTCCGCGAGCGCGACTGGAACAACAGCTGCATGCTGCTGGAGGCGACCGGTCGCAGTGAGGCGCCGGTTCCGCAGAACTACGTGATGAATCGCGGCCTCGGTTTCAGCGGCCGCGACATGTGGCTGTATGACGTGCAGATGATCGCCGAGCCGCGACCTGGTCCAGACAGTCGCATCTCGCTTGCAGAGTCTGTGGACAGCTTCGGTCTGCCGCGCACGCACATCAATTGGCAGGTGGACACGAGGGATGTTGATTCGGCAAAGGCCCAGTTCGCCGAGCTGTGTCTGGAAGTGGGGCGTCTGGGCATCGGGCGGGGACGCATGGATCCGGTGGATGCCAGTGCAGTGGTCGCGTCGCCGACGCCAGCCTGCCATCACATGGGAACGGCGCGCATGTCGGTGAGCGCGGCTGATGGCGTCGTCGACGAGCAGCTTCGCGTCCACGGCAGTGACAACCTCTACGTACTAAGCTCGGCGGTGTTTCCCTGCTTCGGATTCTCGAATCCGACGCTGACCATTTGCGCGCTGGCGTTCCGTCTGGCCGAACACCTGGAGGCCGCATGACCAGTCGACGCGGCTTCCTGATCAGCGGCGCGGTGCTCGGAGTGGGTACGACCGCCGGCGTCGTGGCCTGGCGCAATGGCTGGCTGTCTTTTGGTCCGCGCCCAAGTGGCCTTGGTAATGCCATGGACGACTGGATGGCGACCCGGTCTGGTCTGCGACGCCTCGGCAAGAATCTGGATGGGTCGTCGCCGGAGTGGGCCGCGCTGGATCGGCAGCAGCTGGCCGCGCAGTTGCGTGAGCGACTGGGCGAGGTGCCGGCTGAAAGCGATGTCCTGGCGCAGCAGCTTCGAGGGCGCATCGCCCAGGACTTCGCAGCAGATGCGGCAACTGACGAGCGCGTATCGCTGGATGGCTGGCAGCTGTCGCGCACGGAGGCACTGCTGGCGTTGCTCGCCTATCGCTGCCTTGGCGACGAGGTTGACGGTGAGTTGCCACCCGTTGCCGAGCAGAGCTTCCTGACGCTGGAGAACTGGGGGCCACAGCGAACCGTGCAAGGCAAGTCGGTCAACACGCAGAGTGACGGGCACACCGGCCTGTGGTTCCGTTTCGCCGAGCCGACGCAGTCCTGGTACGAGATTTCCATAGACGGCGAGCGCCAGCCCACTTTCAGCAATGGCAAGGTGCTGACCTCGGGTCTCCACGGCGCATTGCAGCAACGCATTCTCGGCACGCCGGGGCGCTATGTGGTGGCAGTGCATGACGACATGAACCGCCGCTGGCAGACACTGGGCGAGTTCGTGGTCGACGTACCACCGACGCCCTACACGCGGGAGGATGGCAGTGTTTCCGCCAGTTTCTGCGCCATCGAGCTTTGGGGTCCGCAGGCGACGCAGGTGGGCGTGGCGGAAAATCCGCAGCCGGATGGCTCCATGGGCGTCTACGTCCGCACAGGTTGTTCGCCGAAGGACTCCACGCTGTATTTCGATGGAAATGCGCTGGTGACGACGGTGCAGGCTGACATCGTGACCGCGCGCCTGCCGGTCAGTCTGTTGCAGTCGGTGGGCGAGTTCCCGCTGGTGCTTCGCAGCACCAGGGCCGGCGAAGAAATCGTGATCGGCAACATCGCGGTGACCAGCACGCCACCGGCGCCGCCCGAGCCGACGCAGTAAGGTCAGGTCCTATTCGATCAGGACCGACAAGATCCGGCCCTAGAGCAACCAGGCAGCCAGGCCGAGGAAGCTGCCCATGCTGAACACGTCGGTCAGCGTGGTCAGGAAGATGGTCGATGCGGTGGCGGGATCGAAGCCGAAGCGCTTCAGGATCAGCGGAATCAGCACGCCGGCCACGCCGGACAGCACGCAGCTGAGGCCCAGGGCCGTCAATGTGATCGCCGACAGCATCAGGGCCTGGCCGGGCATCTGACCGCGCGAGATGAAGTACATGGCGACGGCGGCTACCGCACCGGTGATCAGGCCGTTGAGCAGGCCGAGCCAGGCCTCTTTCGATACCAGCCATTTCTTGGTGTGCGCGTCGAGTTCGCCCAGGGTCATGCCACGCAGGGTGACGGCCATGGTCTGCGAGCCGAGGTTGCCGCTCTGTCCGGCCATCACTGGCAGGAACATGGCCAGCACCACGACACGGTCGATCACGTCCTGGAACAGGCCGACCACGGCCGCGGAGACGAACACGGTCAGCAGGTTGATCTGCAGCCACGGGTGGCGGAAGCGGAAGCTGCGCGGCCATGGCGTGGCGAGGCGCTCTTCCTTCTCGACACCGACCATGGCGCCGGCCTGCGCCGAGATCTCGAAGGCCTGCTGTTCGAACAAGGTCTGGCCACGGACCTGGCCGATCAGGCGATTGCGCTCATCACAGACCGGATAGACCGGATAGTGCCGTGTCACCACTTCATGCATGGCGTCTTCCAGCGGCTGCTCCGGTCGCAGCACGAACGGATCGGCCAGCATGATGTCGGCCAGGCGCTGGTCGGCGGCAGCGAAGACCAGTTCGCGGAAGGCCACCACGCCGAGCAGGTGGCGCTCGCCGTCGGCGACGAACACATAGACCACCATGCGCCGCTGCACCACTTCGCGAAGTTCGGCGATCACCTCGCCGACGGTCATGTCTGGCGGGAAGATCGCTGGCGCGGATTCCAGCAGGCGGCCGACGCTGCCTTCCGGGAAGTCGTGGCTGACCAGCCACAGCACTTCCTTCTCCGGCGGTGCCGCGGCGACGATGCGCTGTCGATGCGGGCGATCAAACTCTTCCAGGATTTCCACCGCCTGACCGTGCGGCAGGCGCATCAACAGCTCGGCCACCTCGGCATCGTCGCGACCTTCCAGCAATTTGGCGGCGCTGACCTCATCCAGCTCGCGCAGCCGCTCCAGCAGTGGCAGGTCTTCGGCGATGTCGCTCATGGGCGCTCCGGTCGTGGGCGGTTGTTGGTTCAGGCGGACGTGGGTTGCCGCTTGAGCTGGATGAGTGCCGAGGTGTCCGCATCACCGTCACCACGATCCGTCAGCTCGGCGTAGTCGGCCAGCGCCTGGTCGATGGCGGTGTGGCGGATCCCGGCATCCTTCGCCATGCCCTGCACGATGCGCAGGTCCTTCAGCATGTGTGCGCACTTGAAGCCGGGCGCGAATTCGCTGCGCAACATCGTGGCGCCGCGCTTGTCGAGGAACCAGTTGCCGGCGGCGCCGGCGCCCAGCGTCGGCAGCAGTACTTCCGGATCAAGGCCGAGCTTTTCTCCCAACGCCAGGCCTTCGCAGACCGCTTCGTTGATGCCGGCGACCAGCACCTGATTGACGGCCTTGGTCGCCTGTCCCGCGCCGCTGCCCCCCATGTGCGCGATGCGCGCGGCATAGGCTTCCAGTGCCGGGCGCGCCCTCTCCAGATGTGCCGCGTCCCCACCGACCATTATCGACAGTTTGCCGTTGCGCGCGCCTTCCACGCCGCCGGAAACCGGCGCATCGAGGAAGCCGATGCCCGCCTCAGCCAGCCGCTGTGCCGCCCAGCGAGCTGTATCCACCGACACGGTGGAGTGATCGACCACCACCGCGCCGGTTTTCAGCACACCGGCCAGCGCCTCGACGTTCTCGCGCACGTCGTCGTCCAGCGACACGCAAAGCAGCACGACGTCGCAGTCGGCGAAGTCGGCTGCCGATGTTGCTGCGTTCACGCCGTGCTCGGCGGCAAAGCGCGTCGCCTTCTCAACCGTGCGATTGCCGACTACCGACAGCAGGCCTTTCCCCGCGACATGTCCCGCCATCGGCGCGCCCATCGCACCGAGGCCGATGAATCCAACCTTCATTTGATTCTCCTCAACCACCCAGCGGTTCGTCGGCCAGGTAGGTGTAGCCGGTCAGGCCGGTTTCCAGCGCCTCACCGAACTGTTCGGCGGTGTTGGCATCAAGGTTTGCTGCTGCGATCTTTTCGCCATAGGCCGTGCGCAGGGCGGCGAGGTCGTAGCCGACGTAGTCGAGCATCACGTCGGAGGTGTCGCCACGGCGCGAGCGCTCGATGCGCCAGCCGTCGCCGTCGAGGCGCAGGTTGGCGGCGTCGGTGTCGCCGAACAGGTTGTGGATGTCGCCCAGCGTGTCCTGGTAGGCGCCGACCAGGAAGAAGCCGATGCGGTAGCTTTCGCCCGGTTTCGGTGCGTGCAGGCGCATGGCGCTGTCGAGGTCGCCGTCGTCCACGTACTGGTCGATGCGGCCGTCGGAGTCGCAGGTGAGGTCGGCGATCACGCCGCGCCGGGTCGGTGCTTCGTCGAGGCGCGCGATCGGCGCGATCGGGAACACCTGGTCGATGGCCCAGACGTCGGGCACCGATTCGAACACGCTGAAGTTGACGAAGTACTTGTCGACCAGCCGCTCGTTGAGTTCGTCCAGCACCGCGCGATGGCTGCGCTCCTCACCGGTCAGGCGCGAGCGCACGCCGTGGGCGATGGCGTAGAACAGGTCATCGACACGCGCGCGCTGGCGAAGGTCGATCTGGCCCAGCGCATAGGCGGTCTGGCCTTCGGCCTGGAAGTGCTGGGCCTCGTGGAACAGCTCCAGCGGCGGACGCGCATCCAGCTCGTCATGGATGTCGCGGAGATGCCGGATCGTGGCGGACTCGTCGTCGGCGACGGCCGGCACCGAACCTTCCGGCGCGCGCTCCACCTCGGAAACGTTGGCGATCAGCACGGCATGGTGTGCGGTCATGGCGCGGCCGCATTCGGTGATGATGCGCGGCGGCGCGATGCCGTTGGCTTCGCAGGCTTCGGCCAGCGGCTGCACGATGTTGGCGGCGTACTGGTCGAGACCGTAGTTGATCGAGCAGAAGCTGCGTGAGCGCGTGCCCTCGTAGTCCACGCCGAGGCCGCCGCCGACGTCCATGTAGCGGATCGGATGGCCCATGCCGCTGACCTCGACCAGGTAGCGCGTGGCTTCGCGCATGCCGCTGGCGATGTCGCGCACGTTGGAGATCTGCGAGCCCATGTGGAAGTGCAGCAGCTCCAGACACTGGTCGAGACCGGCGTCCTTGAGCTTGCCGAGCAGATCAACAAGCTGCCGTGGCGACAGGCCGAACTTGGCGGTGTCGCCACCGCTGTTCTGCCACTTGCCGGCGCCGAGGCTGGCCAGGCGCATGCGCACGCCGAGACCCGGCTTCACGCCCAGCTTGGCGGATTCCTCGATCACCAGCGGCAGCTCGGACGGCTTCTCGATGACGATGAAGGTCTGCAGGCCCAGCCGGCGCGCGATCAGCGCCAGACGGATGTACTCGCGATCCTTGTAACCGTTGCAGACCACCACGCTGCCGGGCCTGGCCAGCGCGATCACCGCCATCAGTTCCGGCTTGCTGCCGGCTTCCAGGCCAAACGCTTCGCCACCCTTGCTCGCCAGTTCGCCGGCGACAGCCTGGTGCTGGTTGACCTTGATCGGATACACCGCCGTGTAGCCACCGCTGTAATCCCAGTCGGTCATGGCCTTGGCGAAGGCACCCTGCAGGCGGCTCAAGCGGTCGCCGAGCATGTCCGGGAAGCGCAGCAGCACCGGCAGCTTCAGTCCCTGGCTGGCGGCCTGGTTGATCGCTTCCGAAATCCGGATCGACGGCCCGGCATCACGCAGTGGCCGCGCCACCATGTGGCCGCTGTCGTCCACGTCGTAATAGCCTTCCGACCAGTGCGGAATGGACCAGATGCGGCGGGCGTGGTCGAGGGACCAGTCAGTCATTTCGGGCAACCTGCGCGGGACAAGGCGCACAGTTTAGCGATTCCGTGGTGCTGGCGGCGCGGCTGCGAGCGGCACTCTGCGCCCTAGGGCGGGGTTTCGAAGCCGTTGCGGAAGAGGCAGTCGGTGTCGCCGTTGCAGCTGGCGCTGGGGTCGCTGGCGGGCTGCCGATACCAGTAGCCACCGGTGATGGCGTAGGCGCCGCCGCTGGACGGCTGCAGGGGTTCGGCATCGGCCTGGCCGATGCTGCCGCGGATCAGGTACACGCCGCCGCTGGAGCTACCGCCGCCGGCCACGACGTGGCGTTCGACCGCGGTCTGTGCGCTGGCCAGGCCGGTCAGCAGCAGACCGCCCAGGGCGAGGCCCAGCCCCGGCCGGTGCCGCCGCTCAAACCCGCCAGCGCGCCTGACCGCGCATGCTGCCCGCGCGTTCACTGGCAGCTCCGGGTACCGCAATGCGCCACCTTGAGGTCGCCGTTGGTATCGTCGAAATAGCTGATCACCGGCAGGCCGTCCGTGCCGATGGCGATGGCGGTGTACTCACCCACGTCGCCGGCGCCGTCCACGGTGCTGAGGGTGGCCGAGCTGCAGGCGGCATCGACGCAATGCGCGACCTTGAGATCGCCGTTGGTGTTGTCGTGATAGCTGATCACCGGCAGGCCGTCGCTGCCGATAGCAATGGCGGTGTCAGCGTCCATGTCGCCGGCGGTGTCCACGGTGCTGAGGGTGGCCGAGCTGCAAGCGGCATTGGCGCAATGCGCGACCTTGAGGTCGCCGTTGCTGAAGTCGTAATAGCTGATCACCGGCCGGCCGTCGCTGCCGATGGCGATGTTAGTGTGGCGGCCCACGTCGCCGGTGGCATCGACGGTGCTGAGGGTGGCCGAGCTGCAGGCGGCATTGGCGCAATGCGCGACCTTGAGGTCGCCGTTGCTGAGGTCGTAATAGCTGATCACCGGCCGGCCGTCACTGCCGATGGCGATGGCGGTGTAGAAGCCCACGTCGCCGGCGGCGTCCACGGTGCTGAGGGTGGCCGAGCTGCAGGCGGCATTGTCGCAATGCGCGACCTTGAGGTTGGTGTTGGAGAGGTCGGAATAGCTGATCACCGGCAGGCCGTCACTGCCGATGGCGATGGCGGTGGACCTGCCCACGTCGCCGGTGGCATCCACGGTGGTGAGGGTGGCCGAGCCGCAGGCGGCATCGACGCAATGCGCGACCTTGAGATCAAGGTTGCTGCTGTCCCAATAGCTGATCACCGGCAGGTCGTCGTTGCCGATGGCGATGGCGGTGTGATAGCCCACGTAGCCGGTGGCATCCACGGTGGTGAGGGTGGCCGAGCTGCAGGCGATATTGGCGCAATGCGCGATCTTGAGGTCGCCGTTAGTGACGTCGTAATAGCTGATCACCGGCAGGCTGTCGCTGCCAATGGCGATGGAGGTGTGCCAGCCTACGACAAACGTCGAATCCACGGCGCCCAGGCGCGGCGGGATGCTGAGCGGCTCGCACAGCACGCTGCCGTCGGCATTGATGCCACGCAGGTACTGGCCGGCAGGACAGCTGCCGCTGACCCGGGCCTGCACCACGCTGGTATCAACCGCCAGACTGGCCGCACCGCTGCTTGCACCGCCGCTGAGGCCGGTGCCGGCAATGACCGCGGTGATATCGCCGCCGCTGTCTGCATCGTCGCCGTCGGCAAACCCGGCTGGCACCCCGCTCAGCCCGGACCAGGGCGCGCTGTTGGCGGTGACGGCGGTTGTGGCGTTGTCGGCAGAGCGCGCATGCAGCGCCTCGGGCGTGGCTCGGATCAGCTGGCGTGGGGCGAGAGTGGTGTAGGCATCGGTTGAATCACCCGGTCGCACCCGCAGTTCCAGCCAACGTTCCTCGCCGATGAATATGCCGTCGCCATAATCCAGCGCCAGCGTGAACAGGCCGTTTTCGACCGGCACATCGTCCTTGATGTCGCAGACAGTGATCGGCACGGTGATGCCGGTGTCCGGCGTGTCGAACAGGCACAGCTCCAGGTCGTAGAGGCCGGTCGCGGGCTGTCCGGATTCGCTGAGTTGGCCCTGGTAGGTGAACGCCGTGCCCAGTGGTACGGCCAGTGCGACGCCTGCCGTCATCAGGCTCAGCGCCAGTCCGGAGGAAGCGCCGGCGAGCAGTACACGCATTGCGTTCATGTCCGTTCTCCCCTGTGCCCAGCGCATGGAACCACCATTCCCGGCGCTTCGCAATGCGCAGGCCGTCTCCGGGTCCAGAGACGGGTCGCGGTACGCGTGCGGAACCGGCGATAATGCCGACCCGATTCACCGCACAGGATGGCAGCATGTCCGACCAGTGGTTCTACGAGAATTTTGACCTCACCGGCTCCGCCTTTGGCCTGCGCGTGACGCGCAAGCTGGACGAGGTGCAGTCGCCGTTCCAGAAGATCGAGATCTGGGAGACCACCGACTGGGGCAACCTGATGGTGATCGACGGGGCGACCATGGTCACCACCCGCGACAATTTCTTCTATCACGAGATGATGGCGCACGCCGTGCTGTACACCCACGCCGATCCGAAGGACGTGGTGATCATTGGCGGTGGCGACTGCGGCACGCTGCGCGAGGTGTTGCGTCATCCGGGCGTGCAGAACGCGGTGCAGTGCGACATCGACGAGCAGGTGACGCGCATGGCCGAGAAGTATTTCCCGGAGCTGTGCGAGTCCAACAACGATCCGCGCGCCACGGTGATGTTCGACGACGGTATCGCCTACATGAAGAACGCGGCGCCGGAGAGCATCGACGTGATCATCGTCGACAGCACCGATCCGGTCGGTCCGGCCGAGGGTCTGTTCAACCAGGCCTTCTTCGAGACCTGCCATCGCGCCCTGCGTCCGGGCGGCCTGCTGGTGCAGCAGAGCGAATCGCCGCTGGCGCTGGTCGGCCTGATCCGCGACCTGCGCGGCGCCATGCGCGATGCCGGCTTCGTCGACTTCAAGACCCTGCCGTTCCCGCAGCCCTGCTACCCGACCGGCTGGTGGAGCTGCACCATCGCCAGCAAGGAAGCGCGCGACCTCGACGCCTTCCGCGAAGCCGATGCCGCCGCCAAGCCGTTCGACACCAACTACTACACGGCCGGCATCCACAAGGGCGCGCTGGCCACGCCGCCGATGCTGGTCAGGGCGCTGGCGGAGTAGTCAGTCCGGCTTGCCGCATGCCGCTGCTAGCGCGGCGGTGTTCTGCATTTCGTCTTCGTCACCGGGGTAGACGGCTTTCTCGCTCTGGAGTGCGCGCCAGATGCTGTCCGCCTCCATGAGGCGTTTGCAGTTGTCCGGGCTTTCCGGGTCCACTTCGATCAGCAGGTCCAGCGTGGTGGCGAGGTCGCGACGGTAGACGATGGACTGCGGGGCGCTTTTCAGTACCTGTCGGCGAATGTCCAGAATCTCGTTGAGGTAGGGTATGGCCGCCTTGGGTCGTTCGCGAAGCTGTTCCAGCTGGCTCATGCGGTACAGGGTGTTGGCGATGTCGCGGCGGTGTTCGAGGTTGGTCGGGTCGCCGGAAGCAAGCTGGCGCAGCGAGTTCAGTGCCTCGCGCATGCGCATGAGACCTTCATCGTAGCGTTGGTTCAGCGCCAGGCTGTAACCCAGTTTGCGGGTGGTCAGCGCCAGCATGCGCTGTGCGTTGAGATCGGCGGGATCGGCCTTCGCGAGCCCCGCGTAAATCGGTTGCGCATGTTCGTAGGCATCCAGCATGCGGATGGATGCATCAGGCTGCTCGTCATCTTCATAGCTTTCGCCGAGCTTGACCCAGGCAATCGCGCTGGCGCTGGTCAGCGTGGCATCGTTCGGGTCGAGGCGTTGCAGCCCATCCAGCGTGGTCAGCACCTCCTCAAGTGCGACGCGGGCATCCTGTGGGCGTCCGTCCCAGGATAGGGCGTCGGCCCGTTGGGTGTTGATGTTGACGCGTCTCTTGGCTGCGGCTGTCGGATCCAGCTCACTGCTACGCGCAAGGACCTGCAGCGCCTCGTCGTAGTAGCCGATGGCGGATTTCAGGTCATCGGTCCAGAAGGCGCTGAAGCCACTGGCGAACAGCGCATTGACCAGCCCAACGGATGCGCCCTCTACCCGGTCCTTGTCCAGAGCGCGCCAGAGCGCCTCGGCCCTTTTGTATCCCTCGCCTGCAGCACCCAGTTGCTCGGTGTAAAACTGGGTGTTCGCTCGGTTGAGCACGATGGCGGCCTGGGTGGAGCGTGCCTTTTCGTCGTCCGGTGAGATTGCCAGCACCGCATCGACGGCAGCCTCCGCGCGGTCATAGCTCGCCAGTGCGGCGGCAGTGTCACCAAGATTGGATTGACCGGGCAGGCCTTGTACATCGCCGATGCGAAGCCATGCTTCTGCGATCTCGCGTTTGAGGTCGAGTGGCGCTTCGGCATCCGCGTCGAGGCGGGTCAGGTAGTTCTCGGCCTTTTCCACCAGTACCTGTCGGGCCTGGGTGGAGCCGGCGAGCTTGGCGATGGCGTCATGGATGTCGAATAGCATCGACTTCGCCAGCGAGCGCACGTCGTTGAAGCGCGCTTCGGCGCGCTCGCGTTCTCGCTCTGCGATGCGCGCCTGGTGCAGGCTGACGACCAGTCCACCAATCAGGCTCAGCAGTAGGAGGGTCGCGGCGGTGACCGGCAAGGCGTTGCGGCGCAGGAAACGTCGCAGGCGATAGCCGGCGGTAGGTCGGACCGCAGCCACCGGCAGGTGGCGCTGGAAGCGGCGCAGGTCTTCGGCGAACGCATCAACGCTGGCGTAGCGTTGCGAAGGATCGGCGCGCAGCGCGTGGGTGACGACAGCATCGAGGTCGCCGTGCAGCTGCCGCGAGCGCTGCCGGCGCTGGGCGGCTTCCCAGTTGGCGTTGTCCAGCACCGCATCGCTGGGTGGCGTCGACACGCGTGTGGTCGCGGACGTACTCGCGGCATTGGGGGCGCGGCGCGGGTTCGGGTCGACGCCGGTCAGCAGGCGGTACAGCAGCACGCCCAGCGAATAGACGTCGCTGCCAGCGCCGACGGTTTCGCCGGCCACCTGCTCGGGGCTGGCATAACTCGGCGTGTAGATGTTTTCGGCGTGACGGGTGATGTCATCGCTCTGGTCGCGCAGCAGTTTGGCGATGCCGAAGTCGAGCAGTTTGATCTGTCCGTCCGGCGTCACCAGCACGTTGGATGGCTTGATGTCCCGATGCAGCACCAGGTGCCGGTGCGCATAGGCGACCGCATCGCAGAGCTGCAGGAACAGGTGCAGCGTGGTGTCCAGGTCGGCGCGCGCGAGGAACTGGTCGATGGGCTTGCCCTCGACATACTCCATCACCAGGAATGGTTGGCCGTTGCTGTCTTCGCCGCCGTCGATCAGGTGGGCGATGTTCGGGTGCTGCAGCCGCGACAGCAGCTGGCGTTCGATCAGGAAGCGTGAGCGTGATTCCTCGGACAGATGGCCCTGCACGCGCTTCAGTGCGGCGATCTGTTCGAAATGCCCGTCGGCGCGTTCGGCGAGGTGGACCTCGCCCATGCCGCCTTCGCCGAGCCGGCGCAGGATGCGCCAGGCGCCGACGCGCTCGCCGCCCGGTGCGGACGGATCGGGCTGGGCGGGTGTAACGATGGTGGTGTCGTTCATCGAGCCGGCTCGACTGGATCCCGCGTCGAGTCTATCAGGCCGTGGCGGCCGTTCCGGATGGTTATGGCGTGGTTACAGCGCGTCCTCGTCCATCTCGCCGGTGCGGATACGGATGACGCGGTCGAGGTCGCGGATGAAGATCTTGCCGTCTCCGATCTTGCCGGTGACGGCGGACTGCATGATGGCGTCCACCACCTGGTCGACCTGATCGTCGCCGACGGCGATATCGAGCTTCAGCTTGGGCAGGAAATCGACCACGTATTCCGCGCCGCGATACAGCTCGGTATGGCCCTTCTGCCGACCGAAGCCTTTCACTTCGGCAACGGTGATGCCGGTGACGCCCACTTCCGACAGCGCTTCGCGAACGTCGTCGAGCTTGAACGGCTTGATGATGGCGGTGACCATTTTCATGCGCTGTGCCTTGGTATTTCGGGTTCGCGTGGTGGGCCGTTACGGGTTGTAGCCGCGTTCATCGTGCAGGCTGAGGTCGAGGCCTTCGGTTTCGCCGTCGGCGCTGATGCGCAGGCCGATGGTGACGTCGAGCAGCTTCAGCGCGACCCAGGTCACCAGCGCGCTCCAGACGCAGGTAATCAGCGCGGCCTTGGCCTGCACCCAGACCTGGCCGCCCATGCTGACGCCCTCGGCGAGGCCTGCGCCGCCCAGCGACTCTGCAGCGAATACGCCGGTGAGCAAGGCGCCAACCAGTCCGCCAATGCCGTGCACGCCGAACACATCGAGCGAATCGTCGTAGCGCAACCAGTACTTGAGTCGCGTCGCGCAGAAGAAGCAGGCGAGGCCGCTGATGGCACCGATGGCAATCGCCCCCATCGGTCCGGCCGTACCTGCAGCTGGGGTGATGGCAACCAGTCCGCCGACGGCGCCGGACGCAATGCCCAGCACCGACGGTTTGCGATGCGTGGCCCATTCCACCGCCATCCACGCAAGCGCAGCGGCGGCGGTGGCGATCTGCGTTACCAGCATGGCCATGCCGGCGCTGGCGTTGGCGCCAGCGGCCGATCCGGCGTTGAAACCAAACCAGCCCACCCACAGCAGCGAGGCGCCGATCAGCGTGTAGGTCAGGTTGTGCGGCGGCATGGCGGTGGAGGGGAAGCCGCGGCGCGGGCCGATCACCAGGCAGGCAACCAGACCCGCGATGCCGGCATTGATGTGCACCACGGTGCCACCGGCGAAATCGAGCACGCCCCAGTCCCAGAACAGGCCGCCGTCGCCGGCCCAGGTCATGTGCGCGATCGGCAGGTAGGCGAGGGTGAACCAGATGACCACGAACAGCAGTAGTGCGGAGAAGCGCATGCGCTCGGCAAAGGCACCGACGATCAGCGCCGGCGTGATCGCCGCGAAGGTCAGCTGGAAGGTGACGAACACCGATTCCGGAATCGTGCCGGTCAGGCTCTCGCGGGTGACGCCGGCGAGGAAGGCCTTGTCGAAACCGCCGATCAGCGAGCGCAGGCCATGTTCGCCGGCCAGCATGCCGCTGGCGTCGAAGGCCAGGCTGTAGCCGTAGATCACCCAGAGCAGGCTGACCAGGGCGACGATGGCGAAGCACTGCATCATCACCGACAGCACGTTCTTGCTGCGAACCATGCCGGCATAGAACAGCGCCAGGCCCGGGATGGTCATCAGCAGTACCAGCGCCATGCTGGTCAGCATCCAGGCGGTATCGCCGCTGTCCGCGGTAGCCGCAAAGGCCGGGGAAGCGGTGGCCAGCAGGGCGGTCAGGGCGGCGAGGGGCCGCGTCCTGCGGGGTGGTTTTTGGGGCTGGATCCCGAGGCCGAGTGAGTGCATGGCAAGCCGAAATGACGAGGATTGCTGCACTACAGCAAAAATTTCTGGCTTGTTTGCTCGGTCAGAAAATGATCTATTGGGCGGCCAAGTCCGGCAGATCAGTCCGGATGCATGGCTTGTTTCGCTGCGCTGCAGCGATGGTCGCAGCGACTACAGCGCGTCTTCGTCCACTTCGCCGGTACGGATGCGGATCACCCGCTCCAGCTCGCTGATGAAGATCTTGCCGTCGCCGATCTTGCCCGTGGCCGCCGCCTGCATGATGGCTTCCACCGCGCGCTCCACCTGGTCGTCGGCGATGGCGATTTCGAGTTTCAGCTTGGGCAGGAAATCCACCACGTATTCCGCACCGCGATAAAGCTCGGTATGGCCTTTCTGCCGCCCGAAACCCTTCACTTCGGTGACGGTAATGCCGGTGACGCCGACTTCCGACAGCGCCTCGCGCACGTCGTCGAGCTTGAACGGCTTGATGATAGCGGTCACCATTTTCATGCAGCGGCTCCTGTCGGCGTGGCATTCGGCTCGCTGTCGGCAGCGAGTTTCGGAAAAGTCTGACCGCATTTTACCGATGATGCCGACTGCGCGCGTCGATACGGCGATGGACACTGTGTCCAGCCCGCCACGGCACGTGGCCAAACCTCAAGGAAGCAGGAATGATCAACGTCAAGACCATCGACGACCTGGCCCAGCGACTCAGCGCCATGGTGCCGCCCGGCGTCAGCGCCGCGCGCGAGGAGCTCACCAGCAATTTCAAGGCTGCGCTGCAGTCGGGATTGAGCCGCCTGGATCTGGTCAGTCGCGAGGAGTTCGACATCCAGCGCGCCGTGCTGCTGCGCACCCGCGAGAAGATCGACTTGCTGGAGCGCATGGTGGCGGATCTTGAACACCGCCTGGATGAGCTGAACGCCAAACGACGCGCGCTAAGCGCTGATCCAAACTCGCCTGCTGCCGGTCGGCGGCAGGTTTCTCTTTCGCGGCGCGGGTTTCGCGCAAGCCGCCACCCATCAGGAATTGCCATGAGTCTGGCGCGCTGGTCCACAGCCGCGCGCAGCTGGGCGTCGATGCGCCCGCCGTGCAGGTCGAAGTGCATCCGCAGGCGGTTTGCCGGGCATGTCCATCGTCGGGCTGCCTGAGGCCAGCGTGCGTGAAAGAAGGGATCGCGTGCGAGCGGCGATCCAGTGCGCGCAGCTCGATTTCCGGCGAGAAGCGGGTAACGATCAATCGCGCCGGCCGACTTGCCGGAGAGACGGCCTGCGCTACGACCTGCCGATTGCGCTGGGCATCCTCGCCGCCAGTGGGCAGATTCCGGTGGCCGCGCTCAATGACTGCAATTCGTTGGCGAGCTGGCGCTGACTGGCGAGCTGCTGCCAGGTGACCGGCGCGCTGCCAGCCGTGCTTCGCTGCGGGACGGCAGGATCGCGGCATGATCCTGCCAAGACACAACGCCGGTGAGGCTGCCGTTGCCGGCGGTGCGCGCACGTTGACCGCTCGAACCTTGCTGGAGGTCTGTGCGTTTCTACGAGGCGACAAGCAGCTGCCCGAAGCCGTGGAGAATGCCGGTGATGTGCGCGCTGTATTGCCGGCAGCCGATGTTCCCGATCTTGCCGACGTTCGCGGCCAGCCGCAGGCGCGTCGCGCACTGGAGATCGCGGCGGCTGGGAGTCATTCGCTGCTGATGATCGGCCCCCGGGCAGTGGCAAGAGCATGCTGGCGCAAAGGTTGCCCGGCATCCTGCCGCCTCTGGATGATGCCGCAGCGTTGGAAGTCGCGGCCGTTGCATCCATCAGCGGACAGCCGCTGGATCTGTCGCGCTTCCATCGAGCGCCGTATCGCGCGCCGCATCACACGGCCAGTGGCGTGGCATTGGTCGGAGGCGGTTCGCACCCGCGACCGGGCGAAATATCGCTGGCGCACAACGGCGTTTTTGTTTTCGATGAACCGCCCGGAATGGGACAGGCGCGTGCTGGAAGAAGCTGCGCGAGCTGCTGGAGTCCGGGCACATCCACATTTCTCGTGCGGCGCGGCAGGCGGAGTTCCCTGCGCGCTTCCAGCTCGTTGCCGCGATGAATCCATGTCCGTCGGATATGCCGGCGAAGCCGATGGTCGTTGCTGCTGCCAGTGCCGAGCAGATTGCGCGCCATCGGGGCCGCATCTCGGGCCGCTGCTGGATCGCATTGACCTGCACGTCAACGTGCCGCGAGTTGATGCCGCCTAGGGAGATTCGCGCATTCGCACTGCGGCCAGATAGCCGCGTTGGCGTGCGAATTCTCGCGCGCGCGGCACGAACGTCGCGCGAGAAGGTCTCGAACGAGCGCAGCGCAGAGGCATTGCCATTTAGGCCCAGCCGCACAGTCGCTCGTGGAGGGCGCCATCGAACGCCTGCGACTATCCGCGCGAAGCACGCACCGCATTTTGCGCATCGCGCAGACGACTGCCGACCTCGCCGGCGCGGGCCGCATCGACGCCAGCCACCTCGGCGAAGCCATCGGCTAGCGCCAGCTGGATCGCGGCGCAAAGCGCTGAACGTCAGGGCTTGCTGACCACCAGCTTCAGCTGCGTGCGTTCGCCGCCGATGGTGAAGCGCACCGCATCCCAGTTGGGTTCGTCCTCGTGGACGTTGTTGGAGAACATGTAGCTCTCCTTGGGATTGCCGAACATGCTGCGGTCGAACTCGCCGTTTTCGTTCTTGTCCGCCCAGACCACCACGGCATAGTCGCCGGGGGCGAGGTCGTCAAAGTGGAACTCAGCGTTGCCATCGTAAACGCCAGAGCGCTCGGTCAGTCGTGGTTGGTCGGGATAACTGAAGCGGCTGGAGTAGAGCTTGAGGCCGGCGATGGGCGCATCGCCGATGCCGCTCACTTCGATATCGAGGCCTTCGGCAGACGCGGGAACGGCGACAGCGCCGAGCGCTGCGAGCAGCAGGGTTGAGATCAGGTGCTTCATGTGGGGACCATCGTTTCCGGAGGAGGGACGCCACGATCGCGGCGAGGGAGTCCGGACGGTGGCGTACTGATTGTTGCAGATTTGTTGCCGCCATTCTGTGAATCCCGGTAAACCGGCAGGCGGGCGCCGAAAAATTGATAAAGGCATGGCGGCGTCATGCATTCACCGGTTGCTGCTTTATGATCAAGTCCATCTACGCTCACTAGGGACGGCATCGAAGACGGCATGGAACAGCTGGACTTCAGCAACTGGCTGCTGCTCGGCGGCGCGCTTCTGATCCTGGTGGGCATCGCCTCCAGCCTGATCGCGACGCGCTTTGGCGCGCCCTTGCTGCTGGTGTTCCTGCTGATCGGCATGGGCCTCGGCGAGGACGGTTTTGGTATCAGCTTCAACAACTACCGGCTGACCTATTTCCTCGGTTCGCTGGCGCTGGCGGTAATCCTGTTCGATGGCGGTCTGCGCACCAAGGTGGCCAGTTTCCGTGGTGCGCTGGCGCCGGCGGGCCTGCTGGCAACGCTGGGCGTTGTCATCACCACGCTCATTGCCGGTACCGCCGCCCATTTCCTGCTTGGCCTCAGCTGGCCGGCCGGCCTGTTGATCGGCGCGATCGTCGCTTCGACGGACGCTGCGGCGGTGTTCTTCCTGTTGCGTGCCGGCGGTCTGCATTTGCAGAAACGAGTCGGCGCCACGCTGGAAATCGAATCCGGCAGCAACGATCCCTTCGCCGTGTTCCTTACCGTGCTGCTGGTGGCGTGGATCGCCAGCCACGGCGAGATGGGCGTGGGCGACATGTTCATCTCGCTCGCCAAGCAGATCGTGATCGGTGGCGCGCTGGGCGGCATCGGTGGCCGTGCGATTGCTGCTGCGCTCAACCGGCTGGCGTTGCCGGCTGGCCTGCATCCGCTGCTGGCGGTGTCGGGCGCGGTGGCTTTGTTCGGATTGACCGGCCTGCTCGGTGGCAGTGGCTTCCTCGCCGTGTATCTCGCCGGCCTTGTCGTTGGCAACCGGCCGGTGCGCGCCTTCGCCAACGTGCTGAGCGTGCAGGACGCTGCCACTTGGCTGGCGCAGCTGGTGATGTTCCTGGTGCTGGGTCTGCTGATCACACCGTCCAGCTTGTTGTCGCTGTTGTGGCCCGCGCTGGGCGTGGCGGCGGTGCTGATGTTCGTGGCCCGGCCGGTTGCCGTGCTGCTATGCCTGGCGCCGTTCAGGTTCCGTCGCGGCGAGCTCGGCTTCGTGAGCTGGGTTGGCCTGCGTGGTGCGGTCGGCATTTTCCTTGCGTCGATCCCGATGCTGGTTGGTCTGCCCAACGCCGAGACCTATTTCAACGTGGCCTTCGTGGTGGTGCTGGCCTCGCTGCTGGTGCAGGGTTGGAGCCTCACCGCCGCCGCCAACTTCTTCCGCGTGGCGCTGCCGCGTCGCGATCCGCCATCGCGACGCATCGAACTCGATCTGCCCGGCCAGCTGGAATACGAAATGGTCGGCTATCGCGTGGCAAACGACAGCGCCGTGCTACGCGGCAGCCGCATGCCGGGTTGGGCGCGACCGGCGCTGGTAGTGCGTCGCGAAACCGTGCTGACGCCCGAGCAGGCCGGCGAGCTGGAAGCCGAGGACTACGCCTATTTCCTCGCACCGCCGGATCGCGTGGTGCGGCTGGACTGGCTGTTCGCCGAACCCACCGAGGCGCGCGAGGCCGAGCGCGAGGTTTTCGGCGAATTCACCTTCGATGGCGACGTGCCGCTGGGTGCGCTGGCCGAGTTCTACGACCTCGCCGTGCCGCCACGTCACGCCGAGCGCAGCGCTGCCGACCTGTTCGCCCGCCGCTACGACGGCACGCCGCAGGTCGGCGACCGCATCCGCCTGGGACAGGCCGTGCTAGTGGTGCGCGACCTCAACGAAGAGCAGGTCGCCAAGGTCGGACTCAAATTCGAAACCGTCGGCAGCGCCCTGTTCGGCGAAGCCCTGCTCCCGCAGAAGGCCCGCTCACCGTGGCGGCGGATGACCGCAAAGATAAGGCCGCGTGGACGGCGGGATAGCTGATAAATGCTCAGCAATCAGAATT